>DATGDH010000030.1:0-21110 GCA_035310985.1 Burkholderiales bacterium
AGCTTCGCGTAGACGCCGTCGCGCGCGAGCAGCTCGGCGTGGCGGCCGGCCTCGACGATCCTGCCGCGCTCGATCACCACGATGCGGTCGGCGTGCTCGATGGTCGACAGGCGGTGCGCGATGACGATGGTGGTGCGCCCGCGCATCAGCGTCTCGAGCGCCGCCTGCACGTGGCGCTCGGACTCCGAGTCGAGCGCCGAGGTCGCCTCGTCCAGGATCAGCACCGGCGCGTCCTTGAGCAGCGCGCGCGCGATCGCCAGGCGCTGGCGCTGCCCGCCCGAGAGCCGCAGCCCGTTCTCGCCGATGAGCGTGTTCAGGCCCTCCGGCGTCTCGCGGATGTACTGCATCGCGTGCGCGGCTTCGGCCGCGGCGATCACCTCGCGCTCGCTTGCGCCGCCGAGCCTGCCGTAGGCGATGTTGGCGTAGATGCTGTCGTTGAACAGCACCACGTCCTGGCTCACCAGCGCGACGTTGGCGCGCAGGCTATCCAGGGTCAGCGTCTGGATATCGTGCCCGTCGAGCAGGATCCTGCCCGAGGTCGGGCTGTAGAAGCGCGGCAGGAGGTTGACGAGCGTGGTCTTGCCCCCGCCCGAGGCGCCCACCAGCGCCACCGTCTCGCCCGGGCGTACGCGCAGGTCGATGTCGGCGAGCGCGGGCTCGGTGCGCGTCGGATAAACGAAGCTCACCTTTTCGTAGGCGACCTCGCCGTGCGCGCGCGCGAGCACCACCGTGCCGCTGTCTTCCTCGACCGGCGTGTCGACCATGCCGAACACGCTCTCGGCAGCGGCCAGCCCGCGCTGCAGCGGCGCGTTCACGTCGGTGAGGCGCTTGAGCGGCGCGAGCAGCATCAGCATCGCAGTGATGAACGAGGTGAACTCGCCCACGGTGGTGCGCTGCGCGAGCGACTCGCGCAGCGCCATGTAGACGATGATCGAGATCGCGACCGAGGCGAGGATCTGAGTGATCGGCACCGTGGCCGCCGCCGGCACGGTCTGGCGCATGTTGTAGCCGCGCACCAGCTGGTTCGCCTTTTCGAAGCGGCGCGATTCGTAGTCCTGGCCGCCGAACACCTTGACCACCTTGTGGCACTCGATCGTCTCTTCGAGCACGTGCGCGAGATTGCCCATGGCGAACTGCGCGCCGCGCGCCATGCCGCGCAGCCGCTTGGAGAAGAGCCGCACCACGAGCGCGACCAGCGGCCCCACCGCGAGCGCGATCAGGGTCAGCTTCCAGTTGAGGTAGAAGAGCCAGCCGAGCAGGCCCGCCACCGCGATCGAATCCTTCACCGCCACCGTGAGCACGCTGGTCGCGGCGGCGGTCACGCCGGAGACGTCGTAGGTGACCTTGGACAGCAGCATCCCCGAGCTGTTGTCGTCGAAGTACTTCGTCGGGAAGCGCACCAGGCGCGCGAACATCGCCGCGCGCAGGTCGAGCACTACGCGGTTCGCCACCCAGGCCATCGCGTAGGACGAGCTGAACGAGAACAGGCCGCGCAGAATGAAGATGCCGATCAGCGCGCCGGCGAAGGCGAGCGGCGAAAGGGACGGCCGCCCGCCCATGGCGGCAAAGCCGCCGTCGAGCAGCGGCTTCATGAGCGCGGGCAGGAGCGGCTCGGTCGCGGCGGTCAGGATCATCCCGAGCACCGCCAGGGCGAACACTTTGGCGTGCGGCCGCACGTACGACAAGAGCCTCAGGTACAGCTCGCGGCTCTCCTGCAGCGCCTTGCTCATTTCTTTTCCGTGGCCTTCAGTCCGCTCTCGATGCGCTGCACGAATTGTGCTGCCTCGGGACTGCCGTTCTTCGCCGCCTCGACCATCCAGGCGTAGGCCTGGCGCTCGTCCTTTTCCACGCCCTCGCCGTTCGCGTACAGCAGGCCGAGCTGGAACTGCGCCGGCGCGAAGTCCTGGTTGGCGCTCTGCTGCAGCCAGGTGACGGCCTTCTTCCGGTCGCGCTTCTCACCCAGGGCTCCCTTCCAGTACACCCCGAAGAGCACGTACTGGGCATTCGGATAGCGCTGCTCGGCCGACTTGCGCAGCCATTCGAGCGCTTTGGCGTCGTTCTTCTCGACGCCTACGCCGTCCACGTACATCAGGCCGAGCTCGAATTGCGCTTCGCGCAGGCCCGCCTCCGCCGCCTTGCCGATCAGCTGCAGTCCCTTCGCGGGGTCCTTGTCGACGCCGCGGCCGTCGCGGTAGAGCTTGCCGAGCAGGAACTCGCCGAATGGCTCGTCCTGCGCGACCGCCTTGTCCAGCCAGGCTATCGCCTGCGGCAGGTCCTGCGCCGTGCCCTGGCCCTCGATCAGCATGTAGGCGAGGTTGGACTGCGAGCGCGCGTAGCCCTTGTCGGCGGCGGCGCGGAACCACTTGAGCGACTCGGGGAGGTTCCTCAGCTTGCCCGGCGCGCGCGCGTACATCACCGCCAGGTTGTGCATCGAAGGCAGGTCGCCCTGCTCCGCCGCCTTGCGGAACCACTCGATCGCGTACTCGTCGTTGCGCGGCACACCGCGGCCCGAGCTGTACAGCGCGCCTAGCAGCCGCTGCGCGAGCGGGTCGCCTTCCTTGGCGCGGCGCTCGAGCTCGGTGCCGGACTTGACGTCGCCCTTGGCCGCCTTCTCTCCGAGCGCGTTCGCCCGGTCTTCGGTCAGGGAGGTCGCGCACGAGGCCGTGCTCACGAGCGCGATAGCGAGCAAGAGGGCGAAGCGCAGCTTCATGCAGGCACGCTCCCGCCGGCGAGCGAGGTGTACAGCGCGACCAGCCGGGTGGCCATGTCGGAAAGCGTGAAGCGCTCCGCGGTGGCGCGCGCCGCCGCGCTGAAACGCGCGCCGTCGCGCAGCGCGCTGTCGGCTTCGCTCATCAGGCGCGCGAGGCCGACGGGGTCGTCCGGCTCGCAGATCCAGCCGTTCTCGCCCGGGCGCAGGATTTCGGCCGCGCCGCAGCGCCGGCTGACGATCGCGGGCAGGCCCGCCGCCAGCGCCTCCAGCGCGGCGTTCGGAAAGGGGTCATAACGGGTCGGAAGCATAAAGCAATCCGCGGCTGCGTAGAGCGGCCGCACGTCTTCGAGCGCGCCGGTGAAGCGCACCCTATCTGCCACCCCGGCACGCGCGGCCCGCGCGGCGAAGCGCCCCGCGTCCCGGTCGCGCCCGACGACCGCCAGCCGCAGGTGCTGGTTGCCGGTCGCGGCGAGCGCGTCGATCGCCGCGGCGAGGCCCTTCCTCGCGAAGCCCGAGCCGACGAACAGGAACACGGTGTCGCGCGGCTGCGCGCCGAGTTCGGCGCGCGCCGCGCCGCGCAACGCGTCCCGGTTGCGCGGATGGAAATGCTCGACATCGACGCCGTTGTGCACCACGTGCAGCTTCTGCGGATCGATGCGAAACATCCGCGCGATCTCGTCGCGCACCATGCGCGAGTTGCAGATCACCGCCCGCAGCCGCGGGTGCTCGAACAGGTGCTTTTCCATCGCGCACACGTAGCGGTGGTAGGGGTTGAGCGCGATGCCGAGCCGCTCGCCGAAGCCCGCGCTCGCGCGCCTGATCTCGAGCCAGCGGCGGTGCACGCCGTCGCCGGCGCGGTACACGCTGCAGCCCGGGATGCGCTCGTGCGACTGCACCAGGTCGAAGCCGCGCGCGAGCCAGGCCTTGCGCGCGGCGCGCGCGAACGACCAGTCGCGCCACAGGCTGCCGAGGTAGAACGGATCGACTCCCAGCACGCGCCGCGCGCCCCAGCCTTCCCAGCGACGCGCGATCAGCGTGACGTCGACGCCCGCGCGCTCGAGCGCCGGCAGGGCGGCAGCGACGAAGCGCTCGGCGCCGCCGTAGGCGTTGTAGCGCTGGCGCACGATCGCCAGGCTCAGGCGCCGGCTCACCCCGCGGTTCCCGCGAGCAGGCTGGCGGCGGCCGCGTGCACCTTGTCCACTGCGAGCGTGGTCAGGCATTCGCTCAGCTTGCCTCCGCCGCAGCCGTCGTTGCCGCAAGGGCGGCAGCTGTGGCCGCTCGCCACCACGCGGTGCGCGACGTTCCACGGCCCCCAGTCGAGCTCGCCGCTCGGCCCGAACAGGGCCACCGTCGGCGTGCCCATGGCCGCGGCGAGGTGCATCGGCATCGAGTCCACGCCGATGAACAGGCGCGCGCGCGCAGTGAGCGCGCCAAGCTCCTTCACGCTGAGTTTTCCGCCGACGTTTACGGTCTTGCCGCTCGCTCGCGCCACGATATCCTCGATCAGCGCCAGCTCTTCGGCATTCGGCGCCGAAGTAAGCACGATGCGGTGTCCCTCGGCGGCGAGGCGGCCGATCAGCTCCGCGTTCTTGTCGGCCGGCCAGCACTTGAAGCGCCAGCGCGAGGCCGGATGCATGTGGATGAAGCCGCCCGCGGCGAGGCCGTGCTCGGCGAGCAGCGCGTCGACGCGCGCCTCGGCCTCGGCGCCCGGCACGAAACGCACGCGCCGCTCTTCTTGCTCGGGCTGTATGCCGATGCGGCGCAGCGCGTCGAGGTTCAGCTCGACCGCGTGTCGCCGGCCGTTGCGCGGCAGCGCGTACAGGTGGCTGAAGCTCTTCGCCCAGAAGCGCCCGCGGCCGGTAAGCGCGGGCGCCACCGCGTAGCGCGGACCGAGCGCGCGCGCGAGCCACGCGCCGCGCGGATGCTCGGAAAGGTGCACGATCAGGTCGTAGCGCCGCTCGCGCAGCCCGGTGAACAGCCGCCACTCGCGCGCCAGCCGCTCCGCGGCGCCCAACCCCCGCCACGCGCGCCCCACGGTGTGCAGCTCGGCCAGCCCCGGCAGCCCGGCGAGCATCGGCGCGGTGTCGTCGTATACCAGCGCATCGATCGCCATGCGCGGCGCGCGCGCGCCGAGCACGCCGAACACCGGCGTGGCGAGCAGCACGTCGCCGTGATGGCGCAGTTTCACCACCAGCGCGCGATTGAGCGCGCTCACGTCGATCGCGTCGGCAGGCCCCTGCGGCATGCCGAGCAAGATAGCAGATATCGCGGGCCCGGGCCGCTAGGGGAAGCGCCGCTCCGCGCTCGCGAACCACGTGCGCCCCGCCTGCGGATACGCGCAGATCGCGGTCGCGCAACCGAAGGAATCGACGATCGCGTAGCTGTAGTAGGCCTCGTCGAACAGGTTGCGCACCGTCGCGGTGAAGGTCCACTTGCCCGCTTCGTGCGCGAGCTTCAGGTCCGCGAGCAGGTACGCGGGCATGTGCTGCGGGAAGGTGTTCGCCTGATCGTTGTCGTAGCGCTGATGCCCGACGTAGCTGAGCATGCCTTCGAGGCGCGTGTGCGGCGCCATGCGCCAGCTCGCGCGCAGGTTGGCGAGCGCGCGCGGCACGAGCGGGACATCCTTGTCCGTCACGTCTACTCCGCCATAGAGACCGTACTTGAACTTCGCCGTCTGGTAGATCGCGCTCGCGGCGAGCTCGAGCGCTTGCGAGAGCGCCCATTGCGCGTCGAGTTGTACGCCGGTCCTGCGGGTCGGCGAGAGATTGGTGTTCGCGCCGAACGGAACGACCAGCGGGCTGAAGTAAATCTCGTTCTGCAGATCGATCGTGTACGCCGTGGCGCGCACCCGCAGGCCGTGGTCGCGATACTCGACTCCCGCGTCGCGCTGGCGCGCGGTCTGCGGCTCGAGCAGGCTGCCGCTCGCGGTGAACGCGTTCTCGTCCACGGTGGCGAGGCGAAAGCTGGTCCCCGCCCGCACGAACGCGGTCCACGCGTCGGCGAGCGCGTATTGCAGGCCGACTTCGCCCGCGTGCGGCGTGCGCGCCTGGCTCTGGCTGCTCGTCGCGAATCCGGTCTGATCGAGCGTGTTCGACACGTGCTCGGTTCGCCAGCCGAAGGTGAGCTTCGCCGCCCGCGTGGGCTGGCCGTTCAGCTGCGCGTAGAGCGCGCTCCGATCCTGGCTTGCGGTACTGCCCGAGGTTGGCGAGCCGATCGTGGCGGGGCTCGCCGCGAACTGGCGCCCATAGCCCCAGCTGCCCGCGTCGATGCCGAGCACCAGGCTGACCGGCATGCCGGCAGGCTCGGATTCCCAGCGCAGGCGCGGCGAGAAAGTCCAGCTGTGCAGGTTCGCCTCGTAGTACGACGCGAGGCTCAGGTAGTTCGCGCGCGAGACCTGATCGCGATAGCCCAGGTCGGCGGCGAGCTCGACGTCGCCGAGACGGCGCCGGCCGAGCAGCGTGACGAAGCTGCCGTCCCGCGCCGACCAGTCGCCCGGCGTGTCGGTGCCGCGCGGATCGGCGACGAGCTGCAGCTCGTTGCGCGTGCCCGGCAGCTGCAGCCGCTGCATGTCGCCGCCGAACTTCATGGCGAGGCTCGCCGCGTCGTCACCGTAGCGCAGCGCTCCGGTCGCATCGTCCTGGCGCAGTTGGTTGTTGACGCGGTAGTTGTCGCTCTCCAGGTGCGAGGCCGATAGCAGCACCCCGGTGCGCTCGCCGGGCAGGTTCAGGTCCGCGCGCGCCTCGAGCGTCGCGAGGCTGCCCGCGCCGGCGTACGCGCTCGCCGTCGGCCGCCCCGCGCGCGGCCCGCGCGTGATGATGTTGATCGTGCCTCCGGTCGCGCCGCCGCCGTAGAGCACCGCGCCCGAACCCGGCAGGATCTCGATGCGCTCGATCGACTGCAGGGGGATGGCCGAGAGCTTGGTCGGGCTCAGGTCGTTCTCGTTCAGGCGCACGCCGTCGAGCAGCACCAGGGTGTTCTGGTCGCCCGTGATGCCGAAGCCGCGCAGGTCGAGCTGCAGGTCCGGCGAGCCGGAGTTGTCGCGCAGGTAGAGGCCGCCAAGGTGGGAGAGCAGCTCGGGCAGCGTGCGCGCCGTGTCGCGCGCGATGTCCTCGGTGGTGATCACCGTCATGCCTACGGGCGCATCGAGCCGGCGCTCGGGGAAGCGCACCGCGGTGACGACGACGGCTGCGTCGTCTGACTGCGCGCGCGCGGCCGAGGTGAGCGCGACACCGGCACACAAGGCGAAAGCGAAACGGCGCATGGCGAACCTCCCCGGCGTCATCCCCGACGCCCTCAAGACGGTCAAGAAGTCGCTGCCAAGGCCGGTCTCCGGACTCGCGAGCATTGCAACCGGCATCCCGCCTTCCCGCGCGGCGATCTAAACCGCGCAGTGGCCTGCTGGGACGCCCACACTCGCCTACCGTTGCGGGGGCAGTACAGGAATTGCGGCGCCGGTCGCGCCGGGCCGCGCACCTGTTTCCCGTTTCAACTCCGGCGGCGGATGCCGCCGAGGTCACCTTTCAGCGAACGCGATGATAACGCTAGAAGCGCTCGAGCCGGGCGACGTTTCGCTCCACCACCAGCCGATAGAGGCGCTCGCCGACTTGGACATGGGCGAACTGCGGCACGCCGATCGCCACCCCGTCCGCCGCCCCGCTGGCGCGAAATTCGAACGCGTTCGCCGCGATCAGCTCCGCCAGCAGGCGCTCGAGCTCGGCGCGCGGCAGTGCGTCACCGGAGTTGTCCGCGAGCTCGCAGGGGCGTCCGCGCTGGGTGCGGCCTGCGATGCGCAGGCCGGGCTGCGGCGTGAAATCGTTCCGCTCGCTCATCGCTGAGACCTTGATAACGCGGAACTTCTCGGCCGGCTTACGCCCGCCTTAATGATCAGGAAACACATGCAAAACCCGCCCTTATTTCTTGACGCAGCATGAAAATTGAAACATAGTTTATGCGTGGACGCGGAGTTCAGCTCGCTCGAAGCCAAGGTGTCGCAGTGCGTCGCGCTATGCGAGCGGCTGCGCGCCGAGAACATGCAGCTGCGCCAGCAGCTTGCCGCGGCGCAGAGCGACGCGAAGCGCCTGAACGAAAAGATCGACGGAGCCAAGCACAAGCTGGAAAACTTGCTGTCGCGGCTGCCCGGGTGATGAGGCGTGAGCGAGCGCATGGCGGACGGCGCTAAGACCATCGACGTGACCTTGCTCGGGCGCAGCTACCGCGTCGCCTGCGAGGACAGCGAGCGCGAGGCGCTCCTGCAGGCGGTCGCGTACCTGGACGGCAAGATGAACGAGATCAAGGCGGCCGGAAAAGTCTCCGGCAGCGAGCGCGTCGCGGTCATGGCCGCGCTGAACATCGCGCACGAGCTGCTCTCGACGAAGCTGGGCGGCGGCTTTGACATCGGGATGGCCAAGCGTAGAATCGCAGCGATCGAGGCGCAGCTGGATTCTGCGCTCGCCGGGCAGGAAAAGCTGTTCTAGTTCCACGCCCCCTGCGGTGTACGACCGGGCCCATATTTTCCGAACCGATAGCTTCCAAAGGTTGCGGCGCCTAGTGTCACTGTTGTGATCGTCCCACGCTTGCGTGCCGGACGAACCTGATGTGGCCGGTAAGCGACCACCCTGTATAGCAGGGTTCGGGAGCCGGGCCCACCGGCACAGGCGGGGGGCACCATCCTTTGTCCGAATTGAAAGGGCGTAGCGAGCCGTCATGGCTTACTGGCTTATGAAGTCGGAGCCTGACGAGTGCTCGATCGACGACGCGCTCACGGCGCCGCGCAAGACAACGCCGTGGACCGGCGTGCGCAACTACCAGGCGCGCAACTTCATGCGCGACGGCATGCGTCCGGGGGACGGCGTGCTGTTCTACCACTCGAGCTGCCCCGAGCCCGGCATCGCGGGCCTCGCCGAGGTCGCCTCGAGCGCCTATCCGGACCCGACGCAATTCGAGAGGCGCAGCGCCTATTACGATCCGAAGGCGAAGAAGGACGCGCCGCGCTGGTTCAACGTCGACGTGCGCGCCGTGCGCAAGACGCGCCTGGTGCCGCTCGCCGAGCTGCGCCGCCACAAGGCGCTCGCCGGGATGCTGCTGCTGCGCCCCGGCAACCGGCTTTCGATCACGCCGGTGAGCGACGTCGAGTGGCGCTACATCGTCGAACGGCTGTTGTGAGCGTGCTCGCAAACGACACGCTGCTGCGCGCGCTGGCGCGCGAGCCGACCGAGCACACGCCGGTCTGGCTGATGCGCCAGGCCGGCCGCTACCTGCCGGAGTACGCCGCGACGCGTGCGCGGGCCGGCAGCTTCCTCGCGCTCGCCAAGAACCCGGCGCTCGCCACCGAGGTGACCCTGCAGCCCCTCGAGCGCTTTCCGCTCGACGCGGCGATCCTGTTCTCCGATATCCTCACCGTGCCCGACGCCATGGGCCTCGGCTTGCACTTCGCCGAGGGCGAGGGCCCGCGCCTGGCGCGGCCTCTGCGCGACGAGACCGCGATTGCAGCGCTCTCTGCCCCCGATCCGAGCGACAAGCTGCGTTACGTGCTCGACGCGGTGCGCGAGATCCGCAAGGCGCTCGCCGGACGCGTACCGCTCATCGGCTTCGCAGGCAGCCCCTACACTCTCGCGTGCTACATGGTCGAGGGCGCGGGCAGCGAGGGCTTTCCAGCGCTCAAGCGGCTCCTTTACGCGCGCCCGGAGCTGCTGCACCGCATCCTCGAGGTGAACGCGCGCGCCGTCACCGAATATCTGAATGCGCAGATCGAAGCGGGCGCGCAAGCCGTGATGATCTTCGACACCTGGGGCGGCAATCTCACCCATCACGGCTACGAAGAGTTCTCGCTCGGCTATGCGCGCTGGGTACTCGCCGGCCTGAAGAAGGAAGCCGATGGGCGGCGCGTACCCTCGATCCTCTTCACCAAGGGGGGCGGTCAGTGGCTCGAGGCGATCGCCGCGAGCGGCTGCGACGCGGTGGGGCTGGACTGGACCGTCGATGCGCGCCGCGCGCGCGAGCGCGTGGGCGGGCGCGTGGCGTTGCAAGGCAACCTCGATCCGGGCGCGCTGTTCGCGCCCCCGGAAGCGGTGCGCGCGCAGGCACGCCGCGTACTCGACGCCTTCGGACCCGCCCCTGGCCACGTGTTCAACCTCGGCCACGGGATATCGCAGCACACGCCGGTCGAGTCGGTCGAAGCGCTCGTAGATGAAGTGCTCACTTACAGCCGGGCCCAGCGCATTCGGAAGGGATGAAGAAGTGTTGACTTATGCACAAACTTCTGGTCTCCCTCTGGAAAACATGCCTTTCCCTCGCCCTCGGGCATATGTCTTGCAACTACCTGATCTATAAAATATTTTTCGAGCTCTGCGCAGACCACCTCCGCGCGGCTCGTTAAGCGCGCCGCAGAGTTACGTCCGCGTGACCGTGTTACCCACATCTTTATCCACAGCGGGCTCTGGCCCGAGAATTTTGTCTTTCCGGCGCAATGCTTACGCCCAAGATCTCGACAACGAGATTCAACTACGCTTTGTAACGACCGGTCCGCAAAGCGACTTTTGGCGCGCCGCACGATCTCTCCAGCGGTCATGAGAATCCTGCGCGTCGCGTTGGACGTGCCGCTCGCGCGCCTGTTCGATTACGCGCTACCGGAGGGCCTCGCTGCGGAGGTCGGCGACCGGGTGGCGGTGCCCTTTGGCGCGCGCCCGCGCATCGGCGTGGTGCTCGAGCGCGCGCAGGCGACTGAGGTCCCGGCGGGGAAACTGAAACCCATCGCTACGGTGCGCGACGACGCGCCACGCCTGTCGGCCGACTGGCTCGAGCTGATGCGCTTTCTCGCCGGCTATTACCAGCGGCCTCTCGGGGAAACGGTGCTCTCGTCGCTGCCGCCGCGGCTGCGTTCGATGAAGGCGCTGCCGCGCGATCCTGCGCCTTGCTACCGGCTGACGCATGCGGCGCCGCCGCCTGGCGAGTTGCGCCCCGGACGCAAGCGCACGCTCATCGAGGCGCTGCAAGCCGGGCCGCACCCGGCCGACGCGTTGCTCGACGCGCTCGGCGGCAAGCGCGCGGCATCGCGCGCGGCACTGCGCGAGATGCTGCGCGCGCGCTGGCTCGACGCCTGCGCGCCGGTCTCCGGCACGCGCTTCGTGGTCGGCCACGAGCTGAATCCCGCGCAACAGGCGGCCTGCACACGCATCGAGACCGCCGCCGGGGAGTTTCGCCCGTTCCTGCTGCACGGCGTCACCGGCAGCGGCAAGACCGAGATCTATCTGCATCTCGTCGCCAGCGTGATCGCGCGCGGCCTGCAGGCGCTCGTGCTGGTGCCGGAGATCGGCCTCACGCCGCAGCTCGAGGCGCGCTTCCGGCACGCCTTTCCCGAAACGCCCGTCGCGGTGCTGCACAGCGCGCTCGAGGACAGCGCCCGCACCGCCGCCTGGCTCGCCGCCGCGCGCGGCGAGGCGCAGATCGTGCTCGGTACGCGCCTCGCCGTGCTCGCGCCGATCGCGCGCCTGGGGCTGGTGGTGGTCGACGAAGAGCACGACACCTCGTTCAAGCAGCAGGAGGGCCTGCGCTACTCCGGCCGCGATGCCGCCGTGGTGCGCGCCAAGCTCGCCGGCTGCCCCGTGGTGCTCGGCACGGCGACGCCTTCGCTCGAGACCTGGTTCAACTGCCGCGCCGGGCGCTACGAGCTCGTCGAGCTGAAGGAGCGCGCCTCGCCTGGCGCGCTCATGCCTTCGGTGCGCATCGTGGACCTGCGCAGCGAAGCGCCCGAGCAGGGCCTTGCGCCGAGCCTCGCCGCGGCGATCGCGGCGCGCCTGGCGCGCGGCGAGCAAAGCCTGGTGTTCATCAACCGCCGGGGCTACGCGCCGGTGCTCGCCTGCGAGGCCTGCGGCTGGGCGGCGGGCTGCGCGCGCTGCAGCGCGCGCCTGGTGCTGCACAGCGCCGACCGCCGCCTGCATTGCCACCACTGCGGCGCAGAAGAGCCGATTCCGCGCGCCTGTCCGACCTGCGGCAACCCCGACCTGCGCGCCGTGGGACGCGGCACGCAGCGCGTCGAGGAGACCCTCGCGGCCCGTTTTCCCGGGGCGCGCATCGTGCGCATCGACCGCGACAGCGCGCGGCGCCGCGGCGAGCTCGCGCTCGCCCTGGCGGGGGCGCGCAGCGGCGAAGCGGACATCCTGGTCGGCACGCAGCTGCTCGCCAAGGGGCACGATTTCCCGCAGCTCACGCTGGTGGGCGTGCTCAATGCGGACAGCGCCCTCGTCTCGACCGACTACCGCGCCCCCGAGCGCCTGTTCGCCACGCTCGAACAGGTGGCCGGACGCGCAGGGCGGCGCGAGCGCCTGGGCGAGGTACTGGTCCAGACGCGCTACCCGCAGCACCCCCTGTTCGCGGCGCTCGCGCGCCACGATTACGCGGGCTTCGCCGCCGTGCAGCTCGCCGAGCGCGAGGCGGCCGGCTTTCCGCCGTACGTGTCCGAGGCCGCGCTGCGCGCCGAGGCGCGCCGCCTTGAGACCGTCATGGCCTTCCTGCGCGAGGCGTCGCGCCGCGCCCCGGCGATCGAGGGCGTGCGCGTCTACGACCCGGTGCCGAACGTGATCACGCGCCGCGCGGACCTCGAGCGCGCGCGCCTGCTTGTCCAGTCGCGCTCGCGCGCCGCGCTGCAGGAGTTCCTGCGCGGCTGGTCGGAGACCCTGCGCGAGCTCGCCCCGCGCGAGCCGCGCTGGCACTTGGACGTCGATCCGATCGAGTTCGACTGAGTCGAAAGGTATAATTCGCGCCTTTTCTCCATGGCAGTTGATCCCAAGACAGAGGTCGAAGCTGCATTGCGCAAGGCGCTGACAGAGGTCGCGCCGGAGCAAGCGCGGTTCCCGATCGCGTTCGAGCGTCCGAAGCAATCGGAGCACGGCGATTTCGCTTGCACGATCGCGCTCCAGCTCGCCAAGCCGCTCCGGAGAAACCCTCGCGAAATCGCGCAAAAGCTGTCAGAGCGAACTGTCGCTCTGACTCCGTCGATCACGGAGTTGATCGACCCGCCGCAAGTTGCCGGACCGGGTTTCATCAACTTTCGACTGAAAGCAGGCGCAAAACAGGCCGTCATAAGCCGCGTGCTTCGCGAAGGCGCAGAATTCGGGAGCCTGCGTGCCGCCGCGCGGCAAAGTGTGCACATCGAATTCGTGTCGGCCAATCCGACCGGGCCGCTGCACGTCGGACACGGCCGCGGCGCCGCGTACGGCGCGAGCCTCGCCGCCCTGCTCGAGTTCGCCGGTCACGACGTGACGCGCGAGTTCTACATAAACGACGCCGGCCGGCAAATGGACATCCTCGCGCTGTCGGTGTGGCTGCGCTACCTGCAGGCGCACGGCAGCGTGGTGCCCTTCCCCGAGGACGGCTACCGCGGCGATTACGTGCTGCGCATCGCGGCGCGCCTGAACGACGCGCACGTCACGCGCTTCGTGCGCGACGCGGCGGCGCTGCCGCAGCCCGCGGCCGGCGCCGACCCGGACGCGGCGCTCGACGCGCTGATCGCGGCGGCCAAGCGCCTGCTGGGCGAAGACTGGCGGCTCGTGCACCGCTTCGCGCTCGAGGACATGCTCGCCGACCAGAGGGACGACCTGGCGCAGTTCCGCGTCGAGTTCGACCGCTGGTTCTCGGAGCAGTCGCTGTACGACGCGGGCGCGGTCGAGCGCACGGTCGCACGGCTGGCCGCGGCCGGGCATGCCTACGAGAAGGACGGCGCGCTGTGGTTCCGTTCGAGCGCGTTCGGCGACGAGAAGGACAGGGTGCTGCGGCGCGAGAACGGCCAGTTCACCTACTTTGCCTCGGACGTCGCCTACCACGCGGAAAAGCTCGGGCGCGGCTACGGGCAGCTGGTCGACGTGTGGGGCGCGGACCACCACGGCTACATCCCGCGGGTGCGCGGCGCGCTGCAGGCCCTCGGCCTCGACGCCACGCGGCTCACGGTGACGCTGGTGCAGTTCGCGGTGCTGTACCGCGGGGGCGAGAAAGTGGCGATGGGCAAGCGCTCGGGCGACTTCGTCACGCTGCGCGAGCTGCGCGAGGAAGTCGGCAACGACGCGGCGCGCTTTTTCTACGTGATGCGCAAATCCGACCAGCATCTCGACTTCGATCTCGACCTGGCAAAGAGCGAGTCGCAGGACAACCCGGTGTACTACGTGCAGTATGCGCACGCGCGCGTGTGCAGCGTGTTCGTACAATGGGGCGGCGATCCCGCGCGCCTGGCGGGCTGCGCGCTCGATCCGCTCGACAGCCCGCGCGAGCTCGCGCTCACGCAGCGTCTCGCCGAGTTCCCGGAGCTGGTGCAGGATGCGGCGCGCGAGCTCGCGCCGCACTCGATCGCGTTCTACCTGCGCGAGCTCGCGGGCGAGTTCCACAGCTACTATAATGCCGAGCGCATCCTCGTCGAGGATCCGGCACAGCGCGCCGCGCGCCTCGCGCTGTGCGCCGCGGTGCGCCAGGTGCTCGCGAACGGGCTCGCGCTCCTCGGCGTCGATGCGCCGGAGAAAATGTGATGGCCCATCCTCGTACGCAGCACTCGTCCCGCGACAAGGCAGGCGGCGGGTTCCTGCTCGGCGTGTTCATCGGCCTGGTAATCGGGCTGGGGATCGCGATCGGCGTGGCGTTCTACATCAACAAGACGCCGCTGCCGTTCATCGCCAAGTCGCGCACGCCGGGCGACGATGCGGCCACGCAGGGCAAGCAGCCGGCGATCGCCGGAATGCCGCAGGGCGGCGAGGGCTCAGCGAGCGGCAGCGATAAGCCCAAGTTCGACTTCTACAAGATCCTGCCGGGAGCCGAGCAGCCGGTGACCGACAAGGAGCTCAAGGACCACGCGCGCGCAGGCAAGGGTCAACCCGCCGGCGGCAAGGACGTTTACTACATCCAGGTGGGCTCGTTCCAGAACCCCGCCGAGGCCGACAATCAGAAGGCGAAGCTCGCGATTCTCGGGGTCGAATCGAGCGTCGCCGCCACGTCGCTGCCCGACAAGGGCACGTGGTACCGGGTGCGGGTCGGACCTTACACGAAGCTTGACGAAATCAACCGTGTACGACAGACGCTTGCGCAGAACGGATTCAACGCCAGCCTGGTCAAAATGAAGGATCCGACAACCACAAAGGCCAACTGACATGGATTCACACCGCCGCCGCCTGCTGCTCGCATTCGGGGTCGCGCCCCTCGCCGCGCCGCTGGCGGCGCTCGCGCAGCCCGCGCCGGGCAGCTACCTGCAGCTCGATCCGCCCATTCCGGTCGACACGCCGAAGGGCAAGATCGACGTGATCGAGTTCTTCTGGTACGGCTGCCCGCATTGCTACCGGCTCGAGCCGCTCCTCGAGCCCTGGGCGCAGAAGCTCCCCTCCGACGTGGTGTTTCAGCGCATTCCGGCGGTGTTCAACAATCCGCAGTGGCAACTCGATGCGCGCATCTTCTTTTCGTTCCAGGCGCTGGGGCTCGTGCAGCGGCTGCATCAGCCCTTGTTCGATGCCATCCATCGCGACGGACTGCGCACCGCCGACTCCGCCGCGCTCGACGAGTGGCTGCGCAAGCACGACGTCGATGCACGCAAATTCGACGAGGTCATGAAGTCGTTCAGCGTGCAGAGCGACTCGCGGCGCTCGATGCAGCTGTCGCTTGCGTACCAGATCACCGGCACCCCGGCGATGGGCGTGCAGGGCCGCTACACGATCAATTCCGACGCGGTGAAGAGCCACCAGGCGCTGCTCGATACCACGGACTACCTGATCGGGGTGGTGCGCAAGGGCATGGCCGCGAAGAGCTGAGCCGGCGCAAAAGCCAGGCGGAATGCGCGTCGTCATCACCGGCGCATCCTCGGGCATCGGCGCCGCGCTCGCGCGCCATTATGCCGGCCCGCAGTCCACCCTCGCCCTGATCGCGCGGCGCGAACCCGAGCTCGCGCGGCTCGCCGCGAGCCTCCCGGGCGAGACGCTCATCTATCCCCTCGACGTGGCCGACGGCGCCGCGCTCGCGCGCGCCGCGCACGATTTCGTCCGTCGCTGCGGGGCGCCCGACCTGGTGATCGCAAGCGCCGGCGTCTCGGTCGGCACGCACGGCGACGAGCTCGCCGACGTGGCGAAGCTGCGCCGCATGCTGGACGTCAACACCGCCGGCCTGGCGGCCTCGCTCGCCGCCTTCGCACCCGCGATGCGCGCGGCGGGCCGCGGCACGCTCGCCGGGATCGCGAGCGTGGCGGGCTTTCGCGGCATCCCCGGCGCGGGCGCATACAGCGCTTCCAAGGCCGCCGCGATCGCATGGCTCGAGAGCCTGCGCAACGAGCTCGCCGGCAGCGGCCTTGCCGTGGTCACGGTCTGCCCGGGCTATATCGACACGCCGATGACGCGCGTCAACCGCTACCGCATGCCGTTCCTGCTGCCGGCGGACGAGGCGGCGCGCCGCATCGCGCGCGCGATCGCCGCGCGGCGGCGCATGGCGGTGATCCCCTGGCAGATGGGGCTCGTCGGCCCCGTCCTGCGCCTGCTCCCGGGCGCGCTCTTCGACCGCCTGATGGCAAAGCGCGGGCGCAAGCCGCGCGACTTGCCCCTTTAGGCCGCTACTTCTTGCCGAGGCGCAGCATCGCGTAGCTGCCCGGAGCGTCCTCGAGCACGCGCAGGGCGCCGTCGCCCGGCGTGCGCGCGGGCACCTTGTCGTCGCCGTTCTGCGCGGCGATCCACGCCTGCCAGTCCTCCCACCACGAGCCCGGATGCTGGGTGGCGCCGGCAAACCAGTCGTCGGCGGTCGCCGGCGTCGTCTCGTTCGTCCAGTAGTGGTACTTCTTCGCCGCGGGCGGGTTGACGATGCCCGCGATGTGGCCCGAGCCGCCGAGCACGAAACGCACCGGCCCGCCGAAATACTTCGCGCCCTTGTAGGTCGTCTTCCACGGCGCGATGTGGTCCTCGACGGTGGAGATGAAGTACGCCGGCAGCCTCACCCTGGACAGGTCGATCGGCACGCCGGCGAGCTCGATGCCGCCGGGCACGCCGAGCAGGTTCTTCATATACATGTTGCGCAGGTAGTAGCTGTGCATCCTGGCCGGCATGCGCGTCGAGTCCGAGTTCCAGTACAGCAGATCGAACGGGAACGGGTCCTTGCCGAGCAGGTAGTTGTTGATCACGAACGACCACACCAGGTCGTTGGCGCGCAGCAGGTTGAAGGTGCTCGCCATCTCCGAGCCCTCCAGGAAGCCGCGCTCGTTCATCTTCTTTTCGAGGTTCTGCACCTGCTCCTCGTCGATGAACACGCCGAGCTCGCCGGGCTGCGAGAAGTCGAGCAGGCTGACGAAGAAGGTTGCGCAGCTGACGCGCTCCTCGCCCTTCGCCGCCAGGTAGGCGAGCGTACTGCCGAGTAGCGTGCCGCCCAGGCAGTAGCCGATGACGTTCGTTTGCGACTCGCCGGTCGCCTCGGCGATCGCGTCCAGCGCGGCGAGCGAGCCTTCGAGCATGTAGTCCTCGAAGCCCTTGGCGGCGAGGCGCGCGTCGGGGTTGACCCAGGACACCACGAACACCGTGTGCCCCTGCGCAACCGCCCAGCGGATGAAGCTGTTGCTCGCGCGCAGGTCGAGGATGTAGTACTTGTTGATCCACGGCGGGATGATGAGCAGCGGCCGCCGGTAGACCTCGGCCGTGCTGGGTGCGAACTGGATCAACTGCATCAGATCGGTCTGGAACACGACCTTGCCCGGCGAGGTGGCGACGTTGCGGCCGAGCTTGAACGCGGACTCGTCGGTCATGCTGATGCGCAGCTGTCCGTCGCCCTTCTCGATGTCCGCGAGCAGGTTGTTCAGTCCCTTGACGAGGTTCTGCCCGCCGCTCGACATCGTCTCGCGCAGCACCTGCGGATTGGTCATGACGAAGTTCGTCGGCGCCAGCGCGTCGACGTACTGGCGGGTGAAGAACGCCACCTTCTTCTCCGACTCCTCGGGCAGCCCCTCGACGTTCGAGACGGCGTGCTGGATGTGGCGCGCGGCGATGAGGTAGGACTGCTTGATGAAGTCGAACAGGAAGTTGTTCGACCACTCGTCGTCCTTGAAGCGCGCGTCGCCCTTGGCGGGCAGCGCGACCGGGCGCACCTCCTGGCCGAGCATCTTCATCCAGCTCGCCTGCCAGAGCTGCGCGTAGTCCAGCCACATGTTCATCGAGACGGCGGCGAGCGACACCGGGTCGGCGAGCATGCGGCCCCACAGGTCCATGTAGGCTCGCGCGATGCCCAGCTCGTCGCCCAACGCGCCCTGCTGCGGGTGCTTCTTCGCGAACTCGCCCAGCAGCCTGGCGGCCCGCTCGGCGACCTGGTGGTAGACCTGGGCGAGCTGCTCGGGCTGCGCGGGGCGATCCATCTGCGAAGCTCCTATGCGTGTGCCGGCGCCGCAGCCGTGGCGTAGCGCATGACGCGGTCGGCGCCTGCCGCGCGCGACAGGCGTCCCGCGTAATAGAGGTGGTGCAGGTGCGCGATGGCCTCGCCCATCGCGAAGAACATCTGGTGGTTGTCCAGCTTGCGGCGGAAAAGCACCCCGATCAAGTCGAAGGCGCTGCGCGCGCCCCCCTCGCAGGCCACCAGCAGCTCGGCGAAGCGCTCCTCGTGATGCGCCTCGAGCTCAGCCACGCGCTCGTGCGCGCCGCGGAAAGGCATGCCGTGCGAGGGCAGCACGAGAACGTCCGGCGCAAGTTCACGGTAGCGCGCGATCGAGTCGAGGAACAGCTTGAGCGGGTTGCCGTCCGGATCGATCGACCAGACGCTGACATTGGTCGATATCGTGGACAGCAGCATGTCGCCGGCGATCAGCAGCTTGAGCTCCTCGCAGTAGAGCGATGCATGCTCCGGAGCGTGGCCATAGCCCACGATCGTGCGCCAGTGCCTGCCGTTCACCAGGAGCCGCTCGCCGTCGATGAAACGCCGGTAATGCAGCGGAAACTCGGGCACCAGCCGCCGATACGGATTGCCGCGCGTCGCCATTTTCGCCGCCAGCTCGGCGTCCAGCCCGTTCTGGCCGAACACCCGCAGGACGGCCTCGGTGGTGTAGCCGGCGCCGCCCGCGCGCACCGCGTGCGCCGTGAGGTACTCGCCCTGCGTCATCCACAGCTCGGCGCCGAAGCGCTCGCACAGCCAGGCGGCGTTGCCGGCGTGGTCCGGATGGTAGTGCGTGACGACGACGCGCCGCACCGGCACCGAGCCGATCGTAGAAGCGAAGATCTGCTCCCACGCCGCGCGCGTCGCCTCGTCGCCGATGCCGCAGTCCACGATCGTCCAGCCGGGCCTGCCGCCGACCTCGTCGCGCAACAGCCAGAGGTTGATGTGGTTCAGCTGGAACGGCAGCGCCATGCGCAGCCAGTACACGCCGGGCGCCACTTCGACGACGCGGCCAGGTGCCGGCGGCTCGGCGAACGGGTACTGGAGCGACGAGGTGGGGGCCACGATGGATGGGCTAGAATGCAGCGCGGCTCGAGGCCGCTCAGCCGCAATTGTAGTAGCTTCCCCGCCACATGACCGCAGACCCTTCCGCGAGCGAGCCCAGGGAGCGCGCCGAGTACTCGATCGGCGACCTGGCGCGGGAGTTCGACGTGACGCCGCGCGCCATCCGCTTCTACGAGGACCAGGGCCTGCTCGCGCCGCGGCGCGCGGGCCAGCGCCGCATCTACACGCTGCGCGACCGCACGCGATTGAAGCTCACGCTGCGCGGCAAGCGCCTGGGCCTGACGCTCTCGGAGATCCGCGAGCTGATCGACATGTACGAGCCGGGCCGCGACGAGCGGCCGCAGCTCGAGCGCTTCCTCACGGTGCTTTCGAGCCACAAGGCGAGCCTCGAGCAGCAGCGCTCCGACATCGACGCGCAGCTATCCGAAATCGCCGCCTTCGAGAAGCGCCTGCGCAAGCGGCTGGGCGGGCGGCGCCGCGTGCGCAGTTGACGTTTACGTAAACGTCAAGTAGCCTCGCCGCATGAACGCCCCGCTGAAACGCCCCCAGCCCGCCGACCCCGGCTTCGCGGCGCGCTGCCGCGCGAGCTTCGCGCGCCAGAAGGCGATGGCGCTGATCGGCGCACGCCTGGCGTCGATCGAGCCCGGCCGCTGCGAGATCGAGCTCGACTGGCGGGCGGAGCTCACGCAGCAGAAGGGCTTCCTGCACGGCGGCATCGTCGGCATGATCGCCGACACCGCCTGCGGATACGCCGCCTACAGCCTGATGCCGGCGACGAGCTCGCTCGTCACCGTGGAGTACAAGATCAACATGCTCGCGCCCGGCCGCGGCGAGCGCTTCGTCGCGCGCGCCGAGGTGCTGAAGGCGGGCCGCAGCCTGACCGTCACGCGCGGCGAGGTGCTCGCCGGCGGCGGCACGCTGTGCGCGGTCATGCAGCAGACGCTCATGATGCTGCCCGACACCCCCGACTCGCCGGAATAGGGTCGCCCATGGAGCTCCCGTTCCTGCGATTCGAGCACGGCGAGACGATCGACATGCTGCGCGCCAGCGTGCGCGAGTTCGCGGCCAAGGAGATCGCGCCGCGCGCCGCGGAGATCGACGCAAAGAACGAGTTCCCGATGGACCTGTGGCGCAAGCTCGGCGCGCTCGGCCTGCTCGGCATCACCGTCGAGGAGGAGTACGGCGGCACGGCGATGGGCTACCTCGCGCATATCGTCGCGGTGGAGGAGATCTCGCGCGCCTCGGGCGCCATAGGGCTTTCCTACGGGGCGCACTCCAACCTGTGCGTGAACCAGATCCGCAGGAACGGCAGCGAGGCGCAGAAGCGCAAGTACCTTCCAAGGCTCGTCTCCGGCGAGCACGTCGGCGCGCTCGCGATGAGCGAGCCGGGCGCGGGCTCGGACGTGGTCGGCATGCGCCTGCGCGCGGAGCGCCGCGGCGACCGCTACGTGCTGAACGGCAACAAGATGTGGATCACCAACGGCCCCGACGCCGACGTGCTGGTGATCTACGGCAAGACCGAAGGCATCACGGCGTTCATCGTCGAGAAGGGCATGAAGGGCTTCTCCACCGCGCAGAAGCTCGACAAGCTCGGCATGCGCGGCTCCGACACGTGCGAACTCGTCTTCGAGGACTGCGCGGTGCCGGCGGAGAACGTCCTCGGAGCGGTCGGCGGCGGTGCCAAGGTGCTCATGAGCGGACTCGACTACGAGCGCGTCGTGCTTTCCGGCGGGCCGCTCGGGCTCATGCGCGCGAGCCTGGATCTCGTGCTGCCCTACGTGCACGAACGCAAGCAGTTCGGCCAGCCGATCGGCACCTTCCAGTTGATGCAAGGCAAGATCGCCGACATGTACACGGCGACCAATTCCTGCCGCGCCTACGTGTACGCGGTCGCGCAGGCCTGCGATCGAGGCCGCACGACGCGCATGGATGCCGCGGGCTGCATCCTGCTCGCCGCGGAGCAAGCCACGCAGGTCGCGCT
>DATGDH010000031.1:0-21585 GCA_035310985.1 Burkholderiales bacterium
CTACTGGGTACTCGACCCGGCCGTCTTCATGCGCCGCGCCGCGGCGCTCGAGCCGTGGGGCGACGCTGGGAAGAAGAGCACCGTCCAGCGGGCCACCTACCCGGGAACGCAGGCCTTGCTGCGCGAGGCGGTTGGTCGGAACAAAACCTCTTGATCGATCGGGAGCATGCGAGTAGTGGTTCAACTCACGCCACCCGGATGGAGCCCCCGTCATGTCGCGTAAGTCCCGAAGGACATGCGTCTAGCCGATTGCCATAACTTTCAGGATTTCCGCGAGCTCGCGCGGCGGCGGCTGCCCGGACCGATCTTCAACTACATCGACGGGGCGGCCGACGACGAGATCACGCTCGGCCGCAATGCGGCGAGCTTCGAGCGCTGCGACCTGGTGCCGAATGTCCTGCGCGGCGTGGAAACCGTCGATCTTTCCGTGACCGTGATGGGGCAGAAGCTCGCGATGCCGGTCTACTGCTCTCCGACCGCGCTGCAGCGCCTGTTCCATCACCGCGGCGAACGGGCGGTCGCCGCGGCGGCATCGAAGTACGGAACGATGTTCGGCGTGTCTTCGCTGGGCACGGTCGGCCTGGAGGAAGTGCGCAGGGCCTACACGACCCCGCAGGCCTACCAGTTCTACTTTCACAAGGATCGCGGCCTGAACCGCGCCATGCTGGAACGCGCCAAAGCGTCCGGTGTAGACGTCATGATGCTTACGGTTGACAGCATCACCGGAGGAAACCGCGAGCGGGACCTGCGCACCGGGTTCTCGATTCCGTTCAAGCTCACGCTGGGTGGAATCCTTCAATTCGCAATCAAGCCGCGCTGGGCCTCGAACTACTTCACTCACGAACGCTTCAAACTGCCGCAACTGGATCAGCATGTCGACATGAGCGGCGGCGCCATGTCGATTGGCCGCTACTTCACCGAGATGCTGGACCCTTCCATGAACTGGGACGACGTGGCGGAGATGGTCCGGCTTTGGAACGGGCAATTCTGCTTGAAGGGCGTCATGTCGGTGGCGGACGCGAAGCGCGCAGCCGACATCGGCTGCACGGGCATAATCTTGTCCAACCACGGCGGTCGCCAGCTCGACGGATCGAGAGCCGCTTTCGATCAGCTGGCGGAAGTCGTGGATGCGGTGGGGGATCGGATCGACGTGATGATGGACGGCGGGATCCGGCGCGGAACCCATGTCCTGAAGGCCCTTTCGCTCGGAGCCAAAGCGGTGGGCGTCGGACGCTACTATCTTTTCGCCTTGGCGGCCGCCGGTCAGGACGGCGTCGAGCGGGCGCTCGGGCTCATGCGCGAAGAAATCGAGCGAGGGATGAAGCTGATGGGATGTAGCTCGATCAGCGAACTGTCGCGCGAGAATGTACGGTTCCGGTAACCTCACGCACAGGATCGCCTGATGAGAGTCTTTCAGATCCAGGACGACTGGGGCATGGAGCACCTGCAGCTCGCCACGCGCCCCGACCCGAAGCCCGGCCCCGGCCAGGTTCTGCTCAGGATGAGAGCGGCATCGCTCAACTACAGAGACCTTTTGGTGCCGAACCGCGGCTACGGCGCGCATACCGGCACGCTGCCGCTGATTCCCGTGTCGGACGGCGTCGGCGAGGTGATCGAGGTGGGCAAAGGCGCGACGCGCGTGAAAGTCGGCGAGCGCGCCTGCCCGTCCTTCACCCAGGGCTGGATCTCCGGGCCGCCGACGCCTGACCGCGCCGCGCACAATCTCGGCGGGCCGCTCGACGGCACGATGGCCGAGCTGATGTGCCTGCACGAGTCGGGCCTGGTCAGGGTGCCGGAGTACCTCTCCGACGAGCAGGCCGCGACCCTGCCCTGCGCCGCGCTCACTGCCTGGAGCGCGCTCATGGTGCAGGACCATCTCGCACCAGGCGCGAAGGTGCTGGTGCAGGGCACCGGGGGCGTGGCGCTGTTCGCGCTGCAGTTCGCCAAGCTCGCCGGCGCGCACGTCACGCTGATCTCCTCGAGCGACGAGAAGCTCGCGCGCGCCAAGGCGCTCGGCGCCGACGCAACGATCAACTACCGCACGACGCCCGAATGGGCCAAGGCGACGCTCGGCATCACCGGCGGGCGCGGCTACGAGCACGTGCTCGAGCTGGGCGGCGAGAAGACGCTGCCGCAGTCGCTCCTGTGCGTCGCGACCGGCGGCATGATCTCGATCATCGGCGTGCTCTCGGGCGGCACGATGAGCGCGCAGCTCGGGCGCATCATCATGAAGCAGGCGCGCATGGTGGGTATCGGGGTGGGCAACCGCGACGGCTTCGAGGCGATGCTGCGCGCGATGGCGCAGCACGAGGTCGTGCCGGTCGTCGACCGCGTGTTCGCCTTCGACCAGCTGAAGGAGGCGATGGCGCACCTCAAGAGCGGCGCGCACTTCGGCAAGGTCTGCATCCGGCACTGAGGACTCTCATGGACATCTCGTTTCGCAACAAGAACGTCGTGGTCACCGGCGGCAGCCGCGGCATCGGGCGCTCGATCGCGCTCGCCTTCGCCGCCGCAGGCGCGAACGTCTCGATCTGCGCGCGCGGCGCCGAGGCGCTCGCCGCCACCGCGCACGAGCTCGAGACCCGCGGCGGCAAGGTGCACGCGGCGACCTGCGATCTGGGCGACGGCGGCGCCGTGCAGCGCTACGTCTCGGCGGCGGGGGAGGCGCTCGGCGGCATCGACGTGCTGGTGAACAACGCCTCGGGCTTCGGCGCGACCGACGACGAGGCCGGCTGGGCAGCGAGCATCCAGGTCGACCTGATGGCGAGCGTGCGCGCCTCGCGCGCCGCGCTGCCGTTCCTAGAGCGCGCGGGCGGCGGCTCGATCGTGCATATCGGCTCGATCGCGGGGCTGCGCTCGAGCGCGCGCACGCCGCCCTACGGCGCGGTGAAGGCGGCGCTCGCGCAGTACACGATGAGCCAGGGGCTCGCGCTCGCCGCCAAGAAGATCCGCGTCAACAGCGTCGCGCCGGGCTCGATCGAGTTCCCGGGCGGCGTGTGGGACCGTCGCAAGCGCGACAATCGGGCGCTGTACGACGGCACGTTGCGCTCGATCCCCTGGGGTCGCATGGGGCGGCCCGAGGACATCGCGAGCGTGGTGCTGTTCCTCGCGAGCGAGCTGGCGGGCTGGATCACCGGCCAGACGATCGTCGTCGATGGCGGCCAGATGCTCAGCTGACGAGGCACGCGTGAAGCTCGTGATCGCACAGATGAAGCACGAGACGAACACCTTCTCGCCGGTGCCGACGCCGCTGGCGCGGTTCGCGCGCGGAAAGAACACTCCGCTCGAAGGCGCCGAAATCCGCGAAGCCTTCCGCAACACGGGCTCGGCGATCGGCGCGTTCATCGACCTGGCCGAGCGCGCCGGCGCCGAGATCGTGCTGCCGGTCGCCGGCAACGCGGCGCCGAGCGGGCCGGTCGAGACCGGCGCCTACGAGTGGATGGCAGGCCGCATCCTGGACGCCGTGCGCAGGGGCTGCGACGCGGTGCTGCTCGACCTGCACGGCGCGATGGTCACCGAGCGGCACGACGACGGAGAGGGCGAGCTGCTCGCGCGCCTGCGCCGGCTCGCGCCGAACCTGCCAGTCGGCGTCGCGCTCGACATGCATACGAACTTGTTCCCCGAGATGTGCGACAACGCCACCGCGCTCGCCGGCTACCAGACCTACCCGCACGTCGACATGTACGAGACGGGCCTGCGCGCAGGGAAGCCGATCCTCGAGCTGCTGGCGGGGCACACACGGCCGGCGATGGCCTGCGGCCACCGGCCGATGCTGCCGCACGTGATGCGCCAGTCGAGCCTGGATGCGCCGAACCTGCAGATCCAGCGCCGCGCGCAGGAGATGGAGAAGCAGGGCGCGCTCGCGGCCACGTTTTTCGTGGGCTTCCCGCACGCCGACATCGAGTGGGCGGGCGCCTCGGCGGTGGTCGTCACCGACGGCGACGCGGCCAAGGCGCGCGCCTTCTGCGACGAGCTGCTCGACATGGCCTGGCAGGCGCGCGCGCAGTTCGTCTACCGGATCGAGCCGCTCGAAGCGTCGCTCGAGCGCGCGCGCGAGATCGGAGGGCGCGCGGGCCAGGCCGCTGCCGGGCCGGTGGTGCTGCTCGACCATTACGACAACTGCGCCTCCGGCGGCACCATGGACACGATGACCGTGCTCGGCGCGATCCTCGACGCGGGGCTGGAAAACGCGGCCGCCTTCGCGATCTGCGACCCGCAGGCCGTCCGGCAGATAAAGGAAGCGGGCGTTGGGGCGCGCCTGACGCTCGAGCTCGGCGGCAAATCGGACATGCCGAGCCTCGGCCTGAAGGGCTGGCCGCGCCAGGTGAGCGGCACGGTGAAGCGCATCATCGACGGGGCTTACCGCAACGAAGGCCCGATGGCGCGCGGCGAGCAGATGGACATGGGTCTCTCGGCGGTGCTCGATACCGGCAAGGTCGAGGTCGCCGTGATCACGCGCCACACCGAGCCCTACGACATCGGCGCGTTTCGCGCGCTCGGCATCGACCCGGTGCGGAAGAAATACCTGATGCTGAAGAGCCGGGTGCACTGGCGCGCCGGCCTCGGCCCGCTCGCGAAGGCGGTCGTCGAGTGCGCCGGCACCGGCGTGTGCACCTCGGACTACTCCCAGCTCGACTTCCGCCGCGTGCGCCGCCCGATCTACCCGCTCGATCCGCTTTAGCTACAATACGCACCATGCCCATCTACGAATACGCCTGCCGCAGCTGCGGGCACGAGTTCGAAACCCTGGTGCGCTCGGGGAGCACCCCCGACTGCCCGAGCTGCAAGTCGACCGAGCTGGAGAAGAAGCTGTCGCTGTTCGCCACGGCGAGCGCCGGCGCCGAAGCGGCGCCCGCCGCGGGGCCCTGCGGCGCCTGCGGCCACCCCGGCGGCCCGGGGTCCTGCGCGCTGCACTAGCGCATGTTGCCCGTGTGCCCGAGCGAATAGCGCCCGGGCTGCGGCCAGACGGTCAGCCCGTGCGGCTCCTTGCCGACCGGAATCGACCTGACCGTCCCGTTCGTCGTGTCGATCGCATAGACCACGTCGTCGAAGCGGCCCGACAGCCATAGCGTCTTACCGTCCACGCTTACGTTGCCCATGTCCGGGCTGCCACCGCCCGGGATCGGCCAGTTGGCAATCACCTTGCGCGTCGCGAAGTCGATCACCGATATGCTGCCCGGACCGTGGGGCTCCCCCCCGAGGATGGTCTTCGAGCCGCGGTTGGCGACGTAGAGCTTCGTTCCGTCGCGGCTCGGGTACAGGCCGTGCGGGCCGACGCCGGTCGCGATGAATCCGACCTCCTTGAAGCGATCACCGTCGATCAGCTTGACGCCGCCGTCCATCATGTCGGCGACATAGAAGATCTTGCCGTCCGGCGAGATGCGGATGTCCTGCGGCATCGACATCTCGCCCAGGCGCAGGTACCCGGCGACCTTGCGCTTGACCATGTCGATCTTCGCCAGGCCGCCGCCGCCGAATTCGCAGGTGAAGATCGCGTAGCGGCCGTCGATCGAGAAGTCGGCGTGGTTGATGCCCTGGCACTTCGGCACCTGGAGCCGGGAGTGCAAGGCCATCGTGTGCGGGTCGCGGAAGTCGAGCCGCGCGAACGCCTCGGCGACGACGATCGCCTCCTTGCCGTCGGCGGTGAAGTACATGTTGTACGGATCGTCTACGGCGACCTCCGGGCCGGGCTTGCCGGTCTTCGGATCGATCGGCGTCAGGCTTCCGTTCGGGCTGCGGCTCGCGTTGTTGGTCACCCAAAGGGTCTGCAAGTCCCACGCCGGCACGACGTGCTGCGGAACGTAGCCGACCCGAAAGCGATCGACCACCTTGAACGCCGCCGGATCGATCACATAGACGTCGCCCGAGCGCAGGTTGGGGACGTACACGCGCGGAAGCGCGCCTTTCACGGCGGAGCTCAGATGCCCGGCGCCCGCTTCACTGTAGAGGTTGGCGGGATCGACGACCCGCGGCATGCCTGGAATGGTGTCGACTGCGGGCGACGCCGTGTCGTTCTTGAGTCGCTGGACCGTACGCTCGACGACTCCATTCACGCCGAGCCAGCCGAGCTCGACGCTCGCGCGGCGCGGGTCTCCTCCGTAGACGCCGTCGGCCGCTCCCGGTTTCGGGGCGCTGCGCAGCTGCTCCAGCCGCACCGTCTGCGGCGCGACCGCGAGCTGCAGCGAGGTGTCCGCGAGGCCAGCATGCGTGCCGATCTCGTTTTCGGCGTAGCCGCGCGCGTGCAGCACCTCGGCGAAGCCGCGCGAGCTCGTTTCGTAGTACTCGGGCGGGACGATCGCGCGCGCGCCGCTCCCAGTCCAGTCCGAGTTCAGTCGCGCGGCGGCGCGCCTGAGGTCCTCCTGGTAACCGCCGTGATCGCCGAGAAAGACGACGTCGCGGAAGCCGTGGATCTTGAAGCTCTGCGCGGCCGATTCGAGCGTCGCCACGAACGCGCCGTGCGGGACGGTAATCGTGCCGGGAAAGCGCATGTGCGACGTCGGCGGCGACAGGTTTCCTTCCGGCACGTAGGCGATCACGGGCGCGACCAGGGCGTTGCCCAGGCTCTCGGCGATGCGCTGCGCCAAGGCCCTCACGCGCGCGTTGTGCTTGCCGAGCGCCATGTAGGGGCCGCTCTGCTCGGTTCCGCCGACGGGGACGAGGATGGTGGTCTTGCCGGCGCGGATCGCGTCGCGCAGCTCGGTCCAGGTCAGGTCTTCGAGAAACACGCTGCTCTGCGCCGCGCTTGCGGCCGGCGCGGCGGCGATGAGAAGGAGGGAAACGAGTAGTGCTCGGAGGGGCAGGCTCATACGGGTTGGTCGCGACAAGTCGGCGTCAGTGTGAAAACCGGTTTCTCAAACCGGCGCGGCCGCTACTGTACTTCAAGCTCAGCGCGGCCCGACAGGGATTTGTGCACCCGGGCGCGTGAGCCCTTCGGGCGGTCTACGCCCGGCCTGTACGCAGGCCGCGCGCAGGGTGAGGACAACGATGTCGCGCTGCGCGCGGCTGCCGCCGATGCGCACCGCCTCGGGCAGCGCGGCCTCGAGCAACTCGATCACCCGATTCCAATCGCGCTTCGCGTAGGCCGCAAAGGCCTCGGCGAGGCGCGGCACCACCTCCCCCGGCGGCAGGCGGCCGCCGGCCAGGCGCTCGCGCAGCTCCCGGATCACGCGCTCGATCCCCGCGTGGTCGCCGTCGGCGGCGCAGGAAAGCGCGACGTGCACGTCGGCGAACGAAACGCCCGCCTTGGGAAAGCTCTTCACGGCGTATTCGCGCACTTCGGTCCACAGCTGCGTGTGACGGGGCTCGCCGGAAAGCTCCGCGCGCCACAGGAAGGACGGCGCGTCGGTCGCGACGTTCAGCGGCGGTCCCCAGGCGCCTCCTGGGTGCACCGCCTCGCGATACGCACGCCAGGCGCGCGCCTGCTCGCCGAGCGCGAGCGCGGCGAGCGCAACGTGCCAGGAGAGGTGGCAATGCATCAGGCCCGCCTTCGGGTACGCGGGCATCCAGGTGTCGAGGTAATCGAGCGCCGCGCGGTGCGCGCCTTGCTCGTACAGGACGTGCACCTTGATGTGCACGCCGTGCGCGTGGCGCGGGTTCGCCGCCATGCTGCGCTCGATGAGCGACCAGGCCTCGTGCAACCGCCCGCACTCGCAGGCCGCAAATGCGAGCGCCGATTGGAGCCACCAGTCCGCGCCGTAGTGCGGCGCCAAGCCCGCCAGGAGCTCGTACAGCTCCGGCTCGCGCTCCTGCCGGCCGCTGAAGCCGATCAGCCCGAACACGCCGGTCGCCTGCGAGAGCACCAGCGCGTCGCGCGGGTACTCGGCGAGATGCGTGCGCGTCGCGTCGAGTGCGCCGGCGGGATTGCCGTCGATCGCCAGCGCGAGCGCATTCACGTGGCCGATCTCGCGCGGCGTGGCGCCGCGCGCGAGCTCGCGCGCCCGCGCCGCGTGCTCGCGCGCAAGCGGCACCTTGGCGCTTAGCAGCAGCGCACGGGCAAGTGCGGCCTGGGCGAGCACGAACTTCGGATCGGCCGCGAGCGCGCGCCCGAGATGCTCTTCCGCGCCAACGTTCGCCGTCAGGATGCAGTCCACCCCGGCGACGTAGGCGTCGCGCGCCGCCGCGCTCGTAGACAGCGGCAGGCCGTAGCGGTCGGCGACCACCGGCCGCTCAGGGCAGCTGGATCTTCCCGCCGCCGCCGAGCCCGCCGCCGCCCAGCCCACCCGGCGGCAGGCCACCCTGCGGAACGACGATCTGCGAGGCCGCCTCGCGGCGCAGTTCCTGCAGCTCGCGCACGGTGCGCTCGATCGCGACCTTCGCCAGGGCGCCGAACTTGCCGGCCGCCTCGTCCAGCGACGCCCCGGGTATCTCGAACGCGATCGGCAGGGCACCCATGGGCGTCATGACCTGCGTCTCGCCGATGTAGATCACCGCGCGCGATGCGTCGCGCGAGCCATCGCTCTTCACGGGCGTCATGCGGCGCAGCGTGCCGACGCGCCGGTCGGTGAAGGTTTCCTCCAGGAACATCCCGGCGAGGTCCAGGTTCAGGTCCGTGGTGCGCGGTTCGTTTGCCATGTGGCGCGCGTCTCCTTGCAAGATGCGCCCGATTCTACCCGCTCGCCTCGCCGCGCGACACGCACTCGCTGTGCACCGTCGCGCGCAGAATCTCCGCGAGGCGCAGCACGCCGGGCCCTGCCGCGTCCCGGTCCGCATACACGAGATAGAGCTGCGCGAAGCGCTCGCCGCCTTCGCGCAGCGGCAGCGCCTTGAGCGTGCCCTCGCCGAGCTCGCCGCGGATCATCTCCTCCGGAAACCACGCGTAGCCGTAACCGCGGCGCGCGGCCTCGAGCGAGCTCGCCATGTGGCCGACGGTCCACCGCTGCGACGCTTCGATCCACGTGCGCGTTGCGCGCCGCGTGCCGGATTCGCGCACCACGAGCTGCCGGTGCGCGCGCAGGTCGGTCATCGTCAGCGGGCGCCCCAGTCGGTGCAGTGCGTGCTCCGGGTGCGCGACGAGCAGGAAGCGCAGCCGCAGCAGCGGGTCGCCAAGAAAGCCCTGCGGCACCATGCCGGCGACGGCGAGGTCGACCTGGCGCAGCGCCAGCGACTCCTGCGTGCCGCCGAGCACGGTTTCGAACAGCTCGATGCGCGTATCCGGGCTCTCGCGCGCGAAGCGCTCGAGCGACTCGAACAGGAGCCAGCGCGGGAACACGATCTCGGCAGCGATGCCGATTTCTGGCTCCCAGCCGGCCGACAGGCGGCGCGCCGAGTGCTCGAGCGCGGCCGCCTCGTCGAGCAGCGCGCGCGCTCGTCGCACCAGCTGCTCCCCCACCGGCGTGAGGCGAGCCCTGCGGCCGCTGATCTCGAACGCCTTCACGCCGAGCAGGGACTCGATCTTCTTGACGCCGTAAGTGACTGAAGATTGGGTTTTATTCAGCCGCTCGGCGGCGCGCGCGTAGCCGCCTGCGTCGACGACGGCGACCAATGCCCGCCACTGCTCGAGCGAGATCATCGTTTTATTCGATTGCTTAGTCCGTATTTTTGAGCTTTTCAATCGCTCTCGTCAATATTCAAATAGCAGTACCCATATAACTCGGAGCGCCGCATGAACACCCTCCTACAGATCAACTCGAGCCTCTTCGCCGGCGAAGGCCAGTCGAGCCGCCTCGCTACGCGTTTTGTCGAGCGATGGCGCGTCGCGCACCCGGGTGCAACGGTGCTGCTGCGCGACCTGGCGCGCGAGCCCGTTCCGCATCTGGACGCGGGGCGCTTCGCGGCGTTCCTTGCCAAGGACGAGACGCGCGACGCGGCCCAGAAAGCCGCGGTTGCCTACTCGGACGCGCTGATCGCCGAGCTCAAGCGCGCGGACGTGATCGTCCTCGGGCTGCCGATGTACAACTTCGGCGTGCCGTCGGTCCTGAAGTCCTACTTCGATCACGTCGCGCGCGCCGGCGTCACCTTCCGTTACACCGAGCGCGGATCGGTCGGCCTGCTCGGCGGAAAGCAGGCCTACGTGTTCGCCGCGCGCGGCGGGCAGTACATCGGCACGCCCCGCGACACCCAGACCGCGTATGTGCGCCAGTTCCTCGGCTTTCTCGGCATCGAGGACGTCGAGTTCGTATACGCCGAGGGCCTGGCGATCGGCGACGCGAGCCGGCGGAACGCTCTGGCGCAGGCGGAACTGGCGATCGAAGGTGCGCTCGAAAACGCTACGATTGCGGCCTGAAGGAGAAACGCTCATGACGGCCAGAACCCTGAAACAGATCATCGAATCCATCCCCGCCTCCGACGGCGCGGGGGTCAAGCTGCGCCGCAGCCTCGGCGCGCGGCAAACGCTGCGCGTCGATCCGTTCCTGATGCTCGACGAATTCTCGTCGGACAACCCGGACGATTACATCGCAGGCTTTCCCGCGCACCCGCACCGCGGCTTCGAGACCGTCACCTATCTCATCGACGGCCACATGCTGCACGAGGATCATCTCGGCAACCAGGGCGACCTGCGGAGCGGCGGAGTACAGTGGATGACTGCCGGCCGCGGCATCGTGCACTCCGAAATGCCACAGCAGGAGCACGGCCGCATGCGCGGCTTCCAGCTGTGGATCAACCTACCGGCGCGAGAGAAGATGAAGGCCGCCGGCTACCGCGACATTCAGCCCGAGGAGATTCCGGTCGTCGAGCTTGCGGGCGGCGGAAAAGCGAAAATCATCGCCGGAAGCTTCGAGGATGAAACTCCCGGCCCGGTACGCGGATTGTCGACCGACCCGGTGTATTTCGACGTTTCACTTCCGCCCAGCGTCGCCTTCTCTCATCCGCTACCGGAGGGGCACAGCGCCTTCGTCTACCCCTTCGAAGGCTCGCTCGTGATCGGAGGGCGCGAGCTCGCAGCGCACAGCGCCGGCGTGCTCGGGCCCGGCGAGCGCGTCGAGGCGAATGCGGGCGCGCGCGGCGCGCGGTTCCTGCTGCTCGCCGGACGCCCGCTCGGCGAGCCGGTCGTGCAGTACGGTCCGTTCGTGATGAACACGCGCGAGGAGATCGAGCAGGCGATCCGCGACTACCAGAGCGGCGAGCTGACGCGCGCGGCTTGATTTGCGTCAAGCCGCCCGGATGCGCGCGCCGTATCTTGCCGTCATGGATTCCGGAGGCAGAAGATGAACTTCGCGCGCGCAGCGGTCATGACGGCCTTGTTCACGGGCGCCGCGACGGTCTGGGCGGCGGGCGGCGACGACCCCGCGCAGCGCGCCGCCAAGCTCGCGCAGGACTTGTGCGCGAGCTGCCATCGGCCGGCGGGAGAGCCGGGCCAGGCGCTGGTGCCGGCTCTGGCCGGGCAGCAGAAGGCCTACCTCGTCTGGCAGATGCGCGCCTACCGGTTCGGATTCCGCGACGACCCGCAGGCGCACGACAAGATGTGGTCGCAGGCGGGCAAGCTCGACGACGCGCTCGTCGACGCGCTCGCGGCGTACTACGCCGCGCAGCCGCCGCACCCGGGCACTGCGGGGGACGCGGCGCTCGTCGCGCGCGGCAAGGCGCTCTACGAGCACGGTCTTCCAGGGAGCGACGTGACCGACTGCGCGAGCTGCCACGGACCGCAGGCCGGGGGGCGCGACATGTTCCCGCGCCTCGCGGGCCAGCGCGCCGATTACCTGGTGCGTCAGCTCTCGCTCATCCAGCTGCACCTGCGCAACGTCGGCATCATGCACAGCACGGTCGAGGGGCTGTCCGAAGACGACATCAAGGCGCTCGCCGCCTACCTGCAGTCGCTGTGACGCGGCCGCAGAGACGGCTCACCCGCGCAGCTTGAAGCGCTGGATCTTTCCGGTCGCGGTCTTCGGTAGCTCGCCGATGAACTCGATCCAGCGCGGGTACTTGTAGGGCGCGAGCTTGTCCTTCACGTGCTGCTGCAGCGCGTGCGCGAGCTTGTCGCTCCCCGTCTGGCCCTGCTTGAGCACCACGTAGGCCTTGGGCTTGATCAGCCTGCTCTCGTCCTCGGCGCCCACCACCGCCGCCTCGAGCACCGCGTCGTGCGAGACGAGCGCGGCCTCGACCTCGGCGGGCGAGACGTAGATGCCGGAGACCTTGAGCATGTCGTCCGAGCGCCCGCCGTAAACGTAGTAGCCGTCCGCGTCCTGGCTGTACTTGTCGCCGCTCTTGGTCCAGTCGCCGACGAACGTGGCGCGGCTCTTGGCGCGGTTGTTCCAGTACTGCGAGGCGCTGCTCGCGCCGCGGATCTGCAGCTCGCCCAGTTCGCCCGGCTTGACCGTATTGCCCGCCTCGTCCACCAGCCTCAGCTCGTAGCCCGGCACCGGCTTGCCCGTGGTGCCGTAGCGCACGTCGTCCGGGCGGTTGGAGAGGAAGATGTGCAGCATCTCGGTCGAGCCGATGCCGTCGAGGATGTCGACGCCGGTCTTCTCCCTGAAGGTCTGCGCGATGCGCGGCGGCAGCGCCTCGCCCGCCGAGGCGCAGGCGCGCAACGCATGCTCGCCCTTCTTCGGGAACGCCGGGTCGGCGAGCATCGCCGCGTACAGCGTCGGCACGCCGTAGAAGATGGTCGGTTTTCTCTCGACCAGGCGCTTGAACACCGACGCCGGGGTCGGGCGCTCGGCCATCAGCAGCGTGGTCGCGCCGACCGAGAGCGGGAACGAGAGCGCGTTGCCCAGCCCGTAGGCGAAAAAGAGCTTCGCCGCCGAGAACACCAGGTCGGACTCGCGGATGCCGAGCACCGGGCGCGCGTACAGCTCGGCAGTGAGAATCATGCTGCCGTGCACGTGCACCGTGCCCTTCGGCATGCCGGTCGAGCCGGAGGAGTAGAGCCAGAAGCAGGCGTCGTCGCTCGTGGTCGGCGCGGCCGGGAACTCGTCCTTGCCGCGCGCGAGCAGATCGGCGAACGCGAGATGCCCCTTCGCGTCCTTGCCCGACACGACGACGTGCTTGAGGAATCTGAGCTTGCCGAGCAGCGGCGCGAACTGCGGCAGCAGCGCCTCGGAGACGAACAGCACCCGGGAACGGCTGTCGTTCAGCATGAACTCGTAGTCGCGCGTGGTGAGCAGCGTGTTCACCGCCACCGGCACCACGCCCGCGCGGATCGCGCCGAGAAACGCGGTCGGCCAGTCGATCGTGTCGTGCATCGCGACGAGCACGCGCTGCTCCATCTCCAGGCCGAGCGAGCCGAGCGCCGAAGCGCAGCGGTTCACGCGCCGCGCGAGCTCGGCGTAGCTGTAGCTGCCTGAGTCGTCGATGTAGGCGGTCTTCTGTCCGCGCCCTGCGGCGAGGTTGCGCGCGATCAGATCCTCGGCGGCGTTGTAGTCCCGCGGAATATCGACGCGCGGCGGCGAAACCGAATGATCAGCCTTGGAATGCCCCATGTGCGCCTCCTCCCGGGAATGCGTCTTCAGGCCGCCTGCTCGGCGGCCTGCCGCGCAAGTTTAAGCCACTCCTCGCCCCACTCGCTCGCCGTTTCCTCCGGCAGCACGCCCGAGGAGGCGTCGTGCCTGACGCGCTCGCCGATGCGCCGCGCGCCGAGCTCGGCGAGCAGCTCGTCGAAGCGCTGGCCGCCGAAGTTGAAGGTCTCGGCGTAGGTGCGGTCGCCCAGCCCGAACACGCCATAGTTCACGCGCGACAGGTCGGGGCGCTTCGCCTTCAGGTCATCGTACAGCGCCTTGGCGTTGTCGGGCACGTCGCCCTGGCCGTAGGTCGAGGTGCAGACGAGAAACACCCCCTCGCGCGCGAACACCGAGCTGTCGAGCGAGTCCATGAGGAGCGTCTCGACCTGCGTTTCGCCGTCGTCCCAGGCGAGCTCGAGCTCCTGAGCGACGAGCTGCGCTGTCCCCGTCATCGTACCGACCAGGATGTTGATCTTTAGCGACATTGACAGTCACTATATTGCACCCTAGAATCTCGGTCAAGCAGTATACTTCATTAACCCGGATCAATGGTCATGGGTGCTCCCCTCGTTCCCCTGCGGCAAAGCGAAGCAGACGAAGACGCCTACCTGGCGCGCCTCGGCGAGCGCGTGCGCGCCTGGCGCCGCGACCAGGGCGTGACGCGCAAGGCGCTGTCGCTCGCCTGCGGCGTGTCCGAGCGCTACCTGGCGCAGCTCGAAGCGGGCCAGGGCAACATCTCGGTGCTGCTGCTGCGCAAGGTCGCGCAGGCGATGCGCGTGCCGGCCGAGGACCTGGTGCGCGAGAACGGCGAGACGCCCGCCGAGCTCGCGCTGCTCACGCGCTTCGCCGCGTCGCTGCCGCCGGAGCGGATCGCCGCCGCGCACCGCCTGCTGCTCGCGCAATTCGGCAGCGCGCGCAAGCGCAGGATCGCGTTGCTCGGCCTGCGCGGCGCCGGCAAGTCCACGCTCGGCGCACGGCTCGCGGAGAGCCTGGGCGTGCCCTTCGTCGAGCTCGACCGCGAGGTCGAGCGCGAGGCGGGCGCGGCGCTGGGCGAAGTGTTCTCGATGTACGGCCAGGACGCCTACCGCCGCTTCGAGCGCCGCGCGCTCGAACGCATTCTGCGCCAGCACGACCGCGCGGTGATCGCCACCGGCGGAAGCCTCGTCACCGATCCGGACAACTACGATCTTCTCCTCGAGCGCTGCTACTGCGTCTGGCTCAAGGCCTCGCCCGAGGAGCATATGTCGCGCGTGATCTCTCAGGGCGACATGCGCCCGTTCAAGGGCCGCTCGGCAGCGCTCGACGAGATCCGGCATCTGCTCGCCGAGCGCGACCGCCTTTACGCGCGCGCCGACGCCGTCGTCGACACCTCGGGCAAGGCGCTCAGGCAGAGCCTCGCCCAGCTTCGCACCCTCGTCTCCAAGGAGGACAAATGAACGCACCGCTTCCCGCCGGCCGCATCCGCGTCGGCTTCGACACCCATCCCGAGCGTTACAACCACTGGAAGCTCGGCTTCGACGGACCGCTCGCGACGCTCACGCTCGACGTCGCCGAGGACAAGGGCATCGCGCCTGGCTACAAGCTCAAGCTCAACTCCTACGACCTGGGCGTCGACATCGAGCTGCACGATGCGCTGAACCGGATCCGCTTCGAGCACCCCGAGGTGAAGTGCGTGATCCTCACGAGCGGCAAGTCGCGCATGTTCTGCTCGGGCGCGAATATCTACATGCTGGGCCTGAGCCCGCATTCCTGGAAGGTGAACTTCTGCAAGTTCACCAACGAGACGCGGAACAGCATCGAGGACTCGAGCGCGAGCTCGGGGCTCAAGTTTTTGGCGGCGCTGAACGGCACCACCGCCGGCGGCGGCTACGAGGTGGCGCTCGCCTGCGACGAGATCGCGATGATCGACGACCGCTCGAGCACCGTGAGCCTGCCCGAGGTGCCGCTGCTCGGGGTTCTGCCCGGCACCGGCGGTCTCACCCGGCTGGTGGACAAGAGGAAGGTGCGGCGCGACCTGGCGGACGTGTTCTGCACCACCGCCGAGGGCGTGCGCGCCGACCGCGCGAAGGAGTGGAAGCTGGTCGACCACGTCGCCAAGCCGCAGCAGTTTCCCGACCTGGTGAAGCAGCGCGCGCTCGAGCTGGCAAAGGCTTCCGACCGCCCCGGCGGCAAGGGCGTCGCGCTCAAGGCCCTCGATCGCCGCGAGGCGGACTCCGGCTGGCGCTACGGCAGCGTCGAAGTGCACCTGAACCGCGCGGCGCGCACCGCCACAATCACGGTCGCCGCGCCCGAGGGCGCCCAGCCGCAGACCGCCGAGCAGATGCTCGCGGCCGGCGCCGACTGGTGGCCACTCAGGATCGCGCGCGAGCTGGACGACGCAATCCTCATGCTGCGCCACAACGAGCTCGACATCGGCCTCTGGCTGCTCAAAACGCGCGGCAGCGCGGACGCTGTGCTGGCGATGGACGCGGCGCTGGAAGCGAACGCCAGGAACTGGTTCGTGCGCGAGACGATCGGCTACCTGCGGCGCACGCTCGCGCGCCTGGACGTGTCGAGCCGCTCGATGTTCGCGATCGTCGACCAGGGCTCGTGCTTCGCGGGAACGCTCGCGGAGCTGCTGTTCGCCGCGGACCGCGCCTACATGCTGCACCTGCCCGAGGAGGACACCGGTGCGCCGCACATCGCGCTCTCGGCGGCGAACTTCGGCCTGTGGCCGATGGTGAGCGGCGCGTCGCGCATCGAAGCGCGCTTCTGCGAGGTTTCCGCGCCGGTCGAGGCAGCGCGGCAGGCGATCGGCGAGAGCCTCGACGCGCACGATGCGCTCGAGCTCGGCCTGGTGACTGCGGCGCCGGACGATCTCGACTGGGAAGACGAGATCCGCCTGGCGATCGAGGAGCGCGCGAGCCTGTCGCCCGACGCGCTCACCGGCATGGAGGCGAGCCTGCGCTTCGCCGGTCGCGAGAACATGGCGACGCGCATCTTCGGGCGCCTCACGGCGTGGCAGAACTGGATCTTCATCCGACCGAACGCGGTCGGCGAACAAGGCGCGCTCAAGGTGTATGGCAGCGGCGCCAAGGCGAAATTCAACTGGGAGCGCGTATGAGCGGCACAGCGAGCATCGATTACAACGAGCGCATTCCGAACAACGTCGAGCTCTCGGGCAACAAGTCGCTGCAGCGCGCGCTCGAGCACTGGCAGCCCGAGTACCTCAAGTGGTGGGGTGAGATGGGCCCGGAGAAGTCGCAGACGATGGACGTGTACCTGCGCACCGCGGTGAGCGTCGACCCCAAGGGCTGGGCGCACTACGGCTACGTGAAGATGCCCGACTACCGCTGGGGCATCTTCCTCGCGCCCGCGGAAGCCGAGCGCAAGGTCAACTTCGGCGCGCACAAGGGCGAAGCCGCGTGGCAGGAAGTGCCGGGCGAATACCGCTCGACGCTCAGGCGCATCATCGTCACGCAGGGCGACACCGAGCCCGCCTCGGTGGAGCAGCAACGCCACCTCGGGCTCACCTGCCCGTCGCTTTACGACCTGCGCAACTTGTTCCAGGTGAACGTGGAGGAAGGCCGCCACCTGTGGGCCATGGTCTACCTGCTGCACGCCTACTTCGGCCGCGATGGCCGCGAGGAGGCCGAGGCGCTGCTCGAGCGTCGCTCGGGCGACGCCGACAACCCGAGGATCCTCACGGCGTTCAACGAGAAGACGCCCGACTGGCTGTCGTTCTTCATGTTCACCTTCATCACCGACCGCGACGGCAAGTACCAGCTGGCGGCGCTCGCCGAGTCGGGCTTCGATCCCCTGTCGCGCACCTGCCGCTTCATGCTCACCGAAGAGGCGCACCACCTGTTCGTCGGCGAGTCGGGCATCGCGCGCATCATCCAGAGAACCTGCGACGTGATGAACCAGCACAAGACCGACGATCGCGCGAAGCTGCGGGGGCTCGGGGTGATCGATCTCCCCACGCTGCAGAAGTACCTGAACTTCCATTTCAGCGTGACGAGCGACCTGTACGGCTCCGAGATCTCGTCCAACGCCGCGTCGTTCTACACCCAGGGCCTGAAAGGGCGCTTCGATGAAACCAAGCTCGGCGACGACCACAGGCTCGAAGCCGCCGAGTACGAGGTGCCGGACGTGGTCGAGGACCGCGTCGTCGCCCGCCACGTCCCCGCGCTCACCGCGCTGAACGAGCGGCTGCGCGACGACTGGATCGTCGACGTGCAGAAGGCGATCGACCGCTGGAACCGCATTCCCGAGAAGTCCGGCGTGCCGTTCCGCTTCAAGCTGCCGCACAAGGGCTTCCACCGCCGGATCGGCCTGTTCGGCGACCTGCACGTGAGTCCCGAGGGCAAGGTGATCTCGGAGGCCGAGTGGACCCACCGGCACAGGGATTGGCTGCCGTCCGAGGAGGACCGCGCCTTCGTGCACTCGCTCATGGGCCGCGTCACCGAGCCAGGCAAGTTCGCAAATTGGATCGCACCGCCGCTCTCGGGCATCAACAAGCAGCCGGTCGATTTCGAGTACGTGCGCTTCAGCTGAGAGCCGCCATGGCGCAGGTCGCCGAGCTCGTCCGCCAGCACCTGATCGATCCGGAGATCTGCATTCGCTGCAATACCTGCGAGGAGACCTGCCCGATCGACGCGATCACGCACGACGATCGCAACTACGTCGTGCTGCCGGACAAGTGCGACAACTGCGGCGACTGCATCGCGCCCTGCCCGACCGGCGCGATCGACAGCTGGAGGCGCGTGCCTCAGGCCTACACGCTGGAGGAGCAGTTGTCGTGGGATTCGCTCCCGCCCGACAGCGCGCCGTCCGAGGCCGACGCGGCCGACGGCGACGTCCCGCCGGAGGTCGCACGGCTTACCGAGGTCGCGAACCAGGGTCAGGGCGGCGCCGCGCCGCCGCCGTGGTCTGCGGCACATCCCTACATCGGCCTGTACTCGATCGCCAAGCCGGTGACCGCCACGGTGACCGGCAATTATCGCCTCACCGCCGAGGACGCGGGCAGCGACGTCCACCACATCGTGCTCGATTTCGGCCGCGGCGCCTTCCCGGTGCTCGAGGGGCAGTCGCTCGGCGTACTGGTGCCGGGCGCGGACGCCCGCGGCCGGCCGCATCACATGCGGCTTTATTCGGTCGCCAGTCCGCGCAACGGCGAACGTCCCGGCTACAACAACGTCGCGCTCACGGTGAAGCGAGTCACCGCCGATCGCAACGGCACGCCGGTGCGCGGCGTCGCCTCGAACTACCTGTGCGACCTGAAGCGCGGCGACAAGCTGAGCATCGCCGGTCCCTACGGCGCGAGCTTCCTGATGCCGAACCACCCGGGCTCCAACCTGATCATGATATGCACCGGCACCGGCTCGGCGCCCATGCGCGCCATGACCGAGCGCCGCCGCCGCCGCATGGCGCTCAAGGAGGGCGGCGAGAACCTGCTCTTCTTCGGCGCACGCACGCCGGGCGAGCTGCCCTACTTCGGTCCGCTGATGAAGCTGCCGCGCGAACTGATCGACGTGCAGCTCGCGTTCTCGCGCGATCCGGGAAAGCCCAAGGAGTACGTGCAGGACCGCATGCGCGCGCGCAGCGACGCCGTCGCGCGGCTGCTCGGCGACGACAACACGTTCGTCTACCTCTGCGGTCACAAGCAGATGGAGAGCGGCGTCGACGCCGCGTTCGCCGAGATCTGCGGCAAGCATTCCCTCGACTGGTCGGCCCTGCGGAACGACATGCGCTCCTCCGGGCGCTACCATGTGGAGACGTATTAGGAACAACACTGCATTGCATTTCAGCGTTGCACGCTGCAATGCAATGCCTTACTTTCAGAAAAGACTTAGGACATCGGCTCATGACGATCAACTATTCCGAGAAGATCCCCAACAACGTCGACCTGGCGCACGACCGCACGCTGCAGCGCGCGCTCGAGCACTGGCAGCCGCACTTTCTGCAGTGGTGGCACGAGATGGGGCCATCCGATTTCGAGAAGGCCGACGTCTACCTGCGCACGGCGACCTCGGTCGACGCGCAGGGCTGGGCGACCTACGGCGCGGTGAAAATGCCCGAGTACCGCTGGGGCATCTTCCTCGCCGACCAGCAGCCCGGGCGCACGATCGGCTTCGGCGACCGCATGGGCGAGCCGGTGTGGCAGCAGGTGCCGGGCGAGCACCGCTCGACGCTTAGGCGCCTGATCGTCACCCAGGGCGACACCGAGCCCGCCTCGGTCGAGCAGCAGCGCCTGCTCGGGCACCTGTGCCCGTCGCTCTACGATCTGAGGAACCTGTTTCAGATCAACGTCGAGGAAGGCCGTCACCTGTGGGCGATGGTGTACCTGCTGCACGCGTACTTCGGCCGCGACGGCCGCGAGGAGGCCGAGGAGCTGCTCGCGCGCCACTCGGGCGACGCCGACAAGCCGAGGATCCTCACCACCTTCAACGAGCCGATCTCCGACTGGCTTTCGCTCTACTGCTTCACCTACTTCACCGACCGCGACGGCAAGTACCAGTTGAAGAGCTTCGCCGAGAGCGCATTCGACCCGCTGTCGCGCACCTGCCGCTTCATGCTGACCGAGGAAGCGCACCACATGTTCGTCGGCGAGACCGGGATCGGGCGCGTGGTCAAGCGCACCCTCGAGGTGATGAAAGAGCTCGGCACCGACGACCCGGCGAAGATCCGCGCGCACGGCGCGGTCGACCTGCCGCTATTGCAGAAGTACCTCAATTTTTGGTGCTCCTCGTCGCTCGATCTGTTCGGCTCGGAGATCTCCTCCAACGCCGCGACCAGCTTCGCCAACGGCCTCAAGGGGCGGCCCGACGAGCCGCAGTACGAGGACCATGTGCTGCGCGACGTGGTGCTCAAGCTCGACACCCCCGAGGGCACGCAGGACGTGCCGATGCTGAATGCCCTGAACGAGGTGATGCGCGAGTCGTATCTCAAGGACTGCGAGATCGGACTGAAGCGCTGGAACCGCGCGATCGAGCGCGCGGGGCACGCGTTCCGCCTCACGCTGCCGTCCTCGCGCTTCCGCCGCTCGATCGGCTCGTGGGTCGGCTTGCCGGTCGATCCGCAGGGCAAGCTCCTGCCGAAGGACGAGTACGACCGGCGCCTGTACGAGTGGGTCCCTTCTCCCGAGGACAGGGCTTTCGTCAAGTCGCTCATGCAGAAGGTTGTCGCGCCTGGCAAGATGGCCGCCTGGATCGCGCCGCCCGACCGCGGCATCAACAACCTGCCGGTCGAATACGAGTACGTGCACCTCGCTTGAGCGATAAAGCCTTCACGCGCGCAGAGTGGTGCGCTTTCGTCAACCGCATGCTCGAGGCCGAGCGCGCGGGAGCCCGGGCGCTGCTCGAGTTCCTCGGCGAGTACCCCCGCGACGGCGAAGGCTGGAAGGTGCTGCGCCGCGTGCAGGGCGACGAGGCGCACAACTGCGTGCTCCTCGGTGAAGTACTCAAGCGCGCGGACGAGCCCTACAGCCATGCGACGGGCGAGTTCCTGGACAAGGCGCTCGCCGTGCGCGGCCGGCGCGCGCGCCTGGAGTTCCTGTGCCGGGGCCTGGGCTGGTCGATCCGCGAGATCGAGGCGGCGCTGCCGCGCGTGCCGGACAATGCGGGCATCAAGGCGCTGACGCGGATCCGCGACACGCACCGCGGCAGCCTGGCGAGCTGCAACACGCTGCTGGAAGCGAAAGACCTGTGAAAATCCGCGCGGCGGTGCTCAGGCAGGCCGGCGCCGCCCGCCCCTACGCCGCCAGCCGCCCGCTTGCGATCGAGACGGTCGAGCTGCCGCCGCCCGCCGCAGGAGAGGTACTGGTCGAGATCAAGGCAGCGAGCATCTGCCACTCCGACCTCTCGGTGGTGAACGGCGACCGCAGGTGGCCCTTGCCGATCGTGCCGGGCCACGAGGCCGCCGGCGTGGTGGCGCAGACCGGCGCAGGAGTCGAAACCGTCGCTGCGGGCGACCACGTCGCGCTCATATTCCTCACGCAGTGCGGCAGCTGCGAGCGCTGCGTCGAGGGCAAGCCGTATCTGTGCGCGCGCGGCACGCAGTCGAACCGCGAGGGGCGCCTGATCACCGGCGGGCCGCGCCTCTCACTCGGCGGCGCGCCGCTGCATCACCATATGGGGCTCGCCGCGTTCGCCGAATACGCGCTGGTGTCGGAGAAATCGCTGGTGAAGATCCCGCGCGAGCTCGGCTTCGTCGAGGCGAGCCTGTTCGGCTG
>DATGDH010000032.1:2500-24691 GCA_035310985.1 Burkholderiales bacterium
GCTGCTAAGTGCGGCCAACAGCGCTTGCGCGAGCAGGTCCGCGCCCGCCCGGTCGTGCTGCAGCAAGTGGTACGCCATGCGCTGCGCCGAGCGCGGCCCAACCCCGGGCAGCACGCGTAGCGCCTCGACCAGCCGCTCGACGCCTTTGGCGGTGGGTACAGCGTCCCTGCGCATTCGATTACCCTGCCGCTTCGCGTCAGAAAGGCAGCTTGAATCCGGGCGGCAGGCCCAGCCCGGCTGTCATGCCGCCCATCTTCTCGGCCACCGCCACTTCGACTTTGCGCGCGGCATCGTTGAACGCGGCGGCCACGAGGTCCTCCAGCATTTCCTTGTCGTCGCCGACGAGCGACGGGTCGATTGCGACACGCTTCACGTCGTGCTTGCAGGTCATGACGATCTTAACTAGGCCCGCACCCGACTGTCCTTCCACTTCGAGGTTGGCGAGCTCTTCCTGCATGCGCTGCATGTTCTGCTGCATCATCTGAGCCTGCTTCATGAGCTGGCCGATATTTCCTCGCATCGTCATCTCCCGGAGTACGGCGGTCCTGAGCGGACCGCCCGTCACGAATTCTTGGGCGTTGCCTGGATCGTCGAGGGGATCACTTTGGCATCGCAGATTTCCATCAGATCCTGCACGAAACGATCGCCCTGCACCGAGCGCGCGGCTTCCGCCTGCCGCGCACCGCGTTCCGTGGCTTCGAGCGCGGCGACTGAGCCGCCCTTGGCCTCGCCGGCGACAACCTTGACGGCTACCCCGGCGCCGAGGAATTGCTCGAGCGCCGCCTTGAGCTTGTCCTGGTACGACCTTTCGGCCAGATACGCTTTCGATTTCGACACGACGAGTTCGAACGAATTCCCATCGCGACGGGCGAGCTCGGCGTTGCGCGCGAGCTCGCGCGCGGCGCCCGTCACCTGCAGCTTGCCCACCAACTGCGCCCATTCCCCGGTTGGCGACGTCGCGTTCGAAGGCACGCGTACGGGTGGCGCTGTACGAGTCGCGGGCTCTCCGGGGACCGATGCTTCACCGCCACCATCGGGCCGGAACGCGAGCATGCGTAACACGCTCATGACGAACCCCGCGTGCTCGTCCGGTGCGAGCGCGAGATCGTCCCGTCCCTGCAATGCGATCTGATAATTCAGCTGCACAGTCTCGGCATCCATTCGCTCGCTGAGCGCAACGATCCGTTCGCGCTCAGGCAGATCGTCCTCGAGCGCCTCCGGAACCGATTGCGCGAGCGCTACGCGCAACAGGAGGCTCGCCAGGGCGGCAAGCGCCTGGTCGAACGACAGGCTGCGCGCCTGCATTTCGCCGGCGATGGCGAGCGCCGCGCGTGCATCGCCCGCCGCCACCGTCTCCAGAAGACGCAGCAGATAGGTTTCGTCCACCGCACCCAGCATGTCACGGACGTCGTCGGAAGAAATCCGGCCCGCGCCATGCGCGATCGCTTGGTCGAGCAGCGACAGCGCATCGCGCATGCTGCCCGCGGCAGCGCGGCCGATGAGCGGCAGTGCTGCCGGATCGTAGGCGATCCCTTCCGCTTCGAGCAGCTTCCCCAGGTGCGCCGCGATCGCGGCGCGCGGCATCTGCTTGAGATTGAACTGCAGGCAACGGCTGAGCACTGTCACCGGGATTTTCTGCGGATCGGTCGTCGCCAGAACGAACTTGAGGTGCTCGGGTGGTTCCTCGAGCGTCTTGAGCATTGCATTGAACGCGGAGGTCGACAACATGTGCACTTCGTCGATCACGTAGACCTTGTAGCGCCCGCGGGTCGGCGCGTACTGCGCCGTATCGAGCAGCTGGCGCATCTCGTCCACGCGCGTGTTGGTGGCAGCATCGACCTCGAGCAGATCGACGAAGCGGCCGGCGTCGATTTCCAGGCAGGCGCTGCACTTGCCGCAGGGCTCCGGGGTCACGCCGGTCTCGCAATTCAGGCACTTGGCGAGAATACGAGCAAGGGTGGTCTTGCCGACACCGCGCGTCCCGGTGAACAGGTACGCATGATGCAGGCGTTTCTGCTCCAGCGCGTGGCGCAGCGCGCGCACCACGTGTTCCTGCCCGACCAGGCTGCCGAAATCACGCGGCCGCCACTTGCGGGCGAGAACCTGATAGCTCATCGGAAGAATTCTATCAGTCCCCTGCCCGGCGCTTGCGCGCCGGGCAGGGCGATTGGTGGCGAGCCTTAACCCCGGCACCTGCAGTGACCAGCTGTGGCTGCTTCCTTCCGGACCTGACCAGGTTCACCAGGCTGCAGTGCGGGAAGGCCCGCCGTGGATCTCAATGTACATTGGCGGAGAGAGAGGGATTCGAACCCTCGATGCGCTCATCACGCATACACACTTTCCAGGCGTGCGCCTTCGACCGCTCGGCCATCTCTCCGGCAGGCTGCATTATAAGCGCTGCGCCGAGACGAAGCGCCGCAGCGCTCGTTGTGTCCGCTCGACTCAGGTCGCCTGTTTCAGCTGATCGAGGATCGCCGGATTCTCGAGCGTCGACACATCCTGTTTGATCTCCTCGCCCCTGGCGATCGAACGCAGCAGCCGTCGCATGATCTTGCCGGAGCGCGTCTTCGGCAGGTTGTCGCCGAAGCGGATATCGCGTGGCTTGGCGATTGGGCCGATTTCCTTCGCCACCCAGTCCCGCAGCTCCTGGGCGATTCGTTTCGCCTCGTCGCCGGTCGGGCGCGGGCCCTTGGTGACGACGAAGGCGACGATCGCCTCGCCGGTGAGATCGTCAGGGCGGCCGACCACCGCCGCCTCGGCGACCAGCTTCGAATTGGCAACCAGTGCCGATTCGACCTCCATCGTGCCCAGCCGGTGGCCCGAGACGTTCAGCACATCGTCGATGCGCCCCACAATGCGGTAATAGCCGTTCTCGTCGGTGCTCGCTCCATCACCGGCGAGATAGAGCTTGCCCTTGAAGTCATCGGGGAAATACGTCTTCTTGTAGCGCTCGGGATCACCCCAGATCGTGCGCAGCATCGCCGGCCAGGGCCGCTTGATCACCAGGATGCCCCCCTTGCCTTTGCCTACCGGATGCCCGGTTTCGTCTACGACGTCGGCGAAGATGCCCGGCAGCGGCAGCGTCGCCGAGCCGGGTACCGTTGGCGTCGCGCCAGGCAGAGGCGAAATCAGGTGGCCGCCCGTCTCAGTCTGCCACCAGGTATCGACGATCGGGCAGCGTCCGCCGCCGACCATCTCGTGGTACCAGATCCACGCCTCCGGGTTGATCGGCTCGCCCACCGTGCCAAGGATGCGCAGGCTCTTCAGGTCGTACTTCTTCGGTAGATCACCGCCCGCCTTGATGAGCGAGCGAATCGCCGTCGGCGCCGTGTAGAACACGTTGACCTTGTGATCCTGGATGATCTTCCAAAAACGCCCCGCGTCCGGATAGGTCGGCACTCCTTCGAACATGACTTCCGTGGCGCCGGCCGCGAGCGGCCCGTAGGTGATGTAAGTGTGCCCCGTCACCCAGCCGACGTCAGCCGTGCACCAGAAGACGTCGCCCGGCTTGTTGTCGAACACCCACTTCATGGTGAGCAACGCCCACAGCAAGTAGCCGCCGGTCGAGTGCTGAACGCCTTTTGGCTTGCCCGTGGACCCGGAGGTGTAGAGGATGAACAGGGGATGCTCGGCGTTCACCCACACCGGCTCGCAGGTTTCGGCCTGCCCCTTCACCACGTCGTCCCACCACTTGTCGCGCGGCGCCTGCATGGGCACGTTGCTGCCCGAGCGCCGGTAAACGATGACATTGCGCACGTGCTCGCACCCGCCCATGGCGAATGCTTCGTCGACCACCGGTTTGAGCGGGATCTCCCTGCCTCCGCGGAACTGCCCGTCTGCGGTGATGACTTCGGTGGCTCCGGCGTCGATGATCCGCTCCTGAAGGCTCTTTGCCGAGAATCCGCCAAATACCACCGAATGCGTGGCGCCGATGCGCGCGCACGCTTGCATCGCCACCACCACCTGGATCGACATCGGCATGTAGATCAGCACGCGATCGCCCGTCTTGATGCCGTGGCTCTTGAGCGCGTTCGCGAAACGGCAGACCTCGCGATGGAGCTCCTTGTAGGTGATCCTCGTGACCTTGCCGTCGTCCGCCTCGAAGATAATCGCCACCTTGTTCGGTTGCGACTTGAGATGCCTGTCGAGGCAGTTGTAGGACGCGTTCAGTTCGCCGTCGTAGAACCACTTGAAGAACGGCGCATTCGACTCGTCCAGCGTCTTGGTGAAGGGCTTGTGCCACAGCAGGTGCTCCTTGGCGAGCTTCGCCCAGAAGCCCGCGAAGTCCTTCTCCGCCTCCGCGCACATCTTCCGGTAGGCCTCCATGCCGGAGATGTTGGCCTGCTTGACGAACTCCGCGGTAGGCGGGAAGACCCTGGTCTCCTGGAGCACCGACTCGATGTTGGCCATCGCTATCCTCCTCCGGTGAAATCCATCGTATGCTACATTTTAAAGGCTTTCCGGAACCGCCATGACCGCCATCAAGCAGGTAGACCTGGTGCAGAGCGTCGCCGACGCCTTGCAGTTCATCTCCTATTACCATCCCGCCGATTACATCCGCGCGCTGGCGCGCGCGTATGAGCGCGAGCAATCGCCGGCAGCCAAGGACGCGATCGCGCAGATTCTCACGAACTCGCGTATGTGCGCCGAGGGGCATCGCCCCATTTGCCAGGACACCGGCATCGTCAACGTCTTCCTGAAGATCGGCATGGACTTGCGCTGGGACGCCAAGATGTCCGTCGAGGACATGGTGAACGAAGGCGTGCGCCGCGCGTATCTCGATCCGGAGAACAAGCTGCGCGCCTCGGTGCTGGACGATCCCGCATTCGGCCGCCGCAACACCCGCGACAACACGCCCGCGGTCATCCACATGCAGGTCGTGCCGGGCGCCGAGGTGGAAGTCGACGTGGCCGCCAAGGGCGGCGGCTCGGAGGCGAAGTCGAAATTCGTCATGCTCAACCCCTCCGACTCGATCGTCGACTGGGTACTGAAAACCGTGCCGACGATGGGCGCGGGCTGGTGCCCGCCGGGAATGCTCGGCATCGGCATCGGCGGCACCGCCGAGAAGGCGATGCTGATGGCCAAGGAGTCGCTCATGGCGCCTATCGACATGGCCGAGCTCAAGGCGCGCGGGCCGAAGACGAAAGTCGAGGAATTGCGCGTCGAGCTGTACGACAAGGTGAATGCGCTCGGCATCGGGGCGCAAGGGCTTGGCGGCCTCTCGACGGTGCTCGACGTCAAGATCCTCACCTACCCGACGCACGCCGCGAACCAGCCTGTGGCGATGATTCCGAACTGTGCCGCGACCCGTCACGCGCATTTCGTGCTCGACGGCTCCGGCCCTGCGGAATTCGAGCAACCGAAGCTCTCCGACTGGCCCGACGTCACGTGGAAGCCGGATGCGAGCGCGCGCAAGGTTAATCTCGACGCGCTGACGCGTGATGAGGTCGCCGCCTGGCAGCCTGGCGAGCGCCTGCTGCTCTCCGGCAAGCTACTCACGGGCCGCGACGCGGCGCACAAGCGCATCCAGGACATGCTCGAGCGCGGCGAGCGGCTGCCGGTCGACTTCACCAATCGCGCCATCTACTACGTCGGCCCGGTCGATCCGGTGCGCGACGAAATCGTGGGGCCGGCAGGGCCCACGACTTCGACCCGCATGGACAAGTTCACCGAGACGATGCTCGGGCGCACTGGCCTGGTGGCCATGGTCGGCAAGGCCGAGCGCGGGCCCAAGGCGATCGAGGCGATCCGCAAGCACAAGGCCGCCTACCTGATGGCGGTCGGCGGCGCCGCCTACCTCGTCTCGAAGGCGATCCGCAAGTCGCGCGTGCTCGCCTTCGAGGACCTCGGCATGGAGGCGATCTACGAGTTCGAGGTGCGCGACATGCCGGTCACGGTGGCGGTCGATGCGCGCGGCGCGGCCGTCCACCAGAGCGGCCCGGCAGAGTGGGAGAAGCGCATCCGGGAGTTCAAGCTCCCCGTCACCGCGGCCTGAGCGCGCCGCTTGGACGAATCCACGGCCACGCGCTGGCCAGCGGTCTGGGCGGTGTTCGCGGGAGGCCTCGTCGCCGGCGCCTACATCACCAAGGTGCCGCCCGCGCTTCCCATCCTGCGCGAGAACCTGGGCCTGAGCCTGGTCCAGTCCGGATTCATCGCCACCATGCTGAACGTAATGGGCGGCCTCGCGGGCATGCTCGCCGGAGTGCTCGCCGACCGATTCGGGCCCAAGCGCCTGGCGCTTGCGGGCCTCGCGGTGATGTGCGGCGGCGGCCTATTCGGCGCCGCGTCGTGGAGCTTCGCGTCGCTGCTCGCGGGGCGCTTCGTGGAAGGCGCCGGCTTCATCCTCTTCACCGTTGCAGGCGCCGCGCTCATGGCACGCGCGGCGCCTTCTCCGCGCGCACGCGCCAAGGCGCTCGGCCTATGGAGCGCGTACATGCCCTCGGGCGGCAGCATCGCGCTGCTCGCCGCGCCGCTCGCGATCGGGGCTTTCGGTTGGCGCGGGCTGTGGATCGCGCTGGCGCTCGCCGCCGCGCTCTCCTTCGCTCTGGTGGCGCGCTACGCAGTCGCGCCGCCGCACGGCTCGGTGGCCTCCCTGCGACTCGTCATGGAATCGCTCGCGCAGCCCGGCAGCATTGCCCTGGCGCTCATCTTCGCGTTCTACGTCGCGCAGTGGACCTCGGTCATGATCTGGCTGCCGACCTTCGTGGTCGAACAGCGCGGCGGCTCGACTGCGACGGCCGCGCTGCTCACCGCGATAATGGTGCTGATCAACGTGCCCGGCAACCTCGCCGGCGGCTGGCTGGTGGCCCATGGCGTGCGGCGCGGCCCGCTCACGGTCACCGCCTTCGCCATCATGGGAACATGCTCGACCGGGATGCTGCTCGATGTCCTGCCGGACGCCGCGCGCTTTGCCCTAGTGCTGGTGTTCTCGAGCTGCGCCGGGGTCATCCCGGCCGCGGTGTTCTCCGGGGTTGCGGTGCACGCCCGCACGCCGCAGCATATCGCCACCACAAACGGCATGGCGATGCAGAGCTCGCAGGCCGGTCAGTTCTTCGGCCCGATCGTGCTCGCCTGGCTCGCCTCGCGCTACGGCGGTTGGGCGGCGTCGCTCTCCGCCATGCTCGCTTTCGCCGCCTGCGGCGCGGCCTGCGGTTTCGCGATCGGCGCGATCGAGCGGCGCCGCGGGCGCTAGAATCCGTCTTCCCGAGGGAGGTCACCATGCCCGACATCCATATCTGCGAGGTCGGCCCGCGCGATGGGCTGCAGAATGCCCACCACCTGATGCCGACCGAAGCGAAGAAGCGCTGGGTCAGCGCTCTCGCGGCGGCCGGACTGCAGGAGATCGAGGTCGGCTCGTTCGTGCCGCCGAAGCTCATTCCCGCGATGGCCGACACGGGCGAGATCGTCGCGCATGCGCGCGGCATTGCGGGGCTGCGCGTGGTCGCGCTGGCGCCCAACGTGAAGGGCTTCGAGCGCGCGGTGCTGGCGGGCGCACACAAGATCACCTTCCCGGTATCCGCGAGCCGCGCGCACAGCCTCGCCAACGTGCGCATGACGCCCGAGCTGATGGTCGAGGAGGTGCGCAAGTGCCACGCGCTGCGCGGCCGTGACGGCCCCGAGATCGAGGGCGCCGTGTCCACGGCGTTCGGCTGCACGATGCAGGGCGAAGTGCCCGAGGACGACGTGCTGCGCATCGCCGTGGCGCTCGCCGAGTTCTGCGACTGCGTCGCGCTCGCCGACACGGTCGGTTATGCGAACCCCGCCCAGGTGCGGCGCGTGTTCGCCCGCGTGAAGAAGGAGATCGGCGACAAGCTCGAAGGGGCGCACTTCCACAACACGCGCGGCCTCGGCCTGGCGAACGCGCTCGCCGCCTACGAGGAAGGCGTGCGCCACTTCGATTCGTCGATGGGCGGCCTCGGCGGCTGTCCGTTCGCTCCGGGCGCGAGCGGCAACGTGATCACCGAGGACCTGGTGTTCATGTTTGAGAGCATGGGCCTGTCCACCGGGGTCGATTTCGACCGCCTGATGGCTGCGCGCGAAGTGCTGGTGGGCGGCCTGCCCGACGAGCCCGTTTACGGCCACACGCCGCAGGCAGGGCTGCCCAAGAACTTCAAGCGCGCCGCATGAAGCACCTGCCGCTCGACGGCGTGCGGGTCGTCGAGTTCGCACACATGGTGATGGGACCGAGCTGCGGCCTGGTGCTCGCCGATCTCGGCGCGGAAGTGATCAAGGTCGAGCCGCTCGAGGGCGACAACACGCGCCGCCTGGAAGCGGCCGGCGCGGGCTTCTTTCCGGTCTTCAACCGCAACAAGAAGAGCCTGGCGGTCGATCTGAAGAGCGATGCCGGCCGCGAGCTGGTGCTCAGGCTGCTCGACACCGCTGACGTGCTGAGCGAGAACTTCCGGCCGGGCGCGCTGGACAAGCTCGGCTTCGGCTATGCCGCGCTCGCGGCGCGCAACCCGCGCCTTATCTATTGCTCGCTCAAGGGCTTTCTCGACGGCCCCTATCAGCACCGCGCGGCGCTCGACGAGGTCGTACAGATGATGGGCGGGCTCGCCTACATGACAGGCCTTCCCGAGCGGCCGCTGCGCGCCGGCTCTTCCGTGGTCGACATCCTGGGCGGCACCTTCGGCGCGGTGGCGGTGCTCGCCGCATTGCGCGAGCGCGACACCACCGGTCGCGGCGGGCGCGTGACGAGCGCTCTGTATGAGAGCACCGCTTATCTCGTCGCGCAGCATATGGCGCAGTACGAGATCACGGGCGAGGCGCCGCCGCCGATGTCGGTCAAGCGGCCCGCCTGGGGCGTCTACGACATCTTCGAGACCGGCGACGGCGACCGCCTGTTCGTCGGCGTGGTCACCGACACGCAATGGCAGATCTTCTGCCGCGAGTTCGGCGCCTCCGAACTGGCCGCGGACGCGCGCCTGCAGTCGAACGGCGCGCGGGTGCGCGAGCGCAGCTGGCTGCTGCCGCGGCTCGCGGAGCTGCTGAAGCGCTACTCCCGGCCGGACCTCGAGGCCAGGCTCGAGCGCATCGGCCTGCCTTATGCGCCGATCGCCAAGCCCTGGGACCTGCTCGGCGACCCGCACCTGAACGCCTCGGGCGGACTGCACGAGACGCAGCTGCCCTCGGGGCGCGCGATCCACGTGCCCGGGCTGCCGATCGCTTTCGACGGCGAGCACCTGCCCAAACGCAGCGACCCGCCGGCGGTCGGCGAGGGGGCGCGCGAGCTACTCTCAGGGCTCGGCTACACCCGGGACCAGATCGCGGCCCTGTGCGAGGCGAAGCTGATCGCCTTGCCCTGAGAACCCCGCGCGCCACTCACGCGGCCATGTTGCGCTCGGCGAACTCCCAGTCGAGCAGGCGCTCGATCACGGCCGCAACGTAGTCGGGCCGGCGGTTGCGATAGTCGACGTAGTAGGCGTGCTCCCACACGTCGAGCGCTAGCAGCGGTGTCAAGCCGTGTGCGATCGGCGTATCGGCGTTCGAGGTCGTCGTCACTTTGAGCTTGCCCTCGTCCTGCACCACCCACGCCCAGCCGCTGCCGAACTGTCCGATCGCCGCCTGCTTCAGCTCGTTGACGAAGCTCTCGAAATCGCCGAAGTCCTGCGCGATCCTGCGCGCCAGCGCGCCGCCGGGTTTGCCGCCGCCGGCCGGATTCAGGCTCAGCCAGTAGAACCAATGGTTCCAGCTCTGCGCAGCGTTGTTGAAGAGCGCGCCCCGCGAGGGACCCTTCGCGCCATCGCGGATGATCTGCTCCAGCGGCATGTCAGCGTATGGCGTGCCTTCGATCAGCTGGTTCAACTTGTCCACATAGGCCTTGTGGTGTTTTCCGTAGTGATAGCCGATGGTCTCGCGCGAAACGACGGGCTCCAGGGCGTCCTCCGCGTAGGGCAGCGGCGGCAGGGCGATGCGCACGCCCGCCGCGGATTTCATCGGAAATGTAAGCTTGGCCTGTGCCGCGGACTTGCGCGCGACTCCTGACGGCTGGGACCGTTGCTCGCGAATGCGTGTGTGATCGGCCATTGGGCGCTCCTTTGCTAGGTGTGAACGGATGCTACCAACCTAGCGGACAGCGCGCGTGCGGCGGCAGTTCCCCCCAGGCGCCGATTTAGCGCTTGAATTCGATTTCGACGAACAGATAGTCGAAGTCGTTCGCGTTCACCACGTCGTGCTCGACGCCGGCGCCACGGAAGTAGGGCACGCCCTTGCGCAGGTCGGAAAATCGCGCGCCGTCAGGCTCGATCAGCTCCAGCCGCCCGTCGAGCATCGGCACCACGACGTAGTCGTGCTCGTGCCGGTGCCAGCCGGTCGCGGCGCCCGGCGCGAAGCGCCACTCGGTGACGCGCGCGCGCTCGTTGTCAATGAATACGCGCGACGTGGCCTTCGCGCGCTCCACGCGCTAGCCCTTGAGCAAGGCGTCGATGCCGGCCTGCACGATCTGCTCGTCCTCGTGCGACTGCACGCCCGAGGCGCCGATTCCGCCGACGCAGGTGCCTTCGTAGATGATCGGCAATCCGCCCTGCACCGGGAGCACCGGCATCTTCATCATCACCAGGCGCCCGCCGGCGACGCGCTCCTCCCACATCTTGCTCGAACGCCGCGTGGTCGCCGCGGTGCGCGCCTTCTGCACAGCGATTTCGGCGTTGGCGGGCGTCGCTCCGTCCATGCGCACCAGGTGCAGCAGGTGCCCGCCGTCGTCGAGAATCGCGATCGCGACGTTCCACTTGTTGCGCCGCGCCTCGGCTTCCGCCGCGGCGCTCATCTTCTTGCAGTCTTCCAGCGTCAATTCGGGGCGAGTCTTCATGCTTTGGTCGATTCCTTCAGTGCGATTCGAATCTGTTCGAGCGCCCCGGGGTCCTCGATCGTCGTGAGATCGCCCGGATCGCGCCCCTCCGCGAGCGCCTGGATCGAGCGGCGCAGCGTCTTTCCAGAGCGCGTCTTGGGCAGCAGCGTAACGAAATGCACCGCACGCGGTCGTCCGATCGCGCCCAGCTGCTTGTCGACGGTCTCCATGACTTCCTTCTCGAGCTTTCTCCCGTCTTCGACCGCGGTCTTCGCGACTGCGAAGGCGAGCGGCATCTGGCCCTTCAACGAGTCCTCCACTCCGACCACGGCGCACTCCGCGATATTGGGGTGCATGTTGATGGCCTCTTCGATCTCGCGCGTTCCGAGGCGGTGGCCGGCGACGTTGATCACGTCGTCCGTGCGCCCGAGGATGAAGTAGTAGCCGTCCTTGTCGCGGATGCCCCAGTCGAAGGTCGAATACACGCGCTTCTTGGAGAAAGTCGAGAAATACGTCTTCACGTAGCGCTCGTCGTCGCCCCAGATGGTCGTCATGCAGCCTGGCGGCAGAGGCGGCACGATCGTCACCACCGCCTTCTCGTCTGGCCCCGCCTCGCTCGCGTCCGACTCGCGCAGCAGCCGCAGGTCGTAGCCGTACACCGGAAACGAGGGGCTGCCGAACTTGATCGGCGTGTTCTCCACGCCCGGCACCGCCGACAGGATCGGCCAGCCGGTCTCGGTCTGCCAGTAGTGGTCGATTACCGGGATCTTGAGCGCGTCCGCGATCCAGCGGTGCGTCGGCTCGTCCAGCGGTTCGCCTGCCAGGAACAGGTGCCTGAGCGAGGACACGTCGTACTTCCTGAGGTACGCCGGGTCCTGCTTCTTCAGCACGCGGATCGCGGTCGGCGCCGAAAACATCACGCTCGCCTTGTACTTCTCGACGAGCTTCCACCAGATGCCCGCGTCGGGACGGACCGGCACTCCCTCGTACATGATGGTCGTCATGCCCGCGATGAGTGGTCCGTAGATGATGTACGAGTGCCCGACCACCCAGCCGATGTCGGAGGTCGTGAACATCGTCTCGCCCGCATTGCCGCAGAAGATGAGCTTCATCGAAGAAGCGAGCGCGACCGCGTAGCCGCCGACATCGCGCTGCACGCCCTTCGGCTTGCCCGTGGTGCCGGAGGTGTACAGGATGTAGGATGGCTCGCTCGACTCGAGCCAGGCGCAAGGCACCTGCGCGCCGACGTGTTTCGCGGCCAGTTCCTTCCAGTCGACGTCGCGCCCCGGAACGACCGGCATGTTCGGATCGAGCCCGCGCCGGTAGATCAACACCCTCTGCGGTGGATGCTTGGCCAGCCGGATCGACTCGTCCACCAGCGTCTTGTACAGCACCGCCTTGCCCATGCGGCTTCCGCCGTCGGCGGTGATCATCAAGCTCGGCCGCGCGTCGTCGATGCGCGCGGCGAGGCTCGCCGCCGCAAAGCCACCGAACACCACAGAGTGCACCGCCCCGAGTCGCGCGCAGGCGAGGATCGCGAAGCAAGCCTCCGGGATCATCGGCATGTAGATGATCACGCGGTCGCCTTTCCGCACGCCGAGCGACTGCATCATCGCCGCCGTGCGCTGCACCTCGCGGTGCAGTTCCTCGAACGTGAAGCTCTTCTCCTCGTCGGTCTCGGTCGAGACGAATACCAGCGCCGCCTGCTTCGCGCGCGCCGCCAGATGCCTGTCGACCGCGTTGTAGCAAAGGTTCGTTTCGCCGCCGACGAACCACTTGGCGAACGGCGGGCGCGAGTAATCGAGCACTTTGGTGAAGGGCTTCTGCCAGTGCACCAGCTTGGCCTGCTCCGTCCAGAACGCGTCGCGGTCCTCGAGCGAGCGGCGATGGAAATCTCGGTAGTTGGCCATGTCTTCCTCCTCGCGCAAATTCTAGGCGTTCAGATCGACGACCACCCTGCCCCGGATTTGCGCGGAGACAAACTTGTCGAATACCGACGGCAGCTCGGCAAACGCGATGGTGCGCGCCAGCTCCTTGAGATGCGCCGGCCGCATATCGCCCGCCAGGCGGCGCCACACCTCCTCGCGCAACGGCATCGGGCAATTCACCGAGTCGACGCCCAGCAGGCTCACGCCGCGCAGGATGAACGGCAGCACGGTGGTGTTCAGCGTGGTGCTCGCCGCCAGGCCGATCGAGGCGATGCAGCCGCCGACCTTCATGGTGCTCGCCATCCAGGCGAGCACCTCGCCGCCGAGATTGTCCACCGCGCCGGCCCAGGTCGCCTTGTCCAGCGGGCGGACCTTCGCAAGGTCGAGCTCGCCGCGCAGCCGCACCTCCTTCGCGCCGAGCTTCTTCAGGTAGTCGGCCTCGTTCGCCTTGCCGGTGAGCGCCACCACCTCGTAGCCCAGCCGCGCGAGTGCGTCGACCGCGATCGAGCCGACCCCGCCCGTGGCGCCGTCGACGATCACCGGCCCGTTTGCGGGCTTCAGGCCGTTCTGCTCCATGCGCACGATCGCCAGGCCCGCGGTGAATCCCGCGGTGCCGAACGCCATCGCGTCCCACAGCGTGAGTCCTTTCGGCAGCTTCACCAGCCAGTCGGCCGGCACGCGCGCGTATTCCGCGTAGCCGCCGTGATGCTTGACTCCGATATCGAACCCGGTCGCGAGCACCGCGTCGCCCTTGGCGAAGCGCGCGTCGCTCGAGGACACGACGGTGCCCGAAAAGTCGATGCCGCCGATGCACGACGGGCGCAGCAGGATGCGTCCTTTGCCGGTCGCGGCCAACGCGTCCTTGTAGTTCACGTCCGAGTAGGCGACCTTGACGACCACCTCGCCCGGGTCGAGATCGTCGAGCCCGTACTCGACGAACCCGGCCTGCACCTTCTTGTCGACTTCGCTGATCCTGAACGCCTTGAACTTGGCCATCTCGTCCTCCGCACGCGATCTTAACGCTGCGCGCGCTCGCTTTGCAGGTACTCGGCGGCTTGCATCTCGTGCAGCCGGCTCACGGTGCGCGCGAACTCGGCGCTGTGCTCGCCTTCCACGAACAGCTCCTCGGGGCGCGCCTCGGCCGCGACGGCCAGCTTGACGCGGTCGTCGTACAGCACGTCGACCAGCCACGTGAAGCGGCGCGCAGCGTCGGCATTGCGCGCCGACATGCGCGGCACGCCGGACAGGATCAGGGTGTGGAAGCGCCTGGCGAGGTCGACGTAGTCGGCGTACGAGCGCGGCCCCTCGCACAGCGCCTTGAAGTCGAACCACGCCAGGCCGCCGGCGCGCTTGCGGTAGGCGATGTGCCGGCCCTCGACGTCGAGCGCGTGCCGCTCCTCTTCCACGTCCCTGAGCGCCTCGAAGATGCGCGCCAGCTCGGCCTCCGCCTGCGGCCCGGTGTGGTAGACCCTGAGCCGCTCTAGCTTGCGCCGACGGTAGTCCACGCCGCCGTCCACTTCGAGCACGTCGAGACGGGACTCGAGCAGCCCGATCGCCGGCTGGAAGCGCTCTCGCTGCAGGCCGTTCGGATAGAGCGCGCCCGGCGCGTAGTTCGAGGTCACGCACATCACCACGCCGCGCTCCATCACCTGCTCGAGGTAGCGCCCGAGGATCATCGCGTCGGCAATGTCGGAGACATGGAACTCGTCGAAGCAAATGAGGCGCCAGCGGCGCGCCGTGCGCTCGGCGGCGGCCGCGAGCGGGTCCTCGATGCCCTTCAGCTGATCCAGCTCGCGGTGCAGCTCGCGCATGAAATGGTGGAAATGCACCCTGCGCTTCCTCACCAGCGGCACGCAGAGGAAGAAACTGTCCATGAGGAAGCTCTTGCCGCGCCCGACGCCGCCCCACAGGTACACGCCCCGGGGAAGCGCCGGCTTGACCAGCAGGCGCCTGAGCGCCGTGCTGCGGCGCGCCTTGTACGCGCGCCAGTCCTCGTACAGGCGCTGCAGGCGCTCTACCGCGCGCCATTGCGCGGCGTCGGAGACGAAGCCCCGGCTCGCGACCTGCTGGCGGTAGAGCGAAACGACGTCGAGGCCCGTCGCAGCGTTCATCGAGGCATGCGCGACCGGCGGCCGGGTCACCGGCCCATGCGCCGGTCGTACGCCTGGGAAAAGCGCTGGCTTAGCCCCGGGTCGCGCTGAGTCGCGCCTTTCGCGTCGAACTGGACGCGCACGCTCCCATCTGCCTGGCGCGCCACGACCACCGTCACGTCGATGCCATCCTTGGTGCCGCGAATGAGCCCCGTCGCCGGCTCGGCGGCGGTCACCTGCACGCCCGCGTCCTGCACGCCGCCGAGCGCGGCATTCCACGCCCGGTCGAAGTTCGAGGGCGCAGCCGGATAAGGCTCATAGACCACGCAGCCCGGGAGCAGTGCGCCCTGCAAGGCAAGCGCGAGGATCAAGATCAGTATTCGTCGCATGGTTCACCCGTTCAGCGAACGTTTGTCTACCGCGAGCGCCGCCTCGCGCATGACTTCGGACATCGACGGGTGCGCGTGGCAGATGCGCGCAATGTCCTCCGAGGATGCGCCGAACTCGATCGCCATCACCGCCTCGGCGATCAGCTCGGAGGCCTGGCCGCCGATCGCATGCACGCCGAGCACCCGGTCGCTCGCAGCGTCGGCCAGCACCTTGATGAAGCCTTCGGGCTCGTCCCGGCCGAGCGCCCGGCCGTTGTAGGCGAACGGGAAGCGCCCCGCGCGGTAGCTCACGCCCGCGTCCTTCAGCTGCTTCTCGGTCTTGCCGACCCAGGCGATTTCCGGCGCCGTATAGATCACCCAGGGAATCGCGTCGTAGTTAACATGGCCGCGCTGCCCGGCGATGATCTCGGCAACCATCACGCCCTCGTCCTCGCCCTTGTGCGCTAGCATCGGGCCGCGCACGACGTCGCCGATCGCGAACACCCGCGGCAGACTCGTGCGGCAATTCTTGTCGACCTCGATCAGGCCGCGCGCGTCGATTTTGAGGCCCACGTTCTCGGCTCCCAGGTCGTCGGTGTTCGGCACCCGGCCGACCGATACGATGAGCCGATCCACTTCCAATGTTCTAGATGAGTTATCTTGTGTAGCGTATTGAACCGTAAGAGTTTTCTTTGATTGCGTTACGGACCCAACGACGACCCCCAGCTCGATGTCGAGTCCCTGCTCCTGCGTGAAGATCTTCCACGCCTCCTGCGCGATGGCCTCGTCGGCCACGGCAAGGAAGCTGGGCAGCACCTCGAGAATCTTGACCTGCGCCCCCAGCCGGCGCCACACGCTGCCGAGCTCCAGCCCGATCACGCCGGCGCCGATCACGCCGAGGCGCGCCGGGACAGCATCGAAGGCGAGCGCGCCCTCGTTGTCGCAAATGAGCTTGTTGTCGACCGGCACGCCGGGCAGATGGCGCGCCTTCGACCCCGTGGCGATGATCACGTTCTTCGCCTCGACGGTCTCGGCGCCGCTGTCTCCCTTGACCTCCACCTTCCAGGTGGTGCCGCCCGACAGCAACCTGCCGTGGCCCTGCAGCCAGGTCACCTTGTTCTTCTTGAACAAGCCGGCGATGCCGCCGGTCATCTTGCGCACGATCTTGTCCTTGCGCGCCTGCATGGCGGCCAGGTCGAGCTTCACGCCGCTCGCGTGAATGCCGTGCACCTTGAACTTGTGCTGCACGCGCTCGTAGTTCTCGGAGGACTCGAGCAGCGCCTTGGAGGGGATGCAGCCGACGTTCAGGCAAGTCCCGCCCAGCGCATATTGGCCGTCCGGCGTCTTCCAGTTCTCGATGCACGCGGTCGCGAGCCCGAGCTGCGCGGCGCGGATCGCCGCGATGTAGCCCGCCGGCCCCGCGCCGATCACCACCACGTCGAAACTTTGCGCCATGGCTTATCCCTACTGCCGCTCGCGCGGCACGAAGATCCAGAGAACTACGTACGCGAATAAGGTGAAGCCCCCGAACACCAACCCGAGCACGAACAGGATGCGCCACACCCAGCTCTCGAGGCCCGTGACGCGCCCGAGCCCGCCGCACACGCCCGCGATCCACCGGTCCGTCTGCGACAGCCGCAAGCGGTTGATCGCGGGACCAGCGCCCGTTTCCGACGCGGTACCGTCGATCAGGCGAGCCTTCGCGCGCTCGAATTCGGCCTTCGTGAGCGCGCCCTTTTCGAGCAGCTCGTGAAGCTTGGCGATCTCGTCGGCGAGCGACACGGCGTCAAATTTCGAGGACCAGTCGCGCCGGGTCCTCCAGCGCCTCCTTGAGCGCCACCAGGAACAGCACCGCCTCGCGGCCGTCGACGATGCGGTGGTCGTAGGACAGCGCCAGGTAGTTCATCGGGCGGATGACGATCTGCCCGTTCTCCACCACCGGGCGCTCCTTCGTGACGTGCACGCCGAGGATCGCCGACTGCGGCGGATTGATGATCGGGGTAGAGAGCAGCGAGCCGAACACGCCGCCGTTCGAAATCGAGAACGTGCCGCCGGTCAGCTCCTCGATGCCGAGCTTGCCGTCCTGCGCACGCTTGCCGAAATCGGCGATCTTCTTCTCGATCGCGGCGAAGGATAGCTGGTCGCAGTCGCGCACGATCGGGACCACCAGTCCGCGCGGGCTGCCCACCGCGATGCCGATGTCGAAATAGCCGTGATACACGATGTCGTTGCCGTCTACCGAGGCGTTCACCACCGGGTACTTCTTCAGCGCGGCGACCGCGGCCTTGACGAAGAACGACATGAACCCAAGCTTGACTCCGTGCTCCTTCTCGAAGCGCTCCTGATACCTGCGCCGCATGTCCATCACCGGCTGCATGTTGACCTCGTTGAAGGTCGTCAGGATCGCTGCCGTAGACTGCGACTGCACCAGGCGCTCGGCAATGCGCGCGCGCAGGCGCGACATTGGCACGCGCTGCTCCGGCCGGTTGCCGAGCACGCGCTCGACGTCGATCGGCGTCGCGGGCTGCGTCAAGGGGAGTTTCGGGGGAGTAGGTGCTTCAACCTGAGCCGCCGCGAACGACCCCGGCTTGCCGACGTGCGCCAGCACGTCGGCCTTGGTGACGCGCCCGTCGCGGCCGCTGCCCTGGATTCGCGCCGTGTCGATGCCCTGCTCGGCCGCGAGCTTCTGCGCCGCGGGCATCACCGGCGGCGCCTGCCTGGCGCTCGGCGCGGCTGTGTGCGGCGCGGGCGCCGGCTTCGCCACCGGCGCGGCCGCGGCCGGCGCGGCGCTTGCGCGCGCATCCGTATCGATGGTCGCGATCACCTCGCCGGCGCTCACTGCGCCGCCGGTCTGCTTCATGATCTTGGTCAGCACGCCGTCGGCGGGCGCCGGCAGTTCCATGACCACCTTGTCGGTCTCGATGTCGATCAAGTTCTCGTCCCGCGACACCGGCTCGCCTTCCTTCTTGTGCCACTCGAGCAAAGTCGCCTCGGAGACCGACTCCGAGAGCTGCGGCACCTTCACCTCGACGATCACTTCACTCTCCCGTTCGATTTTTCCCCGGGTCCGGCCAAGCCTCGCCCGGGTTGGCGAAAAACCAGCGCGTAACGCGCCGGGCAATGCGTCAGATTCTGCCTGCTATTTGAACTTCCCGAATGCCATGTCGATGACCGCCGCCTGGCGCGCCTGGTGCTTGCTCAGGTACCCCCCGGCCGGCGCGGCCGACGGGGGCCGTCCCGCGTAGTAAAGCTTCTGCTCCGGGCGCTTGTTCTCGTTGAAGTAATGCGCGCTCTGGTACCAGGCCCCCTGGTTCTGCGGCTCCTCCTGGCACCAGACGACCTCGCGCGCGTTCGGATAGCGTTTCAGCTCGGCCGCGAACTGCTTGTGCGGGAACGGATAGAGCTGCTCGACGCGGATGATCGCCACGTTATCGTGGCGCCGCTCGCGCCGCACGCCGAGCAGGTCGTAGTACACCTTGCCACAGCAGGCGATGACGCGCGTCACCTCCTTCGGCTCGAGCGCATCGATTTCAGGCACCACGGTGAGGAACGACCCGCTGGCGAGATCCCTGATCGGCACCGAGGCTTCCTTCTTGCGCAGCAGGGACTTGGGCGTGAGCACCACCAGCGGCTTTCTGAACGGGCGCAGCATCTGGCGTCTGAGCAGATGAAAGATCTGCGAAGCGTTCGACGGCACGCAGACCTGCATGTTGTGCTCGGCGCACAGCTGCAGGTAGCGCTCCAGCCGCGCCGAGGAGTGCTCGGGGCCCTGACCTTCGTAGCCGTGCGGCAGGAACATCGTCAGGCCGCAAACGCGGCCCCACTTCGCCTCGCCCGAGCTGATGAACTGGTCCACCACCACTTGCGCGCCGTTGGCGAAGTCGCCGAACTGGGCCTCCCAGATGACCAGGGCGTTGGGCTCGGCGGTCGCGTAGCCGTACTCGAAGCCGAGCACCGCCTCCTCCGAGAGCACCGAGTCGATCACCACGAACGAGCCCTGGTCCTTGGAGATGTTGGACAGCGGTGTGTAAGTGCCCTGGTCCCAGCGCTCGCGGTCCTGGTCGTGCAGCACCGCATGGCGGTGCGCGAAGGTGCCGCGGCCGCTGTCCTGCCCCGACAGGCGCACGTCGTAGCCGTTTGACAGCAGGCTCGCGTAGGCGAGCGTCTCAGCCATGCCCCAGTCGACCGGCAGCTTGCCTTCGGCCATCTGCTTGCGCGCCTGGATCACCCGCTCGACGCTCGGGTGCAGCTTGAAGTCCTCGGGCACCGACGTGACGCGCTCGGCCAGCCGCTGCAGCTCGGCGAGCGGCACGTGCGTGTCCGCCGCGTCGGTCCATTTGGTGTTCAGGAACGGCGCCCAGTCGACCGCGAACTTGCTCTTGAAATTCGAGATCACCGGGTTGGCGCTCAGCCTGCCCGCGTCCAGGTCGGCGCGGTACTGCTTGATCATCTCTTCGGCCTCGCCGGCTTGGATCACGCCCTGCGCCGCCAGCCTGTCGGCGTACAGCTTGCGCGTGCCGGGGTGCTGGCCGATCTTCTTGTACATGAGCGGCTGCGTGACGAACGGCTCGTCCTGCTCGTTGTGGCCGAGCTTGCGGAAGCACACCAGGTCGATCACCACGTCCTTCTTGAACTGCTGGCGGAAGTCGAGCGCGAGCTGCGTCACGAACAGCACCGCGTCGGCGTCGTCGCCGTTCACGTGGAAGATCGGCGCCTCGACCATTTTCGCCACGTCGGTGCAGTAGATGGTGGAGCGCGTGTCGCGCGGGTCCGAGGTGGTGAAGCCGATCTGGTTGTTGACCACGATGTGCACCGTGCCGCCGGTGCCGTAGCCGCGCGTGCCCGAGAGGTTCAGCGTCTCCATCACCACGCCCTGGCCCGCGAACGCGGCGTCGCCGTGGATCAGGATCGGCAGCACCTCCGCCCCGGTCTTGTCGTCGCGCCGGCGCTGGCGCGCGCGCACCGAGCCTTCGACCACGGGGTTCACGATCTCGAGGTGCGAAGGATTGAAGGCGAGCGAGATGTGCACCGGCCCGCCCTGCGTCGAGATGTCCGAGGAGAAGCCGTTGTGGTACTTCACGTCCCCCGCCATGAGCTCATGCGCCTGCTTGCCCTCGAACTCGAGGAACAGCTCCTGCGGCGCCTTGCCGAGGACGTTCACCAGCACGTTCAGCCGACCGCGGTGCGCCATGCCGATCACGAACTCCTGCACCCCGGCCGCCCCGGCGCGCTGGATCAGCTCGTCTATCGACGGGATCAGGCTCTCGCCGCCCTCGAGCGAAAAGCGCTTCTGCCCGACATAGCGCGTGTGCAGGTAGCGCTCGAGCTGCTCGGCCTCGGTTAGCTTCTGTAGCAGGCGTTTCTGCACTTCGGGGGCGTAGCGCGGCGTGCCGCGCAGCGGCTCGATGCGCTGCTGGATCCAGTCGCGCTGGCCGCGGTCGCTGATGAACATGTACTCGTAGCCCACGTTGCCGCAGTAGGTGTCGCGCAGCGCCTGGATGAGGTTCCTGAGCGTGGTGCGGTCCAGACCGACGAAGGAACCGGCGTTCACCTCCCGGTCAAGGTCCGCCTCCTTCAGGTCGTAATAGGCCGCCTCGAGCTCGGGCGCCGCCGGCCTCGCCATGCGCTTGAGCGGATCGAGCGTCGCCCAGCGCGCACCGGCAATGCGGTAAGCGGTGATGAGCAGCAGCGCGGAGACCTGCAGGCGCTCGTGCGCGACGTCGATCTGCGGCGCGCCGCGACCGGCCAGCTCGCCCGTCCGGGCGCGCTGCACGAAGGATTCGACCACCGGCGCATGCGCGACGTCGCGCGCCGCGCCCACCGCTCCCGGCAGCTGCTGCATCTGGTCGAAATATTCGCGCCACTCCCCGGGCACCGAGCCGGGGTTGGACAGGTACTGCTCGTAGAGTTCCTCGATGAACGGCGCGTTGCCGCCGAACAGGTACGAGTTGCCGAGCAGATCCTTCATCATGGCGCTCACCTCCGGTCGATCGGCTGCACTTCCCGCCGCGTCGCCCCTCTGTACAGCTGGCGCGGCCGGCCGATCTTCTGGTCCGGGTCACCGACCATCTCGTTCCATTGCGCGATCCAGCCTACGGTGCGCGCCAGCGCGAAGATGCAGGTGAACATGCTCACCGGGATGCCGAGCGCGCGCTGCACGATGCCGGAGTAGAAATCGACGTTCGGATAGAGCTTGCGCGACACGAAGTAGTCGTCCTCGAGCGCGATCTTCTCCAGCGCCATGGCGAGCTTGAACAGGCGGTCGTTCGCCAGTCCGAGCTCTTCGAGCACCTCGTGGCAGGTCTCGCGCATCAGCTTGGCGCGCGGATCGTAGTTCTTGTACACGCGATGCCCGAAACCCATCAGTCTCGCGGTCGAGTTCTTGTCCTTCACCTTCGCGATGAACTCGCCGACGTTCGCGAGGCCGCCCTGCGCCTGGATGTCGTAGAGCATGTTGAGCGCCGCCTCGTTGGCGCCGCCGTGCGCCGGACCCCACAGGCAGGCCACACCGGCGGCGATCGCCGCAAACGGGTTGGTGCCCGACGACGCGCACAGCCGTACCGTCGACGTCGACGCGTTCTGCTCGTGGTCGGCATGCAGGATGAAGATGCGGTCGAGTGCGCGGACCAGCACATCGTCGACCTTGTAGTCCTCGCAGGGTGTGGCGAACATCATCCGCATGAAGTTCGCCGCGTAGGAGAGCTCGTTGCGCGGATACATGTAGGGCTGGCCGACCGAGTACTTGTAGGCCATCGCCACCAGCGTGGGCATCTTGGCGATCAGGCGGATCGCGGAGATGTCGCGCTGATGCGCATCGTTCAGGTTGATCGAGTCCGGGTAGAACGCGCTCATCGCGCCGACCAGGCCGGTCAGCGCCGCCATCGGGTGGACATCGCGCCGGAAGCCGCGCATGAAGAACTGCATCTGCTCGTTGACCATCGTGTGCTTGATCACGCGCCCGCCGAAATCCTGCTTCTGCGCGACGTTCGGCAGCTCGCCGTAGAGCAGCAGGTGGCAGA
>DATGDH010000033.1:0-7438 GCA_035310985.1 Burkholderiales bacterium
TGCTGCTCGGCGCCTGCGCGGGCCAGCAGACCAAGGAAGAGGCGCAGCCGGGGGCGCAGCCCGCCGCAGGGGCGGGGCAGCAGCCGCAGGCCGGCGCGGTGAGCCCGGGCGGCGTGGCGGGAAATCCGCTGCACGACCCGAACAGCATCCTGGCCAAGCGCAGCGTGTACTACGACTTCGACAAGTCCGAGATCAAGTCCGAGTACCGGCCGATGATCGAGGCGCACGCGGGCTACCTGCGCGATCACGCGCAGGCGACGGTGAGGATCGAGGGCAACTGCGACGAGCGCGGCAGCCGGGAATACAACCTGGCGCTTGGGCAGCGGCGCGCCGACGGGGTGAGGAAGGCGCTGGGGCTGCTCGGGGTGGCCGACTCGCGCATCGAGACGGTGAGCTGGGGCGAGGAGAAGCCGCGCGCCCAGGGGCACGACGAGCAGGCCTGGGCGCAAAACCGGCGCAGCGACATCGTCTACACGCACGAGTGAGCGCTTAGCTGCGCAGCATCTCGCGCAGCTTGAACTTCTGGATCTTGCCCGAGGGCGTGGCGGGCAGGGCGTCGCGCACTTCGAGCCGCTCCGGGATGTACTGGCGCGCGATCTTCTGCGCCGCGAGGAACGCGGCCATGTCGGCAAACGACAGCTGCGTACCGGGACGCAGCGTCACGAAGGCGCAGGCGCGCTCGCCGAGGCGCTCGTCCGGGTAGGCGACGATCGCCACGCTTGCGATCGAGGGGTGCTTGTAGAGCAGCGCCTCGACCTCGATCACCGGGATGTTCTCGCCGCCGCGGATGATGACGTCCTTGGAGCGGCCGCAGATTCGGATGTAGCCGGGCGCGTCGATGCGTGCCAGGTCGCCGGTCTCGAACCAGCCTTGCGCATCGGTCGCGTTCCACTGCGGCCGCTTCAAGTAGCCGCCGAAGTTCGAGCAGCCGCGCACCATGAGGCGCCCTTCGGCGCCTGCCGGCACGGGCTTTCCTTCCAGGTCGAGCGCACGCACTTCCATCCCTGGCAGCGGGCAGCCGTCGGTATTGACCGCGCGCTCGTCGCCGTCCTCGGGCAGCGTGGTGGTGACCGCGCCGTTCTCGGTCATGCCCCAGGCCGAGACGATCTTCGCGCCGAGGCTCGCGCGCGCGCGCTCGACGAGCGGCCCGGGGATGGGCGCCCCTGCGCACAGGAAGGTGCGCAGGCTCGGCACCCCGCCCGGGCTCTCGGCAACCGCCTTCGCGAGATCGGTGAGGAAGGGCGTCGAGGCCATCGTGAACGTCGCGCGCTCGTCGCGGATCAGCGCCACCGCGCGCGCGGGATCCCACACGTCCTGCAGCACCGCGCGCGCGCCGAGCACCACCGGCATCACCAGGCCGTACATGAAGCCCGTCTGGTGCGCCATCGGCGAGGCCATCAGTACCACGTCGTCGGCCGAGAGCCGCATGCGCGCCGCGTAAGGCAGGATGTTGGAGAGCAGCGTGTTCGCGCTGTGCATCACGCCCTTCGGTTCGCCGGTGGTGCCCGAGGTGTAGATGAGCTGCGTGACTTCGTCCGGACCGGGGCGCGAGGCGCCGAGGATGCGCGCCGCGTCCGGCGCGCGCTCCCAGGCGGGCTCGGCCAAGCGCGCTTCGAAGCTCTCCGCTCCCTCGCCGCCGACGATCAGCACGTGCTCGAGGTCGGGCAGCACCGGCCGCAGGCCGGCGAGCATCTGCGCGTAGTCGAAGCCGCGGAAGCGCTTCGGCGCGACCACCGCCCGGGCGCGGCCGTGCGCGAGCATGAAGGAGAGCTCGCGTTCGCGGAAGATCGTCATCAGTGGGTTGAGCACCGCGCCGATGCGCGAGCAGCCGAGATAGAGCGCCGTGAACTGCCACCAGTTGGGCAGCTGGCAGGCGACCACGTCGTTGCGGCCGATGCCGAGGCGCGCGAGGCCCACGGCGATGCGGTCGGCCATCTGCGCGAGCTCCGTATAGCTGAAGCGCGGCAGGCTGCCGTCCTCGACGCGCAGCGCGGCGAGCGCGGGCTTGTCCGGGTGCGCGGCCACGCAGCCGTCCAGGTAGTCGTTGACGGTGCGGTCGTGCCACAGGCCGCGCTCGACCATCTCCTCGCGCCGCGGCGGGATGAGAATCGCGTCGAACTCCATGTCCCCCTCCAGATGGATCACTTCGCCGAAGCGAGATGATGCGCCCGGCGCGTCGTTTCGGGCAGCCGGTAGCGCGTGCAGCAGGCGAGCACGTACTCGATTGCGGTCGGCAGGCTGACCCGGTGGCCGATCGACACGTACAGGGGCTTCACGCCGGCGCGGGTGCGCAGCACCGCGCCGATCGTCTCGCCGCCGTCGACGAGCGGCGCCCAGGCACCGCGGCGCAACGCTGGCGCGCGGTGCTCGCCGATCAGGCGCGTCTTCGCCACGCCGATCGAGGGCAGGCCCGTCGCCAGGCCCGTGTGCGAGGCGAGCCCGCAGCGGCGCGGATGCGCGATGCCCTGGCCGTCGCATAGCAGCAGGTCGGGGCGCGTCTTCAGCAGCGCGAGCGCCTCGAGCACCGCCGGAATCTCGCGGAAGGAAAGCAGCCCGGGAACGTACGGAAAGCTCGTCGGCCGGCGCGCGACCGCATCCTCGAGCGGCTCGAGTGAGGGGAAGGCGAGCACCGCGACCGCGGCGCGCGTGATCGTGCCGTTCTTCTCGAAGCCCACGTCGATGCCACACACCCGGCGCACGCGGCCGATGCGGTCAGCGCGCTCGACGCGTTCGCTCAGCTCGCGCTGCAGCGCGATCGCCTCCCTGGGCGCAACCGTCCAGCGGAGGGCGATATCGATGACGGCTTCCCGCGCGCACACCGGATCATTCTAGCCCGCGCACGTGTTGCGACCCGCGCTTGCCCCGGGCGGTTTTGTCGCTCAGCGCTCCATGCGCCGCAAGGGACGGCAACAGTCTCGGTCTACGCGGCTCTGACCGACAGAACCATTCGTTCGATTCCCGGGTCAAATGTTTTACGCGCGGGGAAAATCGGCACGCCAGATGTTGCGTGCGAGCATGCCGACGATTTCCGATTCTGTCGCCAAACTGGCGCACAAGCGCGCATAGCCTGCGATATAAATCTAACAACATGGACGCGTCTCGGCGATCCATCCCCTGGATGGTGCTCGGCTCGGAGGCGATCGGTACGGCGTTGCTCGTCGCGTTGGGTCTCTCGATCGTGATTCTCGACTTCGGTCACGGCAGCCCGGTGCTTCAAGTCATCCCAAGCGCGGGCTGGCGGCGGCTTATCACCGGCTTTCTCTTCGGCACGACGGGCGCCCTGATCGCGCTCTCGCCGCTCGGCAAAGAGAGCGGCGCGCACATCAACCCGGCCGTCACCCTGGGATTCTGGCTGATGGGTAAACTGAGAGCGGGTCACGCGTTGGGCTACGTGTTCGCCCAGCTGGCAGGCGCGGTAGCGGGCGCGCTGCCACTACTGGCATGGGGCGGAATGGGGCGCAGCGTAGACTACGGCGCTACGCTGGTCGGCGCAGGTTACGGCGCAGCTTTTGCATTGCTGGGGGAGACGGCGTGTACTTTCGTCCTCGTCTTCGGTCTGTTCTTCTTCCTTCAGCATCCGAGATTGCGCGCATTCACACCAGCACTGTTTCCCTTCCTGTACGCGGTCATGGTTTTCGTCGAAGCGCCGCTCTCCGGCACCAGCACCAATCCTGCTCGCAGCCTGGGGCCGGCCGTGATCTCGGGAGCCTGGCAAGGCTGGTGGCTGTACTGGTTGGGCCCGCTGCTGGGCACAGTATTGGCGGTGGCCGTGTACCGACTGAACTGGCGGCGATGGTCGGCGATCGAGGTCGCCAAGCTGCACCACTTCGAGCACGACCGCTACGGGATCTTTCGTTCTTGAGATCGAGCCCGCCGCGCTGAGATCGGAGTATTCATTCATGAAAGCACCGCAGGCAGGCGGCTCGCATCCTACTTGGGCCCACGCGGGCAAGGACATGGTGGGCGCGAGCCTCGGCTCGTCGCGGGTCTGGTTTACGGTCGCCGAGGGCATCGTCACGGAAGTCTACTACCCGCGCATCGACATTCCGCAGATCAAGGACCTGGGCTTCATCATCGCGGACGATCGCGGCTTCTGGGTGGAACTGCGCCGTCTCGGAAACTACGAGGTAAGTCTGCCCAAGCCCGGCGTGCCCGCCGTCACGCTGGTTCATCGGCACCCGCGCTTCACCTTCACGTTGCAGGTCTGCCCTCTGCAGCGGCGGGACGTGCTCTTGCTGCGCTATCGGCTCGAGGGAGACGACAGCCTGCGGCCTTACGCGCTGTTGGCCCCCCGCCTGGGAGGCGACGCGCAAAGCAACCTGGCTTCGGTCGAAAAGCACTATGGTCGCACTGTGCTGTGCGCGGAGCAGGGACCTTTCGGGCTGGCATTGGCAGCGTGCGGAAAGGAAGGGGCCGACGTCTGGGAGCGTTGTTCCGCCGGCTGCCTGGAAGCGAGCGATGGTTGGCAGGACTTCGCGCATCACGGACGCATGACGTGGGAGTACGACAGCGCGGGACCGGGAGCGGTGTCCCTGATGGGTCAACTCCCGAATCAAGCCACTCTCGCTCTCGGCCTCGCTACCAGCAAGGAGTCGGCGGCAACACTTGCGGTGTCGGGACTGATGGAAGATTTCTCCACAGTCTGGGACACGCAATGCCGGGCTTGGGAAGCATGGCTGGCGCAATGCCGCTTCCCAGGCTTGCCGGGCGATCTGGGCGACATGCTCGCGCTCTCCAGCATGGTGCTCAAGGTTCACCAGGACCGCACCTATTGCGGTGCCGCGGTGGCAAGCCTGTCGGTGCCCTGGGGAGAGGAAAGCCAAACCCTCGGAGGCTATCACCTGGTGTGGTGTCGTGACCTGGCGGAAACTGCGGGCGCGCTGCTGGCAATCGGAGCACTCGAGGACGCCCGCGACGTTCTGCGCTACCTGATCGCGACGCAACAGGAAGATGGCCACTGGCTGCAGAACCAGTGGCTCGGCGGCACCGCGTTCTGGCAGGGCATACAGCTCGACGAAACGGCCTTCCCTGTTCTTCTCGCTTCCGCTTTGCAGGCACGCGGCGCCCTGGACGGCATCCCGATCGAGGACATGGTTCGGCGTGCGTTGCGCTTCATCGCCCGCGAAGGGCCCGCAACGGCCCAGGACAGGTGGGAGGAAGACCCCGGAATCAACACCTTCACGCTCGCGATCGCCATCGCCGCGCTGGTAGAGGGCAGCGGCTTTCTCGAGGACGAAGCGCGCGGCTTCGCGCTCCTGCTGGCCGACTACTGGAACGCGCAGCTCGAGGAATGGACGTATACGAAGGACACGCCGCTTGCACGGCGCCTGGGTGTCGGCGGCTATTACATCCGCACTGCCCCGGCCGATGTGCTGGTGCACGACGGCGCCGGGGCGGAGCACATCCTGATCAAGAACCGCGCGCATGACCCGGATTTGCGCGCCGACGAACAGATCGCGACCGACTTCCTGCAACTCGTGCGCTACGGCCTGCGCAGCCCGGAAGATCCGCTCGTCCTCGACAGCCTGAAGGCAGTCGACGCGCTGCTCAAGACGGACACTCCGACCGGCCCAGTCTGGCATCGCTACAACGGCGACGGCTACGGCGAGCACGACGACGGCAGCGCCTTCGATGGAACCGGCCGTGGGCGCGGCTGGCCGCTCCTCACCGGAGAGCGCGGTCACTACGCGCTCCTCGCGGGGGAAGATCCCCTCTCCTATCTCGAGGCCATGGCGGCGATGGCCGGCCCCGCCGGCCTTCTCCCGGAGCAGGTATGGGACAGCAAACCCATCCCGGAACACCGTCTCGAGCCGGGCAAGCCTAGCGGGTCAGCCATGCCGCTGGTCTGGACGCACGGCGAGTTCATCAAGCTGTGCTACAGCCGCGCCCTGGGCCACCCGGTCGACAGGCCGGTCGCCACCTGGAAGCGCTATCAGGGAAGGCGCCCGCAGATCGCCTATGCCGTCTGGGGCCCGCGCTATCACCCGCGCCACGTGCGTGCGGGCAACAGATTCATCGTCGCGCTGAGAGCGCGTGCTCGCGTGCACTGGGGCCGCAACGGCTGGCGCGATGCGCGGGACATCGAGACCAAGGACACCGGGCTCGGCGCCCATGCAGCGGAGCTTCCCGTCACGGGACTTGCTGCGGGCGAGACTGTTCAATTCACCTTCTACTGGCTGGACCGGAGCAGCTGGGAAGGGGCGGATTACCAAGTGCAGCTAATCGAGTAGAAACAGGAGGCCGCTGTGATCGCAATCGAGCTTAAAGGCCGCAAGGCGCTCATTACCGGGGGAGACTCGGGGCTGGGCGCGGCGACGGTTAAATCCCTTGCGCAGGCGGGCGCCGATGTCGCGATTACCTATCGCTACCAGTCCGGCGCCGCGGAGAAGATGGCGAGCGTAGCAAGGTCGTTCGGCGTCAAGGCCTGCGCGCTCCAGCTGGACGACGTCTCGAAGAAGGAACAGGTCGACGCGCTGTATCGGCAAGTCGACCAGCAACTCGGCGGCCTAGACATCCTGGTGAACAACGCCGGCATGGACGGGCCCCGCGCCAATTGCGCCGAGAGCGACGTCGCGGCCTGGCGGCAGGTGGTCGAGACCGACCTGTACGGCCCGTACTACTGCGCGCGCGAGGCCATCGTACGTATGCGCAAGCAGGCGCGCGGCGTCATCATCAACACGACGTCGGTCCACGAATTCATTCCTTGGGCCGGCTACAGCGCTTACACGAGCGCCAAGGCGGCGCTCAGCATGTTCAGCAAGACCCTGGCGCAGGAAGTCGCGGCCACGGGCATCCGGATCATCGCGGTCGCCCCAGGCGCGATCAAGACCCCGATCAATGCCAACGTCTGGCAGGATCCGAAAGGGCTCACAGATCTAGACAAGAAGATCCCCATGGGCCGGGTTGGCGAGCCCGACGAGATCGGCCACACCATCGCATTCCTATGCAGTGATCTGGCCAGCTACATGACCGGGATCACGGTTCCAGTTGACGGCGGCATGCTTCTCTACCCGGATTTCCGAGAAGGCGGGTGACCCGTCGATACCGAACTCGGCCGACTCCGTGCCGCCCGCAAGGCTAACAGGGCGTGAGGATCATCTTGCCCAGCACGCCGCGCGAAACGAATCGCTCGAGCGCATCGGCGAAGCGCTCGAGCGGATAGCGCTCGCTCACGAACGGCTTGAGCCTGCCTTCGGCCCACATGGCGTACAGCTCGGCCTGCACGCGCTGCACCCACACCGGCTCGCGCTCGCGGTAGTCGCTCCACTGCAGCCCTGTCGCGGCGATGTTCTTCAGCAGCAGGTAGTTCGCCTTGATCTCCGGCAGGCGCATCGAGGCGAAGCCGACTACCACCATGCGCCCGCGCCAGGCGAGCGCACGCAGTGCGCCGTCGAACACCTCGCCGCCGACGTTCTCCAGCACGATGTCGACGCCGCGC
>DATGDH010000034.1:0-11398 GCA_035310985.1 Burkholderiales bacterium
CAGGCGCACAGCTCTTCGCCGTACTTGTCGTCGGGCACGCCGACGCACTGCACGTCCTGGATCTTCGGATGCCGGTACAGGAACTCCTCGACCTCGCGCGGGTAGATGTTCTCGCCGCCGCGGATCACCATGTCCTTGGAGCGCCCGACGATATTGCAGTAGCCCTCCGCGTCGATCGTGGCGAGGTCGCCGGTATGCATCCAGCCGGCGGAGTCGATCGCCTCGCGGGTCTTGTCCTCGTCCGCCCAGTAGCCGAGCATCACCGAGTAGCCGCGCGTGAGCAACTCGCCCTTCTCCCCGCGCGGCACGACGCGCCCTTCGGCGTCGACGATCTTCACCTCGATGTGCGGCTGGATGCGCCCGACGGTCGACACGCGCCGCTCGAGCGGATCGTCCACCGAGCTCTGGAAGCTGACGGGCGAAGTCTCGGTCATGCCGTAGGCGATCGTCACCTCGCGCATGTTCATCGTGCCGGCGACGCGCTTCATCACCTCTACCGGGCAGGGCGAGCCGGCCATGATGCCAGTGCGCAGCGTCGACAGGTCGTACTTCGCGAAGTCCGGGTGGTCGAGCACCGCGATGAACATGGTCGGCACGCCGTGCAGCGCGGTGCAGCGCTCGGCCTGCACCGCCTCGAGCACGCTTTTCGGGTCGAAGCCGCCGTCCGGGAACACCATGGTCGCTCCGTGCGTCACGCAGGCGAGGTTGCCGAGCACCATGCCGAAGCAGTGGTACAGCGGCACCGGGATGCACAGGCGGTCCTTCTCGCTGAAGCGCATCGCCTCGCCGATGAAGAAGCCGTTGTTCAGGATGTTGTGGTGCGTGAGCGTGGCGCCCTTGGGCGAGCCGGTGGTGCCCGAGGTGAACTGGATGTTGATCGGGTCGTCGAACTGCAGCGCCTTCGCGAGCGCCTCCAGGCGCTCGAGCTCGGCGTCGCTCGCGTCCACCGTCAGCTCGCCGAAATTGAGCATGCCGGGCGTCTTCTCGCTGCCGAGCCGGATCACGGTGCGCAGGTGGGGCAGGTTGGGCGCGGCATCGTGCAGGATTTCGATGTAGTTGCTCGTCTTGAAGGCGGGCGACAGGATGAGCGCCTTGCACTGCACCTTGTTCAGCGCGTACTCGAGCTCGGTCCTGCGGTACGCCGGGTTGATGTTGACCAGGATGATCCCCGCCTTCGCGGTGGCGAACTGCACCAGTACCCACTCGGCGCAGTTCTGCGACCAGATGCCGACGCGATCGCCCTTCTCGAGCCCCAGGCGCAGGAGCCCCGCGGCGAGGTTGTCGGCGCGGCGCTTCAGCTCGCCGTAGGTCCAGCGGATCCCCTGGTGGCGCACCACCAGCGCCTCGCGCTCGCGGTGCTTGAGCGCGATGCGGTCGAAGTGCTCGCCGATCGTCTCGCCGATCAGCGGCACCTGCGACGCGCCGTGCACGTAGCTCGGCTTCTTGTCCATGTTTCCTCCTCTGCTTTTCGTCCGGGTTTCGATCCTACTACCCTAGAATGCCGGGGTCACCGACCGGAGCGCGTATGCCTGACAGGCCTGAAAACCTCCTGGACTTCACCGGCCGCTGCGTGCTGCTGACCGGCGCCGCGGGCAACCTCGGCCGCGCGCTCGCCGCGGCCTTCGCCGCGCGCGGCGCGAAGCTCGCGCTCGTCGACCTCAGGCGCGAGGCGCTCGAGAAGGCCTACGGCGCGGAGAACGAGCAGCGCCTGTTCGCCGGCGCGAACCTCGTCGCGCAGGACGAGGTCGAGCGCGCGGTGCGCGCGATCCTCGCGCGTTTCGGCCGCATCGACGTGCTGGTGAACGTCGCCGGCGGCTTCCGCATGGGCGAGGCGGTGCACGAGACTTCCGACGCGAACTGGGATTTCCTCTTCGACCTGAACGCGAGGAGCCTCCTGCACGCTGCGCGCGCGGTGGTGCCGCACATGCTCGCCGCGGGCGGCGGCAAGGTGGTCAACATCGGCGCCTTCGCCGCGCAGAAGGGCGCGGCACGGATGGGCGCCTACGCCGCGGCGAAGAGCGCGGTGATCCGGCTCACCGAGTCGATGGCCGCCGAGCTGCGCGACAACAACGTCAACGTCAACTGCGTGCTGCCGACGATCATCGACACGCCCGAGAACCGCGCCGCGATGCCCGCGGCCGACCCCGCGCGCTGGGTCGCGCCCGCGGACCTCGCGAGCGTGATCCTGTTCCTCGCTTCCGACGCGGCGCGCGCGGTGCACGGCGCCGCGCTGCCGGTTACGGGGCTGTCTTAGCCGATCGAGCCCATCGCCCCGGGGTAGGACACCTCCTGCAGCTTGCCGGTGTCGACGTCGTAGATGAACCCGCGCACCGTCATCGCGTCGGCTCCGCTGGTCGGGATCCAGGGGTGGTTGAGGATCGCCGACATGCCGCGCCGCACGTCCCACTCCAGCCGCTCGATCTGCTTGGCGTTCGGCGCCCCGTCGAGCGGCTCGAGCGCGCCGCGGAAGGCGTGGAACTGCGCCGGCGTCGAGGCGTGCTTCTTGCAGCTCACGAACTTCCGGCCGGTGGCCTGGCCGAGGAGCTTCTCGGCCGCCGCGTCGCCCTCGAGTCCCGCCTTGAGCAGGTCGTCGCTGAAGGCGAGCATGCCGCAGCGCGTGTGGTGGATGAGGATGATCTCGTTGGTGTTCAGCAGGTGGTGCGAGATGATCAGGCAGCGGATCGCGTCGTCGGTCACCACGCCGCCCGCGTTGCGGATGATGTGCGCTTCGCCGGTCTGCAGGCCGAGCAGGTCCTCGACGTCGAGACGCGCGTCCATGCAGGCGACGACCGCGACGCGCTTGGCGGGCTGGATCGGCTGCTTGCCGGGATGCGACGCCTTGTGCAGAGCCTGCTTGCTCGCGTAGGCCTGGTTGTTCTTCAGGAACTGGTCGGTGTTCGAGTTCGCCATGGTCGTGCCTCCTCGTGTGGACTACAGTAGGAACCCGGATGGCACAGCCTAGACCTTTCGCCCTGGAGGTTCCAGAGCCGGCGCTCATCGACCTGCGCGCGCGCCTCGAGCGCACGCGCTGGCCGGACGAGCCGCCGCTCGAGCCCTGGTCGACCGGCACGAGCCTTGCGTATGCGCGAAAGCTGGTGGCGTACTGGAAGGACGAGTTCGACTGGCGCGCGCAGGAAACCCGGATCAACGAGCTGAAGCAGTTCAAGGTGCCGCTCGCCGGAATCGAGCTGCACTTCATCCACGTCGAGGGGCGGGGCAGGAACCCGCTGCCGCTGCTCCTCCTGCACGGCTGGCCCGGCTCGATCGTCGAGTTCCTCGACCTGATCCCGCTGCTCACCGAGCGCTTCACCGTGGTCGCGCCGTCGCTGCCCGGCTATACGCTTTCCTTCCAGCCGGGCCAGCCGCGCTTCGGGGTCGAGGAGATGGCCGACGCCTGCGCGGCGCTGATGACCGACGTGCTCGGCTACCGGCGCTTCGGCGCGCAGGGCGGCGACTGGGGCGCGTTCGTCGCCTCGCGTCTCGCGGCGCAATATCCGGAGCGCCTCGCCGGCGTCCACCTGAATCTGCTCGCGCTGCCGCGCGACCCGCAACCTTTCGACAATCCGAATGCACAGGAGCGGGCGTATCTCGAGCAGCTCAGGCGCTTCGCGCGCGAGGAGACGGGCTATCAGTGGATCCAGGGCACCAAGCCGCAGACGCTCGCCTACGGCCTGACCGACTCGCCCGCCGGGCTCGCGGCCTGGATCGTCGAGAAGTTCAGGAGCTGGAGCGACTGCGGCGGCGACCCGGAGAGCGCGATCTCGCGCGACGACATGCTGGCCAACATCTCGCTCTACTGGTTCAGCGGCGCGATCGGCTCGTCGTTCTGGCCGTACTACGCGCGCCGGCACCGCCCGTGGCCGATCGGCGAGGGAAAGACGGTCCGCGTGCCACTCGGCTACGCGCAGTTCCCGAAAGAGATCCTCACGCCGCCGCGTTCGCTCGCCGCGAAGCTCTACACCGACATCCGCCGCTGGACCGAGATGCCCAAAGGCGGCCACTTCGCCGCCCTCGAGCAGCCCGATGCGCTCGCCGCGGAGGTCCGGGCGTTCTTCGAAAGCCTGGGCTAGGCGGACTTCTTCTTGAAAGGCCCGATCGACCAGGCGCCGCTGCCCATCAGCGCGAGCGCGAACATCGCCGCCGCCCAGAACGCAGGGTATTCCCAGCCGCCGCCCTTGGCGACGAACACCCAGCCGTTGTGCCAGTGCACCGCGAAGGCGATGACGAGCAGCTCGAGGCCGAGCACCGCCGCGATCGGGCGCACGCAGATGCCGAGGATCAGCCCGACCCCGCCGATGACCTCGATCGCGACCGCGACGTAGGCGAGCCAACCCGGAAAGCCGACCGACTCGAAGTACTTCATCGCGCCGGGCATGCCGAACACCATCGCCTTTAGCCAAGCGTGGGTGAGGAACCACGCGCCAGATACGACGCGCAGCAGCAGGGCGCCGTAAGGCGCGGTACGGGCATCGATCATGTGACCCCCTCCAGTGTTGTGGTTGTCGGGCGCGCCAAGTCTACCCCCGGAATAAAACTGCGCGTACTGCGGTCTTGCAATGTGAACAACAATGACGGAGGGCGCGATGTCAGCTTCGATCGATCGCAGGGATTTCCTCAAGCTCGCCGGGCTGGGCGGCGCGGTATTCGCCTCGGGCCTTGCGCGCGGCGCCGAGCGCTACGCTGCTGCGGCGCAAAACGACTTCTTCTTCGTGCAGCTGTCGGACTCGCACTGGGGCTTCGAGGGTCCGGTGATCAATCCGGACGCGCGCGGCACGCTGCCCAAGGCGGTCGCCGCGGTGAACGCGCTCGCCGCGCCGCCGGACTTCATCGTCTTCACGGGCGACCTCACGCACACCACCGACGACCCGGCCGAGCGCCGCCGGCGCCTGGCCGAGTTCCGCGACATCGTGCGCGGGCTCAAGGTGCGCGACGTGCACTTCATGCCCGGCGAGCACGACGCGTCGCTCGACCACGGCGCGGCCTTCGGCGAATTCTTCGGCGCGACGCACTACACCTTCGACCACAAGGGCGTGCACTTCATCGTGCTCGACAACGTGTCCGACCCGGCCGCGCGCATCGGCGACGAGCAGCTCGCATGGCTCGAGACGGATCTCGCGCGCCAGGCGCGCGACGCGCGCATCGTGGTGTTCACGCACCGGCCGCTGTTTCCGCTCTACCCGCAGTGGGACTGGGCGACGCGCGACGGCGACCGCGCGCTCGCGCTGCTCATGCCGTACCGCAACGTGACCGTGTTCTACGGCCACATCCACCAGGAGAATCACCACCGCACCGCGCACATCGAGCATCACTCGGCGCACTCGCTCATCTTTCCGCTGCCGGCGCCGGGCTCGCAGCCCAAACGCGAGCCGGTCAGGTGGGACCCCGCCCACCCGTACCGCGGCCTGGGCTGGCGCGAAGTCGAGGCCGAGGCGCAGCCGCCCGCGTATGCGATCTCCGAGTATCCGGTGGGGAGCTGAGCCATGCCCACCCGCCGCCGCTTCATCGCCGGGGCCGGTGCGGCCGCGCTCGCCGCCGGCGCCGCGGGCCTTTTCGCCGCCGCGCCCGCCGAGCAGTCGATCCGCGTCACTGCGCGCCGCTTCGTGTTCCTGCCGAACGTGCTGACGCTCAAGCGCGGCGTGCCGGTGACGCTCGAGTTCACCAGCGCGGACGTGGTGATGGGTTTCAGCGCGCCCGACTTCAACGTGCGCACCGACATCATTCCCGGCCAGGTGTCGCGCCTGCGCTTCACGCCGGACAAGGTCGGCGACTTCACCTTCCTGTGCGACGTGTTCTGCGGCGACGGCCACGAGGGCATGAACGGCACGCTGCACGTAGTCGCCTGAGGTGCGGCGCCGGAGTACCATGGCTCCCCCTTGAGCGATCGCCGCAGCCGCTTCGAGCAGCTCGTGCTGCCGCACCTGGATGCGGCCTACAACCTCGCGCGCTGGCTGACCCGCAACGATCATGACGCCGAGGACGTGGCGCAGGAGGCGATGCTGCGCGCCTACCGCTTCGCCGACGGGCTGCGCGGCGAAGCGCGGCCCTGGCTGCTCGCCATCGTGCGCAATGCCTGCATGAGCTGGCTGCAGGCGAACCGGCCGGCCGAGCTCGCCGGCGCGCTCGACGCCGAGGCGGCCGATGCCGAGCCCGATCGCGCCGAGGGCCCCGAGGCGCTCGCCGCGCGCGCGATCGACCGGCGCCTGCTGAACGAGGCGATCGCCGCGCTGCCGCCGCACTTCCGCGAGGTGCTGGTGCTGCGCGAGCTGGAGGAGCTCGCCTACAAGGACATCGCGCGCATCGTCGGCGTGCCGATCGGCACGGTGATGTCGCGCCTCGCGCGCGCGCGCCGGCTGCTCGCCGATTCGGCGCGCGTGATCGCCAGGGCGGCGAAGGCGAAGGTGGCCGAATGATCCCCCAGGAAGCGGCACGGCTGCTGCACGCGTACCTCGACGGGGAGCTCGACCCGGCGAACAGCCGCGCGCTCGAGGCCGAACTCGCCGACAGCGCCGAGCTGCGCGCGGCGCTCGAGCGCCTGCGCGCACAGTCCGAGGCGATCCGCGGCTCGGCCGACTACCACGCGGCGCCGGCGGCGCTGCGCGCGAGGCTGGGCGCCGCGCTCGGCGAAGGCGGGGGCGCGCGCCGCTCCTGGACGCGCGCCTGGCGCGGCGCGGCGGCGCTCGCCGCGGGCGCGGCGGCCGGCGTGCTGCTCACGCTGTGGCTCCTGCGGCCCGCCGCGGACGCGGGCCTCGCGCGCGAGTTGGTCGAGAGCCACGTGCGCGCGACGCTCGGCGGGCGCTTGTACGACGTCGCCTCGTCCGACCAGCACACGGTCAAGCCCTGGCTGAGCGCGCGCCTGCCGTACTCGCCTCCGGTCGCCGACTTCTCGCAGCACGGTTTCGAGCTCGTCGGCGCGCGGCTCGACTTCGTCTCCGGTCGGCGCGTCGCGGTGCTGGTGTACCAGCGGCGCCGGCACATGATCGACGCCTACGTCTGGCCGCAGGCCGGGGCGCCCGCGGTGCGCGCGGGAGAGCGCGACGGCTTCAACGTCGAGCAGGTGTCGCACGACGGCATGCGCTTCGTGCTGGTGTCGGATCTCAACCGCAACGAGCTGGACGACCTGGCGCGGCTGATCGCCGCGGCGCAGTGAGCTAGAACAGCTCCCGCAGCTTCCTGCCCACCCGCCACACCGAGAGGAACAGCAGCGCGCCGCGCGCGCCGTGCGCGAGCAGGCGGCGCGGGCCGAGCGCGAGCGCGAGCGCGGCGCCGAGCGCGACGAGCAGCGGCCGCGCGGTGGCGAGGCGCGCCGCGCGCGTGGCCGGCTCGACGAACCACAGCGCGCCGCGCAGCTCGGCGGCGTCGAGCGCGAGCTGCTCGCGCTGCGCTTGCGAGGCGGCGAGCAGCGCCGTGCGCCGCGCGACGATCGTATCGAGGTGCGCCCTCATTCGCGGCTCAGGGTGTCGTGGTCGCGCGCGAGCTCGCCGAGCGTCGACTGGAACAGGCGCGGGCGCGCCTTCGCGCGCGCGCGGAAGCCGACGATCGCCACCGCCGCGGCGACGAGCGAAACAGCGCCGATCAGGCCCGCGACCAGCAGGCGGTGCGTGTCCCAGAAGATCGCCATCAGCGCGAGGCCGCACAGCAGGAACGCTGCCGCGGACAGCACCACCGCGCCCACGCCCCACAACACGAGCGCGAGCAGCCGCTCGCGCTGCTCCTCGAGCTCGGTGACGGCGAGATCGAGGCGCGTGTGCGCGAGCGCGACCAGCGACGCGAGCGTGCGCCGCAGCGACGCGAACACGCCGGCTTCCGGCGCGGGTCCGGAATCGGCCATTGCGCGGGGCTACTTGCGCCCGATCAGGATGCCGAGCAGCAGCGCGAAGCCGGCCGCGACGCCGATCGACTGCCACGGGTTGTGGTGCACGTACTCGTCGGTCGCCTTGGCGGCCTCGCGCGAGCGCAGCGTGACCCGGTCGCCGAGTGCCGCCATGCGTACCTTGGCCTGCTCCACCGAAGCCTGCGCGCGGGCGCGCACGGCGGCAACCTTCTCGGTCGCCGGCCCGGCGGTCGCCTTGAGCAGTTCCTCCGCGTCGCCCACCACCACCCGCAGATCGTCCATCAGTTTGTCGACCGTTACGTCCTTCATTTCGTTCTCCATTGGCTGGTTCACGAGCACACGATAGCCCGCGGGCGGAGCGCGGATTTGAGCCAGATCAAGCGCTGCGCGGGCGATGCAGTACCATCTGCCCTGAAGCAGAAGGGGAGGGCACCCAGATGAAAAGCATGCTCACGGTACTTTCTGCCGGTGGCCTGTGCGCGGCGGCGCTGTGGACGCTGCCGGCGCTGGCAGACGACGTCCCGGGCGCGCAGCCAGGCGACGCAGCGATGACCTGCGAGCAGATCGGCGCGGAGCTCGCGCCCTACGCGCAGCAGATGACGCCCGCCGTGACGGGGCTCGCGCAGACCGGGCACGAGCTGAACGCGCGCAACCAGAAACGCCTGGCCGAGGCGATGCCGGAGGCGGCGGCGCTGACGGCCGCGGCGACCGCCGCCGCCGCCGACCCGACCGGGATCGCCGGCAGAGCGGTCGGCCAGTCCGAGATGGCCTTGCAGCAGCGCATCGCGAACCAGGCGCTCGCGGAAGACAAGCCGCTCGCCGACAAGATGAACGGGCAGATGAACACGGTCGTCGAGCAGGCGGCGCCGCTGCAAGCGAACCCGCGCATCCAGCGCCTGATGCAGCTCGCGCAGGAAAAGAATTGCCACTGACCGACCTCGACCAGACGAAGAACACGCTCATCGACCTGGCGATCAGGTTCGGGCCGAAGCTGCTCGTCGCGATCCTGGTATTGGTCGCCGGCTACTACGTCGGGCGCTGGGTCGGCGCGGTCGTCGAGCGCTGGCTCGGCAAGCTGCACCTCGAGCCGCCGGTGCGCCTGCTGTTCGTGCGCCTCGCGCGCCTGGTGGTGCTTGGCCTGTTCCTCATCGTCGCGCTGCAGAACCTGGGCGTCGACCTGCTGCCGCTGATCGCCGGCCTCTCTGTGGCGGGCGCCGCCGTCGCGCTCGCGATGCAGGGCGTGCTCGGCAACCTCGCCGCCGGCCTCACCATCATCTTCACCAAGCCGTTCCGCGTCGGCGAGTACGTCGCCATGGTCGGCGTCGAGGGGCGCGTCGAGTCGATCGACCTGTTCACCACCAAGCTGAGCCACCCCGACCGCTCGATGGTGGTGGTGCCGAACCGCAAGATCGTCGGCGAGATCCTGCACAACTACGGCGAGATCCGGCAGCTCGACCTGAAGGTCGACATCGCGAGCGGCGCCGAGCTCGAGCGCGCGCTCGCGGCGATCGACGAGGCGGTGGCCGGCAACGCGCGCGTGCTGCGCGACCCGGCGGCGGTGATCGGCGTGGCGCAGCTCGCCGCCGGCACGATCGGCATCGCCGTGAAGCCCTGGGTGAAGGTGGCCGACTACGTCGCCGCGGGCGGCGAGCTGAACCTCGCGATCGTCGAGAAGCTGCGCGCCGCCGGGGTCGACTACCCGATGTCGGCGCGCAACGTGCGGCTCGTCAGCCCTTGAGGCACTCGCTCATGAACTTCTTGCGCGCGTCGCCCTTGAGCTTCTTCTCGCTCGCCTGCTTGTTGCAGGTCGTCATCTTCTCCTGCTGAGCGGTCTTGCCCGCGGGGGCTTCGCCCTTCAGGCACGAGCTCATGAACTGCTTGCGCGGCTCGCCCGAGAGCTTCTTCTCGCCGGCCTGCGCGTTGCACTCGCGCATGCGGTCCTGCTGCTTCTTCTGCGCCGCGGTCGGCTCCTTCTTCGGCGCGGGCTGAGTCTGCGCCTGCGCGAACGCGAACGACGAGGCCGCGAGAGAGAGGAAAATGACGGTAATGAGTTTCTTCATATGCGCTCCCTGGATGAATTGACTGCAAAACGGGGCCCTGAATATATCGCAAGGTGAGCGCGCCTCGCATAAACTCTCGCGGTCATGTCCTCCCGACTGTCGCCTTCAGGCGTCACCGGCACGCGCGCCGCCGCGCTCGGGCTGCTCGCACTCGCCAACCTGTTCTGGGCGGGCAACTGGGTGATTGGCCGGTTGCTGCGCGGCGCCTTCGACCCGGCGACGCTCAACTTCCTGCGCTGGACGGTGGCGGCGCTCGCGCTCGCGCCGTTCGCGCTGCCGGCGGCGCTCAAGGCGCGCGGTGCGATCCGCCGGCATGCCGGCGTGCTGCTCCTGCTCGCGTTCACCGGCGTGGCGCTCTTCCAGTTCCTCGTCTACCTCGGCCTCAGGTCGACCAGCACGATAAATGCCGTGCTGCTCAACTCCTCGATGCCGGTGTTCATGCTGATCGTCTCGTGGCTCCTCGAGCGCGAGCGCGGCACGCCGCGGCAGGTGCTCGGCATGCTCATCTCGCTCGCGGGGATCCTCGTCATCCTGTCGGAGGGCGAGCTCGCGCGCCTGCTTTCGCTCGAAGTGCACGCGGGCGACGCCTGGATCCTGCTCGCCATGCCGGTGTGGGGCCTTTACTCGGTGCTGCTCAAGCGCCGCCCCGCAGCGCTGGGCGGCGTCGCGTTCCTGTTCGTGATCTCGGTCGCCGGCGCGCTCATGCTCGCGCCGTTCGCGCTGCTGGAGGCCCTGCGCACGCCGCCCCACTGGCCGGGCGCCGCTCCGGCGGCGGGCGTCGCCTACGTCGGGCTGTTCGCCTCCGTCGCGGCCTTCATCTGCTGGAACCGCGGCGTCGCCGCGGTCGGCGCGAACACCGCGGGCTTCACGCTCCACCTGCTGCCCGCGTTCGGCACCGTGCTCGCGATGGCCTTCGCCGGCGAATCCTTCCACCCGTACCACGCCGCCGGCATCGCCACCATCCTCGCCGGCGTGATCGTCGCGACGAAGGCGCCTAGCGGTTGACGAGCGCGCGCCGGATCAGGCGCAGCTTCGCCTTCACTTTTTGCTCGTTCGCCAGGCCCATGCGCATCATGATCTTCTGCCCGGCCGAGCGCTCCTCCAGCGCCGGGTCGGCGAAGGTGTACAGCACCTTCGGCTGCGCGAGCACGATCGGGTCCTGCGGCTCCGGCGCCGCGAGCAGATCGTCGATCGTCTCGAACAGGCGGTCGTTGAAGTAGCGGTTCGGGTAGCCGAGGTCCTCGTAGGCCTTCTGGAAGAGCGGATAGAAGTACACGTACACCTGCACCATCTTCTTCACCGGCAGCGCGTCGAACAGCGTCACATAGGTCGTGTAGCGCGCCGCGTTCGCGTCGTCGATCGTCACCGTGTCGCCGGCCTTCCTGACCACGAACGCGCCCGCCACCGGCTTCACCGGCATCACCTTCTCCGGCGCGTTGTGGCGCGGCAGGTTGTCCACCGTCGCGACGATGCGCGTGATCACGCGGTCCGCGTAGACGTACTGCGC
>DATGDH010000035.1:0-4826 GCA_035310985.1 Burkholderiales bacterium
TGGATTGAAGCTGGGCGGTGCACCTACGAATGAGCCTGTCTGTAGTTCGATCCCCGTGTTGGCAAGGGCGGTCAGCCCCGAATAGGTCAAGTAGTTGTCGGTGCCGGTAAAGATGTCTGGGCCAGTCTGCGCTCCGCCGACTGCGTAGTCCGTCCCGCCGAGTTGCGACGCCTTGAATCCGGAGATGCCCAAGTTCGCGGCAAGCTGTTCGACTGCCACTGGTCCATTGCTGAAGCGCTGAGCGTAGGGCGGACTGGGTGGATAGCCCGCCAGGGCGTAAGAATTCCCGGCGTCCGACAGGCTGTCGCCGAATGCATAGAGGGTTAGATACGCGGCGCTAGCGCAATTAGCACCGAGCGCCAGCAGCGAACCGAGGAAAGCGACCCGGAGAAAACGGCAAAAGCGGCTCGCGCTCATGTTCAACCCTCCTGTCTTACAGGCACGCAAGGACCCGAGTTACCCAATTCGGGAACGCAGATAAACGAGCGATTTCGTATGCACCTGCCGGCTCGCATCATTCATGCCATTACAAATGTCCCGCGCCAAGAAACAGTCGCTTAGATAATCCGGCCTTTTCTGCAGGACTGGATTGCGAATCGACTGTAAAGCAGGTCGACAATGGTCCGGACTCATTGGCAACGATGGTTCTCGCATATCGTTGAACCATCTGGCGCGCAGGGCAATCCCATATTCAGGCGAGCGACGGTGGTAGCACACCCTATTTCTCGCCGAGGCCGAGCGAGCGGCTGATCACTTCCTTCATGATCTCGTTGGTGCCGCCGTAGATGCGCTGCACGCGCGCGTCGACGTAGGCGCGCGCGATGGGGTATTCCCACATGTAGCCGTAGCCGCCGTGCAGCTGCAGGCACTCGTCGACGATCTTGCACTCGATGTCGGAGCACCAGTACTTGCACATCGACGCGGTCGCGGTGTCGAGCTTGCCGGCCATGAGGAGCTCGATGCACTTGTCGACGAACACGCGCGCGACCTGCGCCTCGGTGGCGAGCTCAGCGAGCTTGAAACGCGTGTTCTGGAAGCTCCCGACGCTCTTGCCGAAGGCCTTGCGCTCGCGCACATAGGCGGTGGTCCACTCGATCGCGGCCTCCGCTTTGGCGGTCGCTCCGATCGCGATCTGCATGCGCTCCCAGGGCAGCTCCTGCATGAGGTAGATGAAGCCGTTGTTCTCCTGGCCGAGCAGGTTCTCGGCCGGCACTTCGACGTTGTCGAAGAAGAGCTCGGCGGTGTCCTGGCCTTTGAGGCCCATCTTCTTCAGCCGCTTGCCCTTGTTGAAGCCCTTCATCGAGGTGTCGACCACGATCAGGCTCGTGCCCTTCGCGCCCTTCGCCGGATCGGTCTTCGCCACCACGATCACGAGGTCGCAGTGCCAGCCGTTGGTGATGAAGGTCTTCGAGCCGTTGACGAGGTACCGGTCGCCCTTTTTCACTGCGGTGGTCTTCACCGCCTGCAGGTCCGAGCCGGCGCCCGGCTCGCTCATCGCGATCGCGCCGATCCACTCGCCCGCGGCCATCTTCGGCAGGTAGGTCTTCTTGATGTGCTCGTTGCCGTAGCGAAGCAGATACGGCGCGACGATCTCGGAGTGCAAGCCGAAGCCGAGCGAGGAGGAGTTCGCGCGCGCCTGCTCCTCGATCAGGATGATCGAGTAGAGCTTGTCGGCGCCCGCGCCGCCGTACTCCTCGGGCATGCTCGCGCAGAGGAAACCGTTCGCGCCCGCTTTCGTCCACACCTCGCGGTCGACGTAGCCCTGCTCCTGCCAGCGCTCCTCGTGCGGCTTGACCTCCGCTTCCATGAAGCGCCGCACGCTGTCGCGGAAGGTTTCGTGCTCGGGGCCGAAGATCGTGCGCGGGATCATGCGATGTCCTTTCTCGATCGGCAGATGATAGGCGAATTCTGGGATAATCCGCGCCTCTTCCCGTCCGGAAGTTCCGCGATAGTCCATGTATCAGCGCACCGTTCTCGCCTTGCTCGCCGGCATGCTGCTCGCGCTCCCCGCCCAGGCGGGCTTCAAGGAAGGCGCCCTCGCCTACCGCGACGGCGACTTCGCCAAGGCCGTCAAGGAATTCGAGCCGCTCGCGGAAAAGGGCGACGCGAGCGCCCAGTACATGGCCGGCTCGGCGTACGCGGTCGCCAAGCCGCCGCTGCAGGATTTCGCCAAGGCGGAGAAGTGGCTGCGCGCCGCGGCCGCGCAGGGGCACCTGAAGGCGATGATCTCGCTCGGCAACCTGTTCGCCTTCTACGAGAAGCCCACCGACGAGAAGCAGGCCTTCGAGTGGTTCACGATGGCCGCCGAACGCTGCGATCCGGAGGGGCAATTCATGGTCGGCCTCGGGCACTTCGAGGGCAAGACGCTCGCCAGGGACCTGCCCGCGGCCTGGATGTGGCTCACGCTCGCCTCGCTGCGCGGCCACCTGCTCGCCGAGGTCACCCAGCACGCGATCCAGGACCAGTTCTCCGCAGCCGACGTCGCCGCCGGCGCCGCGCGCGCGCGCGAATGGCGCTGCAAGTCGTGAACGGGGCGCCGCGATGAAGCTCGCCACCCTCAAGGACGGCACGCGCGACGGCACGCTCGTCGTGGTCGCGCGCGACCTCAGGCACGCGCTGAAGGCCGACCACGTCGCGCCGACGCTGCAGGCGGCGCTGGACGACTGGGACTACTGCGCGCCGCAGCTCGAGCAGCTGTACAACGAGCTGAACGCGAAGCCCTCCGGCCGCGCTTTCGAGCTCGACCCCGCGAGCCTCGCCGCGCCGCTGCCGCGCGCCTACCAGTTCGCCGACGCTTCGAGCTTCCTCATCCACGCCGAGCTGATCCGCAAGTCGCGCAAGCAGGAGCTGCCCGCGTGGTGGAAGAGCGAGCCGCTCATGTACCAGGGCTGCTCGGACCCGTTCCTCGGCCCGCGCGACGACATCGTCGCGGCCTCCGAAGACTTCGGCATCGACCTCGAGGCCGAGATCGGAGTCGTCACCGGCGACGTGCCGATGGGGATCGCGCGCGACAAGGCGGGCGAGCACATCCGGCTCTTCGTGCTGCTGAACGACGTGTCGCTCCGGAACCTCGTCGGCAAGGAGCTCGAGAAGGGCTTCGGCTTCTTCCAGTCGAAACCGCCTTCGGCGATGTCGCCGGTCGCGCTGACGCCGGACGAGCTGGGCGCCGCGTGGGACGGCAAGCGCGTGCACCTCGCCTACCGCATCGAAGTGAACGGCGAGCGGCTCGGCGAGCCCGATGCCGGCACGGACATGCAGTTCCATTTCCCGCGCCTCATCGAGCACGCGGCGAGGACGCGCCCGCTGCCCGCGGGCACGGTGATCGGCTCGGGCACTGTGTCCAACCGCGACCGCAAGCACGGCGCAGGGTGCCTGTTCGAGCGCCGCGCCGAGGAGATCATCGAGGGCGGCGAAGCGCAGACGCCGTTCCTCAGGTACGGCGACACCGTCAGGCTCGAAATGCGCGACGCCGAGGGCGGGCCGCTCTTCGGCGCGATCGAGCAGAAGGTGGCCGCGCCGGCCTAGCCGGCCACGCGGGGTCGCGGTGTATCCTATGTGGGAGGGGGTCATCGTGAACCAGTCAAGAACGCCGCTGGCGTGGTCGCTGCGTACCGGCCTCTTTATTTGCGTCCTGGCGCTCGCCGCGCTGCAAGGATGCGCCATCAATCGCGAGAGCGCCTCGAGCTCGCCCGACGTCGATCTCCTGCAGCTGAAGAAGTTCTACGTGGTGAAGTTCGCGCCGGACCAGCGCGGCATCAACATGGCGATCGCGAACGAGCTGAACAGGCTCGGATTCGAAGCCTCCACGGGTCTCGACATCGACACGCCGAAGGACGTCGATGCGATCGTGACCTACGAAGACAAGTGGCAGTGGGACATCACGATGTACATGATCGGCCTGACGATCACCATGCGCGAGCCCGGGAGCAACAGGATGCTCGCGGTCGGACATTCGTACCACACCTCGCTTACGCGGAAGTCTCCCCAGGAGATGGTCGCGGAGGTGCTGGCGAACATATTCAAGGCGAAAGACAAATGAATTCCGTGACGAAGCCGACTCGTGCCGATCCGCGCACCGGCTGGGCGCTCGCGCTCGCCTCGATCCTCGCGTTGATCGCGAGCGGCTGCGCCGGGCCGCAGAACGTGATGGTCAACCTGGGACCGTACGCGCCGCAGCGCGCGGAAGGCGCGCCCGCGGCGCGCGGTACCGTTCGCATCGAGCCCGTCAAGGACGCCAGAGCCAATGCCGTAGGCAGCCTCATCGGACAGCGGACAGCCTTCGCAGGCGCGCCGATGGGCGACGTCGAGATGAGCCCCCTCCCGACGGACGTGATGGGCCAGCTCCTCAGGACGGAGTTCGCGCAAATGGGCTACGGCGTCGGGAGCAGCGCGCAGTTTACGGTCGGCGCGCAGCTGCGCCAGTTTCAGGTCGTGACACCGGCTACCGCCTTGTATTGGGACGTCAACGGGTCGGTCGAGCTCGCCGTGACGGTGACGGCGCAGGACGGCAGGAAGCACGACGCCAGTTACACCGCCGCCTGCACGGATCGCACCTACGTCTATCCGAGCGAAGATCTGATCGGCAAAGTCTTGACCGGATGCGTGCGGGACATCGGCGCCAAGCTGCGCGGCGACGCGGCGCTCGCGCGCTTCCTCGCCGGCAAGTAGCGCGCCCGGGCGCGAAGCTCAGGCGTGCCTGAGCACGGCGCCGATCGTCTCGGCGAGGATGCTCTTGCTGTAGGGCTTGGTGACGTAGCCGTCGGCACCTAGCGCCAGGCCCCAGCGGATCTCGTTTTCCTCGTTCAGCGCGGTGAGCATCACCACGG
>DATGDH010000036.1:0-39326 GCA_035310985.1 Burkholderiales bacterium
GTGGTCGTCATCTCGCACGAGCGCGGGCTGGTGCCGGCCACCGCGCGCGGCCCGGACGGCAAGTGGCTCGCCGCGCCGGGGCCGCTGATCCACGATCTGACCTACGCCGAGCTCGAGCGCTACGACGTCGGCCGCCTCAACCCTGCGACGCGCTATGCGCGCCAGTTCCCGGACCAGGTGCCCGTCGACGGCGCGCGCATTCCGCGCCTCGCCGATCTGTTCGCGCTGGTGAAGAAGGCCGGCGATGGCGCGGTGCGCTTCAACATCGAGACCAAGGTCTCGCCCGAGGCGCCGCAGGAGACGCTGCCGCCGGAAGAGTTCGCGCGCACGCTGATCGCGGCGATCCGCGCCGCCGGGATGGAGAAGCGCTCGATGATCGAATCCTTCGACTGGCGCACCCTCAAGGCGGTACAGGCGCAGGCGCCCGGGATCCCGACCGTGTACCTGAGCGCGCGACAGAGCTGGCTGGACAACGTTCGCGCCGGCGATCCCGCCGGCTCGCCGTGGACCGCGGGCGTGCAGTTCGCCGCCTACGGCTCGGTGCCGAAGATGGTCAAGGCCGCCGGCGGGACCATCTGGTCGCCCTACTTCGGCGACCTGGACACCGCGCAGCTTGCCGAGGCGCACGCGCTCGGCCTGAAGGTGATCCCGTGGACCGTGAGCGCTCCGGCGCAGATCGACGCGATGCTCGATCTCGGCGTCGACGGCCTGATGAGCGACCGCCCGGACCTGGTGCGCGAAGCCATGCGGCGCCGTGGCATGCCGCTGCCCTAGGCGAGCATCGTCCAACCTGCCAAAATCCCCGCCATGACCAAGCCACCCATAGACGTCGATGCCGCCAGGAAACTGGTCGACGAGATCAGGCAGAACCTGGACGCCCTGCCCTCGGATAGCGCGCGCCAGGCCGCGCTGCGCGCCGAGGTGGAGGCCCTGCGCGCGCTGCTCGAGCGCGAGGACGCCGCGCACCCGGAGATCGCCGACCGCATGCGGTCGGTGCACGGCCAGTTCGACCGCTACAAGGAAGAGCTGCAGGCCGAGGGCCTGCGCGTCGGCATGTTCCTGTCGGCGATCGGCCGCATGATCGGCCTGGACTGAGCGCGCCTCAGGCGAACGCCAGGTCGGGCTCCAGCCCGAGCAGGTAGCGCCCCACGGTCTCGAAGTGCGCGCGGCGGCCCTGCAGCTGCTGCGCGACGGTGTGCAGGTCGCGGAAGCGCCGCTCGAAGGGGTTGCGCTCGAAGATCGCGGTGGCCCCCGCCGCGTGATAGGCGGCGTCGCCCGCCGCCACCGCTTCCTTGAGCGCCTGGCTGCCGGCGAGCCGGATCTGCATGCGGCGCTCGAGCGAGAGCGCGTTCTTCGCCTCCACCTCGCGCCACACCTCGGCGAGGGTGCCCATCAGGTACATGCGCGCGCCGCGCAGCCGTCCCTCGGCCTGCGCCAGATCCGCCTGGAACAGCGCGCTCTCGCGCAGCTGGTTCTTGTAGCCGCGCGGCGTCTTCTCCAGCGCGAGCGCGACCAGCGCGTCGACGAGGGCGCGCGCGAGCCCGAGCGCGACGCCGGCGAAGGCCGCCGCGAACATTGCCGAGGTCGGCATGCAATACAGCGGCGAGCGGACGCGCCGCTCGGCCTGGTCGTCGCGCGCAACGCTGAATGCCGCGGGCACGAAGAGATCCTTCACCGTGTAGGCATCACTCGCGGTGCCGCGCAGGCCCACCACCTGCCAGATGTCGCTCATCTGCGCCTCGCCCGCGCGGAACAGCATCGTGCGCCCGCCGCTGGTGCCTTCGATCGCGCAGTAGCCGCCGAGCCAGCTCGCGTGGCGCCCGCCGCTCGCGAACGCGAACGAGCCGTTGATGCGGTAGCCGCCCTCCACCTTCTGCGCGCGCGCGTTCGGCCCCGGCCCCCAGGCGAGCACTGCGCGCGGGTCGCGCGCGAACATCTCCTCGGCAACCGCCGGCTCGACGAAGGCCGCGACCATCGCGCACACCGCGTTCTGCCCCAAGCACCAGGCGGTGCTCGCGTCGTGGCGCGCGATCTCTTCGATCGCGGCGACGAAGCTCACGGGATCGACCTCGCCGCCGCCGTAGGCCCTGGGCAGCAGCTGCCTGAACCAGCCGCCCGCGTGCAGCGCCTCGAGCAGCTCCTCCGGCAGGCGCCGGTCGACCTCGATCGCGTCGGCCGAGCGCGCGACGAGCGCGCCGAGCGCCGCCAGATCCTTCACGCGCGCTCCGCGTGCGGCTCGCCCCACTGCGCGGCGTCGTAGCCGGGCGCGTAGTCGACGTTCGATTGCGACGGGTTGCGGTTGACGAGCGGTCGCGCATAGAGCGGGTGGCGCATGCTGCGCACCTCGTGCTCGAGTTGGAACAGCACCTTGCCGCTCGCCGGATCGATCAGGTCGACGAAGCGGTACTGGTGCTGGTCGCTCTCCTCGCTGATCAGGCCGCGCTCGAGCAGCCTGCGGTGCGGGCCGGAGAAGTCGGCGATGTAGATCTGCACGTGGTGGCCGTCGTAGGGCGGGATCGGGCGCTCGCTCTCCCGGTACACGAGCTCCTGCTGCGGCCCGACGGGCACCTGCGCCGCGCGCTCGGCGGCAGCGTAGCGCGCCGGTGCGCCGACGATCTCGCGGTAGAAGCGCGCGATGCCTTCGGCCGCGCCGGGCGGCACGTCGAGCTCGACGTAGGGCATGGCGAGCCGCACGGGCCCGAAGCGCGGCTCGGGCTCGTGGCAGCGGATGACGTTGCCCCAGGGGCTCACCGCCTCGACGTATCCCTCGTGCTCGGAGAACGCGAAGCGCGTGCCCTCGAGCAGGCGCTTGACGCCGGCTAGCCGCGCGAGCAGCGCCTCGCGCCCGGGCAGCACGATGCCGACGCGCCCGCGCAGCACCTCGGGCTTGCGCGTCGGCAGGTGGAACTGGCTGCGCCCGACGTTCACCCACATGTTGTTGGTGCCGGTCATCAGGTAGGGATCGCGCGTCAGGCCCAGGCCGGTCACGTAGAACAGCGTCGCGAGCTGCTGGTCCGGAATCCGGGTATTGACGTGCTCGAGCGCGACGATGTTGCCCAGGTCCTCGGCCGCGCGGTCGTAACGGTGTTGCATGGGCGGCAAGATTGCCGCATGCCATGGCCCTTGGCAATCGGGCGATAATCGCTATGCGAAAGGGGGACCCGCTTGCATACCGCCGCCATACCCGAGGGCTTTCGCGCCCTCAATCTGCCGCGCAATCCTTTCATCGAGGCAAACGGCCCGCTCTACGGGCGGCTCGAGGGCGAGGCCTTCGTGCTGGGGTTCCTGTGCGAAACGAAGCACTGCAACCCGATGCTAGTGTGCCACGGCGGCATGATGGCGACGCTCGCCGACATGCTGCTCCTGCTCGGCACCAACATCCAGACGAAGCTCGGCCAGTTCCTGCTCACCGTGAGCCTGGACGTCGACTTCCTCGCGCCGGTCAAGGTCGGCGACTGGCTCGAGGGCAGGACCGAAGTGCTGCGCGCCGGAAAGAGCATCATCTTCTCGCAGGGCCGCATGACGGTGCGCGGCGAGACGGTCGCGCGCGCAAACGCGGTCTTGAAGCCGAGCGGCAAGCCGCTCGCCGATTTCTCGCCTGGGCGCTACTTCGCCTGACATGGCGCGCAGCCACCGCATCGTCGTCATCAGGGGCGACGGCATCGGCCCGGAGCTGGTCGATGCGGCGCTCCTCGTGCTCGCCGCCGCCGGGGACGCGCTCGGCTTCCGGCTCGAGATCGACCTGCACGAGGGCGGCGCGGACCTGTACCGTGCGAGCGGCGCGAGCCTCGCGCCCGGCACGCTCGACGCGATCAAGGCCGCGGACGCGGCGATGAAAGGCCCGGTCGGCCTGCCCGATGTGCGCCTGGCCGACGGCACCGAGGCGGGGCTGCTCGGCGGCGTGCTGCGGTTGGGCCTGGACGCGTACGCGAACGTGCGCCCGGTGCGCCTGCTGCCGGGCGTCGACGCGCCGCTCAAGAGCAAGCCGGGCGAGATCGACTACGTCATCGTGCGCGAGAACACGGAGGGGCTGTACCTCTCGCGCGGCAAAGGCGTCGGCAACGACCGGGCGATGGCCGACACGCTGCTCGTCACGCGCGCAGGCGTTGAGCGCGTCGCGCGCTACGCCTTCGAGCTCGCGCGCCGGCGCGGCCGCGCCAAGCGGGTCACCTGCGTCGACAAGGCGAACGTGCTGGCGTCGCTCGCCTTCTTCCGGCGCGTGTTCGACGAGATCGGCGCCGCCTACCCGGACGTCGCGCGTGAGCACCTGTACGCCGACGCCGCGGCGCAGGCGCTCGTCCTCGAGCCGCAGCGCTTCGACGTGCTGGTGATGGAGAACTTCCTCGGCGACATCCTCTCCGACCTGGGCGGCGCCACCGTCGGCGGAATAGGCCTCTGCCCCTCGGGCAACCTCGGCGACCGTCATGCTTATTTCGAGCCGATCCACGGCTCGGCGCCCGACCTGGCCGGCAAGGACAGGGCCAACCCGGTGTCGCAGGTGCTGTGCGCCGCGATGATGCTCGAGCACCTGGGCGAAGCGGACGCCGCCGCGCTACTCCGGCGCGCGGTCGACGCCGCGCTCGGCGAGGGAAAGCTCGTTATCGACCGCCGCGGCCAGCCCGAGGGCGGCACCCGTCGCGCCGCGGAAACGATCGCAGCCGTGGTACGCGCGATCGCTTTCACGCAGGAGTGATGCGCATGCAGCGAGAACTCGACTTCTTCTTCTACATCGGCAGCACCTACACCTATCTGTCGGTCAGCCGCGCGGAGGAAGTCGCCGCGCGCGAACGCGTGTCGCTGCGCTGGCGGCCGTTCAACGTGCGCGCCATCATGATCGAGCAGAACAACCGCCCCTTCATTGGCAAGCCGGTGAAGCTGCAATACATGTGGCGCGACCTGGAGCGCCGCGCCGGGCGCTACGGCATCCCGTTCGGGTCGATCCCCGAGTATCCGGTAGACCCGGAGGGAGTGGCGAACCGCGTCGCCGTCGTCGCCTCGCTCGAAGGCTGGTGCCCGCAATACGCGCGGGCGACTTACCGCGCGTGGTTCCTGGAAAACAAAGCGCCGGGCGACGTCGCACGGCTTCGCAGCCTTCTCGCCGGTCTGGGCAAGGACCCGGACGCGACGCTTACGCGCGCCGAAGGCCGCGAAATCCGCGAGCGGTACGACGCCGAGACCGAGCACGCGAAGAGCCTCGGCGTCTTCGGCGCGCCCAGCTTCGTATGCGGCACGGAGGTCTTCTGGGGCGACGACCGGCTCGAGGACGCGATCGAATGGTGCAAGTCGGTGCCGCGTTGAGCGCAGGGCCGCTCGCAGCCATCTGCGTTCCAATCTTTCCCGCGCCGGCGCTCGCGTGGCTGCAGGATCTCCGCGCGAAGCACGATCCGAAGCACTTCCAGCTCGTAGCGCCGCACGTGACGCTGATCTTCCCGAGCTGGGCGTTGCCGGAGGATTCCTTCGTTGCCCACGTCTCGTCATGCCTGCGGGGCGTGCGCGGCGCGCCGGTCGCGTTCTCCTCGACGCAGGTGTTTCGAGAGCGTGGCGCAGCACTGGTGTACCTCGTTGCGAGCGTCGGCTCGGACTGGCTGAACCGCATTCACGTGAAGCTGCACTCCGGGCCCTTGGCCTTGGAGCGCCGGCAGGACATCCCATACGTTCCGCACATCACCGTCGGCCGGTTTGCCTCCGCTCTAAAGGCCGCGAAGCTGGCGCGCCAGATCGGCTCGGAACTCGAACCCATCGCGGGTCGCGTGCAGGCTGTCGACGTCGTCCGCGTCGCGCAAAACGCGATCCGACCCGTGCATCGGGTGCCGCTCAAGCGACCCTGACAAGCGCGGCCAGGTCCTCCAGCCCGGGAATCATGTGGTCGGGCGGCGCGTCGGCGAAGGCAGTCACGTCGCACTCGCCTCCGCGGATGATGGCCACCGGCATTCCGGCCGCGCGCGCACCGAGCACGTCGGCGCGACTGTCACCGACGAACAGCACGTTCTCCGGCGCAATTTGCCAATCCGAGAGCACCCGCGAGATGCCCTGCGCCCTGGGCTTCATCCACGTCACGTCATCGCGGGTCACGACCGGCGACAGCCAGCGGGCCATGTCGAAGCGGCTCAAGGCCTGCCTGAGCGCCCGGCGGCCGACGTTGCTCACCATGCCGGCGCGCGAACCCGCTGCCGCGAGCCCGCGCAGCAGCTGAGCCGCCCCCGGTCGCGGCGCCCACCGGCCAAGCGCGTCAGAATCCCAGCGGTCATAGACGGAGCACAGCGCCTGACGCAGCTCGGCCATGCGCCCCTGCTGCGCGAGCAGGTCGGCGGCGGTGTTCCACATGCTCGCGTAATTGCCGCGGGCGAATTCGCCGCCGCTGAAGCCGAGCTTGGCGAACGCACGGCGCAGCTCGGCCTCGGCCGGCTCGAGCCGCCACTGGAAATCGACGAGCGTCCCCTCGAAGTCGAAGATGGCCGCCGCGTAGCGCAATGACTAGACTCCGCTCCGCGCGCCGAGCAGCGTCAAATAGCGCTCGAGATTGACTTCGATCGTCTTTTCCGCGCTTGCGTTGCGGACCGGTCGCGACGCCTGCGCCGCGAGCCGGGCGAGAACGAGCTGCTCGACGTATTCAGCGTCCAGCTCCAGCGTCGCGACGTTCTCGCGCAGATGTGCGCGCCATGCGCTTGGCCCGCCGACGCTGTCCCGCTTGAGGGCGCGCCGTGCCGTGCGCAGCGGCTGCACGACCTCGCTTTGCCAGCGCGAAACGGCAGCCATCGCCCGGCGCAGAAAGCGCTTGCCGAGGGATCGCCTTCGGCTTCCCATCCAGCAGCAGAACAACAGGAGATTCACGTCCGCGCCGCACGCGGCCTGCAATCCGAGACACGCTTGCTCGACGCCGTCGCGCGCATACACGTCGAGCGAGAAGCGCCACAGCGGGTGCGCCGCCCGCCGCGGGCTCAGCCGGCGACGCGTAGCGGCTCCTTGGGCATCGCCTCCCGGTCGCGGCCGCTCCAGCGCTTGAAGAGCTGGTGCTCGATGCCGACGTGGTCGAGCGCCTTGCCGATGCTTTGGTGAACGATGTCCATGATCGACGCCGGCCGGTGATAGAAGGCCGGCATCGGCGGCAGGATCACTGCGCCGCAGTCGGCCGCGCGCGACATCAGGTCGAGATGCCCCTTGTGCAGGGGCGTCTCGCGGACCATCAGCACCAGCGTGCGCCGCTCCTTGAGCGTCACGTCGGCGGCCCGCACGATCAGGTTGTAGCTGAACGAGTTGGCGATGGCAGATAGCGTTTTCACGGTGCACGGCGCGACGATCATGCCTCGGGTGCGGAACGAGCCGCTCGCCACCGCAGCGCCGACGTCCTTGTTGGAGTGAACGACGTCCGCCAGCGCCCTCACCTCGTCGAGGGTGTAATTCGTCTCGATCGCCATGTTGACGCCCGCCGCCTCGCTCAGGATGAGGTGCGTGGGCTGACCCAGCTCCCTGAGCACGCGCAGCATTTCGACGCCGTAGACCACCCCGGTCGCGCCCGTGATGGCGACCACCAGCGGCAGATCCATGTTCGCGCTCCTTTGATCCATTGCGTTCCCCGCTTTCTCTCAGGCCGCCAGCGCCGGAATCTGCGTTTCGACCGATTCGATGACCGGAAATCCTGCTGCCTCCAGCGCGGCGACCACGGCCCTCATGTCGGGCGCGTGAAACCGCACGATGATCCTTTTCTCCGGATACCCGGCACCTGCCTGCGCCTCGTGCCGTCCGATGGGATACAGCGCCTGCAACACCGCACCGGCGGCCTCGGCGGCATCGGCGATGCGCCCGAGCACGCCCGGGCCGACTCTCACCGGCGCCAGGGTCACGCCGCAGCGCCGCTCCCACGCCCCCAGACAATGCGCCGCGAGCTGGAAGATCTCGTTGGCGGAAATCACTCCGACCACCCGCTCGCCATCCACCACCGGAAACTGCGCCACGCCCAGCTCCTGTCCCTTGAGCAGGCAGTGCTCCATGGTGTCGTCCGCCCGCACCGTAGCGGGGTTGCGCACCATGATGTCCTTGACCTTGAGGCGCGTGACGAAGTAGTCGACCTCGGCCGGGTTCTGCGTGCGCAGCACGAAATGCCCGGTGCGCAGCAGGTTGGCACGCGTCACCAGGCCGCGCAGCCGGCCGCCGTCAACCACCGGCAGCGCGTGCAGGGCGTTTTCGCTCATCAGGCGCTTGGCCTCCGACACCAGCATGTCGCTGGGGATCGTCATCGGGTCGCGCTGCATCCAGTTGCGCACCATCATTTTCGCTGCTCCTCGAATGCGTTTCGAACAAGCGCACGAACTCGTCGACGGCGGCGCGCGCGAATTCCGGCGTGTACAGGTGCAGATCCAGTTCCTTGACCCGCGCACGCTCGACGAGCCTTTCCTTGAGCCGCACGACGAAGGCGGCGTCGGCGACAGGGTCGTAGAGGGGGCGGCCCTCCTTGTCGAGCGACGACCAGCCCTTGCGCGGTACGAGAAAGCTCCATGGCCCCTTCGCGCGATTCAGCCGCTCGGCGACGACCTCGGCGGCCCGGCGCAATTCCTCCGCGGTGGTGCGCACCTGGACGCGCAGCGCGTCCTGCACGTACTGCGGCCGGTCCCTGGTCTTCTCGAGCATGTCGGCGCGGCCGCCGTACGACAGGATGTCCAGTCCGCAGGGCGCGAGCACCATCGGAATACCGGTCTCGACCGCCGCCATGAGGCGGTCCGGCCCGGGATCGCGGTTGCCCTTGAACAGGTGCTCCATGACGCCGCCGATGCAGATGTCCAGCACGCCGTGAAACGCCCCGTCGCGGATCATTTCCTCCATAGCCTTGTCGCCCTTGCCCTGCGCGTGGCAGACGATCGGCGTGAAGCCTGCCTCCTCGAGCATGCCGAGCGCCGCCTGCACCGCCATTTCGCCGAAGCCGAACGACGAGACCGCGACGCATGGTTTGTCGAAGCGGATGGCGGTTCCCTGCGTCATCTCGACCATGCCGCAGATCGCGCCGACCGCATTCACGATCTGCGCCTTGAGCAGCGGGTTCATCTTCACGATGTCGAGCACCGTATGGTGCATCGTGATGTCCTTCGTGCCGACGTACTTGTCGATGTAGGCCGGGTGCGCCGCCATGGGCGAGGCCATCAGCTTCGGCATGCCGAAGGGCAGCTGCTTCATGATCGAGGTGGCCACCAGCGTCGCCGTGCCGCCGCCGATGCCGATGATGCCGTGCACGCGCCCCTGCCGCAGCAGGTCGCCGACGATCGCCGCGGCGCCCCGGATCTGGTTTTGCGTGGCCGCATCGCGGTCCGAGCGGTACTTCTCGCGCACCGTCTCGATTGGCAGGCCGCCGCGCGCGGCGACGTCCTCGGTGCGGATGTCGCCGGGGAAGGGCGGCGGCTCCTCCATGCTGAAATCGAGCAGGACCGCCTCGTGGCCCCGATCCTGGATCAGCTTCCTGACGAAGACGATGTCCTCGCCGCGCGTATCCAGATTGCAGACGATGACGATGCCCTTCTTCACTTGACCGCCGCCTTCTTCACTTCGGGGCGTGTGAGGCGCGGAATCATGTCGGCCACCGGGCTCGCGCCCTTGAAGCCGTACTCGTTCCAGCGGTCCGACACCTTCTGCAGCACGGCGCGGTCCATGAAGATCTCGCTCGGCTTGTTCTTCCACTCGAACGGCGTGCAAGCATCGAGCAGGATGCGGCTGGTGACCTCGCGCGCCTCGATCGGCAGGCCCGGGTCGAGCGGGGTCGAGCGCCCGCGGTCGATGATCTGCGCCGAGCGCTTAGGATCGAAGCGCGTCGCCAGGGCCCACCAGATGCGGTCCCAGTCGTCGGCCGCGATGTCGTGGTCCACCGTGATGACGCCCTTGACGCCGTAGTGACCGGTGGTGCTCGCGATCACCGCATTGCCGACGTGGTTCGAGTGCCCCGGATACATCTGCTTCACTGACACCACCACCCAGAACCTGCCGCAGGCCTCGGGCGGGATGTACACGCTCTGCACTCCGGGCACCTTCATGGTCTCGAGGTCGTACCACAGCGTTGCGGTGCGATTGAGCGACTGGATCATGTGGATGTCGTTGATCGGCTTGCCCACGGTCGTCGCCCACATCACCGGGCTGTCTCGATGCAGGATGCGCTTGATGCGCAGCACGGGCTTCGGATAGTCCTTGCCCTTGTTGCCCGAGTAGTAACCGGTGTATTCGCCGAACGGGCCCTCGTCCATCAGCTCGTTCGGGTCGATCCAGCCCTCGGCGATGATCTCCGCGTTGGCCGGCAGGGTGAGGCCGGTGAGGTCGGATTTGAACACCGGCACCGGCCGGCCGCGCAGCGATCCGGCGATGTCGTACTCGTCGGTCTGCGCCGAGACCAAGGTCGAGGCCGCGAGGAACAGCACCGGGTCGCAGCCGACGACGTACGCGGCGGGCATCAGCTCGCCCCGCTCCTGGTACTTCTTCATGTGCATGTCGCCGTGCTTGCCCTTGATGATCTGCGAACCGAGGATGTCCTTGCCGAGAACCTGCGAGCGGTAGGTGCCGAGGTTGGTCCAACCGGTATCGGGATCCTGCGTTACGAGATAGCCCGCCGTGACGAAGAAGCGCCCGCCGTCGTCGGGGTAGAACCACGGGCTGGGAAACATGTTGATGTCGATCTTGTCGCCCTTGATCACGTTCTCCATCACTGCCGGGTCGTCGACGTAGCGCGGCTTCACCATTTGCTTGGTTGTGAGCTGCATCCACTTCTTCGAAAGGTTGCTCATCGACAGCGACGGGTCCTGCTCCAGCGCGATCGCGAGCCGCTGCGGCGTGGTGAAGGCGCTGGTGAATACCGGGATGTCGTAGCCTTTGACGTTCTCGTACAGGAGGGCGGGCCCCTTTTGCTCTTCGTTCACCTTCGAGATGTGGCAAAGCTCGAACTTCCAGTCCACCTCGGTCTTGACGCGATGCAACTGCCCGTGCGCCTCCACGGCGGCAATGTAGCTGCGCAAGTCGTCGATGGGTCTCACTTCCGTGCGTACGTTCATGGATTGCTCCGTATCGATGCCGAGGTTGTGGTCGAGATCCGTTGCTAGCTCACCTTCTTTCCGGACAACATGCCGGAAAGGATGTAATCCACGGCGCTGGAACCGCCCGAAGCGGCGACCGCCGCCTTGCTCTTGGCGCTCCAGACCGTTTCCGGTCGCGCCTGCAGGATGAAGATGTTCCCGCCCGAGGGCAGGTCCTTGTCCACCGCCCATTCGATATCCATCGGGCGGCCGTAGTGCTTCTCGATCTGCTTGCCCATCCAGGCCAGCTGCGTGATCTCGTCGTCGATCAGCGACTGCACCCGCTGCCGCTCGAAGGGCACCTCCATGGCGCGCGACGTCTGGGTGGCCGGATCGACCGTGTAGCAGACCTCCTTCTGCGAGATCGTGCGGTCGATGATGTCGAGCGTGATCTTGTTGACGACGAAGTGGTCCGGCGTCACTTCGCCCGAGACCACCGACTCGCCGAAGCCGAAGTTCGAGTCGATGACGATCACCGAGCGGTCGCCGTTGGCCGGATGGATCGTGAACATCACCCCGGCGGTGAACGAATTAGCCATCTTCTGCACGCCCACGCTCATCGCCACCTGGGCGTCGCCGAAGCCGCGGTTGAAGCGGTACGCGATGGCCCGCTCCGTGTACAGGCTGGAAATGCAGCGCCGCATGCGGTCGAGCACGTCGTCCGCGCCCCGAATCCACAGAAAGGTGTCCTGCTGGCCGGCGAAGCTCGCGCCGAGCAGGTCCTCGGCCGTGGCGCTCGATCGCACCGCGACGGGCAGTGCCGGCACGCAGCAGCGCACCGCCAGCTTGCGGTAGCACTCCGCGATCAAGTCCTCCATTTCGATCGAGAATGGCTGCGCCTCGATGGCCGCGCGAATGCGCGCGCTGGCCGCCTCGAGCGCGCCGTGATCCCGGGCGTCCAGCCCGGCGAGCAAGGACCGCACCTCGCGGTCCAGCCCCGCCTTCGCCATGAAGCGCCGGTAGCCCTCGGTGGTGAGCGCGAAGCCGGGCGGCACGCGCACCCCGGCGTTGATCAGCTCGCCGAGCGAGGCGCACTTGCCTCCCACCAGGGGCACCGAGTCGCTGCGGCAGTCCTCGAGCCAGCACAGGACCGGCAGGCCGGAGCTCACGCCTCCCATCTGCGCACTCAGCGTGCGATGGTGACCGCGCCGGTCGAGCCGTCTACGCGGATCCGCATGCCCGTCTTGATGACCTTCGTGGCATGTCCCGTGCCGACCACGGCCGGCATGCCGTACTCGCGGCATACGATCGCGGCGTGGCTCATCACGCCGCCGACGTCGGTGATGCACGCCCCGATCTTGGCGAACGCGGGCGCCCACGATGGCGAGGTGGTCGGCGCGACGAGGATCTCGCCTTGCTCCAATTGGCCGACCTCGCCCACGGTTCGACACACGCGCGCCTTGCCTTCGATGACGCCCGGACTTCCGGCGAAGCCCTTCAGCTCCGTGATGGTGTTCGGGTCCTTGACCTCCTGCACGGACGCCCAGTCCGCCAGCGACTTGTTGGTCACTCCCCACAACACGATGGTGAACGGCTCCTGGATGACTTCCGGTGCGGTGCCGATGGCGGGCGGCGCGTTCCACTCCTTGAACTTCTGCATCACCCCCTTGCGCCAGACGATCTCCTTCGGCCAGGTCTTGGTGCCGCGCGGCGTGACCCCGGTCGCCCACGCCGTGACGATGTCCCACAGCGCGGACTTGATCTCGTCGCGGCGCAGCAGCCAGACGTCCTCGACCTGCTCGATCACGCCGTGCTCCTTCATGATCGCCGCGACCTCGCGCATCTTGTTCCAGAACACCGAGTGGAACCAATGCTCGACGTAGAACAGGTGATTCTCGACGTACGGAAACACCGTCTTGGCGCAGCCCAGCAGCTCGTCGAACTGCTTGCGGTCCTCCTCTTTCTCGATCAGTCCGCGATACTCGGCGGTGATGCGGTCGCGCTCGGCGCGCACCTTCGTCGTGGGCCGCTCGATCGAAATGCCCTGCTTGATCTTGCCGATGTAGGTGGCGATGCCCGAGAGCGGCACGTTCATCTGGTCGTTCCACGACCGGTCGTGGTGGAACCAGCCGGTACCGGTGGAGATGTTGAACCAGGGCTCGCGCGCGAGATCCAGCGACTTGAGCCACTCGACGCCCTTCGGCAGCTTCTTCAGCGCCGGCTCGACCTCGGTCCACTCGCGGCTGAAAGTCACCACCGAGTCCACGCCCAGCTCGACGGCCTTCTTGGCCAGCTTCTTCAGCTCCTCGTCCGGCTGATACATGATCACGTCGATACCCGAGATCATCTGCGTGACGCGCTGCGCCGGGATGCTGGGAAACAGCTTCTGCACGAAGTCGAGGAAGAAGACGTAGGCGGCGTAGCCGAGATTGAGGAACTCGAAGTGGTATTGCCAGCACTTGATGCCCAGGTTGATCAGGTCATCGTAGTTCTTCAGCAGGTGGTAGCCGTGCGATTCGCCCATGGCGTCGGTCACCACACTCATGTCCTCCATGTCCTGCAGGCGCGGAATCTTGACGGCCTCCAGCTCGCGGATCGTGGCCTCCATCTTCACTTTCCACTTGGCTTCGAGCGCGTCCCAGTTCTTGTAGTAATAGCCGGCGCGCTCCATGAAGTTCGGCACGCGGCGGCCGATCTCGTCCGGATCCTTGACCGGCACCGGCGAGATGTAGACGTAGCCGTTGATGATGCGGTGGTCGACGCCGCGCACCGGAGGCACCATGAAGATCCGGTTGTTGAACTGGGAGAGAGCGAGGTACCAGGCCTCGTCCCATATGGTGTCGAACGGATAGAGCGGCTCGGGGTAGTGCAAGCCGTCGTAGAACCAGAACGTGTCCTTCTCGTACTGGTTGCGCACCGGATCGTCGGTGACGAACTGGTACTGGTAGGGATACATGCGCTCCCAGCCTTCGGTTCCTGGGATCGTCTTGGCCTTGATGTCGTGCGGGACCGGGAATTTCATCTGATGCTCCTCCTCATTCATGGACGCTTCGGGCAGTGTCGGAGACGCAATTCCGCCGCTGATGTTGCGTTACGACTGCAACCGGCATGCCACGACCTGTTTGCGCAGAGCAGCAAAAGGGTCCGCAAATCACCCTGCGCGGCCGCCGGAGAACGAGGAAGGGAGCGGCGCTGCCGCGATTCGCGCACTTGCAGCAAAATTTCCGTGAAGGGCGCGTCGACGCACGCCGGGATCCTCGCGTAGCAAGATCGGCGCTTCATCATTTCGTGGATGTTTCGGCGTCCGGCGGTGCGACTTCACCATTTGAGCAATGGCTGCGCGTCGCCGGGCTTCAGGTTGCGGACAGCAGCTCATTCGAATTTCCTTGATCTCGGTTAAGACGAACTTCTGTCCGCCCCGCTAGAACCCAAGGACAACTGGGAGGATGATCGCCAGGTGACGAGGCTGCACAGCGTCCGGGTCGAAAACAGCGACAGCGATGACCTGCGCGCGCGGGTGCATTTCTGCGCCGAGACCGGCCAGATCTGGCTGCACGAACACCGCATGCTGCTGGTGCATGCCGAGGCGCAGGCCTTGCTGCGCAAGGAGCTGATCGACACGCTCGGCATGGACCGCGCGCGCGGGCTGCTCATGCGGATGGGCTACGCTTCCGGCGTGCGCGACGCGGAGCTGGCCCGCACCCGGGCGCAGAGCGCCGACGACATCGAGGCCTTCATGACCGGGCCGCAGCTGCATACGCTCGAGGGCATCGTGCGCGTCACGCCGATCAAGCTCGAGCTGAACCGCGTCAAAGGGAAGTTCTACGGCGAGTTCCTCTGGGAGAACTCCTGGGAGGGTCAGTCCCACCGGCGTAACTTCGGCATTCACTCCGAGCCGGTGTGCTGGACCCAGATCGGCTATGCCTGCGGCTACACCTCGGCGTTCATGGGACGGCCGATCCTCTACAAGGAGGTCGAATGCAGCGGCTCCGGCCACGACAACTGCCGCATCGTCGGCAAGCCCGTCGAGGATTGGGAAGACGCCGCCGATCACATGCGCTTCTTCAATCCCGAGTCCATCGCCGACCAGCTCTTCGATCTGCAGACGCAGGTGGTGCAGCTTCGCTCGACCATCGGTGAAAAGGAGAAGCTCCCCATCGACATGGTCGGACAATCGCCCGGATTTCGGGCGGCATACGATCTCCTCAGACCGGCAGCCAACAACCGCATCAGCGTGCTGCTGCTCGGCGAGACCGGCGTGGGCAAGGAGCTGTTCGCGCGCGCGCTGCACGAGATGGGGCCGCGCCGCCGCGAGCCGTTCATCGCCGTAAACTGTGCCGCCATCCCGCAGGACCTTGTCGAGTCAGAACTGTTCGGGGTGGAGCGCGGCGCCTATACCGGCGCTCTCGTCTCGCGTCCGGGGCGGTTCGAGCGCGCCGACGGCGGGACGCTGTTTCTCGACGAGATCGGGGACCTGCCCCTGCCGGCGCAAAGCAAGCTGCTGCGCGTGCTGCAGGACGGAGAGGTCGAACGGCTGGGAGACCAGAAGACCCGCAAGACCGACGTGCGCCTGATCGCAGCGGCCAACCGCGACCTCGGGCAGCTGGTCAAGGAAGGGAGATTCAGGTCCGACCTGTACTACCGGCTGAACGCCTACCAGATCACCATTCCCCCGCTCAGGGAGCGCAAGGAAGACATCTCGCTGCTCGCCAAGCGCTTCCTGGAGAAATTCTCCGCCATCCATGGCAAGAGACTGCGGGGCTTCACCGACAAGGCGAAGCGCGCCCTGCTCACCTACGGCTGGCCGGGAAACATCCGCGAGCTGCAGAACATGGTCGAGCGCGGCGTCATCCTGGCGCCGAGCGGAACCCGCATCGAGGTGGACCAGCTCTTCTCCTCCTGTGCGGACAACCGGGCGCGCGAGTTCGGCCTGAACGTCAACGGCGAGCTCGCCATGGACCGCTGGGGTGCGGGCCACGCGCTGTGCGAGTCCGTCTTCAACGGCGTGATGACCCTCGACCAGCTCGAGGCCATGCTGCTCGAGACCGCGGTGAACAAGGCCTGCGGCAACCTCTCCTCGGCGGCACGGATGCTCGGCCTGACCCGGCCCCAGCTCGCCTACCGCTTGAAATGCCTGCACGAGGGCGCACAGAGCAAACCGGATGTGACGGCAGTCCTGTCCGCGGAGTCTCCGGCCAAGCAGCCTTGAACGGCGGCACGTCGCGCGAGCGGGCGCAGGCGTACCTCGCCGCCCACCACGTCATGACGCTCGCCACCGGCGGCGAAGAGGGCCCCTGGGCTGCGGCGGTGTTCTACGTCCATGAGGGCTGGGCGCTCTACTTTCTCTCCGCTCCCACCAGCAGGCACGCGCGCGCCATCGCGCAGAGTGCGCGCGTGTCGGCCGCGATCCAGGAGGATTACTCCGACTGGAAGGAAATCAAGGGCGTGCAGCTGGAGGGAATCGCCACCCGCTTGTCGGGCGACGAGGAAGAACGGGTCCGCAGCCTGTACGCGGCGAAATTTCCGCTGCTGCGCAACGCGGCAGATGCTCCCGGCGCGATCGCCGCGGCGCTGAAGAAGATCGGCTGGTACAGGCTTTCCCCTCAGCGCGTCTATTTCATCGACAATTCCGTCGCCTTCGGCCACCGGGACGAAATCGACCTTCGCTGAAGTCGGGCAGGAATAGCCGCGCATGACCGAGCCACCGCCCGCCCCCGCCGATTCCCGCGGGCTAGCGGGCCGACGCGAGCTCAGCGCGCCAGCTGATTCCAGATGAAGAGCAGGACCATGGCCCCGATCACGGAGAGCACGAGGCCCGCGGGATGAACCATCGCGCCCTCGGCCGGCTTGCTGAACATGCGCGCGATGAAGCCGCCCACGAGCGCGCCCGCGATGCCGAGAATGCCGGTCATGATGATGCCCAGGTGCTCCCCGCCTGGCATGATGAAGCGTGCGATGGCACCCACGACGATGCCCACGATGAACATCCAGATGAAATGAAACATGTTCCCTCCCTTCCCGTCCGGGCACGGACCCGATGGCCACTCATTGAATCATAACTTGCGGTGACGAAATGTCCGGATTGAAGACGATCGGGCTGCTGGGGGGCACGAGCTGGCCCTCGACCATCGAGTACTACCGCATCCTGAACGAGCTCGCGCAGGATACGCTCGGCGGCTTCCACTCGGCGAGCATTCTGCTGCGCAGCATCGACTATCACGACATCAAGAGCCGTTACTCGGACCGCATGGCCGAGATCCCCGCGCTGCTCGAGCGCGAGATCGCGGCGCTGGTGCGGCTCGGCCCGGATTGCCTGGTGATCTGCAACAACACGCTGCACAAGGCCTTCGACCTGGTCGCGCCGCGGCTCGCGCTGCCGATCCCGGTGTTCCACATCGTCGAGGCGACCGGGCGCGCCGCGCGCGCGCTCAAGCTGCGACGCCTGCTCCTGCTCGGCACGAAGTTCACGATGGAGGACGGCTTCTACCACCGCGGGCTCGAGCGCTTCGATCTCGAAGTGACGACGCCGGAGGAGGCGGACCGCACGGCGATCCAGCAGATTCAGTCGCAGCTCGCGCGCGGCATCATGCGCGAAGAATTCCGCAGCGCGCTCGCCGCGGTCGTTGACAGGCACGCTGCCTCGGTCGACGGCGTGGTGCTCGCTTGCACCGAGCTGCCGCTCGCCCTCGGCCAGAAGGGCTGCCGCGTTCCCGTCATCAACCCGACCGAGGTGCAATGCCGCGAGGCGTTCGCCTTCGCGGCCGGGATCGGATGAGCGCAGCACCCGCCGTGTTTCTCGCCGGCGCCGCTGGCGTTATCGGACGCAGGCTCTGCCCGCTGCTCCTCGAAGACGGTTGGCGTGTGGTCGGCACCACGCGTTCCGCGGCGAAGGCCGGGGCCATGCGCGCGCTCGGCGTCGAGCCGGTCGTCGTCGACGTCTTCGAGGCGGCGGCGCTGCGCACGGCCGTCGCGCAATCGGGCGCCAGCGCCGTGATCCATCAGCTCACCGACCTCCCGCAGCTGCGCGATCCGGCAAGCATGGCGGCCGCGCTCGGGCGCAACGCGCGCCTGCGCGAGCTCGGCACGCGGAATCTCGTCGCGGCGGCGATTGCCGCCGGCGTAAAGCGCTTCGTCGCGCAGAGCATCGCCTTCGCGTACGCGCCGGGGCCGCAGCCGTACGACGAAGACTCGCCGCTGAACGTCGCCGCCGCGGACGCCGCCGCGGCGACCACCGCCCGCGGCGTCGCGAGCCTCGAGCGGCAGGTGCTCGAAGCGCCCTTCGAGGGCATCGTGCTGCGCTACGGGCGCCTGTATGGCCCGGGAACTTGGTACGATTCCGCGCCTGCCGGGGCACCCCTGCACGTCGACGCCGCAGCAGATGCCGCGCGCCGCGCCCTGCGCTGCGGCGAACCCGGCATCTACAACATCGCGCAAAGCGACGGCACGGTGACGAGCGAGAAAGCGCAGCGCATCCTCGGCTGGAACCCCGCCTTCCGCTTGGCGGCGCCGCAAACGAGAACCTGAGCATGGGCACGACCGGCAAACCGAAGGAGGATTGGGACCCTAGGTCCGCGGACGTCCTGCGCGACCAGCGCGCTGCATACGACGAAATGCGGGAGCGCTGCCCGGTCGCCCACAGCGAGTTCATGCAGTGGTCGCTGTTCCGCCACGAAGACGTCCTGCGCGTGCTACGGGATCACGCGACCTTCAGCAACGCGGTATCCCAGCACCTGTCGGTGCCGAATGGGATGGACCCTCCCGAGCACACGGAGTATCGGCGCATCATCGAGCCGTACTTCGCCGCGAATCGGATGGACGCCTTCGAGCCCTCGTGCCGCAAAGTCGTCATCGAGCTGCTGCAGGACGTCCTGTCCAGGCGCGAGGCGGAATGGATGGCCGAATTCGCGGTTCCTTTCGCGGTGCGCGTTCAATGCGCCTTCCTCGGCTGGCCGCCGGGGTTGCACGAACCGCTCGCCCACTGGGCGAGAAAGAACCACGAGGCCGCGCGCGCCCAGGATCGCCAGGCCTTGTCGGAGCTCGCGCGCGAGTTCGAGGGTTACGTCGACGACGTGCTCGAAACCCGGTTGCGCGCTGGAGCGGCACCGGAAGCCGACGTCACAGCGGGCCTGATGCACGAGCAAGTATGGGGACGGCCGTTGAGCAACGAGGAGATCGCCAGTATTTTGCGCAACTGGACCGTCGGCGAGATCGGTACGATTTCCGCGGCGGTTGGAATCCTCGCGCATTTCCTGGCAGTGCGCGTCGAGCTGCAGGAGCAGCTGCGCGCCCGACCGTCCCTGCTGCCGGCGGCCGTCGACGAGATCCTGCGTATCCATGGACCGCTGGTGGCCAATCGCCGAGTCGCCACTCGCGCGGTGGAGATCGGCGGCCGCAAGCTTCCCGCCGGCGACCGGATCTCCCTCATGTGGCCCGCCGCGAACCGCGATGGCCGGGTCTTCCACGATGCGGACGCGTTCCGCCTGGACCGCGATCCGGCGCAGAACCTCCTCTACGGCGCGGGCATCCATGTCTGCCCGGGCGCCCCGCTCGCCCGCATGGAGTTGCGGGTGGTCATGGAAGAGCTGCTTGGGCGGACCGCGCGGATCGAGCCGGCACCGGGGAAATCGCCGGTCAACGCCGTCTACCCCGCCAGCGGCTTCGCCTCCTTGCCGCTGAGTATCCGGCCCCGATGAGGACCTTCCTCGCCGGGATCGCGGGCATGTCGCCCGCGTACTTCGGCCTTGTCATGGCGACCGGCATCGTGTCGCTCGCCGCGCACGCGCTCGGCCATCCCCTCGTCGCGCGCGCGTTGTACGCGCTGAACGTCGCCGCCTACGCCGCGCTCTGGGCTATGACGCTGGCGCGTGTCGCATTCCATCCGCGCCGGGTCCTGGGCGATCTGTTCGACCACCTGCGCGGCCCGGGATTCTTCACCGCGGTCGCCGCGACGAGCGTGCTCGGCAGCCAGGCGCTGCTGCTCTCGGGCGCCGGGCGTGCGGCCGTCGCGCTGTGGGCGCTCGCGCTCCTGCTCTGGGTCGTGCTCACCTACGCGATCTTCGCGGGCCTGACCATCAAGGAACACAAGCCCCCGCTCGAGCGGGGAATCGGCGGCGGCTGGCTGCTCGCGGTGGTCGCGACGCAGTCGATCGCGCTGCTCGGCGCCATGCTCGCTGCGCGCGCCGGCCAGCCCTGGCGGCTGGAGATCGACTTTCTCGCCCTTGCGATGTGGCTCGCCGGCGGGATGCTCTATATCTGGCTCGCGTCGATGATCTTCTACCGCTACACGTTCTTCGCGTTCTCCCCTGCCGACCTTTCGCCGCCCTACTGGATCAACATGGGGGCCATGGCGATTTCCACGCTGGCGGGGTCGCTACTCATCGGCAACGCGCCCGATGCGCCCTTCCTCGCCGCGCTGCGGCCGTTCATCGAGGGCTTCACGATCTTCTACTGGGCGACCGGCACCTGGTGGATCCCGATGCTCGTCGTGCTCGCCGTGTGGCGCTACGTCTGGCGGCGCTTTCCGATGAAGTACGATCCGCTCTACTGGGCCGCGGTCTTTCCGCTCGGCATGTACGCAGCGGGCACGCATGAGATGATCGAGGCCATGGGATTGCGCTTCCTCGCCTTCCTGCCGCCGCTCTTCCTGTACGCCGCGCTCGCCGCGTGGCTGGCGGCGTTCGCCGGCCTCGTGCGCGATCTCGCGCGGCGCGTTGCGCGCCGCGACTCAACCTGGAAAGGAATGCCGTGAAGCACCTGATAATCGCCCTCTTCGCGCTCGCCGCAACGTCTACGTACGCTTTCGCCGCGGCGCCGGCGCCGAGCGAGGACTCGATCCGCCGGCTGCTCGAGGTCACCGAGGCGAGGAAGCTGCTCGACGGCATGATGGCGCAGGTCGACACGCTCATGCGCCGCAACATGGAGCAGGCGCTGCGCGGGCGGCAGCTCACGCCCGAGCAGGAGGCGATCATCGCGCGCATGCGCAACAAGATGGCCGACGCGTTCCGCGAGGAGATGGCCTGGGAAAAGCTCGAGCCGCTCTACATGCGCGTCTACCGCGACACCTTCACCCAGGCGGAGGTCGACGGCATGCTCGCCTTCTACCGCACCGACGCCGGGCGCGCGGTGATCGTGAAGATGCCGGCCGTGATCCAGACCACGATGGGCGAGATGCAGCAGCGCATGCAGCCGCTGATCGCGAAGATGCGCGCGATCGAGGAAGAGGCGCTCGCCGAGCTGCGCGCGACCGAACGCAAGAACGGGAAATGACATGGCCAATGCGACTTCCTTCGCCCTGACGGGCTTCATCGCCTGGACGCTCGCCCTGCTCGTCCTCATGGAGGTCATCCGCTCGAAGATGGTCGTCGCGGGCGAGGTGCCGGCGAACGGCTTCGATCCGGCCAACTCGAACCTCTCGCCGTTCATGCAGCGCCTGGCGCGCGCGCACGCGAACTGCCTTGAGGGGCTGCCGATCTTCGGCGGCCTGATGCTGGTGGCCCTGGCGACTGGACGCGCGGGCGTCACCGATCCGCTCGCCTTGGTGCTGCTCGCGGCGCGCATCGTCCAGTCGTCGATCCACCTCGCCTCATTAAGCAAGGCGGCGGTCACCTTGCGCTTCTCGGCCTTCGCCGTGCAGATGGCAATCGGCGCGTACTGGTGCTGGCGGCTGCTCGCTGGCTGACTCCGGCCGTGGAGCGCAAGCAAGTCTCCGACACCTGGGAACGCGGCAGCCCGTACGAGCAGTACGTCGGGCGCTGGAGCCGGCAGGTCGCGCCGCGCTTTCTTTCCTGGCTGGACGTTCCGCCCGGCCGCAGGTGGCTCGACGTGGGATGCGGCACGGGCGCGCTGTGCGCGGCGATCGTCGACCGCTGCGCGCCTTCCTCCGTCGCCGGCGTCGAGCCTTCGAAGGGGTTTCTCGAGACCGCGCGTCAGAACCTCGGCGAGCGCGTCGCGTTCCACGCCGGCAGCGCTACGGCCATTCCCCTCGGCGACGCGTCGGTCGACGCGGTGGTCTCGGCGCTGGTCCTCAACTTCGTCGACGATCCGCGCGCCGCGCTCGCCGAGATGGCGCGCGTGGCGAGCGCGGGAGGAACCATCGCCGCCTATGTCTGGGATTACGCGGGCAGGATGGAGCTCATGCGGATGTTCTGGGACGCGGCGGTCGAGCTCGACCCGGCCGCCGCGCGGTTGGACGAAGGCGCGCGGTTTCCCCTGTGCCGCCCTGAGCCGCTCGAGAAGCTGTTCGCCGGCGCCGGACTGACAGGAGTCGAAGTGACGCCCATCGACATTGCGACCCGGTTCGCGAGCTTCGACGACTACTGGCAGCCCTTCCTCGGCGGCCAGGGGCCGGCACCCGCCTACGCCATGTCGCTCGACGACGCGGCGCGCGCGCGCTTGCGCGAGCGCATCCGGGCGCGCCTGCTGCTCGAGCAGGACGGCTCAATCCCGCTCACCGCGCGCGCCTGGGCGGTGCGCGCGGCTGTCCCGGAATAGTCACGTGTTGTGAAGCTGCATTACGCCATCTGGCCGGGGAGCCAGGTGGCGAGAAACGGGAAGAGGGAAAGGAACAGGATGCGGACGAGGTCGGCGGTGACGAAGGGCAGGATGCCGCGTGCAACGGTCTCGAGGCGCACGCCGCCGGCGCTTTGCAGCACGAACAGGTTCATGCCCACGGGCGGGGTGATCATGCCGACCTCGCCGAGCGTCACTAGCACCACGCCGAACCAGATCGGGTCGAAGCCGAGCGACTTGACGAGCGGGTACACCGCGCCGAGCGTGAGCAGGATCATCGACAGGCTGTCCATCAGGCAGCCGAGGATGATGTAGAACACGCACAGCGCGACGAACACCTCGAGCCTGCCCCAGCCGAGCTCACGCACGTAGCCGATCATCGACTGCGTGAGGCCGGTCGCGTCGACGAAGAAGTTGAACACGGAGGCGCCGATCAGGATGAGGAAGATCATCGCGGTGGTGCCCGCAGTCTCGATTAGCCCCTGGGCGAGGAGTTCGAGCGACAGCCGGCCGGTTAGCGCGGCGAGCACGAGCGCGCCGAAGGCGCCGACCGCGGCGGCCTCCGTGGGCGAGAACCAGCCGAGGTACATGCCGCCGAGCACCACGCCGAAGAGAAGCACCACCTGCCACACGTCGGCGAGGCCACGAAGGCGCTCGCGCCAGCCGCGCCGCGCGGCCGCCGGGCCGAAGGCCGGACGCCGCCAGGTGATCCAGCGCACCGCGGCCATGTAGAGGGCTGTACCGAGCAGCCCCGGCAGAATGCCGGCGACGAAAAGCTTGCCGATCGGGTTCTCGGTCATCAGGCCGTAGATCACGAAGAGGATCGAGGGCGGAATCATCACGCCGAGCGTGCCCCCGGCGGCGACCGAGGCCGAGGCGAGCCGGTCGTCGTAGCCGTGGCGACGCATCTCCGGCAATGCGATGCGCCCGATGGTGGCGGCGGTGGCGATCGAGGAGCCGCACACCGCACCGAACAGCGCGCTCGCGCCGACGGTGGCCATCGCGAGGCCTCCCTTCAGGTGGCCGACGAAGGTGGCGACCAGGTTGTAGAGCGACTGCGAAAGGCCCGTGCGCCCCGCGAAAACGCCCATCATGACGAACAGCGGCACCACCGAGAGGCTCACCGGGTGCGCCGAGTCGAACGGCGCGCGTCCGAGCACGAAGGCGAGGCTCGACCAGCCGTAGGTGAGGCCGTAGCCGATCGCGCCGACCACGCCCATCGCAATGCCGACCGGGACGCGCAGCGCGATCAGCACGAGCACTGCGCCGAAACCGGCGAGGCCGAGCGCCGGACCCTGCATCAGCCGGCCTCGGACGGGGCGAGCGCCGCCAGCGCGGCGATGGCGCCGGCGGCCGCCGAGCCGACGCAGCCGACGAGCAGCGGCACCCAGTACAGGATCATCGGAATGCCGAGCGTCACCGACACGTCGCCCTGCGCGAGCTGGATGCGAGCCTGGCCGAGCCCGTACCAGGCGAGCGCCAGCATGAACGCGGCGCCGACCAGCCCAACGGTACACTTGAGCGCGCGCAGCAGCGGCGCGGGCAGGCTATCGGTGACGAACTCGACTCCGACGTGCGTGCCGCGCAGGAAGGCGAGCGGCATCGACAGGAACACGCAGCCCATCACGCCGAGCTGCGTGAGGTCGATCGTGCCAAGGATCGAGAAGCCGATCGACTTGCGCGCCGCGATGTCGACGATCAGCACCAGCATCGCGCCGCAAAGCAGCGCCATGCCCACATAGGCGAGTAGGCGCGCGACGCGATCCGCAGCCCGAAAAATGGGAACAAACCCTATATCTGACCGCCGAGGCGGCGCATTTCGTCGTAGATCTGCCGAGCGTTGCCGACGCCTTCCTTCTCGAGCTTGCTCAGCTCCTGGTCGATGACGGGCTTGAGCTCCGCGCGCCACTTGTCGCGCGTCGCGTTCGGCACCTGCTGCAGCGAGCCTCCGGCTTTCATGGCGGCCTCGAAGCCCGCTTTGTCCCAACCGTCCCACCAGGCGCCGAACTTGTCGACCAGCGGTTTGCCGATCGAGCTGTCGATCGCCTTCTGCACGTCGGGCGGGTAGCTGGCGAATCGCTGTGGGTTCATTACGAGGTGAAAGCAGCTCGAGTACACGCGCGCGTCGAGGTGGTACTTGAGCATCGACTCCAGCCGGAAGCCCTTGATCGCGTCCCAGGGGAAGACCGCGCCGTCGATCACGCCCTTTTCCAGGTTCTCGTACACCTGCCCGGGCGGCATGCCGACGGGTGTGGCGCCCAGGAAGGCGAGCAGGTCCTGCGTCGGCGGATTCGGCGCGCGCATGCGCAGGCCCTTCACGTCGAAAATGGACTTCAGCGGCTGGGCGCGCGTGTGAAACAGGCCCGGGTTGTGGCAATTCAGCGCCGCGACCTTGAAATCCTTCCAGTCCTCGGCGAGCGCGCCGGGAAGCATCTTCCACAGCACCTGCGAGGCCGAACCCGCGCTCTCGGCGACGAACGGCATCTCCATGATCGAGGTGCGCAGGTAGCGCCCGCGCGGGATGCCGTTCAGGCCGAAGGCGAGGTCGACCACGCCCTGCTTCACCTGGTCGGCCTGATTCTCGACCTTGCCGAAGGGCGAGTTGCCGGCGAAGACGCGCACCGTCACCTTGCCGCCGGATTTCTTCTCGATCTCTTTCGCGAGCGGCTGGAGCACGTCGACCACGAAGCCGTGCGTCGGCGGCACGAAGGTCGAGAATTTGAGCTCGGTCTGCTGCGCGCCGGCGGGGGCGGCGAGGGCGAGCCCGGCGGTCAGCGCGGCGAGTTTCAGCTTCATGGATTCTCCTCGATCGTTCAAGCGGTCAGGTGTTCCTTCTTGAGCGGCATGCGCGAGAGCCAGTTCTCGACTTCCTTCGGGTCGGAGAACAGCGTCTCGAGCTCGGAGCGCGCTTCCTCCTCGGTCTGCCGCACCGACTCGACGTTCGACATCGGCGTCACGGTGCGGCTGGTGGCGAGCTCCAGGCGCGTGCCGAAGGGGTCGAGGAAGTACGCCGACCAGAAGCGCCCGCCGAGCGGCACCGGGCCGACGACGTGCACGCCGCAGCTCTTCACGTGCTCGACCATGGCGTCGAACCTGTCGACCGGCACGTGGAACGCGACGTGCTGCATGCCGCCGACGTGGTCGCGGTTCTGGCGCGGCAGGCCCTTCGGGTACTCGAAGATCGCAAAGAGCGAATCGTTGCCCATGTCGAAAAAATAGTGCCGCAGGTTGTCGTACGGCGGCTGCCAGCGATCCTGCTCGTAGGGCACGCGGCGCACGTGGATGAGCCGAAAGCCCATGACGCGGTTATAGAAATCCATCGCGGTGGGCATGTCATCCGTGACGATGGCGAGATGGTCAATGCCGCGCGTATTCATGGCTGCCCTCCTTGAGCGAAGCGAGAAAAGGGTTCACCGCCGCGAGGAACCCGGTAGGATTCTCGCCCGCGACGTTGTGGCCGGCATCGACCTCCACCACGCGCATGCGCACGTTGGCGGCCTGCATCTTCGAGACCGTTTCCGGCGCGAACATGTCGGAGCGCGCGCCGCGCACGACGAGCACCGGGCAGCGGGCGTCGGCGAGAACCTGCCACATGTCGACGCCGAGCTTGGGGCGCTCGCCGGTCGCGAGGATCTTCCTGAACTGGTCGCGGAAGTGCGGATCGCGCTTCACCGCCAGGCCGCCCGGAGCGGGCGCCAAATAGGCCTCGAAGCGCGCATGCCTGTCCGGCCCGGCCTTGAAATAGCGCATCGCCTCGTCGACCGAAGCGAATGCGTCCGGCGTGCCCCCGACGGTCTCCGCCGTGCGCTTCGCGCCGGCGGGCGCGTTCTCCGGCGAGTAGTCGACGAGCACCAGGCCCGCGGCGCGCGCAGGGTTCCTCGCCGCGAAGTACGCCGCGGAGCGCCCGCCCATCGAGTGGCCGAAGACGATCGCGCGCGGCCAGCCGAGATGATCGAGCAGATTGGCGATGTCGGCCGCCATCGTCGGCACCGAGTAGTCCTTCGCCGCGCTCCACTCCGAGTCGCCGAAGCCGCGCATGTCCATGCACACCGCCTCGCGGTCGGCGGCGAGCGCCTGCGCGACTTCGAGCCAGTCGTAGGAGAAGTACGACAGGCCGTGCACGAAGAGCAGCGGCGCCGCGCCCGGCGCGCCGAGGCGGCGATAGAAGATCTTTACGTCGCCGGACGCGCAGCGCCCGGTGCGGTGGGGTACGGTCATGGTCCGAATAATAGGGACAGATCCCTGCTTTCGCCACCCGCCTTAGCGCGGCGCGCCGGCGCTCAGGCTGTCCCGATCGTAGCCGGCCACCCGCTTATAGCCCTCCGACATCGCGCGCAGCTCGTCGGCCGAGATGACGTCCTCGATGCGCGCGAACGGCTTGTCGCCGGTGCGCAGGTACACCTCGCGCAGGATCGCGTCCGGCGGGTTGCTGCGGTTCTGGAGCACCACCCTGGCGGTGGCTTCGCGGCGCTGCGCTTCGTAGGCGACGAGAGCTTCGGCCGGGTCGCTGCGCGCGGCGAGCGCGTCGGCGAGCGCGCGCGCGTCCACGATCGCTTGCCCGGCCCCGTTCGAGCCGCGCGGGTACATCGGGTGCGCGGCGTCGCCGAGCAGCGTCACGCGGCCGTAGCTCCAGCGCGGCAACGGATTCTTGTCGACCATCGGGAACTCGAAAATCGTGTCGGCGGCGGCGAGCATCGCCGGCACGTCGAGCCAGTCGAAGTGCCAGTCGGCGTAGGGCGCAATGAAGTCCTCCAGCGCGGCCGGCCGGTTCCAGTCCCAGCGCTTGTACTGCGGCGTCTCGATCTCGGCCACCCAGTTCACGAGCTGGCGCCCCTCGGCGTCGATGCGATCGCGGATCGGGTAGATCACCAGCTTGCCGGTGGCGAGCCAGCCCACGCGCGTCATCCCGGCCCCGGACAGGAACGGTTTCCAGCGCGTTACGCCGCGCCACATGTTGACGCCCGAGTAGACCGGCCCGCCCTCCTCGGGATACAGCTGTGCGCGCACCGCCGAGTGAATGCCGTCGCAGCCGATCACCGCCGCGCCGCGCTGCTCGGCAAGCCCCTCGCCGCCCTCGCTCGCCGCGAAGCGCGCGCTCCCCGAGGGGTCGATTCCCGTGCAGCGCCAGCCCAGGTGCAGGCGCTCCTCCCCGATGCGCGCCCTGAACGCTTCGAGGAGCACGGCCTGCAGGTCTCCGCGGTGGATCGAGAACTGAGGCCACGGGTAGCCTGCGTAGCGGCCCAGTGGCTCGCGCCAGATGAGCTGGCCGAAGCGGTTGAAGAAGCACGACTCCTTCGTGGTCACTGCCACGCGCGCGAGCGCGTCCTCCAGCCCCAGCTCGCCTAGCTCGCGCGTGGCATGCGGCAGCAGGTTGATGCCCACGCCGACCGCCTTGATGCCCGGTGCGGATTCGTACACGCGGCACGGAATGCCGCGCGCGTGCAGCGCGAGCGCGAGCGTCAGCCCGCCGACGCCGGCGCCGACGATGAGGATGTCCTGCGGGCTGGCGTGGGTCACCTTGGCGGCCTCAGACGAAGGACGCGCGCCGGGCGAGGCTTTCGCGCTCGAAGCCGGCGATGCGCTGGTAGTTCTGCGAGAGCGCGGCGAGCTCTTCGGGACGGATCACGTCCTCGACGCGTTCGAACGGCCGGTCGCCGCTTCGCTCGTGCACCGCGCGCAGGATCGCATCAGGGCCTGCGGAGCGGTTGGCGAGCACCACCTGGTAGGCGGGCGCGAGGCGCGCGGCCTCGTATGCGCGCAGCGCGACCGGCACGTCCGCCGCACGCTTCAGGCAGCCGGCGAGCGCGCGCGCATCGAGGATCGCCTGCCCGGCCCCGTTCGAGCCCCGGGGATACATCGGGTGCGCCGCGTCGCCGAGCAGCGTGACGCGTCCCTTCGTCCAGAACGGCAGCGGTTCGCGGTCGATCATCGGGTATTCGAGAATGGCCTCGGCCCGCTCGAGCAGCGCGACGACGTCGAGCCATTCGAAGCGCCAGCCGGCGAAAGTCGGCAGGAAGTCCGCGAGCCGGCCGGCGAGGTTCCAATCCTGCATCACGTTGCGCGGCGACTGGATCTCGGCCACCCAGTTGACGAGCTGCGTGCCGCGTCCGTCCACGTCGCCGCGGATCGGGTACACCACCATCTTGCCCACCTCCAGCCAGCCGCCGATCACCATGCTCGCGCTGGTGAGGAAGGGGCGCGCGCGCGTCACGCCGCGCCACATGTTGATGCCCTGCCAGGAAGGCGGCCCTTCGTCCGGGTGCAGGATGCGGCGCACCGCCGAGTGGATGCCGTCGCAGCCGATCGCCGCGGCGCCGCGCGCCGTGCTGCCGTCGGCGAAGCGCGCCGTCACGCCCCCGGCGTCCTCTTCGAGAGCGACGCAGCGGGCGTCCAGCGCGAGCGCGCCCGGACCCAGCCGCTCGCGCAGCGCGTCGACCAGCACCGCGTGCAGGTCGCCGCGATGGATCGAGAACTGCGGCCAGTCGTAGCCCGCGAAGCGCCCGCGCGGCTCGCGGAAGATGAACTGGCCGAAGCGGTTGCAGAACACCACCTCGCGCGTGGCGACCGCGACCTGCGCCAGCCGCTCCTGCAGGCCGAGCTCGGTGAGCTCGCGCACCGCGTGCGGCAGCAGGTTGATGCCCACGCCGAGGGGCCGGATCTCGGGGGTCGCCTCGAACACGCGGCAGGCGACGCCCGCCTGATGCAGGCTGAGCGCAAGGACGAGCCCGCCGATGCCGCCGCCGACGACCAGGATCTCCATGCGCGGATTCTATGCCTTGCGCTGGCGCGCGATCTCGCGCCAAAGGAGCAGCGCCCCCAACGCGAGTCCGAGATAGTCGGTGTAGTTCGCGCCGCGGAACGAGTCGCCGGGGATCAGCAGCAGCACGCCCGACACGACGAACAGCACGCGCGCCGCGAGGCCGATCCGCTCGAGGAAGAATCCCACCACGCCGATCGTTCCCATCCAGATGCCGAGCGCCGCGGTGAGGCCGTTCCAGGCAATGAGCAGCGGCGCCCCTTTCATGAGCAGCGTCGGCGAGAACACGAACAGGAACGGCACGATGTAGGCGCTCCATCCGATGCGCGCGGCGGTCCAGCCGGTTCGGTTCGGGTCGGTGCCGCCGATGTTCGCCGCGGCGAAGGCGGCGAGCGCCACGGGCGGCGTCACCATCGACATGATCCCGAAGTACAGAACGAACATGTGCGCCGCCATCGGTACGATGCCGGCCTGAACGAGCGCGGGCGCGACCAGCGTCGCCATGATCACGTACACGCCCACCGTCGGCAGGCCCATGCCCAGAAGCACGCCCATCAGCGCGGTGAGCACGAGGAGCAGGACGACGTTGTGCTGCGTGATCGTGAGGAGCTGCAGCGTGAGGCCGAATGCGAAGCCGGTGATGTTGAGGATGCCGATGAACATGCCCGCGGCCGCGCAGATCAGCACGAGGTCGATCACCCCGCCACCGGTCGAGACGACCGCGCGCAGTACCTCGTAGACCGTGTAGCGGTGCCCGCGGAAGCCGAAGGCGAGCGCGCACGCGATCAGCACGCCGGCGGCGAGCAGCGCGGCGTACTCGGCGCGCGTGTTCATGACGAGCAGGGCATACAGCAGCACGCCGAACGGGATCGGGAAGTACCATCCGTCGCGCAGCACTTTGCGCGCGCGCGGCAGCCGCTCGCGCGGCTCGCCAACGATGCCGCGCTTGGCGGCCTCGAGATCGACCTGGAAGAAGAGCGCGAGGTAGTACAGCAGCGCCGGGATGATCGCCGCGATCATCACCGCCGAGTACGGCACCTGCAGCACTTCGGCCATGAGGAACGCCGCGGCCCCCATGACCGGCGGCATGAGCTGCCCACCGGTGGAGCCGACTGCCTCCACCGCCGCGGCGAGCGTCGGCGGGAAGCCCGAGCGCATCATGAGCGGGATCGAGACCACCCCGACCGCCGAGACGTTGGCGACCGCGCTTCCCGAGATCATGCCGAAGAGCGCCGAGCCGACCACGGCGATCTTGGCCGCGCCGCCGCGGTAGCGCCCCATCCAGGCGCGCGCGAGGTCGGTGAAGAACTCCGAGCCGCCGCAGCGCGCGAGGATCTGGCCCATCAGGATGAACGGGATCACCACCGTGATGCCGATGTGCACCGGTGCGCCGAGCAACGCGTTGGTATCCATCCCGAGGTACACGAGCAGCCGGCGGAACTCCACCGGCCGCGACTGGAACACGCCCGGCAGGTGGTCGCCGAGCATCGCGTAGACGACGCCCACGAGCGTGATCGCGACGAGCGTCATGCCGGTCGTGCGGCGCGTGGCTTCGAGCACCAGGAGCACGAGCGCGGCCGACATGAGGATGCCGTCCGTCGGCAGCTCGGTCAGCGTGTTCACGAGCACCGGGTAGCGCCAGGCGATGTACAGGCAGATCGCGAGCCCGGCCGCGGCCGCGAGCGCGTCCCACCACGGCACGCGGCGCTTCCGGTCGGTGCGCGGCGCCCGGGCGGGCACGCTCAGGAACGCGAGCGCGATCGCCAGCCCGATCACGCTGATCAGAAACTGCTCGGTATACAGCGCCAAGCCGAGCTTGCGCGGCACGTCGAGCACCCAGCCCACCACTATCGCGACGAGCAGCGCCTGCAGCGCGACGATGCTGCGGCCCCACGCACGCCGGCCCGCAGCTGCCGGCGTCGTCACTTCGCCATGCCCGCTTCGCGGTAGAACTTGAGGGCGCCGGGGTGGTAAGGCGCCGGCATCGGTTTGTGCATCTCGCCCGGCTGGAAGCCGGCGAAGGGCTTGAAGCTCGCCACGAGCGCGGCCTTGTTGTCGTGCAGGATCTTGGCGATGCGGTAGACGACGTCGTCCTTGACGTGCGCGCTCGCGAGCAGCAGGTAGTCGTAAGCCATGAGATCGGTCGGGCCGACCACGCCCGCGTACTGCGGCGCCGGCTGAACCTTGCTCGCGTACGCGTAGGGCACGAACTTGCGCATCGCCTCGAGCGCCTTGGGATCGTCCGAGATCGGCAGGAAGCGGATGCCGCCGGTGGTCTTGTCCACTTCCGATACCTTGCCCGCGCCGATCGCGAAGAAACCGGCGTCCGCGTTGCCGGCGGCGAAGTCGTCGGCGTCGCGCACCACGTTCGGCACCAGGACCTGGACGATGTCCTTCGAGGTGAGCCCGCCGTTGGCGAGCAGGCCGTCCACCACGCGGTTGAGCGTCACCTGTGCGGTGAAGCCGTAGACGACGCGCTTGCCCTTCAGGTCGGCGATCGTCTTGATCGGCGAGTCCCTGCGAACGAACAGTCCTACGCGCAGCGGGAAGAGCACGCCGACCACGCGCAGGTCGGGCTGCTTGCGCCCGTGGTAGGGACCTTCGCCGTTGTAGGCCTCCTCCGCCTCGAGCGTGTTGCCGACCGTCATGTCGACTTCGCCCGTGTTGACCAGCGGGAACACCGCGCTCGAGCCCGAATAGGGCTGCACGCGGCTCTGGATCTTCCCCTCCTCCAGCAGCACCTTGGCGATCGCCGAGCCCATGTTGTAGCCGATCGTGCCCTGCGGCGCAGTGCCGATACCGAGCACCTGCGCGTGCGCGGCGCCGGCGAGCGTCAGCGCGGCGCAAGCCGTGACGAGTCTCTTCATTTTGGCCCTCCTCCTTGGGTGCGGCAGACTGTAGCAAATGGCCCAGGGGCCGGCAATTCGGATCAGGACGTCTTGATGTAGCTCGCCTCGAGGCAGACGTTGAGCAACGCCTGCCGTCCCTCATCCCGCACCGCGCGCAACGCGCGCTCGAGCGCCGGAACGACCTCGGCGGCGGTCTCGACGCGCTCACCATAGCCGCCGCTCGCCTCGACCAGCTTCTCGAAGCGCGGCGCGGGCTCGAGCGTGGCGATCGGCGGCCGGGACATCTTTGCGGCGTAACCCTGCGGATACATGCCGAGCGTGGCGCGGTGCACCGCGGCCCAACGGGCGTTGTTGAAGATGACGAACAGCACGGGCAGGTGCATCGATTCGGATACGAAATGTCCCGGCGTCGGATTGCCGAACATGTAGGCGCCGTCGCCCAGTGTGCAGACAATCGTGCGCTCTCGCGCGGCGAGCTTCGCGCCCAGTGCCGCGCCCAATCCCCAGCCGAGACCGCCCGCGGGCGAGGCCGCGAAATAGCGGCCCGGCTCGGCAATCGTCATCTCCTCGAGCACCAGCGGATACTCGTTGACGACGATCGCGTCCGCGGGCAGGACGGAATTGAGGCAGGCCGAAAGCCACTTGCCGGTCAGCGCCTGCGGCGCGCGCCCGGTGCCGGCACGCGCGGCGGCGCGCGCCCCGGCGGCGCGCCCCTCGATCGCGGCGTGGCGCGCCGCGCGGCGCGAATCGTGCGGCGAGCGCTCGAGTACCCGCGCACGCAGCGCTTCGAGCGTCGCATCGACAGTTCCCGTGAGGGCGATATCGGTGCGGAATCCGCGCAGCGGGTAGCGCGCGTACAACGGATCCGGCCCGATGTGCACGACGCGCGCCCGCGGCGACGGCGCGCCCTGCAACGGGATCCATGGCACGTCACAATCGACGACCAGCACGAGATCGGCCCGTGGCAACATTGCGTGCGGATCCCATCCCGCATGCATCGGGTGCTCGGTCGGCAGCGCGAAGTAGCGTGGCCGATAGTGAACCACGGGGATCGCGAGTTCGTCGGCAAGACGCGTGAGCGCGCGCGCGGCGGACTCGCTGCGTCCCGCGTCCGCGGTGATCAGCAGCGGCGACTCCGCCTGTGCGACGAGCACGGCAACCTCGTCCAGCGCCGCCGGATCGGGCGCGGGCGGCGTCGCGGGCACCTGGATTGGGCGCGCGCCCGGCGCTCCGCGCGCCGGCGCGCCGAGCAGCTCGCGCGGCAGCGTGAGGTAGACGGGTCCGCGCGGCTCCGACATCGCGATGGCGAGCGCACGGTCGACCACGGTCTCGAGCTGCTCGGGATGGCGCAGCTCGTAGTCCCACTTCACGAACTCGCGCAGCATCCCGCCCTGGTCGAAGTGCTCCTGCGCCCAGTGGATGAAGTTGTTGCGCGCGCCCGGCAGCGCAGCCCCCTCGCCGCCCTCGGTGAGCGGCGTGCGCCCTGCGCACAGCAGCATCGGGACGCGCTGGCGCGAAGCGTTGATCGTCCCGTTCAGGAGGTTGGCCGAGCCGACGCCGACATGCACCATCATCGCCTGCGGCCGGCCGCTGACCATCGTATGGCCGTGCGCCATGGCGATGCCGAGATTCTCGTGCGGCGCAACGACGGCCGTCGGCAGCCGCCAGCCATAGGCCTCGCCGCGCGCGTAGCTCTCGGCGATGGGCGCGAAGTCCGTCCCGCCATTGACGAAAAAGTAGTCGATGCCGCGCGCGGCGAGCAGGCCGAGGAACGCGTCCGACGTGCTCTCTGGTACGAACGTTTTATCTCCGGCGCGCATCATCGGAGTTCCTCTTGAAAGCTCGCGCTATGTGTACCACACGACGCGCTGCGGGTCGATTCGCATTGGCTAGTCGCGACAAAGGGCGCTCCACCAACCCGCGCCGCTTGATGCAGTCGAAGCGCGCTTCCATAATGTCCTCCGATAGAGGAGGCCCGGCACATGGGCAAGGTTTACGCTGCCGACGATCCGCAGTTGGGACGCGTAACCTACCGCGACCGCAAGCGCATCTGGTGGTCGCTGTCGGTGGTTTACCCGCTGTTGCCTTTCGTCGGCATGGCGGCGCACGCCTGGACGGGATGGCAGCTCGCGCTCGGTCTGCCGCTGCTGATCAGCTACGGCTTCATGCCGCTGCTCGACTACTTCATCGGCGAGGACGGGAACAACCCGCCCGAGGCGGTGGTGCCGCAGCTGGAGCAGGACCGCTATTACCGCTGGCTCACCTGGATCACCGTGCCGCTGCACTTCGTGGCGCTGATCGGCTGCGCCTGGTGGGTCGGCACCCACGACCTCTCCTGGTGGGCCGTTCTGATGTTCGCTTACGTCGCCGGCACCGATTCGGGCCTGGGCATCAACACCGGGCACGAGCTCGGGCACAAGCACAACCGCGTCGAGCAATGGCTGGCCCGGCTGGTGTTGGCGGTGCCGGCCTACGGCCACTTCACGGTCGAGCACGGCCGCGGGCACCACCGCTGGGTCTCCACGCCGGAGGACCATGCGAGCGCGCGCATGGGCGAGAGCATCTACCGCTTTTCGCTGCGCGAACTGCCGGGCGGCATCCGCCGCGCCTGGCAGCTCGAGAAGGAACGGCTCCAGAAAGAGGGCAAGCGCGCCTGGAGCGTGCACAACACCATGCTGCAGTCCTACGCCGTGACGGCGGTGCTGCAGCTGGGCCTGATCGCCGCCTTCGGCTGGATCATGCTGCCCTTCCTCGCCGTGCACAACGTCATCGCCTGGTGGCAGCTGACCTCGGCCAACTACGTCGAGCATTACGGCCTGCTGCGCCGGCGCCTGCCGAGCGGCCAGTACGAGGCGCCGCAGCCGCACCATTCGTGGAACACCAACCACCTGGTGACCAACCTCGCGCTCTTCCACCTGCAGCGCCATTCGGACCACCATGCCTATCCCTCGCGGCGCTACCAGTCGCTGCGCGACTTCCCCGATCTGCCGCAGCTGCCGAGCGGCTACTTCGGCATGTTTCCGCTGTCCTACGTCCCGCCGCTGTGGTTCCGGGTGATGGACCCGCGGCTGCTCGCGCTGCCGCACGTGCGCGGCGACCTTGGCAGGGTGAACATCGATCCGCGCAAGCGCGACCGGATCCTCGCGCGCTACGATTCCTATTAACGTTCACCGGGAGGTCCAGCATGTTTTCCCGACTGGCCAGACTGCTCCTGACACTACTGGTCGTGCTGCCGGTTTCCCAGGCATTCGCCGACGAGTACTCGGACACGATCACGATCTTTCGCAATGCTGGAGAGAGCGCGAGTTTCTTCGGCAGCAGCTACGGCTACGCGGTGTTTCCCACCATCGGCAAAGGGGGCATCATCGTGGGCGCCGCACACGGCTCGGGTCGCGTATACCGACGAGGGAAATACGTGGGAGACACCTCGATGACGCAACTCACCGTGGGCGCGCAGCTCGGCGGGCAAGCGTACAGCGAGATGATCTTCTTCAAGGACAAGGGCGCCCTCGACAACTTCACCGGCGGCAATTTCGAGTTTGGTGCGCAGGCGTCGGCCGTCGCGATTACGGCAGGGGCGTCGGCGCAGGCGGGGACGAGCGGGGCCTCCGCGGCGGCGAGCGGCACCAAAAGGCATGCGACGACCGCCGCCAAGTACTACAAAGGGATGGCAGTGTTCACCGTCGCGAAGGGCGGACTGATGTACGAGGCCAGCATCGGCGGCCAGAAGTTCAGCTACAAGCCGAGGAAGTAGCACCGGTCCAGCCGGTCGCCCGCGGGCGCTCAGTCTTTCGGGCTCCGCATATTGACGAAGACGTGATACGAGACCGCGTCCCAGGCATTGTGGATGCCGATGAAGAGCAATGCGACCGCCGCCCCGCCGACGCCGAACAGTGCCTCGTGCATGTGAGACGAAGCGGCCCAGGCGGAGAGCGCCAGCGCCGCGTACGCGGCGAAGGGCAGAACGACGTGGAAAAGCCAGTCCTCCAGCTCCGGTGAGTATGCCGTCTGCACCCGCATCCGCCGGGCGACGACGAGGACATACGCCGCGCCCGCCAGGCCGGCGAGACCCCAAAGCCCGGCGGCGGGCGCAATCGTGTGCCAGGGCATGCGCACGAGCGCGGCGAGCAGCAGCACCGCGCCGAAGTGCACGATGGTAGGCGTCGCGAAGGCCGCCCCCGCTGCGGGAGCACCCGGCACGGGCTTCTCAGCGATGATCGTCAACACGACGAACTGCAGACCGATCAGCGCAGCGGCGCCGCCGCCAACGATCACGTAGAAGCTCTCCCACTCGGCGAGCTCGGCCATTTCGTCACCCCGCTTTTCGCCGTTGCGTTCCAGACCACTCGAACCGGTATGCGACTTCCGGCCCCCCTCGTCCCTCGTACGCGATCTGCCCGACGAGGAGCGCGAAGGGCTCTGTGTAGCGCGCGATTTTCAGCGGGCCCACGTCCAGCGGTTCGAACCCCACGTCGCGGATCAGCCCGGCGGCTAGCCGTTTTCCCGCCGCATCGTCGCCACAGTACACGAGGCTCGGCCGCTTTCCCCTGCGCCTCGCTTCGTAGACGCCGAACAGCACCTCGCTCGGAACGGTATTGAACGCCGACACGATGCGGGACTTCGGCAGCTTGTGCGCCAGCTCCTCCGCCGCCGACGAGGTGCGTCCGACGACGAGCTCCGTGTTCTCCTCGTTCATCGGCAACGAGCAGGTGATGACGAGCTTGCCCGACAGGTCGCCCGCCTGCGCCAGAACATCGTCGAAGCGCAACCAGTGCACCGCGAGCACGAGCGCATCCGCTCCGTCCACGGCCTCGCGCGGCGTCCCGGCGCGCGCCCCGGCTCCCGCCGCGCGCGCCAGCTTGTCGAGCTTCTTCCTGCTGCGCGCGTAGCTGAAGACCACCTCGTGCCCGGCGCGGGCGAAGATCGTGCCCAGCTTTCCGCCCATGAGACCGGAACCCAGAATGCCGACTCGCATGACACGCTCCGTTTGGCTTGGTGGATAATAAGGTCTGGCTTCGACGAATCCCAGCGTGCCGACCCTCACTCCATCCGCCGTCACCCCGCTCGCACTCGCCCTCGTCCTGGCCTCCTCCCTGATCGGCTGCGCCTCCGTGCCGGGCGATCAGGGGCCGATGGCCTCCGACGACTACCGGAAGGCGATCGACAACCCCCTACGCACCGAGCAGGACCGGCGCATGGACGCCGCACGCCATCCCGCCGAGTTCCTCGCGTTCACGCAGGCCCAGCCGGGCATGCAGGTGCTCGACGTGTCGGCCGCCGCGGGCTACACGTCGCAGTTGCTCGCGCTCGCGGTCGGACCTGCCGGAACCGTGTTCGCGCAGAACGCGCAGGAGCGGCCTGCGCTTACGCAGAGGCTCGCCGATCATCCGCAGGCCAATCTCGTGCCGGTGCTGCGGCCCTTCGACGATCCGGTTCCGGAGCGGGCGCCGAAGCTGGACCTGATCACGATCGTTCAGAATTACCACGACATCTGCAACCTCCCGGTCGATCGCGCGGCGATGAACGCGCGGCTGTTCGCGGCGCTCAAGCGCGGCGGCCATCTGGTCGTGACCGACCATTCGGCAAGGAGCGGGACGGGCCTCGCGGACATGAAGACTCTGCACCGCATCGACGAGGCCGTAGTGCGTGCGGAAATCGAGCGCGCGGGATTCGTTCTCGAGGCCGAGGGCGACTTCCTACGCAACCCCGCCGATCCGCGTGATCAGGTCTCGTACAGCTCCAAGATCCCGACCGACAAGTTCGCGCTGCGCTTCGTCAAGCCGTAAAGGCCGACTCGCTCCCTCGAATCAGATGAACACGCGAGGCGCTAGATTTGCGTCACTCATAACTGGCTCGGCGGCTGCGCTGCTGCTCGCCTGTGCCGCTCCGGCCTCGGCGCAATCGGCGTCGCCTACCGGTCTCTGGAAGACGTACAGCGACCGCACCGGCGAGGCGGACGGCCTGGTGCGCATCGTGGAGCAAGGCGGCGAATTCGTGGGTCGCGTCGAGAAGGTGTTCTCGCCGCCGAACGAGAGCCCGAATCCGCTCTGCGAGAAATGTTCCGGCGAACTTCGCGACCGACCGGTCGTCGGAATGACTATCCTGCGCGGCGTGAGGCACGCGAAGGATGGCTACACCGAGGGCACCATACTCGATCCCGACGAAGGCAAAGACTACCGCTGCACCATATCGCTGAAGGAAGCGGGACGCCGCCTGGAGGTTCGCGGATTCGTGGGCCTGCCTCTGCTCGGGCGCACGCAGGTATGGACGAGGGTCGAGTAGCCAGCCCCTTGACCCGGGCTCAGCCCGCGAGCGCCTGAAGCGTGTAGCGCAGGCATTGCTCGATGCCGGCGGCGCTCAGCTCGGCGCCGGGCCGCGGCGCGAGCATGAGGATGAGGTGACCGTCCTGGGCCCGTTCGTCCATCGTCCCGATATTCATGCATTCCCCGGAAGCGCACGCCCATGCGCCGCGACGGCATCCGCGAATCCGCTCGAGCAAGACTTGCTCATGACCGGCCGCTCCGTCGATGTCAACGCGAAGCCCGGTGGGTACCTTCTCGATCCTGAGTTCCATGGCGCCTCCCACGATGAACGACGGTACGAATCGGGATGCCGTCCTGAAATCAGACCATACGCTTGCACGCCCCCTGCTAGCAAGACCGCGGTGTGGGCTAATCCGAATCGCTAATGCTTGCTGCCGCCGAAGACGGCGAAGTTCAGGCGGCGAAAGTGGCAGGCAACCTCGGCGAACGCGGCGTCGCGCAGCCAGGTCAGGTGGTCCTCGACCGTAGCGGGTTGGTCTTCATCCACGTACTTCTGAAACCAGCTCTCGTCGCGCTCGCCTGAGAGAGAGACGTGCTCGCGCCACAGCTCTTCGTAGCGCTTTGCCCAGGCGGGCGTCGAACCGAGAACGAGCTCCCGGTTCACGAACATTCCGCCCGGGCGAAGCGCGCGGTGGATGCGCTGGTATAGCGCCCGCGTGCCCGCACCGTCGAGATGGTGTATGGCAAGGCCGGAGATCACCAGGTCGAACTCGCCGCGGCCGAGGTCGCAGGCGCCGAATTCAGCCTGCCGGAACGTCGCGCGCGGCGCGAAGCGAGCCAGCCGTCGGCCGCACATGGCGAGCATGTTCTCCGACAGATCGCATGCAACGACCGTCGCTTCCGGGAAAGCGGCGAGCATGAGGTACGAGAGCGCGCCCGTGCCGCAACCGAGGTCGAGCACGCGGATCGA
>DATGDH010000037.1:0-123958 GCA_035310985.1 Burkholderiales bacterium
GGTTCCCAGGTTTGCGAGCAACCGCGCTTTCACCTTCGCGGTGATGACGCTATCGTCGATGTACTTGGCCGCGCGCGCCCGGTCGTACAGGGAGGCCGCCTTGATGTACTCGTCCGGGCCGAGCCGGCCGTCGTGATTCGCATCGGCCTCCTTGAATGCCGAGTCGAAACCGGGCAGGACGCTCGTCTCCGCCTGCGACAGGTAGCCGTCGTGGTTGGTGTCGAGCTTGAGGAACTCGGCATTGTTGGGCGCCGCCTGCAAGGCGCCACCGTACAGGCACAACACGGCAAGCAAGGTTGAGCGTTTCATGAACTGCTCCTTTCACGAGTTGAAACGGCGCGGGGACCTTTCGGCCCCCGCAGATCGGTTTCCCGCAATGCGCGTGCCAGGACACCGGATCCTTTTCGTTCAGGCAGTTAGGCCGCGAGCGGCCCGATGCAAGGATCCCGATCTGTAGCCGCTGCCCGACAGGCAAGCTTCGGATACGATGTGGCCGGGAGGAAGACATGCATCCGAAGACGCGCTATGTGTTCATCGCTTCCATGGACGTTGACCCCGGCAAGGAAGCATTGTTCAACGAGGTTTACGACACCGAGCACGTGCCGCTGCTGCTCAAGGTGCCGGGCGTGCTCGCGGTGACGCGCGCCGTCAGCACGCCGCTCACGATGGTGATCGGCGGCGAGAAGAAGACGATCGTCGCCGAGGGCGAGCCGCGCTATAGCGCGTACTACGAGCTGGAGAGCGCCGAGGTGCTGACGAGCGCCGCCTGGGGCAAGGCGGTCGACTCGGGACGCTGGCCGGGCGAGGTGCGGCCGTACACGCGCAATCGGCGCCACGTGCTGAAGAAGGTGCAAGGCGCGGGCGGCTGAGTGGCGCCCGCCACCTGGCTGTGGATTCCGATCACCGTCTGGGCGGCGTTCGCCCAGACGCTGCGCAACGCCGCGCAGCGCCAGCTCACGGCGGAGCTCGGCACGCTCGGCGCAACGCTCGTCAGGTTCCTCTACGGCCTGCCCTTCGCCGCGGCCTGGCTGTGGGCCGTGCAGGGCTTCGGCGGCTATGCGCTGCCCGTGCCTGCGCGAGGATTCGCGCTCTGGGTGCTGGTGGCGGGAGCCAGCCAGATCGTCGCCACGGCGCTGCTGCTGCGCGTGATGGCCGAGCGCAACTTCGCGCTCGGCATCGCCTACTCCAAGACCGAGATCATCCAGGTGGCGCTGTTCGCGCTCGCCTTCCTCGGCGACCGCCTCGGTCCGCTCACCGCGCTCGCGATCGCCTGCGGCACGCTCGGCGTGCTGCTGCTCGCGCCCGCTGACCGCGCGCGGCCGCTGCGCAGCCTGCTCGCCGGCTGGACCTCGAAGAGCGCGCTGCTCGGACTCGGCTCGGGCGCGGGCTTCGCGCTCGCCGCCGTAGGCTACCGCGGCGCTGCGCTCGCGCTGCACGCCGAATTCCTGATGGCTGGCGCCTACACGCTCGCCACGGCGCAGCTGGTGCAGACGCTGATGCTCGGCGGATGGCTCGCGGCGCGCGACCCGAACGCGCTCGGGCGCGTGCTGCGCGCCTGGCGCGCGTCGCTGTTCGCCGGCTTCATGGGCGCGGCCGCGTCGGCGGGCTGGTTCACCGCGATGGCGCTCGAGCCCGTGGCGCACGTGCGCACCCTCGGGCTGATCGAGCTGCTGTTCGCCCTCGTCGTGTCGCGGCGCGTGTTCCGCGAGCGCCTGGGCCGGCTCGAGCTGGCCGGCATCGGCCTGCTGTCGCTCGGCCTCGCGATCGTGACGCTCGCGCGCTAGGCGCGCTAGGCGCTTCCCCAGACGTCGCGCGCGACGCGCACCAGCAGCTCGAGCTTGCGCTTCTGATCGTCCGCGCCGAGCGGCTGCCCGGCGCCGGGCGCCGAGCTGAAGCCGCACTGCGGCGAGATGCCGAGGCGCTCGAGCGGCACGAACTTCGCGGCCTCGTGAATGCGCCGCTTCAATTCGTCGGCCGACTCGAGCTGCGGCGTCTTGGTGCTGATCAGCCCGAGCACCACCTTCTTCGGCGCGGGCACGAAGCGCAGGGGCCGGAAGTCGCCCGCGCGCGGCGTGTCGAATTCGAGCAGGAACGCATCGACGTTCAGTCCCCCGAATACCTTCTCCGCGATGGGCTCGTAGCCGCCTTCGGCCATCCAGGCGCCCTTCAGGTTGCCGCGGCACATGTGCGTCGCCTTGGCCATGCCCGGCGGGCAGGCCGCGAGCGCGTCGTTCACGAGCTTCACGTACCTCGCGGTGAGCGCGTCGGGGTCCTCGCCGCGCGCCTGTACGTCGGCGCGCGCGTGCAGGTCGCAGTTGCACGGCAGCGCGGTGTTGTCGAGTTGCAGGTACGTGCAGCCGAGTGCAGCAAGCTCCCGGATCTCGGCGGCGTAGATCGAAACGAGGTCGGCGTAGTAGCGCTCGATGTCAGGGTAGACCTTCTCGTCCACGCTCTTCGGCCCGAGGAAGTAGTGCATCACGTCGGGCGACGGGATGGTCACCTTGGGCAGCCCCGTCTTCACGACGCTCTTCAGGAAGCGGAACTCGTCGGTGGCGATGCCGCGCGTGCGCTTGAGCCTCGCCTTGGCGTAGGGCGAGGCGGCGCCGCCCTTCTCGCCCTTCTCGTCGCGGAAGCCGAGCAGCGTGCCCTCGCGCAGGCCGAAACCCTCGACCGCGTCGATGAAGCCCGCGGACCAGCCGCGGCGGCGGAACTCGCCGTCGGTCACCGAGGATAGGCCTACGGCCTCCTCCAACGCCACCAGCTCGCGGATGCATTCGTCCTGCACGGCGCGCAGCGCCTCGCCGCCGACCTTCCCGTCGCGCGCCTGGCGCACCGCGGCCATGAGGCGATCGGGCCTGAGAAAGCTGCCGATGTGCTCGGCGCGAAAGGTGGGGAGGGTCGGTGGCTTGTGGGGCACGTGCGGGTCTCCGGCAATCAATAGATGCCGCAACACTATACAGGCGGCTGCGCCGATTGACTGCGCCGGAATCGGAACGGTAAGGTACCGGTCCTCGATCCGTTTCCTCACTCGCCTTTCTGGAGAACAGTATGTTGCGCAAGCTCATCCTCGGATTGTTCGCCGCCGCGCTCACGATCTCCGGCTCGGGCGCGCGCGCCGCCGGCGCGCCGGCCGAGATCAAGATCGGCACGCTCTACGCCGCCTCGGGCAATTTCGCCGCGATCTCGATGCCGGTGCACTACGGCCTCAAGCTGTGGGTCGACCAGATGAACGCCGAGGGCGGCGTGTACGTCAAGCCCTACAACAAGAAGATCCCGATCAAGCTGATCGCCTATGACGACCAGAGCAACACGGCCACCGCAGCGACGCTTTACAACCAGCTCATCACCCAGGACAAGGTCGACATTCTGGTGGCGGATTCGGGTTCGGTCCTCACCTCGGTGGCGGTGCCGATCGCACGCGACCACAAGATGCTGCTCATCGACCAGACCGGCACCGGCGCGGCATTCTTCAGCAAGGACAACCCCTACATCGTGCTGATGTCGGATCCGGTGTCGAGCATCTGGCCGAAGTACATCGCCGACTTCCTCACCAGCGACGGCGTCAAGCTCGGCATCAAGCGCATCGCCCTGCTGTACTCGACCAACGACTTCACCGGCACGCAGGCGAACGCGGTGCGCGGCTTCATCAAGGCGGCCAACGCGCCGGTCGAGATCGTGTACGACCAGGGCGTACCGACCAATACGACGAGCTATACGGTCATCATCAACAACATCAGCGCCGCGAATCCGGACGCGGTGATCGCGCTTGGCTATCCGAACAACGACATCTCGTACCTGCGCAACCTGCAAGACAGCGGCGTCAAGTACAAGTGGCAGTTCGCGATCTATCCCGGCCTCGAGACCGAGCACCTGGAGAAGACGGTGGGCGCCAAGGGTCTCGAATACGTCTATACCTACACCCCCTCATCGGTGCTCGAGTACAAAGCCGAGTTCGGCATGTCGCTGCCGCAGTTTCGCGCCGCCTGGAACAAGAAGTATGGCGAGGGCAAGGTGTCCTTCGGCTTCAACTCGGTCGCTGGCTATACCACGGGACTGGTGCTACAGAAGGCGCTCGCCGGCACGGAGAGCATGGACCAGCTGGCGCTGCGCAAGGCGATCTTCGCCCTCTCGGGCAAGCTGAAGACGATCGACGGCAGCTTCGAGCTCGACGAGACCGGCGCACAGATCGGCGAGATCACGCCGCTCGGCCAGATCGTGCCCGACGGCAAGGGCGGCCTGAAGTTCGTCGTCGTGTATCCTCACGACGTCGCCACGGGCAAGCCGGTCTACCCGGCGAAGTGAGTTCGGCCCCTGCGGGGCCCCCGGCGGCGGCGCGTTAGGCGATGCTCGGCTACGCGCTGCTCGCCGGGCTGGTGTTCGGCCTGTATTTCAGCCTGGTCGGCCTGGGCCTGAACCTCGTGTTCGGCGTCATGCGCATCGTCAACCTGGCGCACGGCGACTTCCTGATGCTCGGCGCCTTCGGTGCTTTCTGGCTGTTCGGCATCGCGCACGTCAACCCGATCGTCACCGCGTTCCTCGCCCTCCCGGTTTTCATCGCCCTGGGCTTTCCCCTGTACTACCTGGTCGTGCCGCGGCTGCTGCGCGCCAAGGATCCGGAGATGCTGTCGATCATCCTCTTCTTCGGGCTGTCGCAGGTGATCGAGGCGCTCGCCACGATCGGCTTCGGACCGAGCGAGCGCTCGATACCCGGCCGGGTGCTGGGCAGCGGGCCGGTCTCGCTTTTCGGGCAGAGCTTTCCCTCCGCCTGGATGGTGAGCGGCGTGGCGAGCGGCCTCGCGGTTCTGGGCGTTTATCTCTACCTGTACCGCACGCGCCTCGGCTACCTGACGCGAGCGGTGATGGTGCATCGCGAGGAGGCGCTCGCGACCGGCATCGACGTGCACAGGGTCTCCGCGATCGCCTTCGGCGTGGGCCTCGCGCTCGCCGCGATCGCCGGCGTGTTCGCGCCTTTCATGCTGGGCAGCGCTACGCCCGCGATGGGCGTCGACCTGAACATCCAGTCGTTCGCGGTGATCGTGGTCGGCTCGCTCGGCAACCCCCTCGGCACGGTGCTGGGCGGCATCGTCTACGGCGTCTCGCTCATGTTCATGCAGACTTACTTCAGCTCCTGGGCGAACCTGCTGCCGTACCTGCTGCTGATCCTCATCCTGCTCGTGCGCCCCAGCGGACTGCTCGGCAGGCAGGTGCGCCGTGCCTAGGGCGCTGCGCCACGCGCTGCTGGTGGTCCTGCCGGTGACGCTCGCCGCGGCGCTGCTGCCTTTCGTGTACTCGAACCAGCTGCTGCTGTTCAATTTCGTCGTGTTCCTCACCCTGGCGCAGGGCGTGAACGTGATCTACGGCTTCACCGGCTACCTCCCCTTCGGCTACGTCGGCTTCTTCGGCGCCGGCGCCTACGGCTTCTCGCTTTCGGTGATCCACCTGCACATGGCGCCGCTCGCGGCGCTCGGCATGGGCGCGCTCGCCGCGATCCTGCTCGGACTGCTGCTCACGCCTCTGCTTCGCCTGTCGGGCGCGTACTTCGCCATCGCCAACCTGGCCGCGGCGCTCGCCGTGTACCAAGTGGTGTCCAACCCGAATCTCGCCGACATCACGAAGGGGCCGTACGGCATCACCCTGTCGGGCGTGTACCAGCCGCAGCTGAGCTACGGGATCGCAGTCGCGATCATGGCCGCCACGCTCGGGCTTACCGTTTACCTGCGCAATTCGCGCTTCGGGCTCTCCTTGCAGGCGATCCGCGAGGACGCGATCAGCGCCGCGATGGCGGGCATCGACGTGGTGCGGGCGCGTACCCTCGCCTGGCTGCTCTCCGCGCTCATCGCGGGGCTGATCGGCGGCGTGTTCGCGTGGTACGTATCGGTGTTCTACCCGGACACCGTATTCAGCCCGGACTTCAGCATCTTCGCGATCGTGTTCGCGCTGTTCGGCGGCGTGGCGACGGTGACCGGCCCGGTGCTCGGCGTGCTCATCCTGTACGGGATCTACAACGCGATCGGCATCTCGACGCCGCAGTACTTCCAGCTCATCTACGGCCTGCTGATCATGGGGCTAGTGCTGTTCCTGCCGAACGGGCTGGCGTCGCTGTTCAGGCGCTGGGGGATCGATGTTCCCTGAGGCTGCTCCGTTGCTGCGCGTCGAGGCGCTGGTAAAGCGCTTCGGCGGCTTCCGCGCGCTCGACGGCGTGAGCTTCCACGTGCTCCCCGGCGAAATCCTCGGCCTGGTGGGACCGAACGGCTCGGGCAAGACCACCTGCATCAACGTGATCACCGGTCTCTACGTGCCCGACGCGGGAGAGGTGCTATTCGAAGATCGCCCGATCGGCGGGTTGGCTTCGCACCGGCTCGTGCACCGCGGCATCAACCGCACCTTCCAGGTGCCCAAGCCGTTTCTCACCCTCACGCTGCGCGAGAATGTCGAGATCGCCGCCGCCCACGGCCGGCGCGTCGCCGACGGGATCGACCTGGACGAGCTGCTCGCCTCCCTCGAGCTCGACGCCTATGCGGCCAAGCCGGCCGCCGAGCTGAACAGCGTGCAGCAGAAGATGCTCGACCTGGCGCGCGCGCTCGCCACGCGGCCGCGGCTGCTGTGCGTCGACGAACTCGCCGCCGGGCTCAATCCGGCCGAACTCGAGCGCGTCGCCGAGCGTCTGCGCGCGCTGGCGCGCTCGGGCATCGCGCTGCTCGTGGTCGAGCACCTGATGGGCTTCATCGACCAGGTCACCGACCGGGTTGTCGTATTGAACGCAGGCAAGGAAATCTTCGAAGGCACGCTCGCCAACGCGATCCAGGACCGCCAGGTCGTCGAGGTATTCCTCGGAGCCGAGCATGACAGTTGAGACCCTGCGCGCGCAGGGCCTCGAAGCGGGCTACGGCCGGGTGCAGGTGCTGTGGGGCGCCGGCCTCGCGCTGCACGAGCGCGAGACGGTCGTGCTGCTCGGTGCGAACGGCGCGGGCAAGACCACGCTGCTCAAGGTGCTGATGGGGCTGATCGATCCTTGGCGCGGCGAGGTCCGCTTTCACGGCGAGGACGTCACGCACCGGCGCACTGACCGCCGCGTGCGCAGCGGCCTGGCATACATGTCGGAGACGGGCTGCTTCCCGGGCCTGAGCGTCGAGGAGAACGTCCGCATCGGCGGCCAGTTCACGCCCGCCGCTGAACTGCGCCGTCGCATCGACGAGCTGTATGCGATCTTCCCGGCGATCTCCAAGCGGCGCAAAGCGCTGGCGAGCAGCCTCTCGGGCGGCGAGCGCAAGATGCTCGGCATCGCCAAGGCGCTGGCCGGTAGCCCGCGGCTGCTGCTCATGGACGAGCCCTCGGCCGGGCTGTCGCCGCTCTACGTGAAGGAAGTGATCCACGTGCTCGCGCGCTTCCGCGGCCAGGGCCTGTCGCTGCTCATCGCCGAGCAGAACGTGCGCTTTCTCGAGCTCGCCGACCGGGTCTACACCCTCGAAGGCGGGCGCATCGGCTTCGAGGGCACCGTCGCGGCGATGCACGAGAACGACGCGCTGCGGCGCGCCTACTTCGGACTGAAGTAGAGCGACGGCTCGAATTGCGCGCAGCGCTGCGCAGGGGTCACGAAGGTTCCGTGCACCTCGCACAGCCCGGTGTGCGCGCGCACCGAGCCGTACGCGGAACTGAGGATGTTCAGCCCCGGCACGGCCCGCTCGAGCGCCGCCGCATCGGCGACGAACGAGCGGCAGCGCGCGCAGGCAGGCGTCACTTGAGAGCCGACCAGTGGTCCCCGAACACGTGCACCGAGAGCAGGTAGCCGAGGATCACGTTGACGATCACGCCGAGGGTGAAGGTGGTGAAGGTCTTCATCGTCACCCCCTTCAGCTCGCGGAAGCGGGTCGTCAGGCCGATGCTCAGGAAGCAGAAGATGAATCCCCAGGTGCGCAGCGACACGAGCGGCAGGATCAGGTTCGGCCGGACCTGGGTGTTGAAGTCCGCCACCGAGTAGCTGCTCGTGACGATCGTCATGAGGATCGACGCGACGAAGAACCCGATGACGAACTTCGGGAAGCGCCACCAGATTTCCATCGCCTCGGGCTTGCGCCCGGTCTCGGCTTTCTCCCACATCACAGTCGAGATCAGGGCGAACACGAACGACCAGATGCCGATCCACAGGTCGCGGCCGATGACCTTCATCAGCGTGAAGGCCTTGATCGCGACCTCCTCGTTGCCGACCATCTTGCCGTAGGTGGACGCGGCCGCGAACCCGGCCGCGTCGGCGAACTCGGAGGTGCCGATCCAGCTTCCGGCGACGCCCGCGTTGAGCCCCATGGCGCGCGCGACGAAGGGCAGGAAGATGATCATCACCAGCGCCCACACGACCACCAGCGTCACCGAGGTGTACAGGTGCTCCTTCTTCGCGTTCACCGAAGCGGCGATCGCCATCGAGGCCGACACGCCGCAGACCGCGCCACCCACCCCGAGCACCGCGCACAGGCGCTTGTCGAGGCCGAAGACGCGCGTGCCGACGAAGAAGATCACCAGGCAGGTCACCAGCGAGATGATCGTCGCCTGCGCGATCGCGACCGGCCCGGCGGTCAGCACGAGCGTGATCGGAAACGTCGCGCCGAGCAGCACGATGCTCAGCTTGATGTAGTACTCGACGCGGAAGCCCGCGTCCAGCCACTTCGGCAGCGGCACCACGTTGGCGATGATCAGCCCGATGATCAGCGCGACCAGCGGCGCCTCGAGGTTGAACCTCGCCGCGTTCGCCCAACCCGCGATGCCGAACATCACCATGGAGAGGATGTACAGCACGATGAACGACGGGATGAACTCCCCGAGCTTGATGCCCATGATGCGCGCGCTGACCCCGAACAGCACGAGCCAGCAGATGAACTGCGCGAGGTACGTCCCGGCGTTCGCCTGGAAATGGCCCATCAACTGGCCGAAGGTCTGCCACTTGAGCCCGCCCGGATTGATCGCCAGCGTCTTCAGCACGGTGCTCCCGCTCGTGAACAAGATCACCGCGACGATCATCAGGCCGAGCCCCAGCCAGATCGCCCACCAGTCTTCCTTCAGATAGAGCTGTTTCCAGCCGGTCGCTTCTGGCGCACGCGGCTCCTCACCCGCTTCGTCCCACGCTTCTTTGGTTGTCATATGCCCCTCCCTGTGGCGCGCAGATCATTCCACCTTGTCGGCGTGTTGTCCCTCTGCAGCGCAGCAAATCAAAATTACTTCTGAGCCTATCGAGATTCCTTGCTCTCGAAGAGCGTGCTGATCACCGGGTGGTAGCGCGCGCCGAGCCCATCATCGATCGCGCGGCGAAACAGTTCCTCCACGCGCCGCGCGCCGACGGCGTCGACGCCGCCGTCCTTGGCCAGCTCGAGCGCGTACTCGAGGTCCTTGAGCGCGTACTCGACCGAGAACGCGCGCAGCGGAAAGTCCCCGGGGATGATCGCCTTCAGGCCGTGATTGCGCAGCGCGAAGCTGTCGGCCGAGCCCTTGGCGAGGGTCTCGAACAGAAGCCGCGCATCGACGCCCGCGCGCGCGGCGATCGCGCGCGCCTCCGAGAGCGCGGCGACTGTCTCGAACAGCACCATATTGTTCAGAATCTTCACCACCTGGCCGCTGCCGAGCGGCCCGCAGTGCGTGATCTCGGTGGCGAAGCACTCGAGCAGCGGCCGCACCCGCTCGAAGACTTTGGCCTCGCCGCCGACCATGACCGACAGCGTGCCCGCCTCCGCCGCGGCGCGCGTGCGCGCCACCGGCGCGTCGAGCCAGCTCGCGCCGCGCGAAGCGGCCTCGGCCGCGAGCGCGCGCGTCAGCCTGACCGGGGAAGTGCCGAGGTCGACGAAGATCCGCCCGGGGGCTGCGCTGTCCATGAGCCCCTGGCCGTGAAACAGCCGCTCGAGCACCTTGCCCGAAGGCATCGAAACGAACACCACCTCGCTCGCCGCGGCCACCGCGGCCGCGCCGGCGAGCGCCTCGACTCCCTCCGCGGCGAGGCGCGCGAGCGGCGCCGGGTCGATGTCGTAGGCGAGCACGCGCCGCTCGCATTTCGCCTTCAGATTCCTGCACATCGGCTCGCCCATCACGCCCAGGCCGATGAATCCCGCTGCGCCCTGTGTCATCGCCTTCTCCTTTCGAGGCTATTCTTGCAAACGTGCGCCCGATCTTCATCCCCGAGCTGGTAAACGGCCCGTTCGGCGATCCCTGCCTTTACCTCGACTTCAAGTTCGAAGGCCGCGCGCTGCTGTTCGACCTGGGCGACATCGCGGCGCTCGCGCCGCGCAAGATCCTGCGCCTGACGGACGTGTTCGTGTCGCACGCGCACATGGACCATTTCGTCGGCTTCGACCGCCTGCTGCGCGTATGCCTCGGGCGCGACACCGCGGTCCGGCTGTACGGCCCGCCGGGTTTCATCGAGCGCGTCGCGCACAAGCTCTCGGCCTACAGCTGGAACCTGGTGCACAACTACCCGACCGACTTCACGCTCGTCGTGCACGAGCTGGACGGCGAGCGGCTGCACGCCGCACGCTTTCGCTGCCACGCGCGCTTCGTGCGCGAGCCGCTGCCCGAGCGCGCAGCTCCGGGCGGGGTGCTGCTGGACGAGGACGCGTTCCGCGTGCGCGCGGCGGCGCTCGACCACGACATCACCTGCCTCGCCTTCGCGTTCGAGGAGAAGACGCACGTAAACGTGTGGAAGAACCGGCTCGCCGAGATCGGGCTGCCGACCGGCCCGTGGCTGAACGAGCTGAAGCGCGCGGTCATGCAGGGCGCGCCCGACGACGCGCCGCAGCGCGCCTGGTGGCGCGACCGCGACGGGCTGCACGAGCGGAGCTTTCCCCTCGGTGAGCTCAAGGCGCGCGTACTCGAGCTGGTGCCGGGCGAAAAGCTGTGCTACGCGACCGACGTCGTCTACAGCGCCGAGAACGAGCGGCGCCTCGCGGCGCTCGCTGCCGACGCCGACCAGCTGTACATCGAATGCGTGTTCCTCGACGAGGACGCCGGCCACGCGGCGCGCAAGTTCCACCTTACCGCGCGCCAGGCCGGGCGCATCGCACGCGCGGCGCGCGCGCGCCTGGTGGTGCCGTTCCACTTCTCGCCGCGCTACGCCGAGCGCGAAGCCGAGCTGCGCGCCGAGCTCGAGCAGGCGCGCGGCGCCTAGCTACAGCCGCGGCTCGCCGGGGTGCGCGAAGGTCTTCTCGTGCACTTCCTGGCAGCGGATGCAGCGCTCCGCGGTCGGATAGGCGCGCAGCCGCTCCAGCCCGATCTCGCCGCCGCAGTCGACGCAGTCGCCGTAGCTGCCGTCGTCCAGCCGTGCAAGCGCGGCGTCCAGCGCCCGGATCTCGCGCAGGTCGCGCGACACCTCGGCGTTGTCGAGGTCGGCGAGCAGGTCGGCGAGCGCCTCGTCGCCGAGATCGGTCACCGGACCTGCCACGCCCGCGAAGCTTTCGTCGCGCGAGCGCGCCACGTCCTCGCGCAGCTCGCTCACGAGCTGCTCGCGCCGGGTGCGGACGAGCTTCCTGAACTCTTGTTTCTGCTTCTCGGTCAGTTCCATATGCAAGGCCCCTGTGCCGGATGACGGCCCGGCGATCGTCTATGGATCGAATCTAGCGGCCGAGGTTCCCCTCGGGTTGATCGAGATCAAGACGGCTTGAGACCGCGAGGGAAATGATTAAGCCCATGGGAAGGCGAAAGACACGAGGAGAGACCTGATGAATCGACGTATCGTTTGCGGCCTGCTGATCGCCGCGCTCGCGGGCTGTGAAACGCCGCCGACCAAGGAGCAGATCGGAGCGGTTACCGGCGCGGTGGTTGGCGGCGCGATCGGCTCGCAGATCGGCGGCGGCAGGGGGACCACGGTGGCGATCATCGCCGGCACGCTCGCAGGGGCCTACCTCGGCAGCCGCATCGGCAAATCGATGGATGAGAAGGACCGCATGAAGGCGGCGCAGGCGCTCGAGACTGCGCCGACCGGCCAACCGACCAGTTGGCGTAACCCGGATACCGGCGCCGCCTACACCGTCACGCCGACGCGCACCTACCAGGAGGCGGGCGCGGCTTGCCGCGACTTCACCACGAAGGCGGTGATCGAGGGCAAGGAAGAGACGGTGAACGGAACCGCCTGCCGCCAGCCCGACGGCAGCTGGAAGACGAGCTGACATGAAGAAGGCGAAGCGCAAGCGCCGCGCCGCGCGCAGCGGCGCGCCTGCGGCCGGTGCAGCCCCGGAGCGCGAGGCACCGCGCGCGCCGCGCGAGGCGAACTCGGTCGAGGATCCGCTCGAGGACTGGGAGGACGACGAGGACGAGCGCTGGCTGCGCGAGCGCGGCGGCACGGACATCGAGAAACCGGACGATCAAACCTAAACAAGGAGCAGCTCATGCCGCGCAACATCCCGCGAGTCGGATCCCCGGACCCCGAGCGCAAGAACTCGCCGATCCTCGACGAGGAAGACGAGGAGATTGATCCGGAACTCGAGCTCGAAACCGGCGTGTGCTACTTCAACGACGTCGCCTATCCGCTCGGCAGCTACGTGCTGAGCGGCAGCGAGCTGCTGCACTGCGAGGAGCGCGGCGTGTGGGTGCGCAAGGGAGAGATCCGGCCGGAGTAGCGGCGGCAGGCTGGCGCCTGTACCAGCAGCTGGATGAAGCGCGCCGTATCCAGGGCAGAATTCTCGACGCGCTCGGCTTCGGGCCCGCGGAGACGCCGTCTCGGGAGGTGCTGCGCGCGCCCGGCCTGACGCTGAAAGCGTACTGCGAGCCCTCGCGGCCCGGGCCGGCGCTGCTGCTCGTGCCGGCACCGATCAAGCGCGCCTACATCTGGGACCTCGCGCCCGGCGCGAGCGCGGTCGAGCAGTGCCTGCGGCACGGCGCACGCCCCTATCTCGCGCAGTGGGAAGAACCGGCCGAGGGCTTCGGCCTGGCCGATTACGGCGAGCGCCTGCTGCTCGCCTGCGCCGACGCGATCCGCGCGGAAACCGGCGAAGACAGAATTTTTCTCTTCGCCCACTCGCTCGGCGGACTGTTCGCCGCGCTGTTCGCCGCTCTGCACCCCGCGCGCGTCGCCGGGCTCGTCCTGCTCGCGGCCCCGCTGCATTTCGATTTCTCGCCGCAGGCCGGCGCGCTCGGGCCCGTGATGGCCGCGCTCGCGCGCTCGCGGCTGCTCGACTCGGCGCCGGGCAACGTGCCCGGCTCGTTCCTGAGCGCCGCCAGCTTCCTCGCCTCGCCCGCCGCCTTCGGCGCCGACCGGCTCGCCGACTGGCTGCGCAGCTGGCCGGACCCGCATGCGCTCGGCAATCACCTGCGCGTTGAGCGCTGGACGCTCGACGAGCAGCCGATCGCGCGCCGCCTCGCGCACGAGCTATTGGCGCAGCTCTACGGCGCGGACGCGTTCCTGCGCGGCACGCTCGCAGTGGGCGCGGGCAGCGCCGCGGCGCGCGAGGTGGTCGCACCGCTGCTCGCCGTCGCCGACCGCCATTGCCCGATCGTCCCTCCGCAGGCCGTGCTGCCTTTCACCGAGGCTGCCGGCGCCGCGGACAAGACGCTGCTCTGGTACGAGGGCGATACCGGCGTGGCGCTGCGCCACCTCGGACCGCTCATCGGCGCGGGCGCGCTGCGCGAGCTCTGGCCGCAGATCCTGCTCTGGGTGCGCGAACGCGCCGGCCGGCGGCCTTAGCCGCGCACCAGCAGCACGGGCGCGCGGGCGATGCGCACGAGCGACTCGGCCACGCTCCCGAGGAACAGGCGGCTCATTCCGCGACGGCCGTGAGTGCCGATTACGATCAGCTCGGCGCGCCACGCTTCGGCGTCCCGTGCGATCTCTTCGGCGATGCGTCGACCGCGCTCCTCCAGCTCGAGGAGCTTCGTTTCGCACGCAACGCCCGCCTTCTCGGCCATGTCGCTCGCGTCGGAGAGCATCTGCTCTCCGCCGACGCGCAGCGCGTCTTCGTAGGCGGCAAAGCCGCTCGGGGTGTCGGTGGAGAAGGTCACGAGGTCGAGCACGTGGAGAACGCGCAGAGCCGACTTCCCATCCTTCGCCAGTTGGAGCGCTTCGCGAAGCGCGCGCTTGGATGTGTCGCTACCGTCGACGGCAACGAGGATGCGCTTGTACATATGGCATCGGCCTCCTCGGGCGATCATTGCCCGGCGCCGTGCGTGCCCCTTTGACCGAGATCAAGGGCGCCTCGTCCCGCTGTGGCGCAATGACTCTCCGGAAGGCGGACCATGAAGTGGACCGAGGAACTCGTCAACGCAGTGTGGCAGCACGGCCGCGTCATGCCTGAGGCGGACCCGGCGACCTGGCGTCAGGACGCCTGCGGCGCATGGATTAGGCGCGAGCAATACGGGCAGGAGCACGCGGATTTCGGCTGGAAGATTGAACGGATCGCCGCCGACGGGCCGCCGAGCGTCGAGAGCCTGCGGCCATTCCATTGCAGCAATCGCTACGCCATCGCGATCGGTGCACCGCACTGCCGCATGACCTCGGACCGGAGGGACGTTCCCGCGGTCGAGTACGTCTACCCGCCGCGTAATCGCAGTCTCTGATTCGCGCGCGCGGCTGGCTAGCGCCTCTTCGCGCAAGCCTCAAGGTGAGGACGCCAGGCCGCGAGAATCTCCTTTCTGAGACGCGGATCGTCCAGGCTCGCGCCGAGCTTCGCAGGATCGACCGGCAACGAAACTACCTGCCAGGCATCTCCGGCCGCGCACTCCACGGAGACGAGCCAGCCGCTCTCCTTCGCCTCGACCGTGAACACGTAGGATCCCAGCCCGAGCTCTTCGAGAATGCGGCCAGTCGCCGCGCGTGCTGCGCGAATCTCGGGTGTCACGGTGCGGGCAGACCGAGAGGATCCCTGAGCCCGGCCGCCTATGGAGCGGATCAGTCGACCTTGATCGTGCGCCGCTTGGCCTTCTCGAGTTTGGGCAGGGTGAGCTCGAGCACGCCGTCCTTGAGCGCAGCCTTGGCCTTGGACTCGTCCACGTCCGCGGGCAGCGACACCATGCGCGAGAACGAGCCGCGCGAGATCTCGGCGCGGTAGTAGTCGCCCTTCTCTTCCTTTTCTTCCTTCTTCGTCTCGCCCTTGATGGTGACCATGTTGCCCGAGATCGAGATCTCGATGTCCTCCTTCTTGACCGAGGGCACCTCGGCGCGCACCACGACCTCCTCGTCGCGGTCGATCACGTCGACCTTCGGCATCGTCATCTCGAATTCCGGGAACGCGAGCCAGTCGCGCCGGAACGGTCGCATCCAGCCGCGCCCGAGAAACTCGTCGAACATGCGGTCGAAACCTTCGAACGGGCTCAGCATACGACCCGGAGCCTTCTGGAGTTCGCCTTTCTTGACCGTCACTTCCTTGCCAGCTTCAGCCATGATTCGCCTCCTTGCAATGTCACGATCAATCGCCTGCCGGAGCACTTCCGGCGTCGGTCCGAATGATCGCGCGGGGCGAAAGAGCGGTATTGATTTAGCTCAAGGATTTGATTTCCATCAACCACCGCTCGCGGCAGGGGTTTAACTTGCTGAACACCGACACCCGCGCGAGAGGCGAACATGGCCATCATCGGTATCGATCTGGGGACTTCCAACTCGGCCGCCGCCGTCCTGCGAGGCGGGCGGCCGGTGCTGATCCCGAGCGCCGAGGGCATAAGCCTCGGCGGCAAGGCCTTCCCCAGCTACGTCGCGCTGACGGTCGACGGAACGATGCTGATCGGCGAGCCGGCGCGGCGCCAGGCCGCCGCCAATCCGGAGGGCACGGCGACCGCGTTCAAGCGCCTGATGGGCACGCGCCGGAAAGTGCGCCTGCGCGACAAAGAGTTCACGCCCGAGCAGCTGTCGGGCTTCCTACTGCAGAAGATCAAGCGCGATGCGGAGGCCTTCCTCGGCGAGCCGGTGAAGGACGCCGTGGTCACGGTGCCGGCCTACTTCGACGACAACCAGCGCTCGGCGACCAAGGACGCCGCGGCGATTGCCGGCCTGAACGTGCTGCGCCTGGTGAACGAGCCCACCGCCGCCTCGCTTGCATACGGCCTGGACCGGCTGCAGCAGGAGCTGCGCATCGCGGTGGTCGATTTCGGCGGCGGGACGCTCGACGTCACCATCATGGATTTCGGCAAAGGCGTATTCGAGGTGAAGGCGACGAGCGGCGACACGCAGCTCGGCGGCACGGACATGAACAATGTGCTGTTCGACGAGCTGGCCGAGCGTTTCCGTCGCCAGTCGGGCGTCGATGTCAAGGCCGACCCCAGGGCGCGCGCACGGCTGGTCGAGGCGGCCGAGATCGCCAAGATCGAGCTCTCGGCGAGCACCACCGCGCACCTGAGCCTGCCATTCATCGGCATGGCGGGCGGGCAGGCGCAGCACCTCGACATGGACCTGACGCGCGCCGATCTCGAGCGCATCGTGCGGCCGGTGATCGAGCGCTGCCGCGGGCCGGTCGAGCAGGCGCTGCGCGACGCCGGCATCGCGCCGCGCGACATCGACCGGCTCGTGTTCGTCGGCGGGCCCACGCGCATGCCTTCGGTGCGCGCCTTCTTCGAGGACTTGTTCGCGCGCAAGGCCGAGATGGGCGTCGATCCGATGGAGTGCGTCGCCGCGGGCGCCGCGCTGCAGGCCGGCGTGCTCGCCGGCGAGGTGAAGGACATCGTGCTGGTCGACGTTACGCCGCTCACGCTCGGCGTCGAGACGCTGGGCGGCGTCGCCACGCCGCTCATCTCGCGCAACACCCCGATCCCAGTGAAGAAGACCGAGACCTTCACCACCGCGGCCGACATGCAGACCAGCGTCACGGTGCACGTCTACCAGGGCGAGCGGCCGATGGCGGCAGACAACACGAGCCTCGGCCAGTTCAACCTCGACGGCCTCGCGCCCGCGGCGCGCGGTGTGCCGAAGATAGAGGTCACGTTCGATATCGACTCGAACGGCATCCTGAACGCCGCCGCGCGCGACATCGTCACCGGGCGCTCGCAGTCGATACGCATCACCGGCTCGACGCGTCTACCCGAGGACGTGAAGAAGCGCATGATCGACGAGGCCGAGCGCTACGCGGCGGAAGACAAGAAGCGGCGCGAGGACGCCGAGGCGCTGAACGCCGCCGACAGCCTGTGCTATCAGGCCGAGAAGACCGTCGCCGAATTCGGCGACAAGCTGACCGACGAGCTGAAGGACCGCATCGAGAACGCGCGGCGCGAGGTGCGTGAGGCGATCGGCAGGCACGATGCCCGGCTCGCGAAGGACAAGAGCGCCGCGCTCGAGAAGGTTCTGAAGGAAGCGGGCGCCGTCATCTACGCGCAGACGCCGGAGGCAGGCCCCTATAAGGAGGTCGTCGTCCCGGGCAAGAAGGTCGTCGACGCGGAGTTCAAGGAGGCGCGCTAGCATCGCTACGCCCGCCAAACGCGACTACTACGAGGTGCTCGGCGTTCCCCGAGACGCCGACGCGAAGGCGATCAGGGACGCGTTCCGCGGGCTCGCTCTGCGGTACCACCCGGACCGCAACAAGGAGCCCGGGGCCGAGGAGCGCTTCAAGGAGATCGCCGAGGCCTACGCCGTCCTCTCGGATCCGAAGAAGCGCGCCGGCTACGACGCGGGCGGCTTCGCCGGGGTCGCGGGCTTCACACCCGAGGATCTGTTCGGCGGCATCGACTTCGAGTCGATCTTCGGCGACCTCGGCTTCGGGCCAGGCGGCGGCCTGTTCGAGCGCCTGTTCCGCCGGCGCGCGGGCCCGCCGCGCGGCGCCGACATCGAGATCGAGCTCGCGGTGCCGCTCGAGACGATCGCGCGCGGCGGCGAAGAGCGCGTGCGCTACGAGCGTCTGGACGTGTGCCGCGCCTGCGGCGGCAGCGGCGCCAAGGCTGGCACCGCGCCGCGCGCCTGCGCGGCGTGCAACGGGACCGGCCAGAAGGTCACCACGCGCCGCGAGCAAGGCATGGTCATCCGCCAGTCGCGCAGCTGCCCCGAGTGTGACGGTACGGGACGCGTGATCGACACGCCCTGCCCGGCCTGCGCCGGGCGTGGCAGCGTGCCGCGGGAGGAATCGCTCGCGATAACGATACCGCCAGGAGCCGAGGAAGGCCTGGTGCTGCGCGTTGCCGGCAAGGGCTACGCCAGCGAAGAGCGCGGCGGCGTCCCCGGAGACCTTCACGTGGTCGTGCGCAGCGCGCCGGACGCGCGCTTTCAAAGGGACGGCGCCGACCTGTGGCGCGAGGAGCGCATCGGCGTCGCAGACGCAGTGCTCGGCACCGAGCTGCGGGTGCCCACGCTCGACGGCGCGCTCACCGTCAAGGTGCCGCCCGGCACGCAGCCGGGGGCGCCGCTCAGATTGCGCGGCAAGGGCCTGCCGCGCTTCGGGGAGCGCGGGCGCGGCGACCTGTACCTGCGCCTCGCGTTCGAGCTGCCTGCGCGGCTGGACGGCGAGGAGCGCAAGCTGTGGGAGCGGCTGCGCACGCTGCACCGCGCGCGTTGAGCCATGGGCCTCCGGGTCGAATGCTATGCGGGGCATCGAGGCGAGCAGGAGCCGCGCGCCTTCACGCTCGGAGAGCGCCGCCTCGAAGTGCTGGAAATCGTCGATCGCTGGCTCGAGCCCGGGCGGCGCTGGTTCAAGTGCCGCGCGAGCGACGGCAACACTTACATCCTGCGGCACGACGAGCAGAGCGGCGAGTGGGACCTCGCCGCGTTCACGCGCACCGCGTGAGCGACGCCGCCTGCCTGCGCTTCCTGCAGTGGGCACTGCCGCGCCTGCGCCTGCACTGGCCGGGATTCCGCAAGGTGCGCAGCGTCGTATGCAAGCGCCTTGCGCGCAGGCTGCGCGCGCTCGGCCTCGCAGACCTGGATGCCTATCGCGCCCTGCTCGAGCGCGAGCCCGCGGAGTGGCGCGCGCTTGAGGTGCTGTGCACGATCCCCGTGTCGCGCTTCTGGCGTGACGGCGCGGTATTCGCAGCGCTCGAGCGGGCGGTGCTGCCCGCGCTCGCGCAGGTCGCGCGCGCAGCCGGGCGCGACGCGCTCGAATGCTGGAGCGCGGGCTGCGCCGGCGGCGAGGAACCCTATTCGCTCGCGCTGCTGTGGCACGCGCGGCTCGCGCAGCGCTTCCCAGGACTCGAGCTGCGCGTGCTGGCGACCGATATCGACGCGGCGCAGCTCGCACGCGCCGCGCGCGGCTGCTACCGCGCGAGCAGCCTGAAGGAGCTGCCGCCGGCGCTGCGCGAGAAAGCCTTCGAGCGCTCGGACGAGCTGCTTTGCCTGCGCCCGGGCTTGCGCGCCGGCGTCGAATTCGCGTGCCGGGACATCCGCGGCGCGGCGCCGGCGCGCATTTTCGATCTCATACTGTGCCGCAACCTGGTCCTCACCTACTTCGAGCCGGATCTCCGCCTCGAAGTGATGCAGCGCATCATCGACAGCCTGCGGCCCGGCGGAGCGCTCGTCGTCGGCCTGCACGAAGCCCCGCCCGCGGGGCTGGCAACGCTCGCGCCGTGGCCCGCACAGCGCGCCATCTGGCGCGCCGCTTGATCCTGGTCAAAGTCCTGTCAAGGCACCGCGGCACTATGTCTGTCTTCACCCCGAGGAGGATGCCATGCCGACACCCGAGATCGTGACGTCCAAATCCGCCAAACCCAAGCCGGCCGAAGTGCAGAAGGCCGCTGCCCGCAAGGGCGATTCAGGGGCTGCGCTGTCCGACGATGAGCTGCACCAGCTGATCGCGCAGGCCGCCTACCGGTTCGCCCAGCAGCGCTCGTTCGCCCCCGGGCACGAGCTCGACGACTGGCTCGCGGCCGAAGCCGAGGTCAAGCAGTCGATCGGTCTGTCCTAGGACTGCAGGTCCTGTAGCGTGCGCAGGAAGCTGATCACGTCGTCGCGGCTGAGCATGCCGACCACGCGTCCGCCTGCGACGACCGGGAGCTGATTCACGCCGTCGCGGTCCATGAGCTGCAGCGCCGCGACGAGCGGCGTGTCAGGCGCGACGCGGCGTAGCTCCTCGAGCGGCAGCATGACCTGCGCGACGGTGGCCGTGCCCCACTCGGCGCGCGGCACGCGCTTCACCTGGTGCAGCGTCACCAGGCCGAGCGTGCGCTCGCCGCGGTTGACGAGAAAGCAGCGCTCGCCCTGCGCGAGGACGTGCTCGTCCACGAGACGCTGCAACGTGAGTTCTTCGGCGACCGCCGCGCACCTGCCGCCCATCGCCTGCGCCACCCTGCGGCCGGCGAGCAGGTTCTGCACGGCGCTCTGCATGATCTGCGCGCTCGCCGCGCTCTCCAGGAACCAGCCGATGAAGGCGAGCCACAGGCCGCCCAGGTTGCCGCCGAGAACCTGCCACAGGCCGAGCAGCATGAAGGCGAAGCCGAATCCCCGCCCGACGTTCGCGGCGAGCAGCGTGGCGCGCTGCAGGTCGCGCGTGACCGCCCAGACGGCGGCGCGCAGGACGCGCCCGCCGTCCAGCGGATAGCCGGGCACGAGATTGAACAGCCCCACCAGCAGGTTCATGAGGGCGAGGTAACGCGCCATGCCGAGCAGCGGCTCGGCGCCCGCGACGAGCGGCTGCAGCGCGTAGAACGCAGCCGCCAGCGCGAAGCTCACCAGCGGGCCGGCGATCGCGATGCGCAGCTCGGCCTTCGCGCTCGGCGGCTCGCCGCCGATCTGCGCCACTCCGCCGAACACGAGCAGGGTGATGCTGCGCACCGGCACCTTGTACCGCAGCGCGACGAAAGAGTGGCCGAGCTCGTGCAGTAGCAGGCTGGCGAAGAAGGCGAGCGCGGTGAGCGCGCCGACGAGCCAGTACAGCGCCGGCGGCCAACCCGTGTACTCGGCGGGAAAGTAGCTGTCGGCGAGCGCCCAGGTGAGCAGCGCCACGACCAGGAACCAGGAATAGTCGAGCCGGATCGGGATGCCGAGGATCCTGCCCAGAGGGACACCCTGCCGCAGCGCCGGATTGCCGTGGCCGTTCATCGCGTGTCCATTCTTGTCGATTCGCCGCCCTGCGGTTTGACCCCGGTCAAGAACGGCGCCAGCGAAAGCGCCGAAACTCGATTCATGAAGAGATTTCTCGTCGTGGCGACGCTCGCCGCCGCATGCGGCGCAGCGCAGGCGCAGGAGCCGGCGCTGAAAGACGATGCGGGACTGCGCTGGGTGTGCGGCGGAATCGGCGCAGAAGAGCGCGAGGCGCTCGCCGGGCTCGAGCCCCAGGTGAACCTGAAGCTGCTGTTCGTCACCGGCAAGCGCGGCGCCTTCGTCGCGAATGTCGACGTGTCGCTCTACGACGGCGCAAGCGAGCTGCTGCGCTTCACGATGATCGCGCAAGGGCCGATCTGCCTCATCCAGGCGCCCGCGGGCCGCTACCGCATCACAGCGACCTACGAGGCGCTCCGACTCGAACGGACGGTCGCCTTGCCCGAGAAGAAAGCCAAGGACCCGGTACGAATCGTGTTCAGCTTTCCCGAACGGAGCTCTACAGGAGATACGCAATGACCATCAGACATTCCATCGACGTCGCCGGCCGCGCGAGTCCCGCGCTCGCGCGACTCATCGACAAGCTGCTCGAGCGCGAAACCGGGGCGCCCGAGACGCTCGCCGAAGTGCGCGCCGTGCTGCGCGCGCGCGGCGGGGCGGACGTGCGCCAGACCGAGTTCCTGCACCCGCGGGACGAGGAGTCGCTGCTGGTCGAGCTCGACCGGCTGATCGACGAGTTCGGCAACGAGGCGCGCGCGCAGGACTTCGTCGCCAAGCGCGCCAGCGAGGCACTGTCGCGCATCATCGAGGCCGCGATGAACGACCCGGCGCTGCCGCGCTACCCGACGCTCGGCGCGGTGCGCGAGGCGATGACTTCGGGTCTCGCGGCGCGCCTGGTGGGCGAAGGCGTGCTCGACGAGGACGAGGAAATTGGCCTGGTCGGCGAGATCGACGAGCTGATCGAGCGCCACGGGGAAGGCGCGCCGGCGGAGTCGCTCATCCGCTTCGAGTGAGAATGAAGAAGTTCGCCGACCGGATCGACGCCGCGCGGCAGCTCGCGGCGGCGCTCGAGCAATATCGCGGCCGCAATCCGCTGGTGCTCGCGATCCCGCGCGGCGCGGTAGGCATGGCCGCGTTCATCGCAGAGGCGCTCGAGGGAGAGCTCGACGTCGTGCTGGTGCGCAAGCTGCGCGCGCCGGACAATCCGGAGCTCGCCGTCGGCGCCGTCGACGAGAGCGGCTGGACCTACGTCGCCTCGCACGCCGCGAGCGTCGGCGCCGATTCCGCGCACATCGAGCGCGAGAAGCGCACGCAGCTCGAAACCCTGCGCGCGCGGCGCGCACGCTATACGCCCGCGCGCCCGCCGCTCGATCCCGCGGGCAGGATCGCGATCGTGGTCGACGACGGCCTCGCCACGGGCGCCAGCATGATCGCCGCGCTGCATGCGGTGCGCGCCAAGTCGCCGCAGGAGCTCGTGTGCGCGGTGCCGGTCGCGGCGCCCGAGAGCCTCGAGCGCGTGCGCCCCTACGCCGACAAGCTGGTCTGCCTCGCGGCGCCGGCGGAGTTCTACGCGGTCGGCCAGTTCTACCGCGAGTTCCCGCAGGTCGAGGACGACGAGGTGGTCAGGATGCTCGGTGAAGCCCGACATCAGCCTACTTGAGGGACCTTCGCCCGCCTCCCTGCCGCTCGAGATCGTCGAGCGCAAGGGCCTCGGCCATCCCGACACGATCTGCGACGCGCTCACCGAGAACCTGAGCCGCGCGCTGTCGCACTACTACCTCGAACGCTGCGGCGCGATCCTGCACCACAACGTCGACAAGGCGCTGCTGTGCGGCGGCGTGGCGCGCCCTGCCTTCGGCGGCGGGGAGATCGTCGCGCCGATCGACATCTACCTCGCGGGGCGCGCCACCGCCGAGTTCGAGGGCGTGACGATCCCGGTCGAGGAGCTTGCGGTCGAGGAAAGCCGGCGCTGGCTGCGCGCGAACCTGCGCCACCTTGACCCAGTGCGCCACGTGCACATCCACCCGCGCATCCGCCCGACCTCGCCCGACCTCGCGGCGCTGTTCCTGCGCCGGCGGGCGGCGGGCGCGCCGCTCGCCAACGACACGTCGCTCGCTGTCGGCTACGCTCCGCTCGACGAGCTGGAGAGCGCGGTGCTCGCGGTCGAGCGCAGGCTGAACGCGCCCGAGGTGAAGGCGGCGCACCCGGAGATCGGCGAGGACATCAAGGTGATGGGCACGCGCAGCGGCCGCGAGTTGTCGCTCACCGTTGCCTGCGCCCTGGTCGGGCGGCACGTCGCGAGCCTCGAGGACTACCGCGTGAAGAAGGCGCGCGTGCGCGAGCTCGCCGCTGCGGCGGCCGGCGGCCGTGCCGCGGTCGAGGTGAACACCGCCGACGGCGAGAGCGTGGACAGCGTGTACCTCACGGTGACTGGGCTGTCGGCCGAAGCGGGCGACGACGGCCAGGTCGGGCGCGGCAACCGCGTCAACGGCCTGATCACGCCCTATCGGCCGATGAGCCTCGAGGCCGCGGCCGGCAAGAACCCGGTGACGCACGTCGGCAAGCTGTACAACCTGCTCGCCAACCGCGTCGCGCGCGCGCTGGTGGCCGAGGTGGCCGGCGTGCGCGAGGCCTACTGCTACCTCGTGAGCCGCATCGGCAGCCCGATCACCGAGCCGCAGGTCATGGACTTGAAGCTACGCCTGGACGACCCCGAGGCCCTGCCCGCGCTAGCGCCGCGCGTCGCCGACATCTCGCGCGCCGAGCTCGAGGGCGTCACGACGCTGTGGCGCGAGCTGATCGAGGGCCCGCAGCAAGTCTGGTGAGCGCGGCGCTATACTGCTTCAGCTCTTCAAGGAGGACATCGCCCATGTTGAGGATCTCGCTCGCGGCGTTTCTTGCATCCGGCCTCGTGCTCGCAGGTGGCGTCCAGGCCGCCGGCATGTCGCTCAGCAGCCCTGACATCAAGAAGAACGGGACGATCGGCGCGGAATACGTGTACAAGGGATTCGGCTGCACCGGCAACAACGCCTCGCCGGCGCTCAGCTGGAAGGGTGCCCCGAAGGGAACCAAGAGCTTCGCGCTCACCGTTTACGACCCGGACGCACCGACGGGAAGCGGCTGGTGGCACTGGGTTCTGTTCAACATTCCGGCCGACGTCAGCTCGCTCCCCCGCAACGCCGGAGACCCAAACGCCAATCTCGCCCCGGCAGGCAGCGTGCAGGGACGCACGGACTTCGGCGCGCCCGGCTACGGTGGTCCGTGCCCGCCCAAGGGCGACCGTGCGCACCACTATCACTTCACCATTTACGCCTTGGACATCGACAAGATCGACGCCGATCAGAACGCCTCGCCCGCGTACATCGGCTTCAACATCCACTTCCATACGCTCGCCAAGGCGAGCTTCACCGGGCGCTACGGCCGCAAGTAGCGCTACACGTCGGCGTTCTTTTCCGGGGCACGCTGCGGCGGGCGCAGCAGCACGGCGTCTTGCGGGCGCATGCGCGAGACCAGGATCCTGGGAAGGTCCTGCGCGCTCGGCGGCTTCCCCTCAGGGCGCCAATGCGTCTTGATGAATTCCGCCACGTCCATCGACACATGCTTCCAACCGGCTTCGTGGTGGCTCGCGTCGACCACGATGACCGAGTCGCGCTCGTCCATCGTCTGCCAGAGCTTCGCGGCGGCCTCCTGCGGGCCGAGCTCCGATTCGACGTACCAGAAGGCTGTGTGCACGCGGACGGCCTGCCCGAGGGCACCGATCGCGTCCTCAACGCCGTGGTAGTTCGCCGACGGCGAGTGGAGCTCGAACGAGATGAACAGGCTGCTCGTCATGCCGCGCAAGCGGACATTTGGATCAAAGTGATAGGCAATCCCTGCTAGTCAATATGTACCATATGCCTGTGACAAATGGACGTCAACGGCGCTGGTCGAGGCGCGCGAGGCCGTGGCGGGCGGCGCTCGCGAGGGCCGCGCGGTATTCGGCCGGCTCGACGGGACGGTCGAGTTCGGGGTACTCGTCCGCGCGGTAGCAAGGCCGGTACTGGTCCATCAGATTGAGGTAAGTGTTGCGCGAGACCTCGCCGGCGAGAAAGGCGAGCCCCGCGTCGGTTCCGGCGATGCCGTGCGGCAGTACCAGGTGGCGTACGAGAAGGCCGCGTCGCGCGATGCCCTGCTCGTCGATCACCAGGTCGCCCACCTGGCGGTGCATTTCCTTCACCGCGGCGCCGTTGACCTCGACGTAGTCGCGAACCTTGGAGTGCTTGCGCGCGAGCGCCGAGTCGCCGTACTTCATGTCCGGCATGTAGATGTCCACGATGCCGTCGAGCAGGCGCAGCGCCTCGAGGCTGTCGTAGCCGCCAGTGTTGTAGACGAGCGGCAGGCGCAGCCCGCGATCCGCCGCAACTGCCACCGCGGCGATGATCTGCGCGACGACGTGGCTCGGCGACACCAGGTTCATGTTGTGGCAGCCCTGCGCCTGAAGCTCGAGCATCATGCCGGCGAGCTCCGCCGTGCCCACTTCGCGCCCGGCCGCGCGCTGCGAGATGTCCCAGTTCTGGCAGTACACGCAGCGCAGGTTGCACCAGCTGAAGAAGATCGTCCCGGAGCCCGCCCAGCCGCTCAGCGGGTCCTCCTCGCCGTGTTGCGGGCCATAGCTCGCGACCCGCGCGCGCTCGCCCGTGCGGCACACCGCGCCCTCGATGCCGGCGAGGCGGTCGACACGGCAGTAGCGGGCGCACAGGTCGCAGGCGCGCAGGTGCTCGTGCGCCTCGCCGGCGCGCCGGGCGAGCTCGCCGCTTTCCAGCAGGCCGAGATACGCGCTAGTCGATGCCGAGGCGGTCGTCGTCATCGATCTGCGCGAGCAGCTCCTCGACGCGCCGTGCGCCGTCCGCGCTGTCCAGCATCTCGAGCGGCGTGCGCCCGCCGAGTTGCACGCTCGGCCGCTTGAGCCAGTTGCTCGCCTGCGCCGGGTCGCCGAACACGCGCTCGGCGAGCCGCAGCACGCGCCGCTTGCCGTGCTCGTGCACCCCGCCTACTCCTTCTTCGGCGCTGCGCCCGGCTCGACGCCTTCCACCCGCGGGATGTCGCGCTGCGGGCTGCGGCGCGCGATGCGCTTCTTCTTCTCGTCGCGCGCGATGCTGCGGTCGGCGCTCTGTTGCAGCTCGGGCTCGGCGGTCTTCGGCAATACGGGCTTGCGCTTCATCGTGTTCCTCCTCGTTTGTCAGGACGCCCCGGCGAGCGCCGCGACGGTCGCGGCGAGCCCCTGGACGACGCGCGCCATCTCTGCATAGCGCAGCCGCTCGGGGGTGTCTGAGGCGCAGTGGTAATGCGGATTACGGTAGAACGCGGTGTCGGTGACCATCACCGCCGCGTAGCCCGCGCGCCAGAACGAGAGCTGGTCGCTCCAGGACACGCCGGGAATCAGCGCCGGTGCGGCGAGGCTCTCGGCCGGAAAATCGCTGTGTGCGCGGAACGCCGTCACTACCTCGCGCAGCGCGCGGCGCGAGGCGAGGTTCGAGACGAAGGCGATGAAGTCGCCGCGCTCCGGATAGAACCACTTGAGCAGCGGCGGGTATCCCTGGCTGCCCGGCGCATCGTCGTAGCAGCCGAGCATCTCTAGCGATAGCATCACGCGGACGTCGTCACCGCGGCGGCGCGCCTCGCGTGCGTAGACCTTGCTGCCCATCTCGCCCCAATAGAAGAACGGCGGCTCCTCGTTCACGAATGCCACCAGCTTCACCGTGCGCGCCAGACGCCGCCCGCGCAGCGCACGCGCGATCTCGAGCAGCGCGGCGACGCCGCTCGCGTTGTCGTCCGCGCCCGGACTGCCCTGGACCGTGTCGTAGTGCGCCCCCGCGAGCACGATCTCGCTGCGCGCCGCGCTCCCGGGCAGGACGACCTCGAGGTTCTCGCAGTCGATCTCGGCCGCGCGGTAGCGCTGCGCGCCGACCTCGAAGCCGAGCGCCTCGAATTCGCCGCGGACGTAGGCCGCGGCCGCCGCGAGCGCGCCGGGCCGCCACACGTTGCGCTCGCCGATGCCGCCGGCGAGCCACTCGACGTGGCGCCGCAGCCGCGCGCTCAGGACGGCATGTCGTGCACCATCTTCTTGAACTTCGACCATTCGGTCGCCGCCCAGATCTCGGAATGCGCGCGGCCGCTGACGCGCATCAGCGTCGAAACCTTGGCCGCGGTCTCGATATCCGGCGCCTCGAACACGTCCACGTAATCGTACGGCCCGAGCACCGCGTAGCTCGACAGCCACTTCACCTTCGGGCACTGCTTGCGCACCGCTTCCGCGGCGCGCTTCTCGAGCTCTTCGAGCGCGCGCGCGCTGCCGAGCGCCCCCGGATCGATCCTGGTCAGCATGACGAAACTTGGCATGGTCGCCTCCTGTGGTCATCGTAGGCGCAGCGGCAGGCGGCGCAAGCGCCGCCCGCTCGCCGCGAACACCGCGTTCGCCAGGGCGGGCGCCACGACCGGCACCGCGGGCTCGCCGACGCCGCCCGGCTCTGCATCGCTCTCGACAATGTGCGTCTCTACCGCCGGCATCTCGGCCAGCGTGAGGATCGGGTAATCGGCGAAGCTCGCCTGCCGCACGCGCCCCGCGCCGACGCGGACCTCCTCCTTGAGCGCGGCCGACAGCCCGAAGGCGATGCTGCCCTCGAGCTGCGCGTGCACCGCGTCCGGCAGGACGGCGGTGCCGCAGTCGATCGCGCACACCGCGCGCTCGACGCGGATCGCGCGTGCGTCGATGCGCGTCTCGATCACCAGCGCGGCGATGCTGCCGAAGGACTCGTACAGCGCGATGCCGCGGCCGCGCCCGGGACCGAGCGCGCTGCCCCAGCCCGAGCCGCGCGCCGCGCGCTCGAGCACCGCGCGGTGGCGCGGCGCCTTGGCGAGCAACGCGAGACGGTACTCGAGGGGATCGCGGCCGGCGCGCGCGGCCAGCTCGTCGACGAAGGACTCGATCGCGAAGGCGTTATTCGACGCGCCGACCGAGCGCCAGGCGCCGGTCGGCAGGGGCGAGCGCACTTCGACCCGCGCTTGGCGCAGCGGCACGGCGTACGGCGAATGCACGCCCTCGAGCGCGAGCTCCGGCCCGGCGATGCGCATGCGCCAATCGGCCGGCCGGCCGTCTGAGCCGAGGCTTGCCTGCAGCCGCGCGGCGTGCGCCGGCCGGTAGAAGTCGTGCTGCAGGTCGTCGGCGCGCGTCCAGACCACCTGCACCGGCGCGTGGAGCGCCTTGGCGAGCTCGACTGCCTCGGCGACGAAATCGGCCTCGAGCCTGCGGCCGAAGCCCCCGCCGAGGAACTGCGTATGCACGCGCACCTTGGACTTCGCCACGCCCGCAACGCGCGCGGCCACCGCCTGCGTCTCCGCCTGGTGCTGCGTGCCGACCCACACGTCGCAGCCGTCGCGGCGCACCTCGGCGACGCAGTTCATCGGTTCGATCGTCGCGTGCGCGAGGTACGGCGTGCGGTACACGGCCTCGATCGTGCCTTTGCCGCCGCGCCCGAGCGCCATCACCAGGCGCCGCTCGATCTGCGCGCTGCTCAAGCGCGCATTCCTGCCCGGGCGCCACGCGACGCGCAGCGCATCGCGCCCGCGCTGCGCCGACCAGAAATCCTCCGCGACCACCGCGACCCCGTTCGCGACCGCGCGCACCTCGCGCACGCCCGGAAGCTCGCGCGCCGCGCGCGCATCGTAGCTTTGCACGCGTCCGCCGAACACGGGGCAGCGCGCGACCGCTGCGACGAGCATGCCGGGACGCGCGACGTCGATGCCGTAGCGCGTCTGCCCGAGGCACATCGCCGGGATGTCGAGGCGCGCGAGCGCCTTGCCGACGTAGCGCCATTCCTCGCGCGCCTTGAGCGGCGTTCTCCGCGGAACGGATAGCCGCGCCGCCTCCTCCGCGAGCTCGCCGTAGCCGAGGCGCCGGCCGCTCGCCGCGTGCAGCACTTCGCCGTCCGCCGTGCGGCATTCGGCGGCGGCGACACCCCACCGGCGCGCCGCGGCCTCGACCAGGCGCGCGCGCGTCTGTGCCGCCGCCTCGCGCAACGGCGTCCACTCTCCGCGCATGCTGCTCGAGCCGCCGGTGAACTGCTCGCCCCAGTAGCCGTTGCGGTAGCGCGGATCCGCGGGCGCGAACACGGTGCGCATGCGCGCAAGAGAAACGTCGAGCTCCTCCGCCGCGAGCGCGGCCAGGCCGGTGAGCGCGCCCTGCCCCATCTCCGAGTGGTTGACCATCACAGTCACCGTGCCGCCGCGGTCGATCCACAGCCAGTCGTTCATCTGCGTGCCGGCATCAGCCGGCAGATCGTCGAGCAGCGCCGGAAGCGCGACGGCGGCGACCGCAGCGCCTTTGCCTTCCGCGGCGGCGCCGACCGCGCGCCGGATGCGCGCGTAGGTGCCGCAGCGGCACAGCACGCCCGACATCGCCTCGTCGATCTGCCGCCCGCTCGGCGACGGATGCTGCGCGAGCAGCGCCGCGGCGCTCAGGATCTGGCCCGGCTGGCAATAGCCGCACTGCGGCACCTGCTCGGCGATCCAGGCGAGCACCACCGGATGATCGGCGGCGATGCCCTCGATGGTGGTGACCTTGCGCGCGCCGACGCGCGCGAGCGGCACCATGCAGGCGTGATTCGGCGCGCCGTCCAGCAGCACCACGCAGGCGCCGCACACGCCGACGCCGCAACCGTACTTCGTCCCCTTGAGCGCCAGCTCGTCGCGCAACACCCACAGTAGCGGCTTGGCCGGGTCCGCGTCGCTCCGGTAGGTCCTGCCGTTGACGACGAGCTCGTGCACGTCGCGACCGCGCAGCGCGGCTCAGGCGTGCGCCGCTTCCCGTCCGTTGTCGACGAGCTTCACCCTGCAGCGGCTCGCGCGCGCGCTCAACTCGCGCAGCATGTCGCGCACCCCGGGCTCGAACGCATCGGCGCTGTCGAGCACCACGGTCACGTCCTTCCACCACAGCCGCGGCAGCTGCGCGTACTTCGCGCGGCAGCGCGCGAGCTCTTCTGCATCCGCGTGGCCGCGAAACTCAATCAGCACCTGCTCGCCATCGCCTTCCTGCATCTGCACCGACATGATCCGTCCTCTTCAGCCCGCTCCCGCGCATGTTCGCCTGTTCCCCGGAAGCCGGCTTGACTTACGTCAAAAGCCCGCGCGCCGCGCGGATCGAATATTTCCCTGCATGGCCCCTCTGGAGGCAGCGCTCGACTACCTGCGGCGCGGCTGGTCGGCGATCCCGATCGAGCCGCGCGGCAAGCGGCCACTCGTCGCCTGGCTCGAGTTCCAGGACCGGCTGGCGACGCCCGCCGAGCTGAAAGAATGGTTCGCGCACTGGACCGAGGCGAACGTAGGCGTCGTCACCGGGCGCATCTCGGGACTGGTGGTGCTGGACGTCGATCCGGCGCACGGCGGCGCGGAGAGCCTCGCGCAGCTCGAGGCGGCGCATGGGCCGCTGCCGGCGACTATCGAGGCGCTGACCGGCGGCGGCGGGCGCCACCTCTACTTCGAGCACCCCGGCGGCCGGGTCGGCAACCGCGTCGGGCTGCATCCCGGCATCGATCTGCGAGGCGACGGCGGCTGCGTGGTCGCGCCGCCTTCGGTGCACCCGAGCGGGCGGCGCTACGCCTGGGCCGCGGGGCACGCGCCGGACGGCGCCCCGCCCGCGCCGCTGCCCGACTGGGTGCTGCGCGACAGCGCCGCGAAGCGCGCAGGACATCCTCTCGCGCACTGGCGCGAGCTGGTGCGGCGCGGCGTGGGCGAAGGCGAGCGCAACAGCACGCTCGCCTCGCTCGCCGGTCATCTGCTGTGGCACGAGGTCGATCCCGAGGTGGTGCTCGAGCTGCTGCTCGCATGGAACCGCGTGCGCTGCTCGCCGCCGCTCGAGGACGCCGAGGTCGCGGGCGTGGTCGACAGCATCGCGCGGCTGCACCTCGCCGGGCGCGGCGCCGCCGCATGAACCGGTTGCGCCTGGCGATCGTCGGTTTCGGCCGGCTGGGGCAGGCCTGCGCGCAGGCGCTGCGCGATGCGCCCGAGCTCGAACTCGCCGGGGTGGTGCGCCGCGCGCGCGGCGCGCTGCCGCATCCCTTCGAGCACGTCCCAGTCGCCGGGCACCCGCGCGAGCTCGAGCGCGCCGCGATCGCGCTCGTGTGCGTTCCTGCGCCGGCGACCCTCGCAGTCGCGCGCGAGCTGCTGCAACAGCGCCTGCCGCTCGTCGAATGCGCGGCGCTGGAAGGCGACGCCCTCGCCGCGCACCATCGCGCGCTGAGCGAGGCGGCGCACCGGCATCGCGTTCCCGCGGTGATCGGCGCGGGCTGGCAGCCCGGCGCGCTGCCGCTCCTGCGGCGCGTATTCGAGACCCTGATCCCGCGCGGACGGACCGAGACGAGCACGCACCCGGGCGTGAGCCTGCACCGCACCGCGGCGCTCGAGCAGATTGCCGGCGTCGCGGCCGCGCTCGCCTGCGAGCGCCGCGCCGCCGACGGCACGCCGCAGCGCTACCTGTACGTGCAGCTCTCCAGGGGCGCGACGATCGCCGAAGTGGAGCGGCGCGTGCGCGCCGATCCGCTCTACGCCGGCGAGGAGACGGCGCTGTTCCAGGTGGACGACGTCGCGGCGTTCGAGGCGGCCGCCTCCGGCATCGTGTTCGAGCGCCGTGGCAGCGGAGGGGCCGAGGCGCATCAGAGCCTGCTGCTCGAGGCGCGCTTCGATGCCGTGCGCTTCGCCGCCCGCGTGATGCTCGACGCCGCGCGCCAGCTGCCGCAGCTGCGGCCCGGCGCGCACGCCTGGCTGCCGCGCGCGTGATTCCGATCCAGGACCTGCTGCACCGCATTCTCTGGGACCCCGAGTTCGGCCGGGGCGAGTTCGAGATCGGCTACGAGGATCATGTCGCCGGCCGCGTGGTGCGCGTGCCGTTCAGGCGCGTGCGCCTGGAGCGCGGCGAGCACTTCGCGTTCCAGGCCGTCGAGGACGACGGCAGCGCGCACATGGTGCCGTTTCACCGCGTGCGCGAGGTCTGGCGCGACGGCGAGTCGATCTGGCGCCGGCCGAAGGGCCGGGTTTGATCAATATCAAGCCCGCGCCCCGCTCCCCGGCTATCCTGAAGCCAGGCATACAGCGCGAGAGCCCGATCACCATGCAAATTCCTCTGCAAATCACCGTACGTCACATGCCGCGCTCGGACGCGCTCGAGTCGCGCATCCGCGACCAGGCCGCCAAGCTCGACGAATTCCACCCCCACCTCATGAGCTGTCGGGTCACCGTCGAGGAAAAAGGCCGGCACCAGAAGCAGGGCCGGCAGTTCCAGGTCCGCATCGACGCGCGCGTGCCCGGGCGCGAGATCGTCGCCAACCGCGACCACGACGAGGACGTGTACGTGGCGCTGCGCGACGCCTTTGCCGCGGTCACGCGCCAGCTCGAGGAGGAGGTGCGCGTCACGCGCGGCGACGTCAAGGCGCACGACATTCCGCAGCACGGCCGGGTCGCACGCCTGTACCCTGACGAGGGCTACGGCTTCATCGCCACGCCCGACGGCCGCGAGTTGTACTTCAGCCGCGACAACGTGGTGAACCCCACGTTTTCCGACCTCGAGGTCGGCACCACGGTGCAATTCATCGAGGAGCCCGCGGCCGAAGGCCCGCAGGCCAAGCGCGTGAGCGTCGGCAAGCACGGGCCGCTGCCCTGAGCTCAAAGCATCAATAGCAACGAAAGGTCATCCATGAAACAAGATCGGGGCAGTTTTCGGATGCTGCGCAGAGAGCAGCTGCTGCAGGAGCTGGTGCACGACAGCTACAAGACCAAGGGCAAGCTGCATGAGCCGACGGTGTGTCCGGACTGCGGCGCGACCTACCACCACGGCCGCTGGACCTGGGACCTTGCGCCCGCGGGGGCGCACGAGCAGCGCTGCCCGGCCTGCCATCGCAAGCACGACCAGTTTCCGGCCGGCTTCGTGACGCTCAAGGGCCCGTTCGCGCAGCAGCACAAGACGGAGATCAAGCAGCTGGTGATGAACTGCGAAGGCAAGGAAAAGAGCGGTCATCCGCTCGAGCGCATCATGAAGATCGAGGACACCAAGGAAGGCATGCTGGTCACGACCACCGGCACGCACATCGCGCGCGACATCGCCGAGCGCGTGCACGACGCGTACAAGGGCGAGATCGAGTTCCACTACAACAAGGAAGACCAGCTTCTGCGCGCGACCTGGAGTCGCTGAGGACGGTTTGAATCACGTCTGCTATCCTCTTCGCCAGGGTAGCGGGTGCTGCACGGCCTCCGGAACGGACAAGAAGAGGAATACGCGGCCATGTCTCTCAAGTTCACGGCGCTCAGCGCCTCGTGCCTCGCGCTCGCGTGCGCGCTGTACGGCGCCCAGGCGCTCGCCCAGGACAAACTGACCAATCCTCCCGCCGGGCCGGAGACGGTGGTACCGGAGCCCCCCGTGGAAGTGCCGCCCGAGCCCGCGGTCACCGGGCCCGCTCCGGGCAGAGCCGTGAAGGCCACCGAGCCGGTGTCCGCCACCGGCGCCCCGTTCCAGGTCGGATCGTTCCTCGTCTACCCGGAGATGGACGTCACCTGGATGAACGACAGCAACGTCTTCTACTCCAACCAGTCGCCGCAGAGCGATGACGCCATGATTTACTCGCCTGCGATCTGGGTGCAGTCGAACTGGGCGCGGCACGCGCTCAATTTCTACGCTTCGGGCGACTGGACGCGCTATCGCAAGTTCCACACCGAGAACACCGACGACTACCGCGCGACCGCGGAGGGCCGCTACGACTTCAGCGCAGATTCGAACGTCTACGGCGGCGCGCACATCGGTCAGGAGCACGAGGACCGCGAGTCGCCCGACGCGCGCAACGGCCTCATCCCCACGAAGTATTACGTGCAGCGCTACTACGCCGGAGTCTTCCGGCAGCTGGACCGCCTTTCGCTGCGCGTCGCGGGCACCGCGCAGCACCTGGATTACCGCGACGTGCCGTTCGTGACCGGAAGCGGCGCCATCAACATCATCAACAACGACGACCGCGACCGCTGGCAGTACGCCGGCGGCGTCCGCCTGGGCTGGGAGGCTTCGCAGCGTGTCGAGCCGTACCTGCAGGTCGCATTCGACAACCGCGTGTACGACATCGTGCCGGACGACCTCGGGTATCAGAAGAATTCGACTGGGCAGCGCTACCTGGCCGGCGTGCGCTGGAACGTGCCGCGCACGGTCAAGCTCGATGCTTTCGGCGGCTACATGACGCAGGATTACAAGGACTCGCGCCTCAATTCGGTGGATGCACCGCTGTACGGCGCGGCGCTGCTGTGGGCGATGGGCGAGCGCACCACCTTCAGCGCCTACCTCGATCGCACGATCGAGGAGACCACGGTGACGAACACGCCCTCCCCTGGCGTCGTACTCGTCGCCTCGAGCTACCTAAACACGTACGCCTCAGCGGGCGTCACGCATCGCTTCGCCGAACGCTTTTCCGGGCGCGTGAACGGCTCGTGGTCGCGCGTCGATTACCAGGGCTTCTCGCGCACAGACGATTACAGCAGCGGTACCGTCGGCTTGCTCTACAAGCTGCACCGCTACCTGTACATCGACGTGAGCTTTTCCGAGCGCAGGCTTGATTCCAGCCTACCGAACGAGAACTTTGCCAAGCGCATGACCTTCGTGCGCGCGGCGATTCCCTTCTCCCACTAATACTCCCGTCCCGCGCGGCGCGCGGGCGCTCGATCGGCTGCGCCGAGCCGCGCCAGGTGCGCGCAAGCCTTTGGCTGGAAATGGCAAAACCCTATTCTGTTCGTGGTTGATAAATATCAATACTGCAGCGCCGCACGGTGGGATCATTATTACGTGTAATTAAATATTTAGTACTTTTGCCCTGCACCAACAAAGTCCATAAGCAAATGCTGAACTTACGGGTGTGTCAGCACTCAGAGTAAGCGGGGAGGAGCAGCGGATCACTCATCGCGAGTCGACCTCGGATACCCCGAATCGCAACGAAAGTTTCCATCTACAAATTCAAATGCAAGGAGCACATGTCATGAAAGCGAACGTCCACAATCTGCGTCCGATCGTCATTGCGACGGCGGCGGCCCTCGGGCTGGCGGTGTACACCGCCGGGGTCACTCCGAAATTCCTGCAATCGCTCTCTCCGATCGTGGCCGCGCACGCGCAGGATGGCACGCCGAAAGGCGCGGGTGGGCCGACTGGCGAGCACGGGCAGCGCGGCGGAGGCGCGCCGTCGGACGTCGGCGGCCGCGGCCAGGGCCAGGGCGGCCCGAGCGGCGACAGCGACGCGAAGGGCCCGAAATACGGCGGCGAAGGCTCCAAGCCTACCGCGGGCACCCAGGGTGGCAAGCCAGTCTGGGCGCAGGAAGGCATTCCCTCCGACCTCGAGCTCGGCCGCTTGAGCGTCGTGCGCGCGCCTTCGCACGTGATCGACAAGTCGCTCGCAAGCGCGCTGACTGCGCTACAGCCGGCGTTCTACGACCAGGTGGTTGCGATCGCCAACTCGTCGCTCAGCGAACCGGACAAGATCACCGCGCTGCAGAAACTGGTGAAGGACAACTTCGACAGCACGACGGTAGTGCGCATCGATTCGCCGCTCGAGAACCTCGGCCTATACAAGGACCTGCTGACCGACGGCAAGATCGTCGCGACCGCAGCGACCTACGACACCACGAGCAACACCAATGCGGCATTGCTGCTCGCCGCGGTATTCATCGGCAGCGCGTCCGACAAGACGATTCCGGTGAGCACCGCGACCGTGGATGCGATCAACAAAATCCTGCAACTCACGCTCCCGGCCGGCGTGACTTCCGAGCAGGTGGGCGCCGCCGCCGAGGCGGTGCGCCAGGCGATCGCCGAAGCGCACGGCTAGGAGGCCGTTCTCGTGATGCCGGGCGGGGGATCGCCCGGCACTGCTTCACTTCTACGGATCAGGACAGATGAAAACACCAAGGAGACCCGCGTCGGCGGCGATCGCGGCTGCGGTCGTCGCGCTCGCCGGCGGAGCGCTAGCGCTTGAGCGCGTGGCCGGTCCGGCCTTTCCGGGCTGGATCGGCGCGGCGTACGCACAGGATGAAGGCGGCGGTCACGGCGGCGGCGGCGAAAGCGGCGGCGGCCATGGGGGCGGCGGTGAAAGCGGCGGTGGCCACGGCGGCGGCGGCATGGGCGGGGGCCACAACCCCGGCGAGGAAACCGGCGGCGAAGAGGCCAAAGGCCACGGCACGCGCTACCAGCACCAGGGACACGGCGGCGGCCAGCACGGACAACATGGCTCGGCGCACCAGGCCGGTGGCGATCGCTTCGGCGGCGGCAGCGGGCTGCACGGCAACAACCAGGTGCCCGAGGGCGTCGGGCGCTACGGCGCGAACTTCGACGCGCTGAGCGCACCCGACCAGGGCCGCTTCAGGTACTGGGGCGGATGGTCGCTGCCCGAGGACGTCGGCGTGACGCCGACGACGTACTCCGCGACCGCGAGCCCGACCACGAGCGAAATGATCCCCGGACCCGGCAGCGGGCCGTCGGTGAACGTGCGCAGCGCGCTCGATGCGCCCTCGCGTTGTGAAGGCATCGGCAGCGGGATGACTCCCGCGCAGCAATTCAGCGGCGGGAACTTGCAGCGCCTGAATGCGGCGCGCGGCATGGTCGATCCGGCGCTCGCGGCGAGCGGCAAGATCGGCTCGCCGTACCTGATGGGCAGCATGCAGAGCGAGCTCGTCAAGGAAAAGCCGAACACCGATCTCGCGGGTACCTATCTCGGCCTGATCGCCAAGGTACCGGTCACCGCTGCAACCGTGAAGAGCATCGGCTCGCAGCTATGCGCCACAGTGAGCGACGCGCAAGCGCAGGAAATCGCGCGGGTGGCCGAGCAGCAGCGCACGGCGCTTTCGTCGGCGGCGCGCGCGAACGGAGGGGGCGGGAAATGACAAAGCGCAATGAGCATGCGTTGCGGCTCGCGCTCGCCGCGCTCGCATTGACGTCGGCGGTCTGGATCGCGGACGCCGGCGCCCAGGGTCGCAGCAACGGCGGCAGTACCGGTGCCGCTCCGGTAGGCGGCGCCACGTCCAACTCGAACCGCGGCGGCGCCGGCGGAGTCAGCAATCCGAGTCCGGGCGGCGAGCCGGCGACCGTCGGCACTCCCGGGTACAGCCCGGGGCCGCAAGGCACCGAGCAATCGCGCTCGGGCTATGTCGGCGGCCGGACTACGGGCACCGTGACCCCGCCACCCCCGCCGCCGCCGCCTGGTACGGTGACGCCGACCTCGACGCTCGCCGACTACGCCACGGCGCAATTCGGAAAGTGCGCCTATGGCGCGCATCCGGATCCGCGCGCACGCCTGACCGGCGACAACGTCGGCCGGATCGACGTGGTCGCGGGCTATCTCGCCCAGGGCCAGCAGGCGAACGGCGCGAGCGCGCGCTATCTCGTCGCCGACTTGCAGGAGGAGCTGGAAAAACCTAAGCCGGACGCGACGCTCGCGGGAACCTACCTCGGCCTCGCTTCGGCAATGCCCGTGACCCCCGCGCTGGCGGCGGACATCGGCGCCTCGCTCTGCGCGCCGGTGTCGGACGGGGCGGCGCAGGAGATCGCGGCGATCGCCGAGACGCAGCGGCGCAAGCTCTCTGAAGGCCGCTGAAACCTGAAAGGACTGTCATGACGAAGAGATCATTTCGCATCCGCCCGATGCTGATCGCAGCCGCAATTTCGCTTTCGAGCGCGCTCGCCATCGCGCAGGCGCAGCAACAGCAGCAGATCTACGGCAGCCAGCTCATGACCGAGCAGGAGCGCAACGAGTACCGCGAGCGCATGCGCAACGCCGAGACCGAGCAGGAGCGTGAGCGGCTGCGGCTCGAGCACCACGAGCAGATGCAGGCGCGCGCGCGCGAGCGCGGCGTCACCCTCCCCGACCAGCCGCCCGCGGGCGGAGGCTACGGGCCCGGTCAGGGCTACGGTCCCGGCTACGGCCCGGGCCCCGGTGGCGGCGCTGGAGGCGGCCGCGGACGCTGAGCCGGCGCGCTAGACTCCGTGCCTGCCGGAAGCTTCCGGCGCACGGAGACACGCGATGAAGGACAAGCCGCGCCGGCCGGTCAAGGCCTACACCAACCGTTTCTTCCTGAAGAGCAAGGATGCGCGCGCGCTGCGCATCCTCGCCGAGTACCTCGAGCCGCTCAGCCGCTTCGAGCATCACCGCGTCGACGACACCATCGTGTTCATGGGCTCGGCGCGCATCAAGCCACGCGCGCAGGCGGAGGCGGCGCTGCGCCAGGCGCAGCTCGGCGAAGGCGACCCGGAGCGCGCGCGCGCGGAGCTGGAGATGTCGCAGTACTACGAGGCGGCACGCGATCTCGCGTTCCGCCTCACCGAGTGGTCGAAGGCGCTCGACTCGCGCGAGCGCCGCTTCGTGGTGTGCACCGGCGGCGGCCCCGGCATCATGGAGGCCGCCAACCGCGGCGCGGCCGAGGCGCGCGGCATCAACGTCGGGCTCACGATCTCGATCCCGGTCGAGGAGTTCGACAACCCTTACGTCACGCGCGAGCTGGCGTTCCACTTCCACTACTTCTTCATGAGGAAGTTCTGGTTCGCCTACCTCGCGAAGGCGGTGATCGTGTTCCCGGGCGGCTTCGGGACGCTCGACGAGCTGTTCGAGCTGCTGACGCTTGTGCAGACGAAGAAGATGACCAAGCCGATGCCGATCGTCCTGTTCGGCACGAAGTTCTGGCGCCAGGTGATCGACTTCGACGCGCTGGTGCGCAACGGCACGATCAGCGCGCCGGACGTCGACCTCGTTTACCGCACCGATTCGGTGGACGAGGCCTTCGCGTGGATCACCGGGCGGCTCGGCGAATTCGCGCTCGACCGGCCGGGGGCGATGCTCTGATCGGCTAGGCGCGCGCCCTCGCCTTTGCGCGGCCGCGCACCAGCAGCACCGGGACCGGCGTCTCGCGCAGAACCCGCTCGGCGTCGCTGCCCATGACCAGGCGCCTCACCCCGCGGCGGCCGTGGGTTCCCATGACGATCAGATCCGCCTTCCACTTCTTCGCCTCGCGCACGATCGCGTCGGCTGCCGGGCCGGCGATGGTTTCGACGAGCACGGTGCGCGCCTGGATGCCGCTCTTGCGCGCGAGCGCGGCGGATTTCGCCAGGATCTTGCGGCCCGCCTCGCGCAGGGATGCGAACACTTCGTCGGGCAGCACCATGCCTTCGGCGGCCGCCGCAACGAACAGCTCGTCGACCGCGTGGAACAGGCAGAGCTTGGCGCGGTGCTGCTTCGCCAGCCGCAGCGCCTCCTTCAGCCCGAGGGTCGAGGTGCTGCTGCCGTCTACCGGAACGAAGATGCGCTTGTACATTTTGTCCCCCTTGTTTGGCCGCTGAGATTCTCCCTCGGAAGGCGGTACTTGTCTCTGTTCGGTTCGATGCCGTCAACGTGCCGCGACGAAAGGGTAGCGCTTGCGTAGCGCGCGCGGCAGCAGCGCCACGCCGCACTCGCTGCCGACCGTCTCGGCGACCAGCACGTAGTCCGGGTCGTGAAAGCTCGTATGCAGCGCGATGCCGCGCGCTTCGGCCAGCGAGTACAGGTGGTCGGCCACCTCGCGCTCGATGCGGCCGCTCGGAAGCGTCTCCGCCAGGCCGCGACGCTCGAGACGCAGATGGAAGCTTCCCGCCTCCATCCGAGCGGCGAGCGGCGCGAGCGCGGCCTCGAGTTGCGCGACGAAGGTCTCGGGCGTGAAAAAGAACGTCTGCTGAACGGGAATAGCACGCGCCACCGCGAGCGCCCAGCGTTCGCCGCCCCCCTTGGCCGCGAGCAGCGCCTCCAGGAAGACGCGGGCATCCTCGACCCGGCCAAGGCACACGTCGCGGAAGGCGCTAGGGCGGAACTCGCCCAACCGCCGCAGCCCTTCGAGCGCGGCGAGAAAGCGCGGCCTGCCCGGCAGCGTGGTGACGACGACGTTCCACTGCACGGCGCTGCCGGCGGCGGATCAGGGAAACGCAGGCACCCTCGGCTCGGTCCCCTCGGGATGCGCCTCGGGGTGAGTCCTCTTGATGCGCGCGGTGATCTCCTCGACGCGATCGCGCGGCACGTCGACGATCACCAGCAGCTCGCCACGCTCGATCGCCTCCTGAAACCCCGTGAGGCGCGTGTTGCCGACGTTCAGGCCGACCATCCCCCCGAGCCAGACGCCGACGCCGACGCCGGCGAGCGAGCTGGCGAGCAGCACCGCCCCGCCCGCGACCACCAGGTGCGGCTCGAGCGCCAGCGCCGCCAGCCCGCACAGGATCCCCGTGCCGCCGCCCATCGGCACCGCGCGCAGCATTGCGGGAATGATGTCGCTTTTCTGCCAGAACGAGGCTTCGGGCAGATCTTCGAGCGGCGTGCCGCGCTTGGCGAGCACGTGGATGTGCTTCCATTCGATGTGGGCGAGCAGCAGCTCGTCGACCACTTTCTTGCCGGTCGCAACCTCGGGCACCATGAAATAGAGTCTGCGCACGTGGCCCTCCTTTGTCGCATTGACGCCGCGCCGATTGTCCCACTGGCCCGAACGCGGCCTTTGAGCCCGGTCAAAGATGCGCGTTCTTCTAGGCCACCAGCGCCTTGTAGCGGATGCGGTGCGGCTTATCGGCGTCCTCGCCGGCGCGCTTGCGCCAGTCCTCGATGTAGTCGGCGAAGTTGCCCTCGAACCACACCGCCTTGCTGTCGCCCTCGAAGGCGAGGATGTGCGTCGCGACGCGGTCGAGGAACCAGCGGTCGTGCGAGATGACGACCGCGCAGCCGGGAAAGTCGAGCAGCGCCTGCTCGAGTGCGCGCAGCGTCTCGACGTCTAGGTCGTTGGTCGGCTCGTCGAGCAACAGCACGTTGCCGCCGCTCTTCAGGAGCTTGGCGAGGTGCACGCGGTTCCGTTCCCCGCCGGAGAGCTCGCCGACGCGCTTCTGCTGGTCGGCGCCGCGGAAGTTGAAGCGCGCCACGTAGCCGCGGCTCGGCGTCGAGTAGCCGCCGACCTGGATATTGTCGGCGCCGTCGGAGATCTCCTCCCACACGGTCTTGTTCGCATCCAGGCTGTCGCGGCTCTGGTCGACGTAGGCGAACTTCACCGACTCGCCGAGCTTCAGCGTGCCGGCGTCGTGCTTCTCCTGGCCTACGAGCATGCGGAACAGCGTCGTCTTGCCGGCGCCGTTCGGCCCGATCACCCCGACGATGCCGCCCGGCGGCAGGCGGAACGACAGGTTTTCGAACAGCAATCTGTCGCCGAAGGATTTCTTCAGCCCTTCCGCTTCGACCACCAGGCTGCCGAGCGGCGGGCCGGGCGGGATGTAGATCTCGTTCGTTTCGTTCCGCTTCTGGAACTCCTGCGAGGACAGCTCCTCGAACTTGGCGAGCCGAGCCTTGGACTTCGCCTGTCGCGCTTTGGGATTGGAGCGCACCCACTCCAGTTCCTCCTGCATCGACTTGATGCGCGCCGCTTCCTGCTTGGCCTCGACTTCGAGGCGCCGCTCCTTCTGCTCGAGCCACGACGAGTAGTTTCCCTCCCAGGGAATGCCGAAGCCGCGGTCTAGCTCGAGGATCCAGCCCGCGACGTTGTCGAGGAAATAGCGGTCGTGCGTCACTGCGACCACGGTGCCCGGGAAGCGCTCCAGGTACTGCTCCAGCCAGCGCACGGAGAGCGCGTCAAGGTGGTTGGTCGGCTCGTCCAGCAGCAGCATGTCGGGCTCCGAAAGGAGCAGCCGGCACAGCGCCACGCGGCGCCGCTCGCCGCCCGAGATCTTGCTGACGTCGGCGTCCCAGGGCGGCAGACGCAGCGCGTCGGCGGCGACCTCGAGACGGCGCTCGACGTCGGCGCCGCCGGCGTTCACCTCCGCCTCGAGCTTCGCCTGCTCCTCGGCGAGCTTCTCGAAGTCTGCATCGGGCTCGGAGTACGCGGCGTAGACCTCCTGCAGGCGCTTCATCGCCGCGAGCGTCGCGCCGAGCCCCTCCTCGACGTTGCCGCGCACGTTCTTCGCCGGATCGAGGCGCGGCTCCTGCGGCAGGAAGCCGATGCGCAGGTTCGGCATCGGGATCGCCTCGCCGTCGAAATCCTTGTCCTCGCCCGCCATGATGCGCAGCAACGTCGACTTGCCCGAGCCGTTCAGGCCGAGCACGCCGATCTTTGCCCCAGGGAAGAAATTCAATGAAATGTTCTTGATGATCGTACGCTTCGGGGGCACGGTCTTGCTCACCCGGCGCATGGTGTAGACGTATTGGGCCATCGAATTCCAGATTCAGGTTTTGGTCCGGGCCGCGATTAAAGGATAATCACGCTCCCCCGGGGGGTTGCGAGTGTACAGCGTCAAGGAGATTTTCTATACATTGCAGGGCGAAGGCGCAAACGCCGGCACGCCGGCGGTGTTCTGCCGCTTCGCCGGCTGCAATTTGTGGTCCGGGCGCGAGGCAGACCGCGCAAGTGCGGTCTGCCGCTTCTGCGACACCGACTTCGTCGGCACCGATGCGCCGGGCGGCGGGCGCTTCGCGAGCGCGGCGGCGCTTGCGCAGGCGGTCGAGGACGCATGGCCCTCGCGCGAGCGCCGGGGACGCCTGGTCGTCTGCACCGGGGGCGAGCCGCTGCTGCAGCTGGACGACGCGCTCGTGGCGGCGCTGCACGCGCGCGGCTTCCGCATAGCGCTCGAAACGAACGGCACGCTGCCCGCGCCGCAGGGCATCGACTGGGTGTGCGTGAGCCCGAAGGCGGGCGCGCCGCTCGCGCTCGCGCGCGGCGACGAGCTGAAGCTCGTCTATCCGCAACCGGGCGCCGAGCCGGAACGCTACGCGCAGCTCGAGTTCGGGCACTTCTTCCTGCAGCCGATGGACGGCCCCGCGCGCACGCAGAACACCGCCGCCGCGGTCGCGTACTGCCTCGCGCATCCCGGCTGGCGCCTGAGCCTGCAGACGCACAAGGTCCTGGGAATACGCTGAGTCCGTAATGGAAATCGCCTACCGCTTCGGCTTCGACGCCGCGCATCGCTTCGAGCACTATCCTGCCGGCCATCCGCACGGCGCGCTGCACGGGCACTCCTTCGAGGTCGAGGTCGCGCTGCGCGGCGAGCCGGATCCGGCCACCGGCTTCGTCGCCGATTTCGCCGACCTCGAGCGCGCCTGCGCCGAGCTGCGCGTCTCGCTCGACCACCGCCTCCTGAACGAGGTGCAGGGGCTCGCGCAGCCGAGCCTGGAACGGCTCAGCGTGTGGATCTGGCAGCGGCTCGCGCCGCGCTTCGCGTCGCTCGCGCAGGTAACGGTGAGCCGCGCCTCGCGCGGCCAGCGCTGCACGTATACTGGACCGGGAGACTGAACATGGCATTCGTGCAGGCCGCGCCTCGGCTCGGCAACCAGTACGACGACGACCGCGTGCTGCGCGGCTACCTCGAGCGCACGCTCGCGCCGCAGCAGCTGGAAGCGTCGCGCGCGCAGCTCGCGCGCATGGGCGGGCTCGCCGGCGGCGAGCTGTACGCGCAGCAGCTTGCCGAGCGGGACCTGGAGCCGCAGCTGGTGCAGTGGGACGCCTGGGGCGGGCGCGTCGATCGCATCGAGCTCACGCCCCTGTGGCAGCGCGCCGAGGAGATCGCGGCGCGCGAGGGGCTGATCGCGCTGCCGCACGAGGCGCCGCTCGGCGCGCTCTCGCGGGTGCTGCAGTTCGCGCTCGTGTACCTGTTCACGCCTTCGACCGACGTGTACGCCTGCCCGCTCGCAATGACAGACGGCGCGGCGCGCACCATCGCGGCGTCGGGCAGCCGCGAGCTCGCCGAGCGCGCGCTGCCGCACCTCGTGAGCCGCGACCCGGCGCGGTTCTGGACCAGCGGCCAGTGGATGACCGAGGCGATCGGAGGCTCGGACGTCGGGCTCGCCGAGGCCGAGGCGCGCTTCGCCCCGGGCGAGGGCTGGCGACTGTACGGGCGCAAATGGTTCACTTCGGCGATCGCCTCGCAGATGGCGCTCACGCTCGCGCGCCCCGCGGGCAACGCGCCGGGCGGCAAGGGGCTCGCGCTCTTCTACCTCGAAACGCGCGACGCCGAGGGACGCCCGAACCGCCTCACGGTGGACCGGCTCAAGGACAAGCTCGGCACGCGCAAGGTGCCGACCGCGGAGCTGACGCTCGAGGGCACGCCGGCGATCCCGGTCGGCGAGCTCGCGAACGGCGTGCGCGCGATCAGCACGGTGCTGAACATCACGCGCGTATGGAACGCCGTCTCGGCTGTGTCGTACATGCGCCGCGGGCTGGCGCTCGCGCGCGCCTACGCGCGAGAGCGCGTCGCCTTCGGCGCCCCACTCGCCAGGAAGCCGCTGCACGTCGACACGCTCGCCGGCCTGCAGGCGGAGTTCGAGGCGGGCTTCCAGCTCGCGTTCTTCGCCGTCGAGCTGCTCGGACGCACCGAGCAGGGCGCGGCGAGCGAAGAGCAGCAGGCACTCGCCCGCATGCTCACCCCGGTGGCGAAGCTCCTCACCGGGCGCCAGTCGGTCGCGGTGCTCTCGGAGGTGCTGGAGGCGTTCGGCGGCGCCGGTTACGTGGAAGACACCGGGTTGCCGATGCTGCTACGCGACGCGCAGGTATTCCCGATCTGGGAGGGCACCACCAACGTGCTCGCGCTCGATGCGCTGCGCGCGATCGCGCCGACGGGCCTCGCGCCGTGGCTGCGCGAGCTCGGCCTGCTGCTGGGCACGGTGCGCGACAAGGAGATGGTCGCGCTCTCGGCGCGCCTGCAGGCGGCCGCCGAGGCGGCCGACGGATGGCTCAAAGGCCACGCCGGGCGCGACGAGGCGGCGCTCGAGGCCGGCGCGCGCCGCTTCGCGCTCACGCTCGGGCGCGTGACCGCCGCGGCGCTGCTCGCGCGCCAGGCGCAATGGTCGCTCGAGCACCGCCGGGATCCCGCGCCGCGCGCCGCGGCGCTGCGCTTCGCCGCCGCCGGCGTGAACCTGCTGCAGGATCACGATCCCGAGCTCTCGAGGCTATTGTCCGCCTGAACGCGGGCGCATCAGGATGCCGATTCCGATCGCAAGCGGAATCAGCGGCCACAGCTTCCAGAGCTGGTGCAGCGTCTGCCGGTCGATCAGCCCGAAGTTCGCCAGCAGCCCGACGACGCCCACCAGGATCAGCACGATCGCCCCGAAACGCCCGCCCCGCCCGTGTCTGCTCATGATGGATTTCCTTTCGTCTCGATCAACTTGACCAGCGCGAAGAGCACGCGATTTGCCGGCACCGGCACGCCGAGCGCGTCGCCGCGGCGCACGACGAAGCCGTTCAGGTGGTCGATCTCGGTCGGCCGGCCGCGCTGCAGGTCCTGCGCAGTCGACGAGTACTGCGTGGGCATCCACTCGGCGATGCGGTAGACGTTGTCGGGCAGCTCGGGCGCAGTGCGCACGCCGGTCGCCCGCGCCACCGCGAGCGTCTCGGCGACGACGTCGCGCATCACCTCGCGCACGCCGGTCCCGCCGATCATGCGGCCGTACGGGAGCTGCGAGATCGCGGAGATCGCGTTGTAGGCGCAGTTCACCACCAGCTTGCCCCACAGCTCGCCTGCGACGTTGTCCGAGATCGTGACCTTGACGCCGGCCTCGCCGAACCAGCGTTGCACGCGCTCGAGGTCCGCTTGCGGGACCGGCGCCGCCTCGAGCGCGCCGATCACCAGCTCGCCGCGGCCGTGGTGCTTCAGATGCCCGGGCCCCGCCATCTCGGTCGCCACGTACACCACCGCCGGGATCACCGGCCGCTTGATGACCGCCTCGATGCGCTCGGCGTTGTCGACGCCGTTCTGCAGGTTGGCGACGATCGCGTCGCGCTCGAGAAACGGCGCGATCTCGGCCGCGGCGCGCTCCGAGTCGGAAGACTTGACGCATACCAGCACCAGCCGCGCGCCACGCACCGCGTCGGCCTGCGTGCTCGCGTCCAGGCGGATGCGCGCGTCGAACTCCTTGCCCTCGAAGCGCAGGCCTTCCTCGCGGATCGCCTTGACGTGCGCCGGCCGGCCGATCAGCGTCACGCGGTGTCCGGCGCGCGCGAGCATCGCGCCGTAGAAGCAGCCCACGGCGCCCGCGCCCAGCACAGCGACGCGCTGCGGTTCGCTGGTCATCGCCCGCCGGCCCGGCCTACCTGCCGCCGCGACGTCTCGGCTTCTTGAAGGGTCGTCCGCCCGCGCGCTGGCCTCCGGGCGGCTGCTGTGGCCGGCCGGGCTCCTGCCGCCGCCCGCCGTTGCCCTGCGGCGCGGACGCGCGGTTGCCCGGCGCAAGGTCGATCTCGAGCTCGATGATCTCGTCCCACACGGCATCGCTGCGGTCGCGCTCGGGGATCGCGAGCAGCTCGCGCAGGCGCCTGCGCGGGTCCGGCTGCGCCGGCTGCGCCGGCTGCTCGGCGCTTGGCGCCGGGTCCGGCTGTTCGGAGTCGGGTTGCTCTGTATTCATGCGCGCATTATCGCCTGAAAGCGGGCGCCGGGTTGATTTCGATCAAGCCCCGCTGTCGGCGCAGCGGCAAGATTCGCTGACTTCCTAAAGGAGGACGAACATGCTCTTCGGAAGACTGGCCGCTGCCGCGGCGATCGCCCTGTCCTGCCTCGCCGTGGCGCCCACGGCATCGGCCGCCCTAAGCGCGAAGGAAAAGGAGCAGGCGCGCGCCGACGTGCAGAAGATGGCGCGCGAGACGCTCGACCGGCTGTACCGCACGCAGCCGGGCGCCAAGGCCGCTATCGCGAAGTCGGCGGGTTACGCGGTCTTCAGCAACTTCGGCATGAAGATCTTCTTCGCCGGCGGCGGCAAGGGCACGGGACTCGCGATGAACAACCAGACCAAGAAGCCGACCTACATGAAGATGGTCGAAGTCCAGGCGGGACTCGGCATCGGCGCCAAGAAATTCCGGCTGGTCTGGGTGTTCGACAATGCGAAGGATTTCAACGCCTTCGTCAACTCGGGCTACGAGCTCGGCGGCCAGGCGAGCGCCGCGGCGAAGAAAGGCTCTCAGGGCGGCGCGTACCAGGGGGCCGTGTCGGTGTCGCCCGGCGTGTGGCTCTACCAGCTGACCGACGAGGGGCTGGCGGCGGAGATCACCGCCAAGGGCACGAAGTACTACAAGGACGCCGACCTGAACTAGCGCAGCTCGGCGACGAAGCAGGCGCCGCCGCCCTCGCGCGCAAGGCAGCGCGCGTCGCCGCCGTGGCGGCGCGCGATCTGGCGCACGAGCGCGAGCCCGAGCCCCGCGCCGCTCTCGCCCGCCGCGTGGCGGAAGAACGGCTCGAACACGCGCTCGCGCTCGCCTTCCGGCACGCCGGGGCCGCGGTCGCACACCGACAGCTCCGCGCCGGCGGCGCGCCTGCGCAGGCGCACGTCGATCGGCGGCGCGCCGTGGCGGCGCGCGTTCTCGAGCAGGTTGCGGATAAGGCGCCTCAGCAGCCGCGGATCGCCGCGCAGCGCGACCGGCTCGCCTTCGAGCTCGGCGCCCTCGTAGCGCGCGCATTCCTCCGCGGCGAGGGCGAGCAGGTCGACCTCCTCGTCCGCCTCGCGCCCCTCGACGGCCTCAAGGCGGCTCGCGAGCAGGATCTCGTCGATCAGCTGGTCGAGCTCGCCGATGTCGCGCTCGAGCTGCGCCTTTCTCTTCGGCTCGGCGCCCTCCTTCATCAGCTCGATCGCCATGCGGATGCGCGTGAGCGGCGTGCGCAGCTCGTGCGAGGCGTTCGCGAGCAGCGCCTTGTGCGCGTCGACCAGCGCCTCGATGCGGCCGGCGGCGCGGTTGAAGCTCTGGGCGAGGTGCGCCACCTCGTCGTCGCCCTCGACGGCGACGCGCGCCGCGAGGTCGCCCGAGCCGAGCGACTCGACCCCCGCCTGCAGCTTCTCGAGCCGCCGCGTCAGGCGCCGCACCACCGGGTAGGCGCCGACGCCGACGCCCACGGCGACGAGGGCGAGGGTGAGAAACAGCCGCCAGGCCGGGTGCCGCCGGCCGCGCGCAGGGCCCGCCACGAGCCAGCGGCCGTCGGCGAGCTCGATGCCCGGACCGGCGCGGCGCAAGGGCCGACCGACGAACGCGATCGGCCTGCGCTCGGCGTCGAACAGCGCCACGTCGGCGTGCAGCTCGGCGGCCAGGCGCTCGAGCGCCGCCTTCTGTTCCGCGCGCGGGGCGCCGGCCGGGGGCAGCGCGTTCTGCGGGAGCCGCTCGAGCGCCTCGTAAACCGGGCGCGCGAGGCCTGGCTCGACCAGCTGGCGCCACAAGAACCCCGCGGCGAACACGAACACGAGCAGGCTCGCGAGCACCGCGACGTAGATGCGCAGGTACAGCTTGCGCATCAGTCCTGCGCCTTGGCGAACACGTAGCCCGCGCCGCGCACCGTGACGATGCGGCGCGGGTTCCTGGGATCGTCCTCGATTGCCTGGCGGATGCGTGACACGTGCACGTCGATCGAGCGGTCGAAGGCCTCGAGCGGCTCGCCGCGCAGCGCGTCCATGAGCGCGTCGCGCGACATGACGCGCCCGGCGTTCTCGGCGAGCGCGACGAGCAGCGCGAACTGGTGCGAGGTAAGGACCTTCTCGGCGCCGTCGACGCGCACCACGCGCGCGCCGCGGTCGATCTCGACGCGCCCGAAGCGCAGCACGTCCCCGCGCGCGCCGCCGCCGCGCCGCCGCAGGATGGCGCGCAGGCGCGCGAGCAGCTCGCGCGGCTCGAAGGGCTTGGGCAGGTAGTCGTCGGCGCCGATCTCCAGGCCCACCACGCGGTCCATCGCGTCGCCGCGCGCGGTCAGCATGAGCACCGGCACGTCCGACGAGGCGCGCAGCTTGCGGCACACCTCGAGCCCGTCGATCCCCGGCAGCGCGAGATCGAGCACCAGCGCGTCGAAGGGCTCGCGCGCGAACCGGGCGAGTCCCTCTTCGCCGCTGCCCGCGGACGCGACGCGAAAGCCCGCCTGGCCGAGATATTCGGACACCATCTCGGCCAGCCGGGGATCGTCTTCGATCAGCAGGACGTGCGCGGCCACGCGCGCAGTTTACCTATCCGCGCCCGCGCCAGCCGTGCCGGCCGTGTCCGCCGCCGAAGCGGCCGAAGCGCTCGGCGAGCTGCTGCCTTTGCGCGGGAGTGAGCACCTCGGCGACGTCGACCAGCGCCTGGGTGAAGCGCCTGGACATCTGCTCGACCAGCCTGCTGCGCTCCGCGCTCAGCTTCTCGATCGCCGCTCGGTCGATTTTCTCGGCGGTGAACAGCTCGCGCTGCTGCCTGCGCAGGTCGCGCATCTTCTGACGCAGCGGGAACAGATCCTTCGCTGCGGCCTTCACGATCGGGTCGATCTTCTGCTTCTGCGCATCGCTCGCGTCCAGCTCGACGTACAGGTGCCCGAGCATGCGGTTGACGCGTGCTTCCGCCTGCACGGGGTCGGCCGGTCGGCTCATGGTGCCGCGCTCGCGCGGCCCGTCGCCGTCTGCGCCGCGCGCATAGGCATACAGGCCCGTGCCGAGCGCGAGGCCGGCGAGCACGGTGGCGAGCGCCAGCCGCGCGGGGACGCGACGGCGCTTTTCCGGTTTGGTTTCGTACATGATGGCTCCTTGGTTGGGGGTACGGCGCCAGTGTCGCGGCGGCGCGTAATGGCCTTTTCTCGGCGCGGTAAAGTTATGTAAATCCACCCGAGGAGGCGCCATGAAACGCGAGGAATTCCAGCCCGCAGGGCTGCCGGCCCCGATCAGCCACTACTGCGACGCGGTGCGCTGGGGCGACCTGTTGTTCGTGTCCGGCGTCGCACCGCTCGACGAGCGCGGCACGCTCGTCGGCGGCGACGATGCGGCGGCGCAGACGCGCCAGATCTTCCGTAACCTCAAGCTCGTCCTCGACGCCGCCGGCGCGGGCTTCGGCGACGTGCTCAAGGTGACGGTCTTCCTCACCGACGTCGCCGACCGCACCAGGATCAACCCGGTGCGCCAGGAGTACTTTGGCCGCGCGCGTCCGGCGAGCACGCTGATCGGCGTGCGCGAGCTCGCGATTCCCGGGATGAAGGTCGAGATCGAGGCCGTGGTCGGCCTACGCGGACGCTAGCGCCGTTCACCAGCGCAGCGTCACGCCGAGCAGCAGGCTGTGGTCGAAGACGATGCCGTTCATGCGGAACTTGACTCCTGCGTCCAGGTCCAGGTCTTCGCGCGGCGAGTAGGTCAGCCCGAGCACGGTGTAGCGCAGCGTGCCGTAGGCCGACGGCAGCGGGTTGGTGTCGGCGCTGAAATCGGCGACCAGTCTCAGCTTCTCCGAAGGCGAGTACGCCACCGCGCCCGAGATGTGGAATAGCGACTCCCGCCAGCCGAGCGTGTTGCGGAAGCGCCGGTAGCCGAGGTGCGAATAGAACGCGAACGGTCCGTCCGACCGATAGGTGCCGATGAGCAGCGCACCCCAGGTCACCTCTCCCGCGCCGAGACCGCGTGCGTCGTCGCCCGTCGGCAGCGTGATCCCCGGCTTGACGCCGAGACTTAGCGCGCCGCGCTCGTAGAAGCGCCACTTGAAGTCGAGCGAGGTGTCGAGCGGGCCGGTGATCACCTGGCGCCCGGCGTCGTCCTCGCTCACGATCCTGAGCCAGGGCTGGCCGAGCAGCAGGTCCGCGTTCGGCAGCAGGCCATAGCTGAGCACCGCCGCGGGCTGAGCGCCGTGCACCGTCCTGCCGTCCTCGCTCTGGCGCGCGAGCTCGGCGGTGAGCTCGAGCTGGTACGTGCCGGCACCGACGGTGCCGGTGTCCTCGGTGATCAGCGGGTGAAAGGCGCGCGCGCTGGCCGCGACGAGCAGCAGCGTGAGACCGGCCAGCGGAGGGAGCGCCCTGGTCATGGCCGTGGCATGATACTTGGGTCATGCGCCGCCGCTTCCTCGCCTCCCTCGCCGCCCTCGGCTTGCTCCCGATTCCCCGCGCGCAGGCCGCCGCCCGGGCGCAGCGCCTGCTGATCCAGATCAGCGATTACGACCCGCGGGTGTGGGGGCTTGCGCTGAGCAATGCGCGCAACGTGCGCAACGACCTCGGCCCGGATAAGGTGCAGCTCGAGATCGTCGTCTACGGCCCCGCGATTCACATGCTGGAGGCCGAGTCGGACTGGCGCGACCGCGTCACGCAGGTGATCGACGAGAGCATCCGCGTCATCGCCTGCGAGAACACCATGGCGACCGTCGGGCTGAAACGCGACGACATGCTGGGCGGCGTCGACTTCGTCAAGACCGGCCTCGCGCATATCATGCAGCGCGAGCTCGAAGGCTGGGCCTACGCCCGGCCGTAAGGGCGCCGCGCCTCAGGCGCGGATGTACACCCAGCCTTCCTGCATGCGCTTGACGATCTCGTCGAGCGCGGTCGGGGCGACATGCACGCCCGGGAGAAGCTTGACCGCCGTGCCCTTCTCGCGCAGCCGGTCGGCGGTCTGGTTGCAGGCGATGTAGGTCAGGTTCGGGTACGCGGCGCGCAGGCGCTCGAGCCTTGCGGCATAGGCCGAGGTGTCGGTGCGCAGGATGTCCATGCCGCTGTTGTTGGCGACGATCTCCACCTTGACCTGGTGCCCGGCGGCGCGCGCGTCGCGCAAGTAGTCCTCGACCTCCTGCAGCGCCGTGTCGACCACTTCGCCGCGCGAGGACGCGATATGCACGAGGATGCGGTCGGCGGCGACGCCGCGCAGCTCGGTGAGGATGCGGCCGGGCGCGAGCGCGTCGTGCGCGAGCCAGCCCGCCAGCGTGAACACGAGCGCGACCGCCGCCACGCGCGCCCAGCGCCTGCGGTCCGGGCCGGGCGCCGCGCGCCCCGGATGCACGCCCGCGTAGGCGCTGCGGGTCATGTCCTTCAGGGTGCGCAGCTCGCAGACGCGGCGCCTGAGCGCGTCGTCGCGGCCCATGCGCTCGACGAGCGCGGTCCAGTCGGCGGCGTCGAGCTGCCCGTCGACGAACGCGTTCTGCATCTCCTGCGAGAGTTCTTCGTCGTGGCTCATCGAATGCTCCTGATCTTGCTGTTCTGCTCCGCCGCGCAGTCGATCAAGCGCGCCCTGAGCGCTTCGCGCGCGCGGCACAGGCGGCTCATCACGGTGCCGACCGGCACCTCGAGGATCTCTGCGACCTCGGCGTAGGAGAAGCCCTCCAGATCGACCAGCGTCACCGCCTGGCGCTGGCCGAGCGGCAGGCGCTCGATCTCGGCGCGCACGCGCGCGGCGATCTGGTTGCTCGCGCTCGCGGCTTCCGGGGATTCGCCATGCGCCGCCATGTCCTCGTCGAGCGGCTCGAGCGGCCGCGCGCGGCGGAAATGGTCCTTCAGGCAATTGGCGAGGATCGCGCACAGCCAGCTCTTCAGGCGCTGGGGGTCGTTCAGCTGCCCGGCGCGGTCGAGCGCGCGCAGCATCGTCTCCTGCACCAGGTCGTCGGCCAGCCCGGCGTCGTGGCACCAGGAATACGCGAGCCGGTACAGCGGCTCGCGCTGCGCCTCGACCCGGCCGCGAAACTGCGCCGACACCCCAAACAGCCCCGTTATCCTCATGCGCGACAAGACGTTCCAGGGCCGAAGTTTATTCCGTGGAATAAAACCGCGGCGGCGGGCGTCGTATAGCCGTCGCGGGTGCTTTGCACCCCGATCCACCCACTACAGGACGGAGAGGAGAGCTAATGAAACAAGTACTTGCGGTCCTTGCGGCGGTCGTCGGCCTGGCCGGTTTCGCCGCTTCCCCCGCCGCGCTGGCCGCCGGCAAGACGTCGATGAGCCACATCATTATCCAGGTGAGCGACAACGACCCCGGCAAATGGCAATTGGCGCTGAACAACGCGGAAAACGTGCAGGAGGCGCTCGGCAAGGACAAGGTGAAGGTGGAGATCGTTGCCTACGGCCCCGGCCTGAACATGCTCAAGGCCGACTCGAAGGCGACCGCGGGCGTGAACGCCGCGCTCGATCGCAATGTCCAGGTATCGGCCTGCGCGGTGACGATGAAGAAGATGAAGGTCACCAAGGACGACCTGATCGGCGGCGTGACGGTGGTGCCCGGCGGGGTGATCGAGATCATGAAGCGCCAGTCCGAGGGCTGGTCGTACGTGCGTCCGTAGGGGGTCGAGAGATGAAGCGAATCATCGCCAGCCTCGCGCTCGCCGGCGCGATTGCTGCAGGCGTCGCCCCGGTCGCCCAGGCGAACCCCGCGGCCGAGAGTCACGGAAAGTACCAGCTCGTGATCCAGGTCACCGACGACAATCCCAAGGTGTGGAACCTCGCGCTCAACAACGCCTTCGCATTTCAGCGCAACGTCGGCAAGGACAAGTCACAGATCGAGATCGTCGCGATCGGGCCGGGCCTGAACATGCTGAAGATGGAATCGAAGGTCCAGGACCGCATCGGCCAGGCGCTCGACCAGAGCATCGACGTCGTCGCCTGCGGCGAGACCATGCACTCGATGAAGGTGACGAAGGACGACCTGATCGGCGGCGTGCGCGTCGTGCCCGGAGGCCTGATCGAGATCGCCGACAAGCAGCGCGCGGGCTGGGTCTACTACCGGCCCTAGGCCGTTTGCGCCGTGAGCGCTTCGGCGCTCAGCATGATCACCTCGATTTCCTGGGTGATCTCCTCCTGGCGCGAAGCGTTCAGGCGCCGGGCGAGGTTTGCAGTGATCTCGTCCAGGCGCCTGAGCGCCCCTTCCATCTGCTCGAGCCGCCTGCGGTTCTCCGCGATCAGCGACACCGAGAAGGCCTCCTGCAGCGACATCAGGAGCGCCTGCTCGAGCAGCCCGGCGAAGAATTCCGGCGGCGCGAGCGTGAGGCGCGGCGCGTAGGCGCGCGGGCGCAGCGGCCGCTCGGGCAGCGGCAGCGGCGCGATCGTGCGCGTCAGCGGCCCCGAGCCGTCCGGACTCTGGTACACGGCCTTGACGTGCAGCGGCCCGGGCGGAGCGGCGCGTTGCACGCGCTCCAGCTCCGCGGCCACGCGCTGCAGCACCGCCGGAAGCTCCTCGGCGACGTTCGCGCCCGCGACAAGGCCGCCGCCGTCCGCTTCCTCGAGCCGGTCGGCGAGCCGCGCGCCGACCGCCACCAGCCGCTCGCCGCGCGCGCGCACCGCGCGTGCCTCGGCTTCCAGCGCCTCGTTGAACTCGCCGCAGAAGCCTCGCTCGGAGCCGATGACGATGCATACCGTCGCCGCGGGCGCGGCCTCGCCGGGAGGCGCGTGAAAGCACAGGAAGTCGGCCGCCGCGCGCTCGATCGTCGCCATCGCGCGGCGCTGGTGCTCGAGCAGCCCGGCGAGCGCGCGCAGCTCCATCAACGCGATGTTCTTCATCGCCGAGAGGATGGCGCGCACCTCGCGCAGGCCCGCGAGCCTGCCGGCGAGCTGGTGGCGCCGCGTCATGCGGGCAGGCCCCCGACCCAGCCTGCCGCCGCCGCGCTCCAGGATTCGCGCGCGTCTTCGAGCGACAGCGCGCCGGCGCGCGCGCCGGCGAACAGCCGCTCGAGCGCGGTCTCGAGCGCCTTGTCGTCCAGACCCTCGAAGCGCCGGTCGTTGAAGGCAACCAGCCAGGCGAGCTGGCACTCCGGCGGCAGCGGGCGCAGCGGCTCCTGCTTGAGCACGCGGCGCAGCAGCCGCCCGCGCGCCAGGCGCGCCTGCAGGCCCGCCTCGAGGCGCGAACCGAAGCGCGAGAACATCTCCAGCTCGAGAAACTGCAGGTAGTCGAGCTTCATGCTCGCCGCCTCGCGCTTGATCGCGGCGGGCTGCGCCTTGCCGCCGATGCGCGACACCGAGCGGCGCACGTCGATCGCCGGCAGCTGCCCGGCGGCGAACATGCGGCGGTCGAAGTACACCTGCCCGTCGGTGATCGAGATCAGGTTGGTCGGGATGTAGGCGGCAATCTCGCCCTGCTCGGTCTCGACGATCGGCAGCGCGGTCATGCTGCCTCCGCCGTGCGCGGCGTCCAGGCAGGTGGAGCGCTCGAGCAGGCGCGAGTGCAGGAAGAACACGTCGCCGGGATAGGCCTCGCGCCCCGGCGGGCGCCTGAGCAGCAGCGACAGCTCGCGGTAGATGCGCGCGTGCGTCGACAGGTCGTCGTACACCACGAGTGTCTGCCGGCCCGCCTCCATCCAGGCCTCGGCGACCGCGCAACCGGCGAACGGCGCCAGGTACTTCAAGCCCGGCCTGGCGGTCGCCTCCGCCACGACGAGCGCGCTGTATTCGAGCGCACCACCGGCGCGCAGCGTCTCGATGACCGCGGCGACCGTCGAGCGCTTCTGGCCGATCAGCACGTACACGCAGTTCACCCCGCGCCCCTTCTGCGCCAGCACCGTGTCGAGCGCGAAGCTGGTCTTGCCGGTACCGTTGTCGCCGATCAGCAGCTGTCGCTGCCCGTGGCCGATCGGAATCATGCTGTCGGCGATGCGGTTGCCGGTGTAAAGCGGCTTGTTGACGAAGTCGCGCGCCAGGATGCGCGGCGACGGCCTCTCGAGCGCTCGGCGCTCGGTGGCGCGCGGCCGCACGCCGCCGTCGAGCGGCTGGCCGAGCGGATCGACCACGCGGCCGAGCAGAGCGTCGCCGACGCCGAGCGCGAGCCTCTGCCCGGTGAGCGCCGCCGGCGCGCCCGCGCGCAGCCCGGGCGCCTCCTCGAGCAGGATCGCGCCGATGCGCTCGGGCGCGAGGTGGAACACGAGCGCCGTGCTGCCGTCGTCGGTGCGCAGCAACTCTTCCATCCCCGCCGACGGCAGGCCCTCGATCCACGCCACGCCGTCGCCTACGGAGAGCACGCGACCGCGCTCGCCCATGCGCAGCGCGAGGCGGTAGTCGCGCAGCCGCTCGGCACGGCGCGCGAGGAGCGGCCGCTCGAGCGCCTCAGGCGGCACGCGCGGCACCTCCCGCGAACACGCGCAGCTCGTCGCGCAGGTTCGCCTGGAGCAGCCAGGGCCCGACCGCGACACAAAGCCCGGCAACCAGGGCTTCGTCCTGCGCGTACTCGGCGCGGCACTCGATGCGCAGGCGCTCGGAGAGCGCGCGCACCAGGCGCGCGCGCGCGGCCTCGGACAGCAGGTGCGCACTCGTCACGCTCACGCGCGCGCCGGCGGCGCGCGCCGCCGCGGCGAGCGGGTCGATGCGCTCGGGCGGCCAGCCGGCCAGGTCGGCGGCGAAGACCTCCACCAGGCGCTCGTCGAGCGCCGGGTCGGCGACGCGCCCGAGCAGCTGCGCGGCGAACGAGCTCGCCTGCTCGAGCGCCTGCTGCTCGGTGTCGCGCTTCCAGTCGGCTTCGCGCTTCGCCTGCAGTGCCGCGAGCCGGTCGCGCTCGCGCTCGACCGTCTGCGCGACGTCCGCCAGCCCCCGCGCGCGCAAGGCCGCGAGCTCGGAGTCGAGGGCCGAGCGCGCCTTGAGCCGCTCGCGCTCCCAGTCCGCGAGCCTGCCCTCGAACTGCGCCCGCAGGCGCTCGGCCTCCTCGCGTACGGCCCTGGCGTCGGCCATCGACTTGTCGATCGCGGCGCGGCGCTTGTCGATCGCCGCGAGCACCGGGCGATAGAGGAACCTGTGCAGGATCCACACCAGCACGACGAAGTTGACCAGCTGCAGAACGAAGGTGGTGGCGTCGATCTGCATGGCGTCACTTGAGCAGGAACTCGAGCAGCGGGTTGCGGAACAGCACGATCAGCACGATCACCAGCACGTAGATCGCCAGCGACTCGATCATCGCCAGGCCGATGAACAGCGTGCGCGTGACGGCACGCTCCGATTCGGGCTGGCGCGCGATCGCGTCCAGCGCCTGCGTGATCGCGCGCCCCATCGCCACGGCGGGCAGCATCACGCCGATGGCCATCGCCAGCAGCGCGCCGGCAGTGGATACGATGACGAGCAGTCCGGTGGCGGTCATGATTTCGACTCCTTTCTTTCCTTGGTGAGCTGTTGGGACTGGATGCCGCCGGCGATGTACACCAGCGCGAGCATGCCGAAGATGTAGGCCTGCACCAGCGCCTCGACCACGTGCAGGAGCAGGATGGGCACCGGCACCAGGAAGCCCGCGACGAGCAGCACCAGCAGCGCCGCCATCTCGAGGCTGGCCATGTTGCCGAACAGCCGCACCGCCAGCGCGACGGTGCGCGACAGCTCGCTCATCACATGGAACGGGAACAGGAGCGGGCTCGGCGAGAGGTAGTGCCGCAGGTAGTCGCGCCAGCCCTCGGCGCGCACGCCGTACCAGTGCACCGACAGGAACACCAGGATGGCGAGCGCCGCTGTGAGCGACAGGTCGCCGGTCGGCGAATGCAGCCCCGGCACGATGCCGGCCAGGTTGGCCACCACGAGGAACACCCACAGCGTGCCGACGAAAGGCACGAGCATGCGCGGGCGCTGCGGAAACACCGCGGCGATCGAGCTCTCGATCGCCAGCACCACGCCTTCGAGCACCGTCTGCAACGCGCCGGGCCGCTCGCCGAGCGCGCGCGTCGCAGCCAGGCTGAACAGCGCGAGCGCGAGCATGATGCCCCAGGTGGTGACCACCGCGGCGCTGACGCCGAACGGGCCGACGTGGAACAGGATCTCCGACGTTTCCATCACTGCCGCTCGCGCACGAAGAGGTACACGTTGACGGCGCCCAGCGCCACGCCGGCGAGCAGCAGGCTGATCGTCCAGCGTACCGAGTAGCCCGCCAGCTGGTCGTCGATCCAGCGGCCGAGGTAGCCGCCGCCGAGCACCGGCAGGATGAACAGCAGCGCCAGCGTGCCGAGGTAGGCGGTCTGCGCGAGCAGGCCCGGGCGCTCGCGCTCTGCGCGGCGCATGCGCTCGGCCTGGCGCTCCACCGTCTCGCGCAGCTTCGGTTCGCGCTCGGCGTTCGCCATCAGGCCTCGCCCAACCGCCACAGGCGGCGCACCATCTCGCGTTCCAGGCGCGTGACGCTTTCCTTCAGGCTGCGCAGCGCGCTGTCCTCCGCCGCGAGCGCGCTGTCGACCGCGGCGGCCACGGTGCGGAAGTCATCGCCCAGCACGTAGCGCCGCGTGCTGAGGAAGAGCTCGCCGTCGACGAAGTACGCAAGCCCGCCCGGCAGCGCGAGGTAGTGCCAGGCGCCGCCGGCCGTTCGAAAGCGCGCCAGGCCGTAGCCGAGCACGGTCATCATCCGCTCGGCGCCCGCCAGCAGGCCGAAGGCGCCCGAGGCGTCGCGCGCCACGAAGCTCTCGACGTCTTCGATGCGCGCGTACTGCGTAGCCGACTGCAGGTGCAGCGCGAAGACGCTCACGGCATCGCCCCGCGCATGTAGCACTGTTCCTCGCGCACGCCGTCGTGCTTGCCGACGAGGAAGGCCTCGCAGTCGGCGAGCGTCTTTTCGAGCGGCACCGTTACGCCCGCCATGCCGGTGTGCTCGGCGACCACGTGGAACGGCTGGCTGAGATACCTCTGCAGGCGGCGCGCGCGCAGCACCGTGCGCCGGTCTTCGGCAGAGAGCGCCTCGATGCCGAGCATGGCGATGATGTCCTGCAGCTCGTCGTAGCGCGCCAGGTGCTCGCGCACGGCGCGCGCCGCGTCGTAGTGCCGGTCCCCGACGATGCGCCGGTCGAGCAGGCGGCTCTGCGAGGCGAGCGGGTCGACGGCGGGATAGATGCCGCGCCCGGCCTGCTCGCGCGACAGGATCACGAGCGTGTCGAGGTGCGCGAGGATCGCGCTCACCGCCGGGTCCGTCATGTCGTCGGCCGGCACGTAGACCGCCTGCACAGAGGTGATGGTGCCGGTGCGCGTCGAGGCGATGCGCTCCTCGAGCTCGGCCACCTCGGTGAGCAGCGTCGGCTGGTAGCCGACCGTGGCCGGCATGCGCCCGAGCAGCCCGGAGATCTCGCTGCCCGCCTGCACGAAGCGGAAGACGTTGTCCATCAGCACCAGCACTTCCTTGCCGAGCGTGTCGCGCAGGTACTCGGCATAGGTGAGCGCGGTCGCGCCGGCGCGGAAGCGCACGCCGGGCGACTCGTCCATCTGGCCGAACACGAGCACCGTACTCGGCAGCACGCCCGCCCCCTGCATCTCGCGCCACAGCTCGTGCGCCTCGCGGATGCGCTCGCCGACGCCCGCGAACACCGACACGCCCCGATGCAGCGCCGCGATGGCGTGCATGAACTCCATGATCAGCACCGTCTTGCCGACGCCCGCACCGCCGAACAGGCCCGTTTTCCCGCCGCGCACGAAGGGGCAGAGGAGATCGATCACCTTGATGCCCGTCTCGAGGATCGCCTCGGGCCCCTTCACCTCCGCGAGCGGCGCCGGCGGCTCGGACACCGCGCGCAGGCGGTCCGCAGGCAGCGGCGCGCCGCCGTCGAGCGGTGCGCCGAACACGTCGAGCACGCGCCCGAGGCACTCGCGCGCCACCGGCACGCGCAGGGGACCGCCGGTGCCGAACACCGGCGCGCCGCGCTTCAGCCCCGCGGTGCCGTGCAGCGCGACCGCGCGCAGCCGGCGGGCGTCGAGATGAAAGTGCACCTCGAGCAGGCGCGCGCTGCCGTCGAACTCCACGCGCAGCGCGTCGTGCAGCGCGGGCAGCGTGCCGGCACAGGCGACGTCGACTACCGGCCCGGACACCTGCTCGACGACGCCGACCTGCTCATTCCTCGAGGACATAGCGCCCGGGCGCGTCGTTCAGCGGGGGCAGCCCCTTGTCGGGCGCCCCCATCGGCGGCGGCGCGACCGGCGCGCCGGAGCGCACATCGAGCCAGGCGGCGTATTCCGGCCACCAGGAGCCCTGGCGCACGGGGGTCGCTTCTTCCCAGGTCTCGGGGTCTACGTAGCGGTCGTCGCTCCGGCGCGTCGAAACCCGGTAGCTCGCGCCGGCAAAGCCCTCCGGCGGGTTGACGACACCTACGTTGTGCCCGCCGCTGGTCAAAAGGAACGTCACTTCGGTGTCGGCGAACAGGTTGATCCTGTAGACCGAGCGCCAGGGCGACACGTGATCGCGGGATGTGCCGACCGCGAACACCGGTGCACGGATGTCGGACAAGGCGATCGGCCGCCCGTCGACCATGAAGCGCCCCTCGGTGAAGTCATTGTCGAGGTACAGCCGCCGCAGGTACTCGCTGTGCATGCGGTAAGGCATGCGCGTCGCGTCGGCGTTCCACGCCATGAGGTCGCTCACTTCGTCGCGCTTTCCCATCAGGTAGTCGTGCACCATGCGCGACCACACCAGGTCCTTCGAGTTGAGAAGTGCGAAAGCGCCCGCCATCTCCTTGCCGTCGAGATAGCCGCGCGTGAACATCATGTCCTCGAGGAAGCTCACCTGGCTCTCGTCGATGAACAGCGAGAGCTCGCCCGCTTCCTCGAAGTCGGTCTCCGCGGCGAGCAGCGCGAGCGTCGCCAGGCGCTCGTCGCCCTCGCGCGCGAGCAGCGCGGCCGCCATGGTCAGGATCGTGCCGCCCAGGCAATAGCCCAGCGCGTGCGCGCGCTCGCCCGGGACGATCTTGCCGATCGCGTCGAGCGCCGCCAGCACCCCGCCCTTGATGTAGTCCTCCAGGCCGAGCTCGCGCTCGCGCGCGGTCGGATTCTTCCACGAGATCATGAACACGCTGTAGCCGCGCCCGACGAGGAACTTCACCAGCGAGTTGTGCGCCTGCAGGTCGAGGATGTAGTACTTCATGATCCACGACGGCACCACGAGCAGCGGCTCCGGCCGCACTTCGCCGGTTTGCGGCGCGTACTGGATCAGCTCGATCAGGTGATTGCGGTACACCACCTTGCCCGGGGTCAGCGCCAGGTTCTCGCCCACGCGCCAGCGCTCCAGTCCGGGCAGCGGCCGGTTGGCGGCGACGCGCAGCGCGTCGTCCCACCAGTTGATCGCGCCCTGCACCAGGTTGGCGCCGGCCCGGTGCGCCGTCTCGCGCAGCACCTCGGGATTGGTGAGCGGGAAGTTCGACGGCGAGAACATGTCGAGCCATTGGCGCGTCACGAACTCGACCACCTGCTCGTGGTGCGCGCTGACGCCGCGCACCCCGGTCGTCGCGTTCCACCACCATTGCTGCGTAAGCAGGAACCCCTGCTGCAGGAGGTTGAACGGCCAGGCGCACCAGTCCGGATGCTCGAAGCGCCGGTCCTGCGGCAACGGCTCGATGCAGGGCTCCCAGTTGCGGGCAGACTGCAATGCCGCAATCGCGAAACGGCTGAGCTTTCTCTGCGCCTTGACGCCGAGCTCCCCCCACTTGGCGGGCGAGCCCGCGAGGTGCACCACCCAGTCCAGGTAGGCGCCCGCGATCGACGCGGGCGAAATGCCCTGCGTCAGCCGCGCGAGGGTGGATTTGAGGAGCGCGTCCGCGGGTTGTGCGGCGACGGCGAGGGGATCTGGGGCGCGCATGCATTCAGTCTGCGCCGCGCCCCCTGCGGGGAGTTGATCTAACTCAAGAAAGCGCCCCCGTGACCGTCAGCCCGAAGTGCGCTTGACGATCTCTCCCAGCGCGCCGAGCAGGTTGACCGGCACCGGAAACACGATGGTGTTGCTCTTGTCGCCGGCGATTTCCGTCAGGATCTGCAGGTAGCGCAATTGCATCGCCTCGGGCTGGGTGGCCAGCTTGGCGCCAGCTTGCAGCAGCTTTTCTGCGGCTTGCGCCTCGCCTTCGGAGTAGATGACCTTCGCGCGCCGCTCGCGCTCGGCCTCGGCCTGGCGCGCGATCGCGCGAATCATCGATTCATTCAGGTCGACGTGCTTGATCTCGACGTTCGCCACCTTGATCCCCCAAGCGTCGGTCTGCTGGTCGAGCACGGTCTGGATGTCGAGATTGAGCTTGTCTCGCTCGGCGAGCATCTCGTCCAGCTCGTGCTTGCCGAGCACCGCGCGCAGAGTGGTCTGCGCCAGCTGGCTGGTTGCGCCGAGGAAATCGGCCACCTGGATCACCGCCCTGGCCGGGTCGACGACGCGGAAGTAAACCACCGCGTTCACCTTGACCGAGACGTTGTCGCGCGAGATCACGTCCTGGCTCGGCACGTCGAGTACCATGGTGCGCAGGTCCATGCGGACCATCTGCTGGATCCCCGGGATGATGACGACGAGCCCGGGACCCTTGACCTTGTGAAAGCGCCCAAGCATGAAGACGACGCCGCGCTCGTACTCGCGCAGGATGCGCAGCGACGAGACCACCAGCACGATGACGATGATCAGCGCGCCAAAGCTGAAGCTGAAACCGAAGTTGAACACGATGGTTACCCTCCGTTGCCGTTACCGGGCTCGGCGATGACGTCGAGCACCAGGCCTTCTATCGCCGTGACGCGCAGCCGCTGGCCCTTGCGCACCGGCGTGCCCGAGCGCACGCGCCAGTTCTCGCTGTGCACGCGCGCCCAGCCCTCCCCGCTGAAGTCCTCCAGCGCGACGCCGCCCGCGCCGATCAGCTCCTCGCGCCCGGTCACCACCGGGCGCCTGCGGCCCCTGACCAGCATGCCGACGACGAAGATGAGGAACGCCGCGCTCGCCGCGGCGATGCCGCCGATCAGCGCGTAGGGGATCTCGAAGCCGGGCACATCGGTGTCGATGAGGATGATCGAGCCGATGACGAAGGAAATGAGTCCGCCCACGCCGAGCGAGCCGAAGGCGGGCACGAAGGCCTCGGCGACCATGAACGCGATGCCGAGCAGAATCAACGCCAGCCCGGCGTAGTTCACCGGCAGCAGCTGGAACGCGTACATCGCCAGCAGGATGCAGATCGCGCCGACCACGCCGGGCAGCACCAGGCCCGGGTTGGAGAACTCGTACAGCACGGCGTAGATGCCGAGCAGCACCAGGATGTAGGCAACGCTCGGGTTGGTGATCACCCCGAGCAGCCTGGTGCGCCAGCCGACCTCGTAGTTCTCGACTTTCGCGTCCGCCAGGTGCAGCGTGCGCTCGACGCCGCCCGCCGTCACCTTGCGCCCTTCGAGCTTGGCGAGCAGCGCCGGCACGTTGTCGGCGACGAAGTCGATCACCTTGAGCCGCGCCGCCTCCGCTGAGGGTAGGCTCACCGCCTCGCGCACCGCGCGCTCGGCCCACTCGGCGTTGCGCCCGCGCAGCTGCGCCAGGCCGCGGATGTAGGCCGAGGCGTCGTGCACCATCTTGTGCTCGAGCGTGCTGCCGCCCTCCTCGCCCTTGCCCTTTTTCGCGCCCTTCTCCGGCGCGGGAGTGGAAGGCGCGCCGATCGCGATCGGCGTCGCCGCGCCGAGGTTGGTCGCCGGCGCCATGGCCGCGAAGTGGCTCGCGTACAGGATGTACGTGCCGGCACTCGCGGCGCGCGCGCCCGAGGGCGCGACGTAGGCCGCCACCGGCACCGGAGAGGCGAGGATGTCCTTGATGATCGAGCGCATCGCGGTGTCCAGTCCGCCCGGGGTGTCCATCTCGAGCACCACGAGCTGCGCGCCGTCCCTGGCCGCGGCTTCCAGCCCGCGGTGCACGTAGTCCGCGGTCGCCGGCCCGATCGCGCCGTCGATGGTCAGCACCAGCACCGGCGCGGCACGCGCCTGCGCTGCGCCCAGCAGGAGCGCGGCCAGCACCAGCAGTCTGCGCAGCTCCAACGCCTTCTCCTTGCGCCCTCGTCCCGAGACCATAACAATACGCCTCCTCCCGGCATTACGTATCCGTGAAACCCGAGTCCCTCCCCGCCGAAGCCATCGTCGTACGCGGCGCCCGGCAGAACAACCTGAAGAACCTCTCGCTCGCGATCCCCACGGGGGAGCTGGTGGTGGTGACCGGGGTGTCGGGCTCGGGCAAGTCTTCGCTGGTCTTCGACACGCTCTACGCGGAGGGCCAGCGGCGCTACGTCGAGACCTTCAGCCCGTACGCGCGCCAGTTCCTCGACCGCATGGACAAGCCGCAGGTCGACGCGATCGAGGGCATTCCGCCGGCGATCGCCATCGACCAGACCAACCCGGTGCGCACCTCGCGCTCGACGGTCGGCACGATGACCGAGCTGAACGACCACCTCAAGCTCCTGTACGCGCGCGCCGCGACGCTCTTCTGCCGCGGCTGCGGCAAGCCGGTGACGCGCGACACGCCCGACTCGGTCTACCGCGTGCTCGAGGAACGCTGCGCGGCGCACGGCGACCCGCGCCTCGCGGTGACCTTTCCCGTGCCGGTGCCGAAGAGCTTCACGGAGAGCGAGATCGAGCAGCTGCTCGAGCGCCAGGGCTACACGCGCATCCACGCGCGCGCCAAGGGCCTGCTCGAGGTGACGCAGGACCGCTTCCGCCTCTCGGACGCCGGCCGCGCGCGCGCCATCGAGGCGCTCGAAGCCGCGCTGCGCGTCGGGCAGGGAAAGGTCAACGTCTATCTCGAGGACGGTACGGCGTGGCGCTTCTCGTCCGACCTGCACTGCCCGGACTGCGACATCCATTACTCCGAGCCGACGCCCGCGGCGTTCTCGTTCAACTCGCCGCTCGGCGCCTGCGAGACCTGCCGCGGCTTCGGGCGCGTGATCGGCGTCGATTTCGGTCTGGTGATCTCGGACGAAGCGAAGTCCCTGCGCGAGGGCGCGGTGCGCCCCTGGCAGACCGCGAGCTTCAAGGAATGCCAGGACGACCTGGTCAAGTACGCGAAGAAGCGCGGCATTCCGCTTGATACGCCCTTCCGGGAACTGAGCTCTTCCCAAAAGGAATGGATTCTCGAAGGAGAAAGCGACTGGGTCAGCTGGAAAAAGAGCTGGCCGGGCACCTGGTACGGCGTGCGGCGCTTCTTCAAGTGGCTCGAGACGAAGGCCTACAAGATGCACATCCGCGTGCTCTTGTCGAAGTACCGCGCCTACACCGAGTGCACGGCCTGCGGCGGCACGCGCCTCAAGCCGGACGCGACGCTGTGGCGCATCGGCCCGCACTCGATCCACGACCTGATGCTGCTGCCGATCGGGCGCGTGCGCGAGTTCATGGACGCATTGCGCCTGCCCGCGCCGGCGGACGAGGCGACCGAGCTGCTGATGGCGGAGATCCGCGCGCGGCTCAGGTTCCTCTGCGAGGTGGGCCTCGCCTACCTCACGCTCGACCGCCAGTCGCGCACGCTCTCGGGCGGCGAGGTGCAGCGGATCAACCTCACCACCGCGCTCGGCACCTCGCTCGTCAACACGCTGTTCGTGCTCGACGAGCCCTCGATCGGGCTGCACCCGCGCGACATGGGGCGCGTGATCGAGGTGATGAAGCGCCTGCGCGACGCCGGCAACTCGCTCGTGGTGGTCGAGCACGATCCGCAGATCATGTTCGCCGCCGACCGCATCCTCGACATGGGGCCCGGCCCGGGCGAGCGCGGCGGCGAGGTGGTGTTCTTCGGTGCGCCGCAGGAATTGAAGCAGCGGGGCACCCTGACGGCCGATTACCTCTCAGGGCGAAAACGCGCCGGCGAAAGTTTCGTTCAATCTGCCCCCCAGAAGGATTTCATTCGTGTCGAAGGGGCAAGCGAACACAATCTGAAAGACCTGGACATGTCGATCCCGCTGCAGCGCCTCGTCTGCGTGACAGGCGTGTCGGGATCGGGCAAGTCGACGCTGGTCGAGGACGTGCTCTGCCGCGCCCTGCTCAAGGCGAAGGGCAAGCCGACCGAGGCGCCCGGCGCGCACCGCGCGCTCTCCGGCGCCGAGAAGATCTCCGAGGCGGTGCTGGTCGACCAGTCGCCGATCGGCAAGACGACGCGCTCCAACCCGGCGAGCTACGTCGGCGCCTGGGACGCGATCAGGATGCTCTTCGCGCGCGCGCCGCTCGCGCAGGAGCGCAAGTACACGCCCGGCACCTTCAGCTTCAACGCCGGCAACGGCCGCTGCCCGACCTGCGGCGGCAACGGCTTCGAGCACGTCGAGATGCAGTTCCTGTCGGACGTGTACCTGCGCTGCCCGGACTGCGACGGCAAGCGGTTCCGCCCCGAGGTGCTCGAGGTCGCGCTGCGCGGCAGGAGCATCTCCGACGTGCTCGAGATGACCGTGTCCGAGGCGCTCGCCTTCTTCGCCGGCGAGCGCGAGGTCGAGGCGCGCCTCGCGCCGCTCGCCGAGGTGGGGCTCGAGTACCTGCGCCTCGGCCAGCCGGTGCCGACGCTCTCGGGCGGCGAGGCGCAGCGCCTCAAGCTCGCCGGCCACCTGCAGCAGGGACCGGGCGCGAACAAGCTGTTCCTGTTCGACGAGCCGACCACCGGGCTGCACTTCGACGACGTCGCGAAGCTCCTGCGCGCCCTGCGCCGCCTGCTCGCCGCCGGCCACTCGCTGGTAGTGATCGAGCACAACCTCGACGTGATGCGCGCCTCCGACTGGCTCATCGACCTCGGGCCCGAGGGCGGCGAGGCCGGCGGCGCGCTGGTGTGCGAAGGCACGCCCGAGCAAGTGATGCGCCACGCGACTTCGCACACCGCGCGAGCCCTGAGGGAATACGAAAAAGCGTTCACTGAACAGAAACCCCAAACCCGCGAACCCCAAGCCCGATACCTCGGGCATGCCATCCGCATCCACCACGCGCGCGAGCACAATCTGAAGAACATCGACGTCGAGATCCCGCGCAACCGCTTCACCGTGGTGACCGGCGTGTCGGGCTCCGGAAAATCGACGCTCGCCTTCGACATCCTGTTCGCCGAAGGACAGCGCCGCTACCTCGAGTCGCTGAACGCCTATGCGCGCCAGTTCGTGCAGACCGCCGCGCGCCCGGACGTGGACGCGATCTGGGGCATCCCGCCGACGGTGGCGATCGAGCAGCGCACCAGCCGCGGCGGCAGGAAAAGCACGGTCGGCACGCTGACCGAGATCCACCACTTCCTGAGGCTGCTCTTCGTCAAGCTCGGCACCCAGCACTGCCCGGACTGCCGCGTGCCGATCGAGCCGCAGAGCGAGGACGCGATCGCCGCGCGCCTGCTGCGCGAGTACCGCGGCCAGCGCATCGGCCTGCTCGCGCCCCTGGTGACGAACCGCAAGGGCGTGTACACCGACCTCGCCAAGTGGGCGAAGGCGAAGGGCTACGCGAGCCTGCGCGTAGACGGTGCGTTCCTGCCGGTCGATCCCTTCCCGCGCATCGACCGGTTCAAGGAGCACAACATCGAGCTGCCGGTGGCCGACCTGCGCGTCGCACCCGAGAACGAGCGCGCGCTGCGCGCCGCGCTCGCCACCGCACTGGAGCTCGGCAAGGGCACGGTGCAGGTGCTCTCGGACCTCGACGCGCTGGTGAAGGCCGCGCAGAAAGCGAAGGGCCTGGTCGAGATGGTGCTGCGCCAGGCGCGCTATTCGACCAAGCGCGCCTGCCCCTCCTGCGGGCGCAGCTTCGCCGAGCCCGATCCGCGCCTGTTCTCCTACAACTCGAAGCACGGCTGGTGCCCGGCCTGCTACGGCACGGGGCTCAAGCTCGCCGAGGTCGGCTGGACGGACGAGCGCGCGCGCACCGGCACGGAGGACCACGTGCTCGACTCGTGGATCGAGTGGCTCGAGGTCGACGAGCCCTGCCCGGCCTGCGCGGGCCGGCGGCTCAACCCCGAGGCGCTCGCGGTCACCTGGCGCGGAAAGTCGATCGCCGACTACGGCGCGCAGCCGGTCGCGGATCTCGCAACGCAATTCGCCGGCGTTGCCCTCGAAGGCCGCGAGCGGGAGATCGCGCGCGACCTCGTCGCCGAGCTGACGAGCCGCCTCGGCTTCCTCGGCGAGGTCGGCCTCGGGTATCTCTCGCTCGACCGCTCGGCGCCGACGCTCTCGGGGGGCGAAGCGCAGAGGATCCGGCTGGCCGCGCAGCTCGGCTCGAACCTGCGCGGCGTGTGCTATATCCTGGACGAGCCGACCATCGGGCTGCATGCGCGCGACAACCGCATCCTGCTCGACGTGCTCGAGAAGCTCGAGGCGAAGGGCAACACGCTGGTGGTGGTCGAGCACGACGAGGAGACGATCCGCCGGGCGCACCACGTGCTCGACCTCGGCCCGGGCGCGGGCAAGCTCGGCGGGCGGGTGATCGGCGAGGGCACCGCCGAGGCGCTGATGGCGCTGCCCGATTCGGTCACCGGACGGTTCCTCGCGCATCCGCTCAGGCATCCGCTGCAGCCGCGCCGTCCCGTCAGCGAGAGAGCGGCTTCCGTTCAAATCAAGAAAGCCTCTCTGCACAATCTGGCGCAAATCGACCTGCGCGTGCCGCTCGGGCGGCTGGTGTGCGTGACCGGCGTGTCGGGCTCGGGCAAGTCGACGCTGGCGCGCGACGTGCTCTTGAGGAGCCTGCAGGAAGGCGCGCCGGTCGGCTGCAGGGAGGTGAAGGGCGCGCTCGAGCGCGTGCTCGAGGTCGATCAGACGCCGATCGGCAAGACTCCGCGCTCCTGTCCCGCGACCTACGTCGGCTTCTGGGATTCGGTGCGCAAGCTGTTCGCCGACACGAGCGAGGCGCGCATGCGCGGCTGGACGCCTAGCCGCTTCTCGTTCAACACCAAGGGCGGCCGCTGCGAGTCCTGCGAGGGCCAGGGGCTGAAGACGATCGAGATGTCCTTCCTGCCCGACGTCAAGGTGGCCTGCGAAGCCTGCGGCGGCGCGCGATTCAACCCCGAGACGCTCGCGCTGCGCTGGCGCGGCAAGACGATCGGCGAGGTGCTCGCCATGAGCGTCGACGAGGCGCTCGCGTTCTTCGCCGCGCACCCCTCGATCCACAAGGCGCTGGGGCTGCTGCAGGACGTCGGCCTGGGCTACCTCACGCTCGGCCAGCAGAGTCCGACGCTCTCGGGCGGCGAAGCGCAGCGGATCAAGCTGGTCACCGAGCTCTCCAAGGTGCGCAGCGAGACGCGCACGCTGTACGTGCTCGACGAGCCGACCGTCGGGCTGCACATGGCGGACGTGGAGAAGCTGATCCGCGTGCTGCACCGGCTGGTCGACGCGGGCAACAGCGTGCTGGTGATCGAGCACAACCTGGACGTGATCGCCGAGGCCGACTGGATCGTCGACCTGGGCCCCGAGGGCGGCGCGGGCGGCGGGCGCATCGTGTTCCAGGGCGCGCCCGAGGACGCCGCGCAAGCCGACTCGCACACCGCGCGCGTGCTGTCGGCCTTCCTCGCCGAGCGCGGCGCGCATGCTCGACATTGACGGCGCATACGGCGAAGGCGGCGGCCAGCTGCTGCGCACCGCGATCACGCTCGCCGCGGTCACCGGCCAGGCGCTGCGCATGCGCGACATCCGCGCGCGCCGCAGGAAGCCCGGCCTCGCCGCGCAGCACCTCACCGCGGTGCGCGCGGTCGGCGCGCTGTGCGATGCGCGCATCGAGGGCCTCGCGCTCGGCGCGCGCGAGCTGGTGTTCGCGCCGCGCGCGCTGCGCGGCGGAGAATTCCGCTTCGACGTGGGCACCGCGGGCAGCGTGACGCTCGTGCTGCAGGCGCTCGTGCCGGCGATGCTCGCGGGCGGCGCCGCCTGCCGCGTGCTCGTTACCGGCGGCACCGACGTGCGCGCCGCGCCGCCGCTCGACTATTTCCGCGCGGTGCTGCTCGGCCTGCTCGCGCGCATGGGCGCTCGCCTGCGGCTCTCCGCGCGCCGGCGCGGCTACTTCCCGGGCGGCGGCGGCGAGGTCGAGCTCGCGGTCGAGCCCGGTGCGCGCCTGCGGCCGTTCACGGCCGCGGCGCCGGGCCGGCTGCTCGCGCTGCGCGGCGCCGCGCACGTCGGCAACCTGCCGGCGCACATCGCCGAGCGCATGCGCGCGGCGGCGCTCGCAATCCTGCCGCGGGGGGCCGCGATCGACCTCGCCGTGCTCGGCGAGGACGGCGCGCAGGGCCGCGGCGGCGCGATCGTCGCCTGGGCCGAGACCGAGGCGAGCGTGCTCGGCGCGGGCGAGGTGGCCGAGCGCGGCGTGCCCGCCGAGACGCTCGGCGAGCGCGCCGGCTCCGAGCTGAGCGCGGACCTCGCCGCGGGCGCCTCGCTCGACGTGCACGCCGCGGACCAGCTGCTCGTCTACCTCGCGCTTGCCGAGGGGCCGTCCATCTTTACGACGCGCGCGCTGTCGAGCCATGCGCGCACCGCGATGTGGCTGATCGAGCAGTTCCTGCCCGTGCGCTTCGCCGCCGCCGCGCGGGGGACAAATCTCATGCGGGTCGAAGTGCGATGACGCGCCGGCGAATCCTCATCATGGGTGCCGCGGGGCGCGACTTTCACGACTTCAACGTCGTGTACCGAAACGATCCCGCCTGCGAGGTCGTGGCGTTCACCGCCGCGCAAATTCCTGGCATCGCTGGGCGGCGCTACCCGCCGTCGCTCGCCGGCCCGCTCTATCCGCAGGGCATTCCGATCGTCGCCGAGGACGAGCTCGAGGCGCGCATCCGCGCGGACTCCGTCGACCTGGTCGTTCTCGCCTATAGCGACCTCGCGCACGTCGAGGTGATGCACCGCGCCTCGCGCGCGCTCGCCGCGGGTGCCGACTTCGCGCTGCTCGGCCCGCGCAGCACCATGGTGCGCGCGCGCCTGCCGGTGATCGCGGTCACCGCCGTGCGCACCGGCGCCGGCAAGTCGCCGCTCGCGCGTTGGCTCGCGGCCCGGCTGCGCGCGCGCGGCCTGCGCGCCGCCGTGGTGCGCCATCCGATGCCGTACGGCGACCTGGAGCGCCAGGTGGCGCAGCGCTTCGCAACGCGCGCCGACCTCGACGCGGCGCGGTGCACGCTGGAGGAGCGCGAAGAGTATGAGCCGCACATCGCCGCCGGCGGCACCGTCTACGCGGGCGTCGACACCGCGCGCGTAATTGCGCTCGCCGAACGCGAGTCGGACATCATCCTGTGGGACGGGGGCAACAACGACTTCCCCTTCGTGCGCCCCGGCCTGCACATCGTTGTGGTCGACCCGCTGCGCGCCGGCGACGAGACGCGGCATCACCCGGGCGAGACTTGCTTGCGCACAGCTGACGTCGTCGTGGTGTCCAAGGTGGACTCGGCGAGCACCGAGGCGGTCGCCGCCGTGACGCGCAGCGCGAAGGCCGCCAATCCGCGTGCGCCGGTGCTGCGCGCCGCGCTCGAGATCCGGCTGGACGATCCGGCCGCGGTGCGCGGCAAGCGCGTCCTGGTGGTCGAGGACGGCCCCACGGTCACGCACGGCGGCATGCCCTACGGCGCAGGCTACCTGGCCGCGCAGCGTGCGGGCGCCGCGGAGATCGTCGATCCCCGGGCTTCCGCAGCGCAGCAAGTCCGCGCAGTCTACGACCGGTATCCGCACCTCGGGCGTGTCTTGCCGGCGCTGGGCTATTCCGACGAGCAACTGGAGGCCCTGCGCCGCACGATTGAGGACGCCGGCGCCGACGCCGTCGTGGCCGCCACGCCGGTCGACTTCGGACGCTTGATGGACTTGCACACGCCGGTCGTGCGCGCGCGCTACGAGTTCGTCGATCTCGGCACCCCCGGGCTCGGAAAAATCGTCGACGAATATCTCGACGGCCTGACCCGGACGTGTCAATAATGCGGCTCCGTTCACCGCTCCATGGGAGGGGACATGATCACACTGACCGTAAACGGCAGGAAAAGACAAGTGAACGCCGAGCCCGACACGCCGCTGCTTTGGGTGCTGCGCGACACGCTCGGCATGACCGGCACCAAGTTCGGCTGCGGCGCGCAGCTCTGCGGCGCCTGCACCGTGCATCTCGACGGCAAGCCGGTGCGCTCCTGCGGCACGCCGGTTTCGGCGGCCGCCGGCAAGCACATCACGACCATCGAGGCGATCGACAAGACTGAGGCCGGCCGCAAGATCCAGGCGGCCTGGGCCGAGCTCGACGTGCCGCAATGCGGCTACTGCCAGTCGGGCCAGATCATGAGCGCGACCGCGCTGCTCGCCGAGAAGCCGCATCCGACCGACGCCGACATCGACGCCGCGATGGAAGGCAACGTATGCCGTTGCGGCACCTATCCCCGCATCCGCGCGGCAATTCACAAAGCCGCCGGCACCAAGGGAGCCTGACCATGAACCGACTCAAGAATCCCTCGCGCCGCACGTTCCTCAAGTCCGGCGCCGCGGCCAGCGGTGCGCTGGTCATCGGCGTCGCTCTGCCGGACGCGATGGCCAAGATGTCTGTGACCACGTCGATGCCCAATGCGTGGATCCGCATCGGCAGCGATAACAGCGTCACCATCCTGTGCGCGCGCTCGGAGATGGGACAAGGCGTCGTAATGGCGATGCCGACGCTCGTCGCAGAAGAACTCGAGGTCGATCTGAACAAGATTAAGGTCGACTTCGCGCCGCCCGGAGAAGCCTACATCAACAGCATGCTCGGCGCGCAGCTCACCGGCGGCTCGACCTCGGTGCGCGACGGCTGGGAGAAGCTGCGCATCGCGGGCGCGCAGGCGCGCTCGATGCTGATCCAGGCCGCAGCCGACAAGTGGCACGTGGACGCGTCCAAGTGCCGTGCGCACAACGGAGTAGTGAGCGGGCCCGGCGGCAAGAAAGCGAGCTACGGTCAGCTCGCGCAGGCGGCCTCCAAGCTCACGCCGCCGAAGGAGGTGAAGCTCAAGCCGCCTTCCGAGTTCCGCTACGTCGGCAAGCCGCTGAATCGCCTGGACACCGCTGCCAAGATCCGCGGTAAGGCTGAGTACGGCATCGACGTGCGGCTCCCGGGCATGCTGTATGCCTCGCTCGCGCAGTGCCCGGTGCTCGGCGGCAAGGTGGTGAGCTTCGATGCTGAAGAGGCGAAATCGATGCCGGGGGTCAAGCACGTGGTCCAGATCCCCGACGGAATCGCGGTCGTGGCGGACAGCTGGTGGCGCGCGAAGAAGGCGCGCGACACGATCAAGATCCAGTGGGACGAGGGCGCGAACAAGACGCTCAGCACCGAGTCGGCGTTCGCGGGGCTCGCGCAGGCGATGGCCCAGCCCGCGGCGCAGATCCGCAAGCAGGGCGACGTCGACGCGGCGATGAAGACGGCCGCCAAGACGCTCGAGGCGACTTACGAGATGCCGTTCCTGTCGCACTCGCCGATGGAGCCGATGAACTTCACTGCGGACGTGCGCAAGGACTCGGCAACGCTGATCGGCTCGATCCAGTTCCAGCAGGCGGCGCTCGGCACGGCGGCCGCGATTACCGGCCTCAAGCCCGAGCAGATCACGGTCCGCACCACGTTTCTCGGCGGTGGCTTCGGCAGGCGCATCGATTATGACTACGTCGCCCAGGCGGTGCTGATCTCGAAGGCGATCGGCGCTCCCGTCAAGCTGGTGTGGACGCGCGAAGACGACATGACGCACGACTTCTACCGCCCGGCCAGCCTGCACAAGATGGCGGGCGCGCTGGACGCCGAGGGCAGGCCGGTCGCGCTCAGCCTCAAAATGAGCTCGCCGTCCGTGACCGCGCGGCTCATTCCGCCGCTGGTGAAGGACGGCGTCGATCCGCTGATGACCGAGGCGATCCTCGTGCCCTACGACGTCGCCAACCAGTCGGTCGGCACCGTGATCCACGACACCGGGCTGCGCGTCGGCTACCTGCGTTCCGTGTCGCACGCGCTCAACATCTTCGCCAACGAGTCCTTCATCGACGAGATGGCGCATGCCGCGGGCAAGGATCCCTACGAGTACAGGCGCGCCCTGCTCGAGAAGCAGCCGCGGCACAAGCGCGTGCTCGAGGCGGTCGCCCGCGAGGCGGGCTGGGGCAAGCCCCTGCCCGCGGGCCGCGCGCGCGGCATCGCGCTGATGGAGGGCTACGACACCTACATGGCGCAGGTGGCCGAGGTGTCGGTCGAGGACGGCAAGATCAAGCTGCACCGGGTGGTGGTGGCGGTCGATGCGGGCCCGATGGTCAACCCCAACATCGTGCGCCAGCAGATCGAGGGCAACATCGTGTTCGGGCTCACCGCGCTGAAGTACGGCAACATCACGCTGAAGGACGGCAGGGTGGAGCAGACCAACTTCGACAAGTACCTCATGGTGCGCATGCCGGAGTGCCCGGTGGTCGAGACCCACCTCGTGCCGAGCGGCGACAAGCCGGGCGGTATCGGCGAGCCGGCGACCGCGCTGCTCGGGCCGACGGTGGCGAACGCCGTGTTCGCGCTGACCGGAAAGCGGCTGCGCAAGATGCCGTTGAGCATTGCTTAGCAGCCCTTCCAAGCCCCGGCAAGAAGCCCGCTCGCGCGGGCTTCTTGCTTTGCGGGCCCTCCTCCTCATCGCGCTCGGCTGCACGGCGCTCGCCGCGCGCGCGCAAGATTACGAACGCGAGAAGCGCTGGGCGGACCAGATCCTCGCTTCGCTCATGGTGGGCGACGCGGTGTGGCTGCAGCAGAAGAACGGCCACCGTTTTCTCGGCCTGTACACCGTCGCGCAGAACCCGCGCGGCGCGGTCATCGTCGCGCACGGGCGCGGCTGGAGCCCCGACTACGGCCTCTACGGAATCCTGCGCAGCAAGCTCGCGGACGCGGGCTACACGACGCTCGCGATCCAGCTCCCGGTGCTGCCGAGCACCGCCATCCTGGGGCTGTACGTGCCTCTCTACCCCGACGCGCGCGAGCGCATCCAGCTCGCAGTCGACTTCCTCAAGGCAAAGGGCTACCGCAAGATCGCCATCGTCTCGCACAGCCTAGGCGCGACGATGGCCAATCAGTACCTGATCCGCACCGACGATACCAGCGTCAAGGCCTGGGTGTTCGTCAGCATCATCCAGGGCCTGGAGGAGATGTACAGGATCAAGATTCCGGTAATGGACGTCTACGGTGAGAAGGACTGGACGGTCACGCGCTGGGGCGGCCCCGAGCGGCGCAAGGAGATCGCCAAGGTGCCCGGCTCGGAGCAGGTCGTGATCCCGGGCGCCGAGCACTTCTACGAGGACCGCGAAGACGATCTGGTAAAAGCGATCGTGCCGTTTCTCGACCGCAGCCTGCGGAAGGCCGAGCCCGATGCCGTGAAATAGTTGGCTGCTCCGTGTCACGCATCGTGCGCGGCGTGATGCAGTTAACTGCGAAGTTTCCTTCCCAGGTGCACGCTCCACACGGCGAAGACCGCATTTCGCGGTACCTGTGGAAGGAACCATGCTCAAGACCAGAATCCTCTTTGCAATCGCTCTCGGCGTGGCCGCCGGCTCGGCCGCGGCGGGCGACCTGGACACCCTGCTCGGGGGCGGCCTGGGCGGCGCCGGAGGCGCAGCGATCGGCCAGGCGGTGGGCGGCAAGAATGGGGCCATCGTCGGTGGCGCGGTCGGCGGCGCGGTGGGCGGCGCGGTGACCACGCACGGCTCGGCGCGCAAGGGCGCCGTCATCGGCGGCGCGATCGGCGGCGGCACGGGTGCGGCGATCGGCGAGTCGGTCGGCGGCAAGAACGGCGCGATCGCTGGCGCTGGAGTCGGCGGCGCGGCCGGCTCGGTCATTGGCAAGAGCATGACGGGCAGCGGCGGCCAGGTCTCGGTCGCGGCCCCGGCTTCGCGCTATGACGGCGAGCGCCCGGTGCGCTACGAGGACCGCCGCGAGCGTCACTACGAGTATGACGACGACGACGACCATGGTTGCAGGGGTCGGGAAAAGTGGGAGCATCACCCCGGCCGGGGGCACGCCTATGGGCACTCTAAGCATCGCTGCTGAGCAAAGCCTCCACCGGTAAGACCCCGCATGAAAAGGCCCGCCCCTGGCGGGCCTTTTCAATTTGAGGTGTCGGGCCGTGACAACAGCCTTTGCAGAACGAAACGCCGCGCGGCAAGCAGGTCATTTCCATTTCATAATCCGCTTGCCACTTTTCTCGGAGCTCCCATGGTCACTCTGTACGTGAACGGCAAGCACATGCAGCTCGACGTCGCGGACGACACGCCGCTGCTTTGGGTGCTGCGTGACGAGCTCGGCCTGACCGGCACGAAATTCGGCTGCGGCATGGCGCTGTGCGGCGCCTGCACGGTGCAGCTGAACGGTGCGGCGGTGCGCTCGTGCTCGACTCCGGTTTCCGCCGCGGCGGGCAAGCACGTCCTGACGGTCGAAGCGGTCGACAAGACGCGCCCCGGGCGCGCGGTGCAGGCCGCGTGGATCAAGCACGACGTGCCGCAATGCGGCTACTGCCAGAGCGGCCAGATCATGAGCGCCACCGCGCTGATCGCCGCGAACAAGTCGCCGAGCGACGCGGACATCGACGCTGCGATGAGCGGCAACATCTGCCGCTGCGGCACCTACAACCAGATCCGCGCCGCGATCAAGGATGCGGCCGCGGCGCTAAAGGGCTGAGGAGGCGACATGGGCACGGCATTCAAGGCCTCGCGCCGCAGCTTCCTCAAGGGCTCCGCCGCCGCGAGCGGCGGCCTGGTCATCGGCTTCGTGCTGCCCGCTGGCGGGCGCCTCGCCGAGGCCGCCGCGCCTTTCGCGCCGAACGCATACCTGCGCATCGCCGCCAACGGGCGCGTGACGGTGGTGTGCGGCCTGTCGGAGATGGGCCAGGGCGTGCTGACCGCGATCCCGATGCTGGTCGCCGAGGAGCTGGACGCCGACTGGGCGGAAGTCGGCGTCGAGCAGGCGCCGGTCGACAAGGCGTTCAACAATCCGGTATTCGGCATGCAGGCGACCGGCGGCTCGACCTCGGTGCGCGGGCACTGGGAGCCGATGCGGAAGGCGGGGGCCGCCGCGCGCGAGATGCTCGTCGCCGCGGCCGCGCAAACGTGGAAGGCGAGCCCGGGAGACTGTCGCGCAGCGAAGGGCTTCGTGATCCACAGGAGCGGCAAGAAGCTCTCCTACGCGCGCCTTGCCGCGCGAGCGTCGAGGCTGCCGGTGCCGGCAAACCCGAAGCTGAAGGACCCGAAGGACTTCACGATCCTCGGCCAGGGCCTGCACCGGCTCGACACGCCGCCGAAGGTGAACGGCAGGGCGAAGTTCGGGCTCGACGTGCGCCTGCCCGGCATGCTGATCGCAGTGATGGCGCGCCCGCCGGTGCCCGGCGGCAAGGCGCTGTCGGTGGACGATTCCAAGGCAAAGGCGATCAAGGGCGTGCGCCAGGTGATCCAGATCCCGCAGGGCGTGGCGGTGCTCGCCGACGGCTACTGGGCCGCCAAGCAGGGACGCGACGCGCTCGAGATCAAATGGGACGACGGCCCGAACGCAGGCCTCGGCTCGAGCGATATCTCGAAGATGCTCGCCGAGGCGACCACCGTTCCAGCCAAGGTCGGCCGCAACGACGGCGACGTCGCCACGGCGGGCGGCACGAAGGCGATCGAGTCGCACTACGAGGCGCCGTACCTCGCGCACGCCTGCATGGAGCCGATGAACTGCACCGCCTGGGTGAAGCAGGACGAGGTCGAGATCTGGGCCGGTACGCAATCGCAGGGCCCGAGCCAGGGAATCGTGTCGCAGGTGAGCGGCGTCGCGCCCGGCAAGGTGAAGATCCACACGATGTACCTCGGCGGCGGCTTCGGCCGGCGCTTCGCGCCCGATTTCGCGGTCGACGCGACGCTGCTGTCCAAGATGTCGGGCAAGCCGGTGAAGCTCGTCTACGCGCGCGAGGACGACATGCGCGCCTACTTCTACCGTCCGGTGTCCGCCACGCGCTTCACTGGCGCGCTCGACGCGTCGGGCCGGCCGGTGGCGTTCAGCGCGCGCGTCGCCTCGCCCTCGATCATGGAAGGCTCGGGCTTCATGAAGCTGCCGCCGAACGGCGTCGATCAGTTCGCGGTGGAGGGCGTGCAGGACCTGCCCTACGACATCCCGAACGTGCGCGTCGAGTACTCGCGCGTCGAGCCGGGCGTGCAGGTGTGGTTCTGGCGCTCGGTGGGGCACTCGCAGAACATCTTCTTCAGCGAGAGCTTCGTCGACGAGCTGGCGCACGAAGCGGGCAAGGATCCGTTCGAGTTCCGGCGCGACCTGCTCGGCAAGCAGCCGCGCTACAAGGGCGCGCTCGAGCTCGCCGCGGACAAGGCGGGCTGGGGCGCCCCGCTGCCGCCGGGCGTGTTCCGCGGTATCGCGGTGGCGCAGTCCTTCGGCAGCTACGTCGCCGAGGTGGCGGAGGTATCGGTGGGCGACGACGGCGCGGTCAAGGTGCACCGCATCGTCGCCGCGGTCGACTGCGGCCGGACCGTCAACCCCGAGATCATCCGGCGCCAGATCGAGAGCGCGATCGTATACGGGTTGTCGGCCGCGCTATACGGGAAGATCACCCTGAAGGACGGCAAGGTCGAGCAAGGCAATTTCGACTCCTATCCGGTGCTGCGCATGAACGAGATGCCCAAGGTCGAGGTGTACATCGTGCCGAGCACGGAGAACCCGGGCGGCATCGGCGAGCCCGGGCTGCCGGCAGCCGCGCCCGCGGTGACCAACGCGATCTTCGCCGCGACCGGCAAGCGCATCCGCCGGCTGCCGATCGACCGCGACCTGCTGAAGAAGGCCTGATCGCGTATAATGCGCCCGAGGGTTTCTGTTGCGCGTCTTCCGGTTAGCGCGCCAGTCGTTTCCCGGCCCGTCCTGGGCCGTGAATCACCAAGCCTGAAAACGGGATTTGCCTGAACCGGCGTCCAGCAGGCCGATCGTCAGGAGATGGTCATTAGCAAGTTATTCGAAGGCCTCGGCCTGTCCGCAGCGCTTGTGCGCGCGGTCGCCGAGCAGGGCTATACCGAGCCCACCCCCATTCAATCCCAGGCAATCCCCGTCGTTCTCGCCGGCCGCGACCTGCTCGCCGCGGCGCAGACCGGCACCGGCAAGACTGCCGGCTTTACGCTGCCGATGCTGCAAAGGCTCGGCGTAACCGACGCGGCTCACCGCGCAGTGCGCGCCCTGATCCTCGTACCCACCCGCGAGCTCGCCGCCCAGGTGCGGGAAAGCGTGCGCACCTACGGCCGCCACCAGCCCCTGCGCGCCGCAGTGATCTTCGGCGGCGTCGGCATCAACCCGCAGATCGACGAGCTGCGCCGCGGAGTCGACATCGTGGTCGCCACGCCCGGGCGCCTGCTCGATCACCTGCAACAGAAGACCGTCCAGCTCGATCGCGTCGAGATCCTGGTGCTGGACGAGGCGGACCGCATGCTCGACATGGGCTTCATCCCGGACGTGCGCCGCATCCTCGCCCAGCTGCCGAAAGAGCGGCAGAACCTGCTCTTCTCGGCCACCTTTCCGGAGGAGATCCGCAAGCTCGCCGCTTCCTTCATGCGCGATCCCGTCACCGTCGAAGTGGCCCGGCGCAACACCCCCGCCGAGCTGGTGGCGCAGGTGGCGCACCCGGTGGACGCGGTCCGCAAGCGCGCCCTGCTCGCCCACCTGGTGAAGTCGAACGACTGGCGCCAGGTGCTGGTGTTCACGCGCACCAAGCACGGCGCGAACCGCCTCGCCGAGCAGCTCGAGCGCGACGGCATCGAGGCCGACGCGATCCATGGCAACAAGAGCCAGAACGCGCGCACGCGCACGCTCAAGCGCTTCAAGGACAACGAGCTGCGCGTACTGGTGGCGACCGATATCGCCGCGCGCGGCCTGGATATCGAGTCGCTGCCGCACGTTGTGAACTTCGACCTACCCCATGTCGCCGAAGATTACGTGCACCGCATCGGGCGCACCGGCCGCGCCGGCAGCTCGGGCGAGGCGGTATCCCTGGTGAGCCCCGAGGAGCGGCCGCTGCTCGCCGCGATCGAGAAGCTGATGAACCGCCAGGTGGAAAGCAAGACGATACCCGGGTTCGAGCCCGGCCAGGCACAACGCGAACCCCAAAAACCCCGACACGAGCCCCGACACGAGCCGCGACGCGAGCAACCCAGGCGCGCGCGCAGGCCGCAGCAGCCCGCGCCCCGCTCGCGCCCGCACCGGCACGGCGAGTTGCGCATCGACCGCGGCGCGGAGTTCGAGGCGCAGCTCCAGGAAGCGCGCATGCGCGCGCGCGAGGAAGCGCGCACCGAGCCCTACGAGGCGCCTCCCCCGCCTCCCGCACCGAAGGAGCCGCGCGAACCGCGCCAGCCGGTGGTGACGAGAAAAAAACAACGCGCGGTCCTGCTCGGCACGCCGCGCGACGAAAACTGATCCTCGGCACATTGCACGCACCATGCGCGAACCCCAGCCGCAGACCATCCACCTCAAGGACTACGCCCCGCCCCCGTTCCTGGTCGAGCGGGTCGCGCTCGACGTGGACATCCGCGCCGACGACGCGCTGGTGAGCGCCGAGCTGCGCGTGCGGCGCAATCCGCTCGCCGCGGACCCCAAGGCGCCGCTCGTTCTCGACGGCGACGAGCTCGAGCTGCGCGCGGTGTCGGTCGACGGCGTGACGCTGCGCGACAACCAGTATCAGCTCGATCCCGAGCGCCTGGTGATCCCCGGGCTGCCGGATGCGTTCCGCCTGGGCACGGTGACGCGCATCGTGCCGCACAAGAACACCAGGCTCGAGGGCCTGTACGCGACCAGGAACGGCTTCGTCACGCAGTGCGAGGCTCAGGGCTTCCGGCGCATCACCTGGTTCGTCGACCGGCCGGACGTGATGGCGCGCTACCGCGTCACCGTCCACGCCGACAAGGCCGCCTACCCGGTGCTGCTCTCCAACGGCAACCTCGTTGAAGCCACCGACGAGCCAGGCGGGCGGCACCGCGCGACCTTCGACGACCCCTTTCCCAAGCCTTCGTACCTGTTCGCGCTGGTGGCGGCGAAGCTCGAAGTGCTCGAGGACCGCTACAAGGACAAGCAGCTCTTCGTCTACGTCGAGCCGGGCAAGCTCGACCAGGCCGGCTGGGCGATGGACTGCCTGAAGCGCGCCATGGCCTGGGACGAGCGGCGCTTCGGCCTCGCGCTCGACCTCGACCAGTACAAGATCGTTGCGGTTGGCGACTTCAACTCCGGCGCGATGGAGAACAAGGGCCTCAACATCTTCAACACCAAGTACGTGCTCGCGCGTCCAGACACCGCGACCGACAGCGACTACGTCAACATCGACCGCGTGGTGGCGCACGAGTACTTCCACAACTGGACCGGCGACCGCGTCACCTGCCGCGACTGGTTCCAGCTCTCGCTGAAGGAAGGCCTGACCGTGTTCCGCGACCAGGAATACGGCGCCGACACCTACTCGCGCGCGGTGACGCGTATCGCCGAGGTGCGCATGCTGCGCGCGGCGCAGTTTCCGGAGGATGCGGGCCCGATGGCGCACCCGGTGCGCCCGCAGTCCTACATGGAGATCCGCAACTTCTACACCATGACGGTGTACGAGAAAGGCGCGGAGGTCGTGCGCATGCAGCACACGCTGCTCGGCGAGGAGCGCTTCCAGAAGGGCATGCAGCTCTACTTCGAGCGCCACGACGGGCAGGCGGTCACCTGCGACGACTTCGTGCAGGCCATGCAGGATGCGAGCAGCGTCGATCTCGCGCAGTTCAGGCGCTGGTACGACGTCGCCGGCACACCGGTGCTCGACTGCCACGGCCACTACGAGAACGGCAGCTTCACGCTGAACGTCAAGCAGTCGATGAGCCCGCCGTTCCACATCCCGCTTGCCGTGAAGATCGGGCAACACGAACAGGTTTTGTCGATTCGTTCTCCTGAGGAGAACTTCGAATTCAAAAATCTCAGTTCGAAGCCCGTTCCTTCCCTCCTGCGCCGCTTCTCGGCGCCGGTGATCCTCAACTACCCGTACACCGAGGACGAGCTGCTGCGGCTCATGGCGCAGGACGACGACGCGTTCAACCGCTGGGAAGCCGGCCAGCGCCTCGCCGCGCAGATCATCCTGGAGCGCTCGGGCGAGCCCTCGCCCGCCTTCATTGCGGCCTGCGCGCGCGTGCTCGAGCGCAGCGCCGAGGACCCGGCCTTCGCCGCCGAGGCGCTCGCGCTGCCCGCGGAGAGCTTCCTCGCCGAGCAGATGACGGTGGTCGACCCGGACGCGCTGCACGCGGCGAGGAACCGCCTGCGCCTGCGCATCGCCGAGGCGCTCAAGGCGCCGCTGCTCGCGGCCTACCGGGCGAACGCCGTGCCCGGCCTGTACGCGCCTACGCCCGAGGCGATCGGCAGGCGCGCGCTGAGGAACATCTGCCTCGGCACGCTGATGGAGCCCGGCAGCGGCGACATCCGCGCGCTGTGCTACGAGCAGTACGCGCAGTCGGACAACATGACCGAATCGTTCGCCGCTCTCGGCTTCCTCGCCAACAGCGAGGGGCTTGAGCGCGACAAGGCGCTCGCCAGCTTCTACGAGCGCTGGCAGGGCGAGCCGCTGGTGGTCGACAAATGGCTCGCGGTGCAGGCCACGTCGCGCCTGCCGGACACGCTCGCGCGCGTGCGCGCGCTGCTCGTGCATCCCGCGTTCGACCTCAAGGTGCCGAACAAGGTGTACGCGCTGATCCGCGCCTTCGCCGCCAACCACCTGCGCTTCCACGCGGCGGACGGCTCGGGCTACGCCTTTCTCGCCGACCAGGTGCTCGCGCTCGACGGCCTCAATCCGCAGGTCGCGGCGCGCATGGCGCGCGGCTTCGACCGCTGGCGCCGCTTCGATCCCGCGCGCCAGGCACACGCAGTGGCGCAGCTCGAGCGCGTGCGCGACGCCAAGGGGCTGTCGCGCGACGTCGCCGAGATCGTCACGAAGGCGCTGGCGTGAACACGCTGACGGTCGCGATCTTCGCGACCGTCTACCTCGGCATGATCCTCGGCGGGCTGCCGTTCCTGCAGCTCGACCGCACCGGCGTGGCGCTGCTCGGCGCGATCGCGATCGTCGGCTTCGAGATCCTCAGCCCCGAGCAGGCGGCGCGCGCGATCCATTTGCCGACCCTTCTGCTGCTCTTTTCCTTCATGGTGATCTCGGCGCAGCTGCGCCTCGGCGGCTTCTACGCCTGGGTGACCGAGCGCGTCGCGGCGCTGCCGCTCGCGCCGGCCGCGCTGCTCGGCGCAGTGATCCTGCTCAGCGCGGCGCTCTCCGCGGTGTTCAGCAACGACGTGGTGTGCCTGGCGGCCGCGCCCGTGCTGGCGCACGCCTGCCTGCGGCGGCGTCTCGACCCGGTGCCGTTCCTGCTCGCGCTCGCCTGCGCGGCGAACGTCGGCTCGGCGGCCACGCTCATCGGCAACCCGCAGAACATGCTGATCGGCCAGAAGCTCGACCTGCCCTTCCTCGGCTATTTCGCGCAGGCGATCGTGCCCGTAACGCTCGGCCTCGCCGCCACCTGGGCACTCATCGCGCGCCAGACGCGCGGCCGCTGGCACACCGAGCCTTCCGCCGCGGCGCCCGATCTCGCCCCCGGCGCGGCGCGCCTCGATCCCTGGCAGACCGCGAAGGGGCTCACGGTCGCGCTCGCGCTGCTCGGCGTATTCCTTTTCAGCGGCTGGCCGCGCGACGTGGCCGCCCTCGCCGGCGCGGGTGTGCTGCTCACCAGCCGCAGGCTGCACTCGGCCCGCATGCTCGGCCTGGTCGACTGGGAGCTGCTGGTGCTGTTCATCGGGCTGTTCGTCGTGAACGGCGCGCTCGAGCACAGCGGCCTCACCGGGCAGGCGATCGCGCGCCTCGGCGCGGCGGGCGTGCCGCTCGCCGAGCCCGTGCCGCTGTTCGGCGCGAGCCTGGTTCTCTCCAACCTGGTGTCGAACGTGCCGGCGACGATGCTGCTGCTGCCGGCGGCGACGCAGCCCTGGTCCGGGCCGCTGCTCGCGCTGGTGACCACCTTCGCCGGCAACCTGCTGATCGTCGGCTCGATCGCCAACATCATCGTCGTCGACGCGGCGCGCCGCGCCGGCATCGACATCGGCTGGCGGCGCCACGCGCGCGTCGGCGTGCCGGTCACCGCGGCAACGCTCGCGATCACCGCGCTCTGGCTCTACCTGGCGTAGCCGACTCCGCCCGCACCACCGCTCGGCGCACGTAGCGCACGCCGAGCGCGGCGAGCGCCGCCACCGGCAGGATGGCGATGCCCTTCGCGAGCGCCGGATCGACCCGCAGGCCGAGCGTCGCGAGCGCCTCGGCGGCGTGGCCGACCAGGCCGACCGCGTAGTAGGTGATCGCCACCACCGAAAGGCCCTCGACCGTCTCCTGGAGCCTCAACTGCAGGCGCGCGCGCCGGTTCATCGAGGCGAGCAGCTCCTGGTTCTGGCGCTCGCGCGCGACGCCGACGCGCGTCGAGAGCAGGTTGCTCGCCTGCGCGACGCGCTCGGAGAGCTCGAGCAGGCGGCGCGCGGTCGAATCGCAGGTCGCCATCGCCGGGTCGAGGCGGCGCTGCATGAACTCGCGGATCGTCTGCGTGCCCGGCAGGCGGCGCTCGCGCAGCTCGGCGATGCGCGCGTTCACCAGCTCGTGGTAGGCGCGCGTCGCGCCGAAGCGGTAGCGCGACTCGCCGAGCGCGCTCTCCGTTTCCGCGGCGAGGCGCGTGAGCGGGTCGAGCAGCGCCTCGTCGCCCGCCGCGCCCTGCGCGAGCGCCGCGGCGACCTGCGCGAGCTCGCGCTCCATGGCCGCCAGGCGCGGCGCGAGCGCGCGCGCCACCGGCAGCGCGAGGAGCGCCATCATGCGGTAGGTCTCGATCTCGAACAGCCGCTGCAGCGTGCGCCCTGCCTGGTAGCGCGACAGCTCGCGGTCGAACACCAGGATGCGCCCGCAGCCGTCGGCGTGGATGCGGAAGTCGGTGAACGCGGCCGCCGCGCCGTCACCGACGCCAGCGCCGACGACGTAGTTGCCGCCGAAGGCCGCGGCGATTTCCGAGCCCCCCGGCACCGGCCGCGCGCGCTCGTGCAGCTCGGCGTGCAGCGCCACCAGGCTGCGCCCGGGAATCGCCGCCAGCCACTCGTGCGGCACTTGCGCAGCGGGCGACTCGGCGAAGTAGGCCGGCCCGGCGCCGCGGCCGTAGAACGTGTAGCTCGAGAACTCGGTGTGGCGTTCCCAGCGCAGGCGGAACGCGCCCAGCTCAACCGCGAAATGGATCGCATCGGCCGGCGGCGGATGCGCGCCCTGCCGCTCGCACAGGGCGGCGACGTGCGCGTGCTCGCGCGCGCGCTCGGCGGGCTCGACCAGGACGGCGAGATAGAACGCCCGCTCGGGCGCCTTGAGCGGCTCGTGCGGGCGCGCGTGCACCTCGTTGGCGAGCTGGAAGCGCTGCGGGTGGTCGTCGGGAAGGCGCATCGGCGGCGCTTGCTTGTCGGCAGGCGAAAGCATCGCATATGCTGGCCACTTTTGGGGGGCAGGTTCATGGATCCGATGCTCAATCTGGTGCTCGCCTGCGCGGCGTTCCTGCTCCTGCACGTGCTGCCGAGCACGCCGCTGCGCGCAGGGCTCGTGCGCTCGCTCGGCGAGGGGCCTTACATCGGCGCGTTCTCGGCCGCGAGCGTGGCGCTGATCGTGTGGACGGCGCTCGCCTACAAGGGCGCGCCCGTGACGCCGCTATGGCCGGGGCTGCGCTTCCTGCCCTCGGCGGTGATGCCGTTCTCGTTCCTGCTCGTCGTGAGCGGCGTGCTGACGCCCAACCCGACGGCGGTCGCGGCCGGCAAGCTGCTCGCCCGGCCCGACCCGGCGCGCGGCATCATCCGCGTCACGCGCCACCCGGTGATGTGGGGCATCATGCTGTGGGCCGGCGCGCACCTCCTCGCGCGCGGCGAGCTCAAGTCGACGATCTTCTTCGGAACGTTTTTCTTGCTCGCCGCGGCCGGCACGCGGTTGCAGGACGCGCGCAAGGCGAAGACGCACGGCGAGGACTGGAAGCGCTTCGCCGCGCTCACCTCGAACCTGCCCTTCGCCGCGATCGCCGAAGGCCGCAACCGCTTTGCGCCCGGCGAGATCGGCCTGGTGCAGCTCGTTTTCGCGCTGCTCGTGTACGGCGGGATGCTCGCCGTGCACTCCTGGCTGTTCGGCGTGCGGCCCTACTAGGCAGCCTGCCTGACCTCCAGCCCGAGCGCGAGGCGCGCCGCCAGGTCCTTCTGCGGCACCTGCGCGAGCGGGTGGTAGCGCGCGCCCTGCGCGTCGCGGAACAGGCGCTCCAGCCGCTGCGCCCGGTAGAAGCCCGCACCGCCCGCGGTCTCGAGCGCGGCGGAGACCGTCTGCAGCACGCCCTCGGCGACGAGCGCGCGCGCCGCCAGCATCCGGTTACTGGTCTGCATGCCCGGCGCGGCGCTCTGCGCGCTGCGCAGCATGTCGGCGTGCGCGATGCGCGCCTTGGCATGCGCGTTCTCCAGCTCGCCCACCTGCTGGAGAAGTGCATCGACCTGCGGACGCTTGCGCGCCAGCGCGAGCGCGAGGTCGCGCGCGCTTCCCGCGACGCCGACGTACACCGAGTAGATGAGCGGCAGCGCGATCAGCGTGATGAGGTGAAACAGCGGATGCCACGCGCCCTGCGGCCGGCGCAGGCTGACCGCCTGCTCGGGCAGGAACACGTCATCCAGCACGAGGTCGTGCGAGCCGGTGGCGCGCATGCCGAGCGTGCGCCAGGTTCTCTCGATGCGGATTCCCGCGCTCTTCACCGGCAGCGCGAAGTGCAGCACCGTGTCGCCCTCGACCGCGGAGGTCATTAGCAGGTCGCCGCTCAGCACGCCGCTCACGAAGCTCTTCCTGCCGCGCAGCCGGTAGCCGCCCTCGACCTTGCGCGCCTCGCCGTTGCCGTGCAGCCAGTCGCCGGCGCCGGTGCTGAGGAGGTGCAGCCGCTCGCGCGCCACGCGCTCGAGCAGCGGGCCGACCGGCGCCTTGGCGTGCCGCCAGCGCCAGGCGTTCACCGCCACCTGGTGCGTGTGCATGGAGAACGCGAGCGCGGTGCTCGGGCAGGCGCGCGCGACCTCTTCGAGCAGCGCGCACAGGTCGCCGACTTCCAGACCCAGGCCGCCCAGCTCGGCGGGCACGCCGGCGGCGAGCAGGCCGCTCGCCTTGAGCTCGGCCATGTTCTCCGCGACATAGGCATCGTTGTCGTCGGCCGCGTCGGCGCGCGCGGCAAAGCCCGCAGCGAGCGACGCGACGATTTCCTGCCATCCAACATCCTGTTTCATGTGCGTCCTCCGGCTTGATGACAGGTGCTAGTATCCGAGTACGGCTCCCGCCGGAATTGACCGAGCCGCCGCGCTTTTTGCGCGAAACGCCATGGATCCCCTGTCCGACGTGCTCAAGACCGTCCGCCTGGACGGCGCGGTCTACCTGAACGCCGACTTCACCGCGCCGTGGTGCGCGCGCACGCGCTTCGGCATCATGGCGGCCGCCGGCCTGCCGGGCGCCGAAGGCCCCGCGGTGTTCTTCCACTTCCTGCTCGAGGGCCGCTGCCGGGTGCGCCTCGAGGGCGAGCGCGAATCGCTCGAGGCGGGACCGGGCGACATGATCCTGCTGCCGCACGACGACACGCACGTGCTCGGCAGCGACCTTCAGCTCGCGCCGTTGGACGCCGCCGGGATGGTTTCCCTTCCCGCCGCGGGCGAGATGATCCAGTTGCGCCACGGCGGCGGGGGCGAGCCGACGCGCTTCGTATGCGGCTACCTGCTGTGCGACCGGCGCATGACCAGGCCGCTGTTCGACTCGCTGCCGCGCCTGCTGCGCATCCCGCTGGGCGACGCCCCGGGCGCGGGCTGGGTCGCCGACCTGCTGCGCGTCGGCGTGCGCGAGACCGCGGCCGCCAACCCGGGTAGCGCCTCGATGCTCGCCAAGCTCTCCGAGCTACTGTTCGTCGAGGCGATGCGCCGCTACGCGGCGTCGCTGCCCGCCGGGCAGAAAGGATGGCTCGCCGCGATGCGCGACCCGCAGCTCGGACGCGCGCTCGCGCTGATGCACGCCGAGCCGGGGCGCACTTGGACGGTCGAGGATCTTGCGCGCGAGGTGGCGCTGTCGCGCTCGGCGCTCGGCGAGCGCTTCGCCGAGCTGGTCGGCGAGCCGCCGATGCAGTACCTGACGCGCTGGCGCCTCGCGCTCGCGGCGCAATCGCTGCGCGCGGGCGCCGAGCCGATCGGGCGCATCGCCGAGCGCATCGGCTACGACTCGGAGGCCGCGTTCAACCGCGCCTTCAAGCGCGAGTTCGGCGCGCCGCCGGCCAAGTGGCGCCGCAGCGCGGCCTGAGCGTCAGCGCTCCCCCCCGGAAAGCTTGCGCTGCACGCGCTGATCGAACTTCGCGACGTTCACCACCACGCGCTCGTGGCGGCCGTCGCCGATCAACTCGCGCTCGTCGCGCGCCTCGAGGCGAAAGCTTATCGTGCGGCCCTCGACCTTCGTCACCTCGGCGGTGGCGAAGACCTTCATCCCCACCGGGGTCGCGGCGACGTGGCGCACCTCGAGCAGCGTCCCCAGGCTCTGGTAGCCCGCGGTCAGAAAACGCTCGCAGGCCGCGAGCGCCGCCGCCTCGAACAGGTTGATCATCACTGGCGTCGCGAGCACGTGCACCTTGCCGCTGCCGACGCGCGGCGCGGTGTGCTCCTCGCTCACGGTGAGCTCGGTACGGCCGATCAGGCCAGGTCTCAGTTCGCTGGGCAAATCCATCGTCTTCTCCGTCACGCGCGCCGCTTGCGCAGTCGCAGCCACCAGAGCAGGAGTCCTGCCCCGACCAAAGCCAGCGCGAGCAGCTCTTCCAGCCGTTGCAGATCGCCCAGCCACAGCTCAAGTCCCTTGCCGAAGGCGTAGCCCGCGCCCGCCACCGCCGCCGACCAGACGAGCGCGGCGGCGCAGTCGATCGCCAGGAAGCGCAGCCATGGCACTGCGCTCGCGCCGATCACGACGGCCGGGTAACCCCCAGGCCCGCAGCAGCTCCGAAGGATCCATGGCGCGCGCATTCTGACGCAAAATACGCTCGTGCAGGCGAAACTCCCGCGCGTGGTGATCCTCGGCTGCGGCTTCGGCGGGTTGTTCGCCGCGCGCGCACTGGCGCATGCGCCGGTCGAGGTGACGGTGATCGACCGCACCAACCACCACCTGTTCCAGCCGCTCCTTTACCAGGTCGCGACCGCGGGTCTCGCCGCGCCGGCGATCGCGGCGCCGATCCGCCAGATCCTGGCGCGCCAACGGAACACAACCGTGCTCTATGGCGAAGCCGAGCGCATCGACCCCGCGCGCCGCGCGGTGGTGCTGGAAGACGGCAGCGAGGTCGGGTACGAGCACCTGATCGTCGCCACCGGCGCCACGCACAGTTACTTCGGCCACGACGCCTGGCAGGCGCATGCGCCCGGGCTGAAGACGCTCGCCGACGCGTTCGAGATCCGCGAGCGCGTTCTGCTCGCCTTCGAGCGCGCCGAGCGCGAGCCCGACGCGGCAAGACGCGCCGCCTGGCTCACCTTCGTCGTGGTCGGCGCCGGTGCGACCGGCGTCGAGATGGCGGGAACGCTCGCCGAGATCGCGCGCCACACGCTGCGCGGCGAGTTCCGGCACTACGATCCGCACAATGCGCGCGTGATGCTGCTCGAGGCCGGCGAGCGCGTGCTGCCCTCCTATCCCGACGATCTTTCGGCGAAGGCGAAGCTCCAGCTCGAGCGCTTGGGCGTCACCGTGTGGCTCGGGCGCAAGGTGAGCGGCATCGACGCCGAAGGCGTCGAGATGGGCGAGGAGCGCCTCGCCGCGAAGACGGTCATCTGGGCGGCGGGCGTCGCCGCCTCGCCGCTCGGCGCCTCGCTCGGCGCGCCGCTCGATCGCGCGGGACGCGTCATCGTCGAGCGGGACCTTTCGGTGCCGCGCTACCCGGAGATCGCGGTGATCGGCGACCTGGCGGCGCTGCCCTGGCACGAGCCGCCGGTGCCCGGCGTCGGGCCGGCGGCAAAGCAGATGGGGCGCCGCGCCGCAAAGAACATTCTGCTTCGTATGCGCCACGAGCCATCCAAAGCATTCCGTTACCGCGACTACGGCTCGCTCGCCACCATCGGCCGCAGCAAGGCGGTGGCCGTGCTCGGCCGCCTCAAGCTCTCGGGCTACCCAGCCTGGGTGATGTGGCTGGTCGCGCACATCTTCTTCCTCATCGGCTTCCGCAACCGGCTGGTGGTGCTGATCGACTGGGCCTGGGCGTACTGGACCTTCGAGCGCAGCGCGCGCGTCATCGCCAGCGCCGTCACGAAGAAGAGCGAGGGCTGAGCGCGCGCGCGAACTCCGCCGGGTCGAACCCCACCAGCAGTTTCCCGCCCGCTTCGACGATCGGCCGGCGGATCGCGCTCGTGTTCGCCTCCAGCAGCGCGAACATCCTCGCCTCGGTCAGATTAACCCGCTGCGTCTCAGGAATCTTCCTCCACGTCGGCCCACGCGTATTCGCGAGCGTCTCCCAGCCCGCCTGCTTCGCCCACGCCTTCAGCTTGCCCGGCGGAACGCCCGCCTTCTTGTAGTCGTGGAACTCGTATTCGACGCCGTGCGCGTCGAGCCACGCGAAAGCCTTCTTCATCGTGTCGCAGTTCTTGATTCCGTAGATCTTTACTCGCATGTCTTGCAGGACTAGCCGCCGGCCACGCCTTGTGTATTGACGTAGAGCGCATAGAGCGAGGTGGTCGCCGCCATGAACAGGCGGTTGCGGTGCGCGCCGCCGAAGCAGACATTCGCGCAGCGTTCCGGCAGGTCGATGCTGCCGATGAGGCGCCCGTCCGGGTTGAACACGTGAACGCCGTCCAGGCCCTCCTCGCCCATGCCCCAGCCGCACCAGAGGTTGCCGTCGATGTCCACGCGAAAGCCGTCGGGCGTGCCATTCGGCCCCGCGTCGATCAGGACCCGCCGGTTCGCGAGCGACTTTCCGCCGACGACATCGTAGGCGAGGATCTTGCGCGGCACCGCGCGCGACTCGACGATGTAGAGGATCGACTCGTCGGGCGAGAACGCGAGGCCGTTGGGCTGGTTGATGCCCTCGGCGACGTTCGTGAGCGCGCCCGCGGGATCGATGCGATAAACGTTGGTCGCCACCTCGGAAGGTGCCTTGAAGCCCTCGTACCAGGAAAGGATGCCGAAGCTCGGGTCGGTGAACCAGATCGAGCCGTCGGACTTGCAGACGATGTCGTTCGGCGAATTGAGGCGCTTGCCCTCGAACCGGTCGGCCAGGACCGTGATTGCCCCGTCGGGCTCGGTGCGCGTGACGCGGCGTGCGCCGTGCTCGCAGGTGAGCAGCCGCCCCTGCCGGTCGCGCGTATTGCCGTTGGCGTGATCAGACGGCTTGCGCCAGGGGCCGACCGCTGCGGTCTCCTCGTCCCAGCGCCACATGCAGTTCCCGGGCACGTCGCTCCAGAGCAGGCAGCGAAGGTCGCCGAAATAGACCGGCCCCTCGGCCCAGCGCGTGACGCCCGCCGCCAGGCGCTCGACCTTGGCCAGCGGCAAGCGGTAGCGAGCGAAGGAAGCGTCCACGTCCCTGACTGCGACATCGGGAACGCGCATGCTGGGTGTCCATTCGGGCATGAACTTACTATAACCCCGTCCGGCGGCCTCCCCTGGTCGTTAAGCCTTTCCTTCCTTGGCAGGCTGAGGATGCGCGCGACGCATGGTCGGCGACATGACCCTGGCGGAGACGTGAAAGTCCCACACCGCGGCGCCGCCGCTCGCGGCGAACTCCGCCACGCGTTTCGGCAGGTCCTCCAGGCTCGTGAAGGTCTTGCCCGCTAGCCCAAATCCGCGCGCGATGCCCGCGAAATCGCAGTAGCCGAACACCGATCCGTCCTCGGACATCCCCTCCGAGCGCATCTTGTGCAGCTCGGAGCCGTACGCCCCGTCGTTCATCACGACGATCAGGATGTTCAGCCGATGACGCTTGATGGTTTCGAGCTCCTGCACGTGCATCATCAGGCTGCCGTCGCCGTCGAACAGCACGACGCTGCGATCCGGGCGCGCCGCCGCGACCCCCATGGCGAACGAGATGCCGTTGCCGATGGCGCCGAACTCGCGGATGGTGAGGAACTTCTCCTGCGGACGCGAAGGCATCTGGGCGAAGAACCATGAACAGTGGCCGCCCGAGTTCACCATCTCCCAGTCGTGCGGCAGGGCTTTCTCCAGCGCCTCGACCACGTCGCGCGGGTCGAGCAGCCCCGGCTCGACCTCGAACACGTGGCTGTCGGGTTTCGAATCGCGGATGCGCGCGGCCATCGCAGCGCTGCGCCACGTCCGGTCGCGGGCCGGCAAGGCCGCCGTCAACGCCTCGACTCCCAGACGCGCGTCGGCCCGCAGGTGATGGCGCGCCACCTCCTGGCCCTGGCTGACCGCGACGGGATCGACATCGACGTGCAGCATCTTCGCCTTCGGCCAAAGCTGGCCGCCGCCGCCCGCATGGTAGGCGAGCGAGCAGCCGACCGCGACGACGAGGTCGGCCTGCGCAAGGTACTCGAGGCCGGCCTCGGGCGTGAAGCTGCCCGAGATGCCGATGCAGAAAGGATCGTCGTTAAACAGACCTCGCGCGGGAAGCGTCGTGGACAGCACTCCGCCGGTCTTCTTTGCCAACGCGCGGCAAGCCGCCCCTGCCCCGGCCTCGGCGGCACCCAACCCGGCCAGCACGACCACCCGTTCGGCGCCGGCGACCAGTCGCGCGGCGCTCGCCACGTCGTCGGGATGCGGCGGAATCGGCGAAAGGCGCGGCAACAGCTTGCGCGAGGGCGTGGGCAGATCCGGCCGCCCCTCCCAGGGCCGGGCCTGCAGGTCGAACGGGATCCCGATCACCACCGGCCGGCGCTCGCGGCGCGCCTGCAGGAACGCGTCGCGCACGGCAACGGGCATGCGCTCTACCATGTGCAGACGGTGATAGGCGGCGCCCGTCGCGGTGATGAGCGGCGCCTGGTCGATTTCCTGGTTGTACCAGCCGCTCTTCAGCGGCGCCTCTCCTGCGAACACCACGAGCGGCAAATGCGCGCGCACGGCTGCGGGGAGGGCGGTGGTCAGTTGCGTCACGCCGGGCCCGCACGTCACGCTCGCCACGCCCACGTCCTGGTTCTTGCGCGAGTACGCCATGGCGGCGGCGAGCGCGCAATGCTCGTGCCTGACATACACGAAGCGGCATCCCTCCTCGGACAGCCGCGCGGCCCAGTTCATGTTCGCATCTCCGAGAAGCGCAAAACATGTGCGCACGTCCTCCTGCGCGAAGGCCTTTGCGAGGATGTCGTACACGCGCGGATTGGCTTCATTCATCATCGTCATACCTTCATGGGTTCCAGCGTCCTGATCGAGCCAGCACACACCTCCCGGCTGTTAGCCCGAAGTGTCCACTAATTCGGGGGAAGTTTGCGGTCCGCACCAGCTACGGGTTAGACCGCATTCAGCGCACAGACTATAGGCCATAGGTTAATGCCCGCAGAATAAACATCGAGTACAGCACAGCCAAGTAATTGAAAGCGGCCAAGCCAATGGCGAAACCGAACCGCGCTACCCCGCTGCTCGTAGGCCAGCGTGCGCCCGCCAGCCAGAACAAGTAAACGAACGAGATAGCGACGACGCCCCCGACGAATTCATAGAACCCGCCCTCCGGGATGAACTTCCTTAGCAACCAAGCTGGCGAAAGTCCCATTACAGCACTCGGGGCGACCCAGCCAGCCGCAAGGCCTGCGACGAACAACGGAAGCGAGATTCCGCGAGCCTCAGCAGGGAGATCGGCGCTCATGCGGTCTAACGCTATATGGATACGAAAAGTGTCCAGATAACATCGTCAGCGTCAGTGCATCTCGCGTCAATGGAACCTTGAATCAACACGTTAGATGCCTTGCGCAAATTTCTGAAGCTGAATATCTGGCAAGAAATGGGACAAGGCGCGGATTCGCCTCTGGAATCCGCTTCGCCGCCGGACGACGGGTAAAACGGCGACTAATTGATCGACTAGCGACGCGCCGGCTAGCGCGTCATTGGTCGCACGCGCCCACGCGCTCGGCGTCGACCGTCTCGTGACGGCCGGCGCGCCACATGTCGATGGTCACCGCCTGCGTGGACGCCGAGTTGACGATCAGCTCGCTCGCTTCCCTGTCCGGGCATTCGACCCGCACGCTCGTGGTGCGCGGCACGGGCTCGCGCACGGTGACGCGGCAGCCGCTCTTCTCGCGCTCGCGCGCGGCGGCGATCGCGTCGACGACCTTGTCGAGCGGATTGCCGCACAGCGTCGTCTCGCGCGACTCGCCGTTCGCCCTGCTCTTCAGCACCCACTTGCCCGGCTGCACGACCGGCAGCGCGGCGTAGGTGCTCGCGGCGGCGGCGAGCGCGGCGAGTGCGACGACGATGCGCGCGCTCATTTCGCCTTGGGCGCGGACAGGTCGCGCAGCGCGCGCACGGTGCGCAGGTTGCGCGTCGTGGCGGGCACACCGAGGTGCGTCTCGAAGTAGCGCGTGGTGAGCTTCGACTTGGCGTAGCCGTGCGGGCAATGCAGCAGCACCGCGCGGCCGACGAGCACCGCCTTCTCGCCTTCGGCGAGAGGCAGCGCCAGCTCCGAGAAACGCGTCTCCGGGACGTGACGGAACATGAACGTCGCGTGGCAGAACTTCTCCTCCTGCCCCTGCAGCGGGTTCGCGCTGAGGACCTGCTCGAGCTCGTCGGCGCGCAGCACCAGCACTTCGACCTCGTGCCCGAATTCCTGGGCGATGCGCGCCTTGAGCGCAGCGGCCACTTCGGACGCGGCTCCCTGCCCGACGAACACCAGGTTGCCGCTCTGGAGGTAGCTGCGCACCTCGGAAAAGCCGAGCGCCTCGCAGCTCTTGACGAGCTCCGCCATGCCGATCTTCTTCTTGCCGGCGACGTTCACGCCGCGCAGCAGCGCAACGTAGGTCATCATCTGCGCGCACCACCGCCGTTCGCCATCGCCCTCCCCTTACGTACCCGTAAGCCCCGCGGATCGACCCCGGCCGCCGGCCCATACTCTAACCGCAACCGTGGCTAAATGATCGCGTCCGGGACGACGATCTGCGAATCGTCCCGGTTGCCCCATTCTCCCCACGATGAGACATAGTTCCGGACGCGCGGATAACCCAGCGACTTGAGCGCGAGAAACGTATTGGCCGAGCGGTAGCCGCCCTGGCACAGCGGGATGACGGTCTTGTCCGGCGTCACGCCCTTCGAGGCGTAGAGCGCCCGGGTTTCCTCTGCGGGCCGGAGCGCGCCGTGCTCGTCCAGGTGCTCGCGCCAGAAGAGGTGCACGGCGCCCGGAATGGTTCCCGCGCGCCGCGCGCGCCTTTCCGTGCCGCGGTACTCGGACTCGCGTCGCACATCGACGATGACCGACTGCGCGTCGCCGATGGCGCGATGAACGTCGAACCGTGTCGCCAGCAATTCCAGGTTGGGCGCGCCCTTGTACGGCGGAGCCGCCGGCGGCGCCTTCGCGGGATCCGGCGGCGGCGGCGCTTCCTTCAACCGCACCAGCGTCCCGCCGGCCGCAGTCCAGCCCCGCGTCCCGCCGTCGAGGATCCTGACCTCCGGGTGCCCGAGCACGGCGAGCAGCCAGAGCGCGCGCGCCGCCCGCTCGCCGGTCTCGTGATCGTAGACCACGACCGGTTTGTCCTGCGACACGCCGCGCGCGCCGAACAGCGTGCGGAAGATCGCGAGGAACGCGTTCAGCGGAGCCTCCGACGAGTCGTTCAGGCTGACTCCGTAGAGATCGAGGTGCCTGCTTCCCTCGACGTGGCCGAGCGAGAAATCCTCCGCCGGCCGCACGTCGAGCAGCGTGACTTGCCCCAGGCGCGCGGCGAGCGTGCGCGCGTCGATCAGATACCTGCGGTCCGGAAAATTCTCGATCGGCATCGAAGGCTCCTCTGGTGCGCGGAATTGCCAGTCCGCGAATTCGCCCGGCTCGAGTCCTTTTCGCGAATAATAGGCGATATTCACCTTCACTGACGCCGATGGACCAGAACTCCTCCGCCGCCGAGTCCCTCAACGGGGAGCTCACGTCGGCGTACCTCTACCGCGTGATCGCGCAGCACGAGCAGGAGCCGCGCCGCAGGCGCCTGTTCGAGGAGCTGGCGCGCGACGCCGAATCGCAGGCCGAGCACTGGCGCGGCCTGCTTGCGCGGGCGGGCTCGCCCGCCGCGCCTTTTGCGCCTTCGCCGCGCGCGCGGCTCATCGCGCTGCTCGTGCGCGCCTTCGGCGCGGAGCGCCTGACGCACGCGCTCACCGCGATGAAGGTGCGCGGCATGTCGGTCTACCGCGGCGGCGCGCCGCGCGGCGTCGGCGCGCTGCCCTCGGAGCACGACGAGGTCGGCGAGCGCCACCAGCCCGGCTCTCAGGCCGGCGCAGCGGGCGGCCTGCGCGCCGCGGTGTTCGGCGTGAACGACGGACTGGTGTCGAACGCAAGCCTGATCCTCGGCGTCGCCGGCGCGGGCAGCGGCAACGCGACGATCCTGCTCGCGGGGGTCGCCGGCCTGCTCGCGGGCGCCTTCTCGATGGCCGCGGGCGAGTACGTCTCGATGCGCTCGCAGCGCGAGATGTACGAGCACCAGATCGCGCTCGAGAAGGCGGAGCTCGCAGCCTATCCCGAGGAAGAGGCCGAGGAGCTGGCGCTCATCTTCGAGGCGCGCGGAATGCCGGCTGGCGAGGCGCGCGTGCACGCGGCGCGCCTGATCGCCGACCCGCGCCAGGCGCTCGAGACGCTCACGCGCGAGGAGCTTGGACTGAACCCGGGCGAGCTCGGCTCGCCCTGGGGCGCCGCGATCTATTCGTTCGTGTCGTTCGCGCTCGGCAGCGCGCTGCCGCTCCTGCCGTACGTGTTCTGGCGCGGGCCGCATGCGCTCGGCGCGGCGATCGGCCTGTCGGCGTTCGCCCTGTTCCTCGTCGGCGCGGCGACGAGCCTGTTCACCGGGCGCTCCGCCGCCGCCGGCGGGCTGCGCATGCTGGCGATCGGCGCCGCCGCGGGCGCGGTTACCTACGCGATCGGCGCCGCGCTCGGCGTGTCGCTCGGCTAGCCGCTCAGTTAGCCGCTCGGCGCGCCCGCGCGCCCGTCTGCGGCGCGCCGCGCGCGAGCTCTTCCGCGCTCGCCGAGCGCACCGCGAGCACGCGGCAGGCGAAGTTCAGCGCCATGCCGGCGAGCGGATGGTTGGCGTCCAGCACCACCATCTCGTCGGCTAGGTCGGTGACCGTGTACAGCCGCGGCTCGCCGTCGTCGAACGCGTCCTCGACCTGCATGCCGATCCCCAGCCCCTCGCCGTAGCGGCCGCGCGGCTCGACGCGCAGCAGCACCGGGTCGTATTCGCCGAAGGCCTGCTCGGGCTCGAGGTGCACGCGCACTACGTCGCCCGCGCTCTTGCCTTCGAGCGCGCGCTCGAGCGCGTCGAGCAGGCCGCCGTAGCCGCCGTGCAGGTAGACGAACGGCTCCTCGCCCGCCTGCAGCAGCGCGCCCTGCGCGTCGTACAGGTCGACTGCCAGCTCGACCACCGTATTCTCGGCGACCACCGCCAAGTTCAGGCCTTCAGCTTGCGCACCACTTCGAACACGTCGAGCGCGTGGCCGCGCGGGTTCACGCCGTAGGCGGCGTAGCGGATCACGCCCTTCTTGTCGATCACGAAGGTCGAGCGCACCAGGCACTCGCGCAGCACGCCCTCGTTCTCCTTCTGCTGCAGCACGCCGTAGCGGCGGCACACGTCGCCGTCGAGGTCCGACAGCAGCCCGACCGAAACCCCGTGCTTGTCGCGGAAGCTCGCGTGCGTCAGGCAGTCGTCGCGCGACACGCCGAGCACCACGCAATCGTGCTTGTTGAACTGGTCTTCGTGGTCGGAGAAATCCACCGCCTGCATCGTGCAGCCCGGCGTGCCGTCGCGCGGATAAAAATAAAGCACGACGTGCTTCCGGCCCTTGTAGTCCGACAGGCTGATGCTCTGCATGTCGGCGTCGGGCAGGGAGAACGTTGGCGCGGGCTGTCCGGTCTGCAACATGTCGCGCCGATTCTAAAGCATCGTGTCGGCGCCATGGCAAGTATCCCGGCGACCGGCGCCGCGCTCGAGCGCGCCGCGCGCACATATAATCGCGCGATGGGCGACCGACTGCTCGGCGGGCTGGCGCCGGCTGCCTTTCTGCGGCGTCATTGGCAGAAGCGCCCGCTTCTGGTGCGCGGCGCGCTGCCGGGCTTTCGCGGCGCGGCGAGCGCAGGCGCGCTCGCCGCGCTCGCCGCACGCGCGGACGTCGAGTCGCGCCTGGTCGAGCGGCGCCGCGGGCGCTGGCGGGTCACCGAGGGACCGCTGCCGCGCGCGCGTCTGCGCGCCCTGCCGCCGCGCGACTGGACCTTGCTGGTGAGCGGGCTGAACCTGCACGTGCCGGCCGCCGAGCGTCTGCTGCGCCGCTTCGGCTTCCTGCCTTACGCACGCCTGGACGACGTGATGGTGAGCTACGCCGCACCGGGCGGCGGGGTCGGTCCGCATTACGACTCCTACGACGTGTTCCTGCTGCAGGGGCCCGGACGGCGCCTCTGGCGCCTGGCGCGCCCGCGTTCCTTCGCCGAAGTGCAGGGCGCGCCGCTCAGGCTGATCGAGGGCTTCACGGCCGAGGAGGAGCTGCTAATCGAGCCGGGCGACCTGCTCTACCTGCCGCCGGGCTGGGGGCACGACGGCGTGGCGCTCGACGAATGCTTCACCTACTCGATCGGCTTTCGCGCGCCGCGCGGCGCCGAGCTCGGCGCGTCGTTCCTCGACTGGCTGCACGAGCGCGGCCTGCCCGAGCTCGCCTACCGCGACCCCGGCCTGCGTCCGACGGCTAAGCCTGGACGCATCCCCTCCCCGCTGCTCGAGCATGCGCGGCGGCTGCTCGCCCGCATCCGCTGGTCCGGGCACGACGTCGACGAGTTCCTCGGCACCTACCTGAGCACGCCAAAGCCGCAGCTCGTATTCGCCCCGCCGCGGCGAGCGCTCGCGCGCGCGGCCTTCGGCCGGAGCCTCGCGCGCGCCGAGGTCGCGCTCGACGCCCGCACGCAGCTGCTCTACCACGGCACGGGCTTCTTCGTGAACGGCGAATCGCTGCAGGCGAGCGCGCGCCAGCGCGCCGCGCTCGCTGCGCTCGCCGACTCGCGCCGCGCCGCCGGCCGGGGCCTTGCCGCGGCAGGACTCGCCGATCTAATCTACGACTGGTACCGGTCGGGCTACCTGCATCTGGAGAAACGGCATTGAGCGACGCGCGCGCGCCGCGCTACGAGCGCTTCGACGACGAGGCGGCATTCCAGGCCGCGGTCGACCTGTTGCTCGCGCAGGACGGGCGCGAGCTGCGCCTGTTCGACCCGGACCTTTCCCGACTGCGCCTCGACTCGGCCGAGCGCATCGGGCGCATCGAGCGCTTCCTGCAAGCGAGCCGCACGCGCCGCCTGTACGTCGCGCTGCACGACACCGACTTCCTCACCAAGTACTGCGCGCGCATGATGGCGCTCGTCGCGCGCCACTCGCATGCGGTGCAGATCCACCGCACCCAGGAAGAGGCGCGCAAGGCGCAGGACTCGTTCCTGGTGCTCGACGCGCTGCACTACGTGCGCCGGCCGTCGGCGCAGTTCTTCCGCGGCGCGCTCGGGCTGAACGACGAGAACGAGGCGTTTGCCATGCGCGGGCGCTTCGGCGAAATATGGACGGCGTCGTTTCCCGCGGTCGCTCCCACCACCCTCGGACTTTGAGCTAGAATGCGCCCCCGGCCGTCCCGTCGGCCGAGAACCTGACGTAATTGATCCACATTAAAACCCTGAAGGAACGCACATGAACAAATCGTTGCTCATCGCTGCGGCCATGGCCGCCGCATTGGCCGCCTGCAGCAAGGAAGAACCCGCGCCCGCGCCGGCGCCCGCCCCGGCGGCCGCACCCGCGCAACCCGCTCCGGCGGCGGCTCCCGCCCCGGCGGCCCCGGCCGCACCCGCCGCGGAAGCGCCGAAGGAAGGCGCAGCCCCGGCGGCCGCGCCTGCCGCTCCGGCCGCGCCCGCGACCGAAGAGAAGAAAGAAGAGAAGAAGTAAGCGCGGTCCAGACCCGCAACGGCGGCGCGCCTCACCGCCCGCCGCCGTTTTTCATTCCAGCGCGCGCCAGCCGAAGCCGTCGTCCTGGGTTGCAAGCCCGACCCAGTGCTCGGCGCAGCCGAGCGCGCGCGCGAGCGCCGCGCGCGCGAGTACCGGCCGGTTATTCTGCTCGGACAGATGCGCGGCGAGCACGTGTTTCAGGCGCGAACGGTCGAGCACGGCCAGCAGCCGCTCGGACTGCGCGTTGGCGAGGTGCCCGAATGGCCCGCCGATGCGCTCCTTGAGCCACTTCGGATAGGACCCGCTCCACAGCATCTCGAAGTCGTGGTTGCACTCGAGCACCAGCGCATCGCAGCCCGAGAGCGTCTCCTCGACGTGGCGCGTCGGGGCTCCGAGGTCGGTGAGCACCCCCAGCCGGCGCGCGCCGTCCGACACCACGTACTGTACCGGCTCGCGCGCGTCATGCGGCACGGTGAACGGGCGCAGCTCGAGATCGCCGACGGCGAACCGCGTGCGCGCGTCGACGAGGCGCGTCGCGACCCCGGTCGGAGGAACGCCCGACTCCTCCAGCGCGCGCTGCGTGCCGCGCGTCATGCACAGCTCGAGTCCGTGCCGCGCCGCGAAGGCGAACGCACCTCTTGAGTGGTCGTCGTGCTCGTGGGTAAGGACGATGGCGGAAAGATCGCCGGGCGCGAGGCCGAGGCGCGCAAGCCGGCGCTCGGTCTCGCGCGGCGCGAGGCCGCAGTCTACGAGCAGGCGCGAGACGCCGGCCTCGACGACCAGGCAGTTGCCCTTGCTGCCGCTCGCGAGCGAGGCGAAGCGCATGCGCGCCGCGCCGCGCCTATTTCAGCTGCTCGTGCAGCAAGGCAAGGATGCGATGCGCGGTGCTGGAGGTGTCGCGCTTGCCGTCCTTGTCGAGCACCTGGACCGTGCTGCTGTCCTTCTGGTCCTCGACCGCGACGCGGTACTGCTCGGCCTTGACGTTCGACGAGCTGCCGGAGAACAGCTTCGAGAAGAAGCCTTTCTCGTTGCTCTTCGCCCGCATCTCCGCTTCCGGATCCGCATAGCGCACGTAATAGACGCCCTTGCTGCGGTCGCGGTCCTCGACCGTGAAGCCGACGCGGTCGAGCGCCAGCCCGACGCGCCGCCAGGCGCGGTCGAAGGGCTCGTACACGGCGAGCTGCTCGCTCCCGTCCGGGCCCTTCTTGAGCCCGGCGCGGTCGGTACCCGTCTGCACCGCGGCGACCTGCTGCTTGGCGACCTGCTGGTCGGCACCCAGGCGCACCATCAGGCGACGCAGGAATTCTGCCTCCAGGCCGGGGTCGGGCGGGCGCGGCTGCCAGACGGTGGAGCCGGTCGTGTCGTTGGAGAGGACTTCCTCCATGCCGCGATGGCTGATGTAGATCTCGGTGCCCTTGCCGTCGGCGGTGCGCTCCATGCGCGTGCGGAACTTGTCGCGCTGCGCGGTATCGTAGGTCTGCCCGAGATACTTGCTCAGCATGCCGCGGATCCCCATGCCCTGCGGTACGTTGGCGCGCTTTTCGGCCCAGTCGGTCTCCATGATCCCCGCCTCGGGCATCTCGGTCTTGATCAGGAAGCCGCTCTCCTGCCAGAAGTCCTTCACCGGTCCCCACAGCCTGTCCGGCGTCTCGTTCGAAACCACCAGCCAGCGCTCGCTTCCGTCGCGCGCCACGTGCATGTCGGCGACGTGCGGCAGCAAGCCGGTGTCGCCCACCTTCGCCTGCTGTACCTGCCCGGCCTGATAGCCAGACAGCGTGGTCGCCTTCTCGCTCTCCTCGGGCAGCACGTAGCGGTTGTCACCCTTGGGCGTGGTGAGGTCGGGCGGCACCTCGAGCTGCGGTATCGAGCCCGCGCTTTTGTACTCGGTGTCCGAGGTCGTGCCGCAGCCGGCGACGAACAGCGCCGCGAGCGCGGCGGCGGTCAGGCGACGCATCAGGCGCGGCCCTCCACGACGCGCAGACCGGGCAGCGACACGCCCGCCTCGTGCAGCGCTTCGCGCAGCGCCTGGTGGTGCCTTTCCGACAGCGGCGTCATGGGCAGGCGCAGCCCGGGCGCCATCATGCCCATCTCGGCGAGCGCCCATTTCACCGGAATCGGATTGGCCTCGAGGAACAGCCGCTGGTGCAGCGGCAGCAGCCGCAGGTTGATCTCGCGCGCCTTCTTGACGTCGCCGACGAGCGCAGCCGCGCACATCTGGTGCATCAGCTTCGGCGCCACGTTCGCGGTGACCGAGATCACGCCGTGCCCGCCGAGCAGAATGAGCGCGAGAGCCGTCGAGTCCTCGCCGCTGTAGATCGCGAAGTTGCGCGGCGCGCGCTTGACCAGGTCGGTGCCGCGCTCGATGTTCGCGGTGGCGTCCTTGATGCCGATGATGTTCGGTACCTGCGCGAGGCGCAGCACGGTGTCGTTTTGCAGGTCGGCCACGGTACGGCCCGGCACGTTGTACAGGATCATCGGCAGGCCGACCTTCTCCGCAACGGTGCTGAAGTGCCGGTACATGCCTTCCTGGGTCGGCTTGTTGTAGTACGGCACCACCGACAGGCAGGCCGTAGCGCCCGCGCGCTTCGCCGACTCGGTCAGCTCGATCGCCTCCGCGGTCGAGTTGCCGCCGGTTCCGGCGATGATCGGGATACGCCCCTTGGCGTGCTCGACCGCCAGGCGGATCAGCGCCTTGTGCTCGTCGAAGTCGACGGTGGGCGACTCGCCCGTCGTGCCGACGACGACGATGCCGTCGGTCCCCTCGGCGACGTGCCAGTCGATCAGGCGCTTGAAGCTTTCCAGGTCGAGCCTGCCGTCCTCGTGCATCGGTGTGACGATCGCAACCAGGCTTCCGGTGATCATGGTGTACAACTCCGTTGAGGTGCGAAATCGTGAAATTCTACCAGCGTGACCTCCACGGCGGACCCCTTGCGCGCGCAGAGGCGCTGCACGACCGCGGGCTTGGGGCGCATCACCGTTCCTTGCTCGAAGGCAATCACGGTGAGCGCGCCGCCGAAGGCTTCGATGAGCTCCCCCGGGCGCAGCAGGAAATCCGGGTTAGACGGCTTTCCGAAGCGCTCGTTCCCCGCCATGAACGTTTCGTAGACGAGCACCCCGCCGGGCGCCAGCGCGCCGATCAAATGCCTGAATAGGGGACGGTGCAAGTAGTTGGCGACCACGATCCCCTGGAAATGACGTCCGGCGAGCGGCCAGGGGCTGCCGTCTTCGAGGTCGGCACACACGGTCTCGACGCGCGCGGCGTCAGCGAGCGCGTCCAGCGCGGCGCGGTCGCGATCGAGCGCGGTCACCCGTTGTCCGCGCGCCGCAAGGTAGCGCGCGTGGCGTCCCTCGCCGCAGGCGAGGTCGAGCACTTCGCCCGCGGGCACGAGGCGCGACCAGCGCACGACCCAGTCCGAAGGGGGAAGCGCGGCGTGGGCCATGCTCGGCTCAGAATACGAACACGCCCTTGCCGGTGGTCTGCCGGTCGAAGAGCCGGTAGGCCTCGGCCGCCTGCTCGAGACGCCAGCGCTGGGTGATGAGCTTGCCGAGCGGGATGCCGCGCTCGGCGACAAAGCGCGCACACTCCATCTGCCCGACGCTCGAGAAGGTCCACGAGCCGATGAGCGTCACCTGGCGCCGCAGCAGGTCCGGGCTCACCTCGAGGCGCACGTCGCCGCCCTCGCCCACGAAGCACACGATGCCCCACGTGCGTACGCTTCGGGTTGCCGCGGCGCGCGCGTCGGGCGCCGCGCTGCAGTCGAGCGCCAGGTCGACGCCTTCGCCGCGCGTCAGGTCCTTGAGTGCCGCGACCGGGTCCGCGGCGCGCGGGTCGAGCACGCTCTCGGCGCCGAAGTCCTTCGCGAGCGCGCGCCGCTCGGCGCTCGTGTCGAGCGCGATCACGCGCGCTCCCATCGCCGAGGCGAGCAGCGTCGCCGAGAGGCCCACCGGCCCCTGCCCGAACACCGCGAGCGTATGCTCCCCCGAGAGCTTCATGCGGTGCAGCGCCGCGTAGGCCGTGCCGGTGCCGCAGGAGATCGCCGCCCCCTCCTCGAACGATAACGGCTCGGGCAGCGGCACCATCGTGCGCGCCGGGGCCTTGAGATAGTGCGCGTGCCCGCCGTTCCCGGTGACGCCGTACACCGTGATACCCGCGCGGCATAGCTGCGACCAGCCGGTGCGGCAGTGCGCGCAAAGGCCGCAGCCCTTGTAGTGATGGTTCATCACGCGCGCGCCGAGCGGCGCTTCGGCCTCGCTCACCCCGGCGCCGCGCGCCACGACCACCCCGCACGGCTCGTGGCCCGCGATCACGGGCCCGCCCGAGCCGCCCAGGCCGAGCGCAGCGCCCATGCCCGCGCCCGCGCGCGGCGCGCGGTAGGCGTGAAGGTCGCTGCCGCACATGCCGGAAGCCTTCATCTCGATCACCACCTCGCCAGTGCCCGGCGTCGGGTCGGGAAACTCGCGCAGCTCGAGCTCGCGCTCGCCGAGAAACACCACGCCTTTCATGTCAGCTCTCCGTCGCTGCGTGCGGCAGCTTGGTCACCTGCGCAAGGTCGCAGGCGAGGATCGCCTGCCTGAGCGCCTCGATCGCCTGCGGGCGCGGAAAGCTCTTGCGCCAGGCGAGCGCGACGCGCCGGTCGGGCACGGGCCGGGTGAACGGGCGGATGCGGATCAGCTCGTTCGCGCCGCCGCCCGCCGCCACCGAAGTGGACGGCAGCACGGTGACGCCGACGCCGCTCGCCACCATCTGGCGGATCGTCTCCAGCGAGCCGCCCTCGAGCGCACGCGCCAGGCCGCTGCGCTGCGGCGCGTGCGCTGCCGCATGGCAGAACTCGAGCACCTGGTCGCGGAAGCAGTGCCCCTCGCCGAGCAGCAGCAGGCTTTCCCTGGTCAGCTCGTCGGCCGAGACACTTTTCTTTTTCTCCCAGGCGTGGCCGCGCGGCACGGCGACCATGAACGGCTCGTCGTACAGCGCGCGCGTCACCACCCCGGGCTCGGCGAACGGCAGCGCGATGACGATCACGTCCACCTCGCCGTGCTTGAGCATCTCGGCGAGCTTGTGGGTGAAGTTCTCCTGGATGAGGAGCTGCATCGAAGGCGCGCTTCTGCGCAGCACGGGAATGAGCTTGGGCAGGAGGTAAGGGCCGATGGTGTAGATCGCCCCCAGGCGCAGCGTGCCGGCGAGCGGGTCGCTGCCCGATGCGGCGAGCTCCTTGACGCGCGCCGCCTCCTCGAGCACGCGCTGCGCCTGCTCGACGATGCGCTCGCCGGTCGGCGTCACCGTCACTTCGCCCGGCCCGCGCTCGAACAGCGCGACGCCGAGCTCCTCCTCGAGCTTCTTGATCGCCACCGAGAGCGTCGGCTGCGACACGAAGCACGACTCCGCGGCACGCCCGAAATGCCGCTCGCGCGCCACGGCGACGATGTAGCGCAGCTCGGTGAGCGTCATTTGAGCTCCGCGACGAAATCGACCACCGCCTTCGTCAGCGCCTCTTCGCGCCCGGTATAGAAATGATCGGCTCCCGCGATTTCAACCTGCTTCTCGTTCGGCAGCGCCGCGTGCCGCGCGGCGGCGGTGGCGGCCACCAGCGGCAGATCGTACTCGCCGTATACGTCGAGCACCGGCAGACGCAGCTTCGCCGGCTCGGCAAAGGCGCCGCCGCGTCCGAGGCACACCCAGGCGGCGAAGCGCGGTTGCGGCGTGCGCTCCAGGTACCACTCGCTCATCCACGAGCCCAGGCTGTGCGAGAGCAGCACCACGCGCCCGTAGCCCTTCGCCGCGAGCCAGCTCGCCCCCGCGGCGATGCGCTCGCCCGCCTCGGGATATAGCGCCGGGTAGTAGTGCGCCACCTTTGCGTCCGCCGCGAGCACCGGCATCTGGATGGAGAGCGTCGCGAGCCCCTTGTCGGCGAGCGCCGCGCGCAGCGTGCCGATCACGCCGTAGTCGGGATTCACCCCGATTCCATGCACCAGCAGCACCGCGGTCTTCGCGTGCTCGGCCGGCGCGTAAAGCCCGAGGAACTTCCGTCCCGAAGGCTCCTTCAGCCAAACCGCGTCGCCCACCACCACGTTCGGCACGACCTCCTCGGCCCAGCGCTGCTCGCGCGCGTAGTCCTGCGCCTGGGCCGAGGCCGCGGCGAACGCCGTCGCGAGAAACGCGATCAGCGCGCGCATGGCGCGCCTCTCCGGGCGAAGAAATAGAGCGGCACACCCGCCGCCATCACGGCGATGCCGGCGAGCGCCATCGCGCCGAACTTCGGCCCGTAGACCGGGTCGCGCACGTATGCGAGGCTAGACCACAGCATGTAGCCGCAGGTGGCGACGAATGCCGCCGGCACGAGCGGAAAGAGCGGTGCGCGGAAACCCGGCGCCGCCTGCGCCGCGCGCCGCTCGCGCGCGCGGAATACGAACAGCGTCACGCCGGTCAGCAGGAAGAAAGTCCAGAACACGGGCGCAGTGTAAGCCACCATGGCCCCGAAGCCGTCGGGCGTCGCCGAACCGGCAAGCACCAGGACGAGCGTCACCGCCGCTTGCGCGATGAGCGCGTTGGCTGGTGTGCTGCCCGGCTCGCGCCAGGCGCCGAGCGCACCGAGCAGCGGATAGTCCCTGCCGAGCGCCCAGGTGGTGCGCGCGCCGGTGAAGATCGCCGCGTTGATGGTGGTGAGCGCCGAGACGCACACCAGCGCGGCGAGCAGCCGGGCGCCGTGCTCGCCCGCAGCCGCGCGCATCGCGTCCGCTGCCACCGCCTGCGAAGCCCGTATCCCGCCCAGACCGAGCGTCGCCAGGTACGCGAGGTTGACCAGCAGGTACACGGCCGTGACCGCGGCGATGCCGAGCACCAGCACGCGCGCCATGTTGCGCGGCGCGTCGCGCAGCTCACCCGCGAGGTACGCGGCCTCGTTCCAACCGCCGTAGGCGAACAGGACGAAGACCATCGCCAGGCCGAACGATGCGCCCGGCGCGGCGCCCGCCGGCGCCGCCGGCGCCCCGCCCCTCGCGAGCGCGGCCAGCGCGAGCAGCACCAGCGCGCCGACGAGCGCGATCTCGGCGACCTTCTGCAGCGATTTCGATTGCCGCGTTCCGGCCACGTTCAGCCCGGTGAGCGCCCCGATCGCGAGCACCGCCCACAGCGCGGAGCCGTGCGCGCCGAGGGGCAGGATCTGGGAGGCGTAGTCGCCGAAGGCGAAGGCCACCGCGGCGATCGAGCCGGTCTGGATCACCGTCATGCGGCACCAGGCGAACACGAACGCGGCGCCGCGCCCGATACCGCGCGCGAGGAACGCATACTCGCCGCCGGTCTCGGGCCGGCGCGCCGCGAGCTCGGCGTACACCAGCGCGCCGCACAGCGAGGCGAGCCCGCCGAGCAGCCACACGGCGAGGAACTGCCGAGCGTCCGCCGTGCTCGCCGCGACCTGCGCCGGCAGCTTGAAGATCCCGACGCCGATCACCAGGCCGATGGTGAGGAACACCCCGTCGCCCATCGACAAGAGCGGATTCGGCGCGGCGCCCGACGGCTGCGAATCGCGGTCCATGTCGGCCCTAAAGGTTAGAATCGCGGCACGCGCCCCGGTAGCTCAGTGGATAGAGCGGCCCCCTCCTAAGGGGCAGGTCGTACGTTCGATTCGTATCCGGGGCGCCAGTACGTCTCGCGGGCCGCAGCGTCGCCCTCAGAAATCGACGTCCTCTTCCTCGGCCGTCGCGCCGCGCGCCTTGGCGCGGTGGTGCTGCCAGAACGCGAGCACCATCGACAGCACCGAGGCAAGGAGCAGGCCGCCCGAGATCGGGCGTGTGAGGAACAGCCACGGGCTCGGATCGGTGGCAATCGCGCGGATCATGTTGAGCTCGATCTGGTCGCCGAGGATCAGGCCGAGGATGAGCGGCGCGAGCGGAACGCCAAGCTTCACCAGAGCGTAGCCGACCAGCCCGAAGATCAGCAGCACGTAGACGTCGTCCATGATGTTGTTCAGCGCGTAGGCGCCAATCACGCACAGCACCAGGACAATGGGGATGAGGATCGACTTCGGCACCATGATGACGCGCAGCCAGGCGCGCGCGCCGGCGGCGATCACCAGCACCATGAGCGGCAGGGCGACGAGGTACGCCGCGTAGATGCCGTAGGCGATCGTCGGGTGCTGGGAGATGAACAGCGGCCCGGGCTGGATGCCGTGGATCGTCATCGCGCCGAGCATCACCGCCGTGACCGCGTCGCCCGGGATGCCGAACGCCATGATGGTGACCAGCGACCCCGCGACGTTGGCGTTGTTGGACGACTCGGAGGCGATGATGCCCTCCGGAATCCCGGTGCCGAACTTCTCCGGGCGGCGCGAGAACTTCTTCGCCTGGTCGTAGGCCATGACGTTCGCCGCGCTGCCGCCGATCGCCGGCAGCACGCCGATCAGGATGCCGATGAACGTCGACCAGATGAGCAGGAACGGGCGGCTGAGGATCTCCCACAACACCTTGGGCTGCGACACCCACAGCTTCGGCATCGGCCCGGTGGATTCGGAGCTGCCGTCGCGGCGCATCTTCTCGATGTCGGACATGAGCTGCGCGAAGGCGAAGATGCCGATCAGGACCGGCAGGAACGGAAACCCGCCGCGCAGGAAATCGGTGCCGAGCGTGAAGCGCGGCACGCCCATGATCGGATCTGAGCCGATCACGGTGATCACGAGGCCGATCGCCCCGGACAGCAGCCCCTTGGTGATCGAGGTGCCGACCAGCCCGGCGACCATCGACAGCGCGAACACGAACAGCGAAAAGTACTCCCACGGCCCGAACTCCAGCGCGACCGAGGCGAGCGGACCGGTGGCGGCGATCAGGAACACGCCGCCGAGCAGGCCGCCGAGGAAAGCGGCCCACACGCCCACCCAGATTGCGCGCCCGGGCTCGCCGTTGCGCGTCATGGGGAAGCCGTCGAAGGTGGTCGCGATCGCAGACGGCGTGCCCGGGATGCCGATCAGGCTCGCGGTGATCGAGCCGCCCGCCGAGCCGCCCACGTACACGCCGGTCATCGCCGCCAATCCTTGCAGCGGATCGAGGCCGAAGGTGAACGGCAGCACCATGATGATCGTCATGGTGATCGTGATGCCCGGCAGCGCGCCGCCGATCACGCCCGCCACCGTGCCGAGCAGCAGCGGCACCAGGTACTTCAGGTGCAGGATGGCGAGAATGCTGGCGAACAGGTGCTCGTAGGAGACTTCCACGCGCTAGAACTCCGTCCATCTGCCGCGCGGCAGCAGCACCGAAAGGTATTGCTCGAACGCGAGATACGTCACCAGCGTCGTGACGATGGCGATCACCAGCACCAGCGCCCAGCGGCGCGCGCTGCGCGGCGGCTCGAGCAGCGCCTGCAGCCCGCCGACGAACAGGAACGTGGCGATGCGGAAGCCGAGCAGCGGCAGGAGGACGACGTAGACGATGAATGCCGTGAAGGTGACGACGACGAGGCGGTAATTGGGCGCCGCGGCGGCCTTCGCGCCGGCGGGCCGGCCGGCTCGCCCGGTCCGCCAATCGAGCGCGACTAGCAGCAGGCTCAGCCCCGCCATCAGTACCAGCACGATGCGCGGATAGAACGCCGGCCCCACCGGCACCATGGCCGATTCGGGCAGCCCGCGCGTGAGCACGAGCATGCCCAGGCTGAGCGCGAGGCAGGCCAGCCCCGTAACGCTATCGCGTCCGAGCATCAGCGCTTCTTGGTCAGGCCGAGCTCGTCGGAGACTTCCTTGTAGAGCTTGTCGTCCTCGCTGAGGAAATCCGCGTAGCCCTTGCGCCCGAGCGTGCGCACCTCGGTGCCCTGCAGCGACATCGAGTGCGCAAAGGCAGGCTCCCTGGCCGCGGCGACGCAGGCCGACTCGAGCTTGGCCTGCACCGCCTCGGGCGTGCCCTTCGGCACCAGGATGCCGCGCGACACCGCGTACACCACGTTGTAGCCGAGCTCCTTCAAGGTCGGCACGTTCGGGATCTCGGGGTTGCGCTTGTCGCCCAGGATCGCGATGAACTTGAGCAACCCGGCGTCCACCTTCGACTTCTGCGTGAGGTTCGAATCGGTCAGGTCGATGTGGCCGCCGAGGATCGCGTTCATGCGCGGCGCGAGGCCGTCGTACGGGATGTACTTGAACTTGATGCCCGCCGCCTTCTCCACCAGCGCCATCGAGAACTGGCTGGTCGAACCGAGCGACGCGCCGACCGTGATCTGCCCGGGACGCGCCTTCGCGTCGTCATAGAGCTCCTTCCAGGTCTTCCACGGCGTCTTGGGGCTCGCGGTGATCACCGAGGGCGTAGCCGAGATCAGGCAGATCGGCTCGAAATCCGTGTAGCGCACGTCGGTGACGCCCGTGTAGTACGCCGAATGGATGAAGTCGTGCGCCGCGAACAGGGTGTAGCCGTCGGGCGGCGCGTTCTTCGCCTCGCGCTCGCCCACCGTGCCGGACGCGCCGGTCACGTTGGCGATGACGACCGTGCCGCCGAGGTGCTTCTGAAAGAGCGGCTGGAAGGGCCGGAAGATGTTGTCGGTGTCCCCGCCCGCCGCCCAGGGTACGATCAGCTTGACCGGACGATCGGGGTACTGTGCAAGCGCCGGTGCGGCGAGCAGCGCCGCGGAAAGAAGCGCGATGATCCTTTTCATTTCGACTCTCCTCCTGGAATGCCGGCCGCTATGGTACCGCGATCCGCGCACCGGATATTAATATGCCGGCAAGGAGGTCGGCATGGTATTCCACGGCAAATGGTACGACGAGGTCTCTGCCGGGGAGCGCTTCGGCACCCGGCTCACGGTGACCGAAACGCACCTGGTGCTCGGCTCCGGAATGTTCGGCGATTTCAACCCGCTGCACGTCGACGAGGTATTCGCCGGACAGTCGCTGTTCGGCTCGCGCGTGCTGCACGGGCCTTTCACCGGCGCGCTGGTGTCGGCGCCGGTCGGCATGTTCTTCGCCGGCACGGCGATCGCATACCTCGAGCAGTCCTGCCGCTTCAAGGCGCCGGTGCGCGCCGGCGACACGCTCGCCACCGAGTGGACGGTGAGCGAGAAGATCGACAAGCCCAGGCACAAGGGCGGCGTCATCGTGCTGCGCGGGACGAGCCGCAACCAGCACGGCGACACGGTGGTGGAAGCCGACGGCAAGATTCTCGTCGCGTCGCGCACGGCCTAGCGAGGCCCGCGCGCTTCTTCGCGCTTGCGCAGCTCCTTTCTCTGCACCTTGCCGGTAGTGGTCATCGGCAGCGCGTCGATGAACTCGATCTCGCGCGGGTACTCGTAGGGCGCGAGCCGCGCGCGTACGTGGTTCTGGATGTCGTCCTCGAGCGCCTTGGACGGGCGCTCGCCCGGCTGCAGCACGATGAACGCCTTGACGATCGCGCCGCGCGTCTCATCCGGCTTGCCGATCACGGCGGCGTTGGCGACCGCGGGGTGCCTCACCAGGCAGGATTCGATCTCGGCCGGGCCGATGCGGTAGCCCGCGCTCTTTATCACGTCGTCCGAGCGCCCCTGGTACCAGATGTAGCCGTCCTCGTCCATCTTGCCCTGGTCGCCGGTGAGCGCCCAGTCGCCGACGAACTTGTCCTGCGTGGCCTGCGGGTTCTTCCAGTACTCGAGAAAAAACACCGGGTCGCCGGCACGGTGCACTGCAATCTCCCCCAAATCGCCTCTCTTAACCTCGGCACCGGTTTCATCGATGATGGCCACGCGGTGCCCCGGGTACGGGCGTCCGATCGAGCCCGGCTTCACCGGCCAGGCCGCCTGGCAGTTGCCGACCACGTAGTTGATCTCGGTCTGGCCGAACATCTCGTTGATCGTCACGCCGAGCCGCTCGCGCGCCCAGTCGATCACCGTCGCTCCGACGCTCTCGCCGGCGCTCATCACCGAGCGCAGGCCGATGCGGAACCTCTTTCTCGGCTCGGGCACCGCCTTCATCATCAGCTTGAGCGCGGTGGGAAAAAGGAACGTGTTGCGCACGCCGTAGCGATCCAGCAGATGGTACGCGCGCTCGGCGTCGAAGCGCCCGCGGTAGCCGAGGACCGGCACGCCGAAGTACCAGCTCGGCAGCAGCGCGTCGAACAGGCCGCCCGCCCAGGCCCAGTCGGCGGGCGACCAGAACATGTCGCCGGGCTGCGGAAAGAAGTCGTGCGAATGCACGAAGCCCGGGATGTTGCCGAGGATCGAGCGCTGCGCCTCGAGCGCGCCCTTGGGCGCGCCGGTGGTGCCGCTGGTGTAGATGATGAGCGCGGGGTCGTCTGCCGCGGTATCGACGCAGGCGAAATCGCGGCTCGAGCGCTCCAACAGCGCCTCCCAGGACCGCACGCCCGCCTCGCGCGCGCCGCCCACGCCGATCACCTCGCGCAGCTGGCTCAGCCGGTCGCGGATCGCCCATAGATTGGGCAGCGTGCCCGGCTCGACGATGGCCGCGCTCGCCCCCGCGTGCTGCATGCGGTACTCGAGCGCCTCGGGGCCGAAGAGATGACTAAGCGGCAGCGCGACCGCGCCCATCTGGAATATCGCCATGTAGGCGATCGCCGTCTCGGGGCGCTGCGGCAGCACGATCGCCACGCGGTCGCCGCGCCGCACGCCCAGCGCGGCGAGCGCGTTCGACAAGCGGTTGGCCCGCTGCTGGATGTCCCAGAAGCTGTAGGCGGCGGTGGCGCCCGACTCGTCCTCCCAGTACAGGGCGAAGCGGCCGCGGTCCGCGGCCCAGCGCCCGCAGCAGGCTTGCGCGATGTTGAAGCGCGCCGGCACGTCCCAGCGGAAGCTGCGATACAGCTCGTCGTAGCGGTTCGCCATAGGGGCGCGGGCAGTTTAACATCGCGCCTTCAAGGGAGACTCGCAAATGCCGCTCGACGCGCTGGTGTTCGACGCCTACGGCACGCTGTTCGACGTGCACGCGGTCACCGACCGTTGCGAGAAGTTCTGGCCCGGCCAGGGCGCCCAGCTCTCTCAGTTGTGGCGCGCGAAGCAGCTCGAGTACAGCTGGCAGCGCACGCTGATGGGCCGCTACCAGCCGTTCTCGGCGATCACGCGCGACGCGCTCGCTTACGCCTGCGAGGCGCTCGGCCTGCAGCTCGGCGACAAGCAGGCGAAGACGCTGATGGACGAGTACCTTAACCTCGCGCCCTATGCCGACGTGCCGCAGGCGCTGCCCGAGCTGCGGCGCAACGGGCGCAAGCTCGCGATCCTGACCAACGGCTCGCCCGACATGATCGAGCCGCTGGTGAGGAACCGGGGCCTGCAGGCGCACTTCGACGCGGTGCTGAGCGTCGACGGCCTGAAGGCCTTCAAGCCCGCGCCGCGCGTCTACCAGCTCGCGGTCGACACGCTGCGCGTGCCGGCCGCCAACGTCGGTTTCGTGTCGTCGAACTGCTGGGATGCGCTCGGCGCGAAGTGCTTCGGCTTCAACGTCTACTGGATCAACCGCGGCGGCGCGCCGCTCGACCGCCTCGGTATCGTGCCCGACGGCGTGCTCGCGAGCCTGGGCGACCTGCCCGAGCGGATCGCAAACTGATGAAGTACTGCTCGCACTGCGGCGCCGAGGTGAGCCGGCGCGTGCCGCCGGGCGACACGCACATGCGCTACGTGTGCGACGCCTGCGGCGAAATCCACTACCAGAATCCGCTGCTGGTGGTCGGCGCGGTGCCCGAGTGGGACGGGCGGCTCCTGCTTTGCCGGCGCGCGATCGAGCCGCGCTACGGGTACTGGACGCTGCCAGCCGGCTTCCTCGAGAACGACGAGACGACCGCCATGGCGGCCCAGCGCGAGACGCTCGAGGAGGCCGGCGCGCGCATCGAGCTGGGCGAGCCGTTCACCCTGTTCTCGGTGCCGCAGGTCAACCAGGTGCACCTTTACTATCGCGCGCGACTCGCCGACCTGGATTTCCGCCCGGGCGAAGAGAGCCTCGAGGTGGCGCTGTTCGAGGAGGCGCAGGTGCCCTGGAAGGAGATCGCGTTCCGAACCGTGGGCCTCACGCTCAAGCACTGGTTCGCCGACCGGCGCCGCGGCGGCTTTTCCTTCCACGCCGAGGACATCAGGCCTCTTCCCTGAACGGCGTCGACGAGATCTTGTGGATGGAGAGATCGGCGCCGTTGAACTCCTCCTCCTGGTCGAGGCGCAGCCCCACCGCGGCCTTGATCGCGCCGTACACGATGCCGCCGCCGATGAGCGCCACGGCGATGCCGAGCAGCGTGCCCGCGAGCTGCGACAGGAGGCTCACGCCGCCCATGCCACCGAGCGCTTTTGCGCCGAAAATGCCGCAGGCTATGCCGCCCCAGGCGCCGCACAGACCGTGCAGCGGCCACACGCCGAGCACGTCGTCGATCTTCCAGCGGTTCTGCGTCAGCGTGAAGAGCCGCACGAACAGCACGCCCGCGACCGCGCCGACGACGAACGAGCCCGCCGGATGCATCACGTCGGAGCCCGCGCACACCGCCACCAGCCCGGCGAGCGGCCCGTTGTGCACGAAGCCCGGGTCGTTGCGGCCCGCGACCAGGGCGGCGAGCGTGCCGCCGGCCATCGCCATGAGCGAGTTCACCGCCACCAGGCCGCTGATCTTGTCGATCGCCTGCGCCGACATGACGTTGAAGCCGAACCAGCCGACCGACAGGATCCAGGCGCCGAGTGCGAGGAACGGGATCGACGAGGGCGGATGCGCGGTGATGCCGCCTTCCTTGGTGTAGCGCCCGCGACGCGCACCGAGCAGCAGCACCGCGGCGAGCGCGATCCAGCCGCCGACTGCGTGCACCACCACCGAGCCGGCGAAGTCGTGGAACCCTGCGCCGAAGGCCGACTTGAGCCAGGCCTGGATGCCGAAGCGCTGGTTCCAGGCAATGCCCTCGAAGAACGGGTACACGAACGCGACGAGCAGCGCCGTCGCCGCGAGCTGCGGATAGAAGCGCGCGCGCTCGGCGATGCCGCCCGAGACGATCGCCGGAACGGCGGCGGCGAAGGTGAGCAGGAAGAAGAACCTGACCAGCTCGTAGCCGTTCTTCGCCGCGAGTTGCTCGGCCCCGGTGAAGAACCACACGCCGTAGGCGACGCCGTAGCCGAGCACGAAGTACGCCACCGTCGAAGCGCAGAAATCGGTCAGGATCTTGACCAGCGCGTTGACCTGGTTCTTCGAGCGCACGGTGCCGAGCTCGAGGAACGCGAAGCCCGAGTGCATGGCGAGCACCAGGATGGCGCCCAATAACACGAACAGAACGTCCGAGCCGGATTGCAGAGCCTGCATGTCTCCTCCTTGGAAGCTTTTGTTTTCTAAATCATGGCAATGATCTGGCGACTGGACCCGGATCTTAAGGCATCCGTGCCAGTTCGCACCGCGGTTTGGCTACAATCGAATCGCATGGAGCGGCGCGACTTCATCAAACTGTGGGCGGCAGGCGCATCGCTGTTCGCGGCGGGCACAGCGCAGGCGCGCTTCTACGGACGCGCGCTGCTGGTCGACGAGCGCGGCGCGCCGCTGCGCGCGGCGGCGATCCCGCCCGAGCGCAACCTGATTTTCAACTACCCCTACGCAGCGACGCCTTGCTTCCTGCTGAACCTCGGGCGCCCCGCGCTGGCGACGGCGCGCCTCGCCACGGCCGACGGGCGCGGCTACGAGTGGCAGGGCGGCGTCGGTCCCGGCCGCTCGCTGGTCGCCTACTCGGCGATCTGCGCGCACAAGATGGCCTACCCGACGCGCCAGATCACCTTCATCAGCTACCGCGCCGAGGCGAGCGGACCGAACCGTAGCGCGCACGTGATCCATTGCTGCTCGGAGCACAGCCAGTACGATCCCGCCTCGGGAGGCAAGGTGGTCGCGGGGCCGGCGCCGCAGCCGCTGGCGGCGATCCTGCTCGAGCACGACGCCGCGCGCGACGCGCTGTACGCGGTGGGTACGCTCGGCGGCGAGATGTTCGACGCGTTCTTCGCCAAGTACGGGTTCCGCCTCGCGCTGGAGTACGGCCAGGCCGCGCAGCGCGCCTCGGGCGGCACGGTCGCCGCGTTCCCGCTGGAGGATTACTGCCGCCAGCAGGTGCAGTGCTAGCGCGGTGATTCCCTGGTTGCACGCGGACGAGCCGTTCCCGCCGGTCGAGCGGGCGCTCGCCGAGCCGAACGGGTTGCTGTGCGCGGGCGGCGACCTGTCGCCCGCGCGCCTGCTGGACGCCTACGGCCGCGGCATCTTCCCCTGGTTCTCGGGCCACGAGCCGGTCCTGTGGTGGTCGCCCGACCCGCGCATGGTGCTGGTCTGCGACGAGCTCAAGGTCCCGCGCTCGCTTGCCAAGAGCGTGCGCAACCGCGGCTACGAGGTGCGCCTGGACACCGCCTTCGTGCGCGTGCTCGCGGGCTGCGCCGGGCCGCGCAAGGGCGCCGGCGGCACCTGGTTGGGCGTCGACATGCGCCGCGCCTACGCCGCGCTGCACCGCGCGGGCTACGCGCACAGCGTCGAGACCTGGAAGGACGGCGAGCTGCTCGGCGGCCTGTATGGGGTCGCGCTCGGGCGCATGTTCTACGGCGAATCGATGTTCTCGCGCGCCACCGATGCCTCCAAGGTCGCGTTGGTGGCGCTCGTCGGGGAGCTGCGCGTGCGCGGCTTCCCGATGATCGATTGCCAGATGAGGACGCCTTTGCTCGCTTCGCTCGGCGCGCGTGAAATACCGCGCGCAGATTTCTTGCGCCAGCTCTCGGCGTTGGTAAACTACGCCGAACCGCCCGAAACCTGGCACAGGAGGCACGCCTAAGGTGTCGCGCCTAAACGACCTGCCGCATGCAGTCCTGCAGTTCTACGTCACGGCGCCCTACCCGTGCAGCTACCTGCCCGATCGCATGGCGCGCTCGCAGGTCGCGACTCCGAGCCACTTGATCACGACCGAGCTTTACGGCGACCTGGTCAAGGCAGGCTTCCGCCGCAGCGGCATCTTCACCTACCGGCCGCACTGCGACAGCTGCCGTGCGTGCGTGCCGGTGCGCATCCCGGTAAACGCCTTCGTGCCGAGCCGTTCGCAGCGGCGCGCCTGGAAGGAGCACGGCGCCCTGGCCTCGCAGGCGCAGCCGCTCAAGTTCCGCCTCGAACACTACGCGCTCTACCTGCGCTACCAGTCGCAGCGCCACTCGGGCGGCGGCATGGACAACGACAGCCGCGACCAGTATTCGCACTTCCTGCTGCAGAGCCGCGTCGACACACGTCTCGTCGAGTTCCGCGACGAGGGCCAGTTGGTGATGGTGTCGATCGTCGATTACCTGCCCGACGGACTGTCTTCGGTCTACACCTTTTTCGAGCCGGAGCGGCGCGGCGCGAGCTACGGCACCTACAACGTGCTGTGGCAGATCGAGGCCTGCCGCGCGCTCGGCCTGCCGTACCTGTATCTCGGCTACTGGATCGGTGAGAGCCCCAAAATGGCCTACAAGTCGAGGTTCTCCCCGATCGAGGGATTTCTGCAAGGCAAGTGGCAGCGACTCGGCGGGTAAGGCCGGTCGCTACAATAGGCGCATGCTCTATGCGCTCGCGCGGCCGCTGCTGTTCGCGCTCGAACCCGAAGTCTCCCATCGCCTGACCCTCGGGCTCATCGGCGCCGCGCAGGCGCTCGGCCTGGCGCACCTCGCCGCGCACCGCGTGCCCGCGAGGCCGGTGCGCGCCATGGGGCTCGAGTTCCCGAACCCAGTGGGGCTCGCCGCGGGGCTGGACAAGAACGCGGAGCACATCGATGCGCTCGCCGCGCTCGGCTTCGGCTTCATCGAGGTGGGCACCGTGACGCCGCGCCCGCAGCCCGGCAATCCGCGCCCGCGCCTGTTCCGCCTGCCTGGGGAGGGCGCGCTCATCAACCGCTTCGGCTTCAACAACGTCGGCCTGGACGCGTTCCTCGCGAACATCGCGCGCGCCCGCTGGCGCGGGGTGCTCGGCATCAACATCGGCAAGAACTTCGATACGCCCCTGGAGCGCGCAGCGGACGACTATCAGACCTGCCTCGAGCGCGTATACCCCGCGGCGAGCTACGTCACGGTGAACGTATCGTCCCCCAACACGCGGGGGCTGCGCGCCCTGCAGGAGGATGCGGCGCTGGACGGTCTCCTCGCGCGCCTCGCCCAGTCGCGCGAGCGCCTCGCCGACCGGCATGGCAAGCGCGTGCCGCTCGCGCTCAAGGTCTCCCCCGATCTCCCTGACGCGCAGCTGCGCGCCATCGCGGCCGCGGTGCGCAAGCACCGCCTCGACGCGGTCATCGCCACCAACACTTCGGTATCGCGCGAGGGGGTCGAGGGCCTTCCGCATGCCGAGGAGGCCGGGGGCCTCTCGGGCGCGCCGATCCGCACGCGCGCCACGCGCGTGCTGGCGACGCTCGCGGCGCAATTCCAGGGAGAGGTCCCGCTGATCGGCGTCGGCGGGATCATGCGCGGGCCGGACGCCGCGGAGAAATTCGAGCGCGGCGCGTCCCTCGTGCAACTGTACACCGGCCTCATCTACCGCGGGCCGGAACTGATCGCAGAATGCGCATCGGCATACCGCGCCCGATAAGGCGCAGGCCGTGAAGCGCCGCGCGGTCGCGCGCATCGACGAGAGCCGCTGCATCGGCTGCACGCAGTGCATCGCGGCCTGTCCGGTCGACGCGATCATCGGCGCGCGCGGCCTGATGCACACCGTGGCCGAGCCCTGGTGCATCGGCTGCCGGCTCTGCCTGCCCCCCTGCCCCGTGGACTGCATCGACATGGCCACGCTGCCCTCGGGGCGCGAGAACTGGACGCGCGCTGACACCGAGGGCGCGCGGCGCCGGGCCCGGCTGAGAAAGCTGCGGCTGGAGCAGGCCCGCGCCCCGGCGCGGCGCTCTGCGCCGGAGCGGCAAAGGGTCATCGCCCAGGCGCTGGAGCGCGCACGGCGCAAGCGAGGTGCGGCATGAACCCGGACAAGCGGCGCCAGATCTACGAGCGCCTGCGCGCGGCCAACCCGAGCCCGCGCAGCGAGCTCGCATTCCGCACGCCCTACGAGCTGCTCGTGGCGGTGGTGCTCTCGGCGCAGGCGACCGACAAGTCGGTCAACCTCGCCACTGCGAAGCTGTTCCCGGTCGCCGACACTCCCGAACGCATGCTCGCGCTCGGCGTCGAGGGGCTGGAGCACTATATCCGCTCGATCGGGCTGTACCGCACCAAGGCGAAGAACGTGATCGCGCTGTCGAAGATCCTCGTCGCGGAGCACGGCGGCAGGGTGCCGGCCGAGCGCGCGGCGCTCGAGCGGCTGCCCGGCGTGGGGCGCAAGACCGCTAACGTCGTGCTGAACGTCGCGTTCGGCGAGCCGACCATCGCGGTCGACACGCATATTTTCCGCGTCGCCAACCGCACCGGCCTCGCCCCGGGCAAGGACCCGCTCGAAGTCGAGAAGAAGCTCGTCAAGTTCACGCCGCCCGAATTCGCGCGCGACGCGCACCACTGGCTGATCCTGCACGGGCGCTACGTCTGCGTCGCGCGCAAGCCGAAGTGCGCGCAGTGCGCGCTGCGCGACCTGTGCGAGTACCGGGGAAAGACGCGCGATGTTTAATCCGACGCGCGAGCAGGTGCGCGACTTCTTCTTCGAGACCTGGCGCAAGTACCGCGGCGGCGAGCCGCTCGCCGGGATGGAGGCGCTCGCGCTCGAGGTGCTGCTCGCGCACCCGGAATACCACGCGCAGCTGTCCGACCCCGAGCGCCAGCGCGAGCAGGAATACTTTCCCGAGCTCGGCCAGATCAATCCGTTCCTGCACATGAGCCTGCACCTCGCGCTCGAGGAGCAACTCTCGATCGATCAGCCGGCGGGCGTAGCGGCGCGCTTTGCGGCGTTGCTCGCCCGGCACGGCGAGCGCCATGCCGCCGTGCACGAGGCGATCGAATGCTTGGCCGAGATGGTCTGGCGCGCCCAGCGCGACGGCGCGGCGCCCGACGGCGCCGCTTACCTGGATTGCCTGGAGCGCCGCGCGCGGCGCTGAATCAGCGCTCGCTGTGCAGCGGCGAGGGCTGGCTGGCGAACCAGGCCGCGACGTTCTCGATGTCCTGGTCGGACAGCGCGGCGGCCATGCCGTTCATGATCGGGTTCTTGCGCTTGCCCGACTTGTAGTCGTGCAGCGCCCGCTCGAGATAGTCAGGCCACTGGCCGGCGAGGATCGGGTAGTCGGGCAGCGTCGGCTTCTCGCCCGTCGGCCCGTGACATGCCCCGCACACCTGCGCGGCCTTCTCCTTGCCCGCCGCGAGGTCGGCGCCGAGCGCCGCTTGCGACAGCGACAGCGCCGCCGCTGCCGCCAGAACGATGCGCAGCGCCGGGCTCATTTGCCGCTCCCGCCGTAGTAGGCCGCAAGGTCCGCCATGTCCTGCTCCGACAGGCTCGCAGCGATGCCGCGCATGGAGGGATGCCAGCGCGCGCCGGACTTGTACTCCTTCAGCGCGGCGATGATGTAGGCAGGTTGCTGTCCGCCGATTTTCGGCACGTGGTACACCTCGGGATACGCGGTGCGGTAGCCCGGGATGCCGTGGCAGCCGGTGCACATGGAATTCTTGTTCTTGCCGGCCTCGGCGTTGCCGGTGACGGTCTGCGCCGACGCTGCGGACGCTGCCACGCCCAATACGACGCCTGCAGCCGCAACGGCTGTACGAAAGCGAATGGACATTAAGGGTCTTGATTGCTTGGCGGTTGTGAACCGGCCGCATTCTAGCGGAAGCACCGGACCGCCTCAACATTCATTGAATGAGCGGGCTCGCCCTAGGCCCGCGCGAGCGCTCTTGCTAAAGGGTCAGTCGCGCCGCGCTCGGATGCTCCAGCAGAGCGGCCACCTGCCGCTCGCCGCGGTAGATGCCGCACGCGAGGACATAGTTGCCTTCGCGCTCGACGTAGCTGGACTTCGGCTCGACCTTGCCCGACCGCGGATTCGTCCAGCGGTAGTCTACCCAGCCGCGGCCTCGCGTGAGCGCGACCTGCACGAACTCGGCCGAGAATCTCTTGCCGTCGCTATCCGTCAGCTGAGAGTCGTCCCTTCCGACAATCGCCGGGTTGCCGCCGTTTGCGCACACCACGCAGTTCATGTCGAGCACGGCCAGGTAGAGGTCCCCTTCGACGAAGCGGCCGCGCGGGTCGCTGAACTCGGCGAATGCCTTGTCGGGACCTTGCGCACGCAGATGAGCGATGCCTCTGCGCACCAGCGCGATCGCGCGCTCGCGCGATTCGGCGCGGTCGGTCTTGAACGAGGCGACCGCCCGGCCGAGGCGTTCCGCCGCCTGCTCGAAGGACATGACGGCCGCGGACGACTGCTCCACGAGCGCCGCGTTCTGCTGCGTTGCTTGCTCGAGCTGCTCGATCGCCTTCTTGATCTCCTCGACGCCAGCGCTCTGCTCCGCCGATGCCCCGGCGATCTGATCGATCACGACGCTTACCTCGCCCACGCTCGTCACCGCATGCCCGAATGCTTCCTCGGTCTCGCTCACCAGCCGCGCGCCCTCTGCGACGCCCGCAACCGATTCCTCGATCAGAGCCTTCACTTCCTTGGCGGCGCCGGCGCTGCGCTGCGCGAGGGCCCGGACCTCGCTCGCCACCACCGCGAAGCCGCGGCCCTGCTCGCCCGCGCGCGCCGCTTCCACCGCCGCGTTCAGGGCCAGGATGTTCGTCTGGAACGAGATGCCGTCGATCACGCCGATGATCTCGGCGACCTTCTTCGAGCCCACGTCGATGCGCTCGATCGTGTCGCTGAGGCGTCGCATCGACTCCGCGGCCCGCCCGGCTGCGCTGCGGGAATCCCGCGCGAGGCCGCTTGCCCGATGACAGCTGTCCGCGTTCTGGCGCACCGTGGCGGAGAGCTCCTCCATCGCGCTCGAAGTCTCCTCGAGGGTGGACGCTTGCCTGTCGGTGCGCTGAGAAAGATTCGCATAGCCGCCGGAAATCTCCTGCGAGGCGGACAAAATCGATGCGGCGCCTGCGTGCACTTCGGAGACGATGCTCGCCAGATTCCCCGCCATGCGGGCGACCGACGCCCACATGACGCCCGCTTCGGATGCGTCCTCCTTCTCGGCCTGCAATCGCATCGACAGGTCGCCGCTGGCGATACGCTCGGCGGCCGCGCCGATGCGCAGGAGCCCGCCGCGCGAGAGAAGCACGAACGAGGCCAGCAGGTACAGCGCGGCCGCGAACGCCAGCCAGGCCGCGGCCCCGAGGACCGACAGCGACTGCGCGATGAAGAACAGCGCTCCGATCAGGACGAGATTGCCGAGCAGGCTCAGGCGACCCGCGACTTTGAAGCCAGGTCCGAAAAATGCCCGCAAGTGACCCTCCCCCGCCAATGATTTTCAAGCGAATTCTAGGCGGCGCGGGCAACCGGCGAACGTGAATTGCCCGCTCCGCAAGATATAATTTGACAATTTCCCAGCAGACCCACCCTCATGCGATTCAACGGAACCGAAGAGTACGTCTCCACCGACGACCTGACGCTCGCCGTCAACGCCGCGATCACCCTGCAACGCCCGCTGCTCGTGAAGGGCGAACCGGGCACCGGCAAGACCATGCTCGCGCTGCAGGTCGCCAAAGCGCTCGACCTGCCGCTGCTCGAGTGGCACATCAAGTCCACCACCAAGGCGCAGCAGGGCCTGTACGAGTACGACGCCGTGAGCCGCCTGCGCGACTCGCAGCTCGGCGACGAGCGTGTGCACGACATCCACAACTACATCGTGAAAGGCATGCTCTGGCAGGCGTTCAGCGCCGAGCAGCCGGTCGTGCTGCTCATCGACGAGGTGGACAAGGCGGACATCGAATTCCCGAACGACCTGCTGCGCGAGCTCGATCGCATGGAGTTCTACGTCTACGAGACGCGCGAGCTCATCAAGTCGCGCAACCGCCCGATCGTGTTCATCACCTCGAACAACGAGAAGGAGCTGCCCGACGCCTTCCTGCGCCGCTGCTTCTTCCACTACATCCGTTTCCCCGACAAGGAGACGATGGAGAAGATCGTCGACGTGCACTTCCCCGGCATCAAGAAGTCGCTCCTCAGGGAGGCTCTCGAGGTGTTCTTCGAGATCCGCGAGGTGCCGGGGCTGAAGAAGAAGCCCTCCACTTCCGAGCTGCTCGACTGGCTGAAGCTCCTGCTCGCGGAGGACATCCCGCCGGACGCGCTGCGCTCGAAGGACAGGAAGACGATCATCCCGCCGCTGCACGGCGCGCTGCTCAAGAACGAGCAGGACGTGCACCTTTTCGAGCGCCTGGTATTCATGACGAGGGCCAAGGGAAGCTGATTTGCTGATCGACTTCTTCCTCAAGCTGAAAAGCCACAAGCTGCCGGTCTCGATCAAGGAGTACCTGACCCTCATCGAGGCGCTGCAAAAGGGCGTGATCGGCCCGTCGGTGGACGACTTCTACTACCTGAGCCGCGCGACGCTGGTGAAGGACGAGGCGAATTTCGACAAGTTCGACCGCGCCTTCGCCGAGTTCTGGCAGGGGGTCGAGACCATCCCCGGCATCGAGGCGAAGATCCCGCTCGAGTGGCTGCTCAAGCAGGTCGAGCTGACGCTCTCCGAGGAGGAAAAGAAGAAGATCGAGGCGCTCGGCGGCTGGGAAAAGCTCATGGAGACGCTGAAGAAGCGCCTCGAAGAGCAAAAGGGCCGGCATCAGGGCGGCAACAAGTGGATCGGCACCGGCGGCACCTCGCCGTTCGGCGCCTACGGCTACAACCCCGAGGGCATCCGGATCGGCCAGGACAAGAGCCGCAACCGCAGCGCGGTCAAGGTCTGGGATCAGCGCGAGTACCGCAATCTGGATGACTCGGTCGAGCTCGGCACGCGCAACATCAAGGTCGCCCTGCGCCGCCTGCGCAAGTTCGCGCGCGACGGGGCGCCCGAGGAGTTCGACCTGGAAGGCACGATCGACTCGACCGCGAAGAAAGCCTACCTCGACATCCACATGCGGCCCGAGCGGCGCAACACCGTCAAGGTGCTCATGCTGCTCGACATCGGCGGCACGATGGACGACCACGTCAAGCTGTGCGAAGAGCTGTTCTCGGCGTCGAAGACCGAGTTCAAGCACTTCGAGCACTTCTACTTCCACAACTGCCTGTACGACTTCGTGTGGAGGGACAACCGCCGTCGCCACTCCGAGCGCACCCGCACCTGGGACCTGCTGCACAAGTACGGGCACGACTACAAGGTGATCTTCGTCGGCGACGCCACCATGAGCCCCTACGAGATCCTGCAGCCGGGCGGCTCGATCGAATACTTCAACGAGGAGCCGGGCGCGCTGTGGATGAAGCGCGTCACCGACATCTACGCCAAGTGCGTCTGGCTCAACCCCGAGCCCGAGGAGATCTGGCCCTACCGCCAGTCGATCCAGGTGATGAAGGAGCTGATGAACGGGCGCATGTTCCCGACCACGCTCGCCGGGCTCGAGAAGGCGATGAAGCTGCTCGCGAAGTAGCGCGCAGCCCGAAGGTACCTAGAGCGCGTTGAAGATGCCGTTGATCGCGTCTTCGGCCAGGCCGAAGCCGGCACCCATGCCGAGTCCCGCGGTGAGATTGCCGAGGAACCCGCCGCCGCCCGAGCTCGCCCAGCCGCGCGGCTGCACGCTCGGATTGGGATGGGTCTGCAGCTGCGCCTCCAGGGTCTGGATGTACTGACCCATCTGCGTCACCAGATTCGCGAGCATCTGGTTCTCGTTCTGCACCGACATCGCGATCTCGCGCAGGTCCATCGACCATTC
>DATGDH010000038.1:0-24957 GCA_035310985.1 Burkholderiales bacterium
GGGTAAACTCGCGAAGCCATGAGCATCCCCCCGCCGAACCTGTCCCGCCTGCGCGGCTTCGTGCAGGACATGACCCGCCTGGCCGAGCGCCACGGCGGCGACGAGCCGCGCATGCTCGACGAGGGCGCGCGGCTGCTGCAGGACCTCGTCTCGCACGACGACTGGCTGCCCGAGGCCTATGCCGCGCCCTCGCCCGAGTCCTACCGCCAGTACCTGCTGTACTGCGACCCGCTCGAGCGCTTCTCGGTGGTGAGCTTCGTCTGGCAACCGGGGCAGAAGACCCCGGTGCACGACCATACCGTGTGGGGCCTGGTGGGCGTGATGCGCGGCGAGGAAATGTGCGAGGAATTCGCCTCGGGAAAGCCGATGCGCGCGGCGGGCAGCCACCGCGTCAAGCCGGGCGACATCGACCGCGTCTCGCCGCGCATCGGCGACGTACACGTGGTGTCCAACGCCACCGCCGACCGCACCGCGGTCAGCATCCACGTCTACGGCGCCAACATCGGCGCGGTCAGGCGGCACACCTTCGATCCGGCGACCGGCGCGCCGCGCGAGTTCGTCTCCGGCTACCACAATGCCGTGACACCGAATCTGTGGGACCGCTCGAAGGCGGGCGCTACCTGAACTGCGGGTCGACCTCGACGCGCAGGCCGTTCGTGAGGCGGTTGGTCTCGTTCGCCAGCCCCACTACCGCCATAAGCTCCATCAGCATGGCGTCGCTCATGCCCTTCTTGCGTGCCGCGGCGGTGTGCGAATGCGTGCAGTACTCGCAGCCGTTGGTGGCGCTCACCGCGACATAGACCATCTCCTTCACCAGCGGGTCTAGCGCGCCCGGCGCCATCACCTGCTTGACGTTGTCCCACATGCGACGCAGCTGCGCGGGGTCGTTCGCCAGCGCCTTCCAGAAGTTGTTGATCCAGTCGACGCCGCGCGTGCGCATGATGTCATCGTAGACCGCGCGCACTTCGGGCGATGCCTGCGCATATTCGATCAGCCTCACTAGCGCCACGCTTCCCTCCGTCTGTTGGCGCGAATATAGTACCCCGATGCTCGCCTGGTTCTCGGGAATTTCGCCGCAGGCGCTGCTCGCCGGCTTCGTGCTGCTCGGGCTGCTGCTCGCGCTGCCGCTCGAGCTCGCCGCGCTGCGCCGCCTGCGCCGCGCGCAGATCGCGCGCGGCACGCTGCTGCTGCTCGCCGGGTTCGCACTGCTGCTGCTCGGCGTGCTCGCCGCCGTGCTCGCCGCGGGCCTGCATTCCTACGCGCGCCTGACGCACGAGCAGGAGGCGGCGCGCGTCGAGCTGCGCCAGCTCGCGCCGCAGGAGTTCGCCCTGACGCTCGAGACTCCCGGGGCGGCGCCGCGCAGCTTCGAGCTGCGCGGCGACGAGTGGCAGATCGACGCGCGGATGCTCAAGTGGCGTCCGCTCGGCACGCTGCTCGGCTTCGACACGGTGTACCGGCTGGAGCGCCTCTCGGGACGCTATTCCGACGCTGCCCAAGACCAGTCCGCGCCGCGCACAGTGCATGCCCTGGCGCCGCAGGCCGGACTCGATCTCTGGGCACTGCTGCGGAGGTATCATGACTACCTGCCGCTTGCCGACGCCCTGTACGGAAGCGCGGCCTACGTGCCGATGGCCGAGGGCGCCGCCTACACCGTGAGCGTGTCCGCGAGCGGGCTGGTGGTGCGGCCAGCAAACGAGGCCGCCCAGCGGGCAGTCGGCGGCTGGCGCTAGGAGATCGACCGATGGACGACAGGACGAAGAAGAGCGACGAAGACTGGAAGAAGCAGCTCACGCAGACGCAGTTCAACGTCACGCGGCGCAAGGGCACCGAGCCCGCGTTCAGCGGCCCATACTGGAACACGCACGACAAGGGCGTGTACCGCTGCGTGTGCTGCGGCGCGGAGCTGTTTTCCTCCGAGCACAAGTTCGACTCCGGCAGCGGCTGGCCGAGCTACTGGCAGCCGCTCAAGGCAGAGAACGTGGCCACCGAGCAGGACAACAGCTTCCTCATGCAGCGCACCGAGGTGCATTGCGCGAAGTGCGCGGCGCATCTCGGGCACGTGTTCGACGACGGGCCGCAGCCTACGGGCCTGCGCTACTGCATCAACTCCGCATCGCTGAAATTCGAAAAGTCCTAGCCGCCCTCGCCGCGCTCGCGGCGCTCGCCGGCTGCGCGGCTACGGGCGAGTACTTCCACGACGCGGGCTCGCCGCCCGCGCCGCAGGCGCACGCGCTCGCTTCCTGGCCGCATCCGGAGCTGTGGACAGGTCTGGTGTTCAACGGCGCGAAAGTGGGCTTCACGCACCTCGCGCTCAGGCCCGCCCCGCAGGAGCCCGGACGCTACGAGATCGATTCGGAGGCGGCGATGCGCCTGCGCTTCCTCGGTGTGGACAAGCGCATCAACCTGCGCGCGCACGACCGCGTGCGCGACGACTTGACGCTCGAATCCTTCGCCTACGAGCAGGACATCGACGGCAGCGTGCTCCGCGTTTCGGGCCGCGCGGACCGTCGGCGCCTCGAAATGACGGTCGAGGCTGCCGGCAGCCGCGAGACGCGCAGCTTCGCGCTCGACAACCCGGTCTACCCCTCGAGCGCGCTCGATTTGCTGCCCGTGCTGCACGGCATGCGCGTCGGCGAGACGCGGCGCTACCTGGTGTTCAACGGCGAGACGCAGACGCTGGACGAAGCGCGCCAGGAGGTCACCGCGTTCGAGTCGAGCACGCTGTTCGAAGGGCGCGCGTTCCGCGTGACGACCAGCATGCTTGGCCTGGACACCACCTCGTGGATCAGCCCCGACGGCCGGCCGCTGCTTGAGCTGAGCAGCCACGGCACGCTGGTATCCGCGCTCGAAGACGAAGCGAGCGCGCGGCGCTACCTCGTCGCCGCGAGCCTGAACAAAAACGACGCGCTGCTCGACTACAGCATCCTGCGCAGTGCGCCGATCGCCGAGCCGCGCAGCGTGGCGCGCATGCGGATCGCGCTCGAGGGCGTGCCGCCGGACTTCCCGCTTGCCAGCGCGCACGGACAGTCCTGTGCGCGCAGCGATACACAGCTCACCTGCACCGTCGATCGAAGCATTTCCGGTAACGCCGGCGAGCGCGCACCGCCCCTGCGCTACCTGAAGCCCAGCCTGGCCGCGCCGTCCGAAGACGGGCAGATCGTGCTGCTCGCGCGCAGCATCGCGCCGGCCTCAGTACCGCCCGCGGAGGCGGTGAGCCGCATCATTGCGTGGATGGACGCCAATATCGCCAAGCAGGCGACCGACTCGTTCAGCGCGGTCGACGTGCTGCGCACGCGCCGCGCCGAATGCCAGGGCCACGCTTACCTGTTCGCGGCGCTGGCGCGCGCGCTCGGCATCCCGACGCGCGTGGTGAACGGCCTGGTCTACTCCGCGGAGCACGGAGGCTTCCTCTACCACAGCTGGGACGAAGTGTGGCTCGCGGGCGAAGGCTGGCGACCAGTCGATCCGACCTTCGGCCAGCCGCTCGCCGATGCGACGCACCTCGAGCTGCTCGAGGGCGAATCGCTCGGCGAGCTGACGGCGCTCGCGCGCTTGGTCGGGCGGCTGCGCCTCGTCTCGGCGCGCGCGGAAGCGCACTGGTAGAATCCGCAGCCTCGTATGAAGTTCCTGTTCGACCTGTTCCCGGTCATCCTGTTCTTCATAGCTTTCAAGCTGAAGGGCATCTACGTCGCCACCGGCGCGGCGATCGCCGCGACCTTCATGCAGGTCGGCTGGCTTTGGCTGCGCAAGCGGCGCATCGACGGCATGCTGTGGGCGAGCCTGGCGATCATCGTGGTCTTCGGCGGCGCGACGCTGCTGCTGCAGAACGACACGTTCATCAAGTGGAAGCCCACCGTGCTGTACTGGACCTTCGCGGTGGTGCTCGTGGCGGCCGAGCGACTATTCCGCAGGAATCTGATCCGCGCCATGCTGGGTCCCCAGTTCAGGCTGCCCGAGCCGCTCTGGACCCGGCTCAACTGGAGCTGGGCGGCGTTCTTCGCCTTCATGGGCTGCGCGAATCTTTACGTGGCATTCAATTTTTCCACCGACCTTTGGGTCAACTTCAAGCTGTTCGGCGGCACTGGGCTCATGCTGCTGTTCGTCCTCATACAAGCCCTGTTGCTCGCGCGCCACATCGACGACGGCGGCGGCAAGCAGTGACTGTCGAAGAGCAGATCAGGCAGCGCCTCGCGCGGCTCGCGCCGGTCGCGCTCGAGTTGGCGGACGAGAGCGCAGCCCACGCGGGGCATGCCGGCTGGAAGCCGGGCGGCGCAACGCACTGGCGGCTGCGCATCGTGTCCGAGGCGTTTCGCGGCAAGCCTACCGTCGCCCGTCATCGCATGGTGTACGACGCGCTAGCGGAACTAATCGACGATCCGATCCACGCGCTCGCCATCACCGCCCGCGCGCCGGGCGAACCCGGCGCATAATGGCGAGCGCAAACCATCGCTTGAAAGGAACTCAATGAACATCCGTCACTTGGCCGGCGCCGCGTTTAGCGCCGCCGTCCTCGCCCTGCCGGCGGCGGCGCCCGCGCAGACTGGCAAGGAAACCCCGAAGGCCGCGACCAAGAGCGCCCTCAAGCCCGGCGTGATCGCGACCGTGAACGGCGTGGCGATCGCGCAGCGGCGTGCGGACGTGCTCCTGCGCGAGCGCGCGGCGCACGGCGCTTCGCCGGACGATCAGCTGCGCGCCGCGGTGCGCGAGGACCTCATCAACCGCGAGGTGATCGAGCAGGAGGCCAAGCGCGAGGGCTTCACGAAGAGCCCCGAGCTGCAGGCCGAGCTCGACCTGGTGCGCCAGACCGTGATCGTGCAGAACTTCGTGCGCGACTGGCTGAGCAAGCACCCTGTCACCGAAGACGAGATGAAGAAGGAATACGAAAAAGCCAAGGCGTCCATGGGCGAAACCGAGTACAGGGCGCGCCACATCCTGGTCGACACCGAGGACGAGGCGAAGATGATCATCGCGGAGCTCAAGAAGGGGGGCAAGTTCGAGGATTTGGCGGCGCGCTCCAAGGACGCGGGCAGCAAGGCCAAGGGAGGCGACCTCGGCTGGGGCGTTCCCGCCTACTACGACAAGGCCTTCGCGGATGCGCTAGTGAAGCTCAAGAAGGGCGAGTACACGCAGACGCCGGTGCACACGCGCTTCGGCTATCACGTGATCCGGCTGGACGATGTGCGCCCGGCCAAATTCCCGTCCTACGACGAGGTGAAGCCGCGCCTCGAGCAGGAGCTTTCGCAGCGCAAGCTCGAGACGCTGGTGCGCGACCTGCGCGCAAAAGCCAAGGTCATCGAGTAGGGATGATCCTCGCGGAGCTGCCGTTCGCCTCGGGCGGCATGTTCCAGGTGGTGCAGGGCAACCTGCTCGAGGAGCCGGTAGACGCGATCGTAAACGCCGCGAACGGCTTACTTGCGCACGGCGGCGGCGTCGCGGGGCTCATCGCGCGCGCGGCCGGACCGGCACTCACGGAGGAGTCCAAGCGTATCGTGCGCGCGCGTGGACCGCTGCCCGCAGGCTCGGCGGTCGTCACCGGCGCCGGCAAGCTGCGCTTCAAGGGCGTGATTCACGCGATAGGCCCGCGCCAGGGCGAGGGCGGCGAGGAAGCCAAGCTGCGCGCGGCGCTCGGCGAGGCATTCAACCGCGCCGAGGAGTCCGGCTGGCGCTCGCTCGCCTTCCCCGCGGTGTCGAGCGGAATTTTCGCGGTGCCGCTCCCTGTGTGCGCGCGCGCCTACGTCGCCGCCGCGCGCGACTGGTTCGAATCGGGACGCGGCAGCTCGCTGCGCACGATCAGGCTGTGCCTGCGTGACCAGCCCGTGATCGAGGCGGTGCTCGCCGAGCTCGGGCTGCGTCCCTGAAGCGCGCCGCGCGCTAGAACTTGCGTACGCGCTCGATATCGGACACGCGCCCGCCGGTCAGCGTGATGGTGGTGGTGAACGGGTCGCCTGGGGTCGGCATGTAGGTGTAGGTGCGCACCGCAAGCGCCGCCGAGCCGCTCGAGCGCGCGCGGCGCCCGATCTGCGCGGTGGCGGGCGCGTCGTACACCGCGCCCTCGTCGGCGATGAAATCCGGCTCGCCCGCGATACCGAGCAGCTCGCCTTCCGTCATGCCGCGCTCGATGCTGACGTACTTGCGGAAATCGAGCCCGCGCACCGGGCGCGGCGCAAGCGCGGCGCGGTCCGCCGCGAGCTTGGCGTCCAGTTCCTCGCGCCGCGCGAGGCGCTCTTCCATGCGCTCGCCCTGGCAGCGCACCGTGTAGCAGTCCTTGGAATCGGGCGACGGCGGGCCTTCCTTCACCTCGATATCGAGCAGCTTCGACTTGACGCCCGGAGGCGGCGCGGACTGCGAATAGTGCACCGTGCCGTTTTCGTCCACCCAGCGGTAGACCTGCGCGGCCGCGTGCTGCGCCGCGAACAGAAGCGTCGCCGCAAGCATCCAAGTCCGGGCATTCATTCCGCGGAGTCTACTCGCTCTCCTCGATCCAGGCTGCCTGGATCGCCTCGAGGATCTTCTCGCCGCTGCGCTTCGGGTCGTCGCCGAAGTCTGGCAGGCCGAGCACCCACTGGTGCAGGTCGGTGAAGCGCACGCCCTTCGGGTCGATGTCGGGATACTTGTCGGCAAGCGCCGCGGCGATGTCGTGAATGTCGGTCCACTTCACCCCTGGATCTCCCGCGCGTAGTTGATCGTGTACTTGGGAATCTCAATTACCAGGTCCCGGCTACGGACCTTCGCCTGGCAGGACAGGCGCGAATGGGCCTCGAGCCCCCAGGCCTTGTCCAGCATGTCCTCCTCCTTCTCCTGCGCCTCGTCGAGCGAATCGAATCCTTCGCGCACGACGACATGGCAGGTGGTGCAGGCGCAGGACTTCTCGCACGCGTGCTCGATCTCGATGCCGTTATCGAGCAGGGTATCGAGAATGGACACGCCTTCCTTGGCTTCGAGCTCGGTGCCCTGCGGGCACAACTCGGGGTGGGGCAACACCTTGATCTTCGGCACGCGTCAGACGTCCAGGCTGGCGATGTTGCGCCCTGCAAGCGCGCGGCGCACGTTCGCGTCCATGCGGCGCGCGGCGAATTCCTCCGTCGCTCGGTTGAGCGCATCGACCGCCTGCTTGATGGCACGGTGATCGCTGCCGCCGGCGACCGCCTCGAGCGCCGACACGGCGCGCTCGATGCCTGCACGCTCTTCGGTCGAAAGCAGCGCCGCGTCGGCCGCGAGCGCGGCGCGCGTCGCCGCGAGCAGCCGCTCGCCCTCGACGCGCTGCTCCGCGAGCGCGCGTGCGTGCATGTCGTCCCGGGCGTGCTCGTAGGAGTCGCGCAGCATTCGCTCGATGTCGGCATCCTCCAGGCCGTAGGAAGGCTTGACGGTGACCGAAGCCTCCACGCCGGTCGTCTTTTCCTGCGCGCCCACCGACAGCAGCCCGTCTGCGTCGACCTGAAAGGTGACGCGGATGCGCGCCGCGCCCGCCGCCATCGGCGGGATGCCGCGCAGTTGGAATTTCGCCAGCGAGCGGCAGTCGCTCACCAGCTCGCGCTCGCCCTGCACCACGTGGATGCTCATGGCCGTCTGGCCGTCCTTGAAAGTGGTGAACTCCTGCGCGCGCGCCACCGGGATGGTGGCGTTGCGCGGCACGACGCGCTCCACCAGTCCGCCCATGGTTTCCAGCCCCAGCGACAGCGGGATGACGTCGAGCAGCAGCCAGTCCTCGCCCGAAGGCTTGTTGCCGGCGAGCACGTCGGCCTGCATCGCCGCGCCGAGCGCGACCACCTTGTCCGGGTCGAGATTGTTGAGCGGCGCGCGGCGGAAGAACTCGCCCACGGTGCGCTGGATCTGCGGCATGCGCGTCGCGCCGCCGACCATCACCACGCCCTTGATGTCTTCGATCGTGAGGCCCGCGTCGCGCAGCGCCCTGCGCGTCGGGCCGAGGGTCTTGTGCACCAGGTTCTGCGTGATCTCACAGAACTTTTCAGTGGTAATCGAAAGATCGACCCATTCGCCCGAAGAGAGGCGCGCACTGACTGGCGCCTCGCCGTGATAGGTAAGGTACTCCTTCGCTTCGCGCGACTTCACTAGCAGCTTGCGCATGTCGCGCGCACCGAGCGGCGCGAGCTTCGCCGCCTCCACCACCCAGCAGAACACGCGCTGGTCGAAGTCGTCGCCCCCCAGCGCCGCGTCGCCCGCGGTCGCGACCACCTCGAATACGCCCTTCGAGAGCTTGAGGATCGAGATGTCGAAGGTGCCGCCACCGAGATCGTAGACGGCATAGATTCCTTCGGCGGCGTTCTCCAACCCGTAGGCGATCGCCGCGGCGGTCGGCTCGTTCAGCAGCCTCAGCACGTTCAGCCCGGCGAGCCTGCCGGCGTCCTTGGTCGCCTGGCGCTGCGCATCGTCGAAATACGCCGGCACGGTGATCACGGCGCCCGCCAGTTCGCCCCCGAGTGACAGCTCGGCGCGAGTGCGCAGCGTCCCGAGGATCTCGGCCGAGACCTCGACCGGACTTTTCACCCCGGCGCAGGTCCTGATCTGCAGCATGCCGGGCGTGTCGATGAAATCGTAGGGCGCGTTCTCGACGTGCGCCACGTCCTTCAGGCCGCGCCCCATGTAGCGCTTGACGGAGACGATCGTGTTCTTTGGATCCTCGGTCTGGTGCGCCTGCGCAGGGTAGCCAACTTCGCTGCGCCCGTCGGGCAGATAACGCACGATCGAGGGCAGCAGCGCGCGGCCCTGCTGGTCCGGCAGCACGGAGGCGACGCCGTTGCGCACGGTGGCGACCAGCGAGTTGGTGGTGCCTAGGTCGATGCCGACCGCCAGACGCCGCTCGTGCGGCGCGGGCGACATCCCCGGCTCGGAAATCTGCAGTAGCGCCATCAGGCCTCCAGCGCCTCGTAGGCGAGATCGATCTCGGCGCCCAGCCTCTCCAGGAACATGAGCTTGCGCACCAGGCCCGCGGCGCCGGCGTAGTCGCGTCGCGCGTCGATCGCCTCGGCGAGCGAGCCCTCCAGCGTTCGCATCTCGCGGCGCAGCCCGACGCGCAGGGCATCGAGCGCCGCCGCGTCCTTCGCGTCGCCGGCCCGTTCCAGCGCCTCGCGCAGCTCCATCTGCTCGAGCAGGAACTCGGGCGGCATGGAGGTGTTCGTTTCCAGCGCGACGTCTACGCCCTGCAGCTCGAGCAGATACTGCGCGCGCGCCACCGGGCTCTTAAGCGTGCGGTAGGCCTCGTTCACGCGCGTAGTCCACTGCATCGAGGCGCGCCGCTCGGCGTCGCCCGCGTGCGCAAAGCGGTCCGGGTGCACGCGCGCCTGGATCTCGCGGTACGCGGCCTCGAGCGCCGCGCCGTCGAGCGCGTAGCCCGGGGTCAGGTGGAACAGTTCGAAATGATTCTGCATGCTCACCAACGACAAGGGGGCTTGCGCCCCCTCGTCCGCCGCCGCGCACTCAACGCCGGTCGTCAGACGTTGAACGATTCCCCGCAGCCGCAAGAGTCCTTGACGTTGGGGTTGTTGAACTTGAAGCCCTCGTTCAGCCCCTCGCGCGCGAAATCCAGCTCGGTGCCGTCGAGGTAAGGCAGGCTCTTCGGGTCGACCAGCACCTTCACGCCGTGGCTCTCGAATTGCGTATCCTCGGGGCCGATTTCGTCGGCGAACTCGAGCTTGTACGCCAGCCCCGAGCAGCCCGAGGTGCGCACGCCGACGCGCAGCCCGACGCCTTTGCCGCGCCTGGCGAGGAAGGCCTGCACGTGGCCGGCCGCTCTTTCGGTGAGTGTGACTGCCATCGTCTTACTCGTTTACCGCCTTCTTGCCGGGCTCGAGCTCGCCATGGCGCTTCCTGTAGTCGGCAATCGCCGCCTTGATCGCATCCTCGGCGAGGATCGAGCAGTGGATCTTGACCGGCGGCAGCGCCAGCTCCTCGGCGATCTGCGTGTTCTTGATGGTCTCGGCTTCGTCGAGCGTCTTGCCCTTGACCCACTCCGTGACCAGCGAGCTCGACGCGATCGCCGAGCCGCAACCGTAGGTCTTGAAGCGCGCATCCTCGATCAGGCCGTCCTTGCCGACCCGGATCTGGAGCTTCATCACGTCGCCACAGGCGGGTGCACCGACCATGCCGGTGCCGACGCCCTCCTCGCTCTTGTCGAACGATCCGACGTTTCTCGGATTTTCGTAGTGATCGATGACCTTGTCGCTGTATGCCATTTGCCGAACTCCTCAGTGGGCAGCCCACTGTACCGAATTTAGGTCGACGCCATCCTTGTACATTTCCCACAGCGGCGACATCTCGCGCAGCTTCGCCACCTTGACCCGGATGTGGTCCACCGCGTAGTCGATTTCCCCCTCAGTGGTGAAGCGGCCGAGCGTGAAGCGGATCGACGAGTGCGCGAGCTCGTCGGAGCGCCCGAGCGCGCGCAGCACGTACGACGGCTCGAGCGAGGCCGAGGTGCAGGCCGAACCCGAGGACACCGCGATGTCCTTGACCGCCATGATGAGCGACTCGCCCTCGACGAAATTGAAGGACACGTTCAGGTTGTGCGGCACGCGGCGCTCCAGGTCGCCGTTGACGAACACCTCCTCGATCCGGCGCACGCCGGCGAGCAGCTTGTCGCGCAGCGCACGGATGCGCTCGTTCTCGGTAGCCATCTCTAGCTTCGCGATGCGATACGCCTCGCCCATGCCGACGATCTGGTGCGTGGCGAGCGTTCCTGAGCGGAAGCCGCGCTCGTGGCCGCCGCCGTGGATCTGCGCTTCGAGCCGCACGCGCGGCTTCCTGCGCACGTAGAGCGCGCCCACGCCCTTCGGGCCGTATGTCTTGTGCGCCGAGAACGACATAAGGTCCACTTTCAGCGCACCGAGGTCGATCGGGCACTTGCCGGTCGCCTGCGCCGAGTCGACGTGGAACAGCACGCCTTTTGAGCGGCACAGCGCGCCGATCGCGGGGATGTCCTGGATGGTGCCGATCTCGTTGTTCACGAACATGATCGACACCAGGATCGTGTCAGGGCGGATCGCGGCCTCGAGCTGCGCCAGGTCGAGCAGGCCGTCGTCCCGCGGGTTGAGGTAGGTGACCTCGAAGCCGCGGCGCTCGAGCTCGCGCATCGTATCGAGCGTCGCCTTGTGCTCGACCGTCATGGTGATCAGGTGCTTGCCCTTGGTCTTGTAGAACTCGGCCGCGCCCTTGAGCGCCAGATTGATCGACTCCGTGGCGCCGGAGGTCCAGACGATCTCCTTCGGATCGCAGTTGACCAGCGCGGCGACGTGCGCGCGCGCTTCCTCAACCGCCTCTTCGGCCTTCCAACCGAACGAGTGCGAGCGGCTCGCTGGGTTGCCGAAGTGCTCGCTCAGGTACGGAATCATCTTCTCGGCCACGCGCGGATCGACCGGTGTGGTCGCCGAGTAGTCGAGGTAGATCGGAAGCTTCATGCCGCCACCGCCTCCGCGGGCTTCGGCTTGGCCTGCGTCTCGGCCGCGTGCCAGTGCAGCACCGCGACGTGCTTGCCGCTCTGGTGCGCCACGAGGTCGGCCAGCGTCACGGAGCTCAGATAGTCGTACATCTTCGCGTTCAGGGTCGCCCAGAGGTCGTGCGTCATGCAGCGCTTGTCGTCCAGGCAGTTCTCCTTGCCTCCGCACTGCGTGGCGTCGAGCGGCTCGTCCACAGCAGAGATGATATCGGCCACAGAGATCTCCTGCATCGGCTGCGCGAGGTTATAGCCGCCGCCGGGGCCGCGCACGCTGCTCACCAGCTTGTGGCGGCGCAGCTTGCCGAACAGCTGCTCCAGGTACGACAGCGAGATGCGCTGGCGCTCGCTGATCGCTGCGAGCGTGACCGGCCCGCGCGCCTGGCGCATCGCAAGGTCAACCATCGCTGTCACCGCAAACCTGCCTTTCGTCGTCAGTCTCATGTTCGCCTCGTGGCACTCAATACCTGATTAATATGGTCAAGTATAGCAAAATCCGACAAAATCTATCAACTATAACTTCTATTACAGATCAATTACTTGACAGCGCGGAGGGCTTCGGGCCTGTCAGCCTCCTGCCGTGCCAGCTCCTGCTCCAGCCGACCGAGCTTCTCACTGAGCGCCTTGAGCATCTCGTCCAGCTCGTGGGAATGCTCGATCAGCGTCTGGATGGCCTTCGAGTAGGGATCATCCTGGTTTGCGACCACCGCGTAGGCCGCAAAACGCGCGCCCTCCCTGGTCGGCCCGCCTTCGCTCACGCGGCCCGGCACGCCGATTACCGTGGCGCCCGGCGGCACGTCCTTCACCACCACCGCGTTCGATCCGATCTTGGCACCGTCGCCCACCGTGATCGGACCGAGGATCTTGGCGCCGGCGCCGACCACCACGCCCTTGCCGAGCGTTGGGTGCCGCTTGCCCTTGTTCCACGTCGTCCCGCCGAGCGTGACGCCGTGGTAAAGCGTCGTGTCCTCGCCGATTTCGGCGGTTTCGCCGATGACCACGCCCATGCCATGGTCGATGAACACGCGGCGCCCGATTGTCGCGCCCGGATGAATCTCGATGCCCGTCAGCCAGCGCCCGAGATGCGAGGTGAAGCGCCCGAGCCAGGGCAGGCGGTGCGTCCAGAACCAGTGCGCCACGCGATGGATCTGCAGCGCATGCAGTCCCGGATAGCAGGTCAGGACCTCCCAGGCATTGCGAGCCGCCGGGTCGCGATCGAAGATGCTGCCGATGTCTTCACGCAGTCGCCTGAACATGAAGGTCCTTCAGAGTTTTCTAATGAACATCGGAATGCTAGGGTGTCCTACTGATTTGGTCAACTATTTGGCGGACCAGTTCCGCAGCAGCGCACGCAGCAGACCGCGCAGGATGTTGACCTCCTCGCGCTCGAGCGTCGCGCGCGCGAACAGCCTGCGCCAGCGCTCGCGCAGCCGCTTCGGGTCTTGCGGATCGAAGAAGCTGCTTAGGCGGCCGGCTTCGTCCAGCTGCGCATAGAGACCCTCCAGATCGGCCACCGTGGCCGGCTTCTCCGCGCGCGGCGCCGGCCGCGCGCCGCCTTGGGCCATTTGCAGTTCGTAGGCGACGATCTGCACCGCCTGCGCGAGGTTGAGTGAGCTGTAGCGCGCGTCCGTAGGGATCTGTACCAGCACTTGGCAGGCGAACATCTCCTCGTTGGTCAGGCCCGCGGTCTCGTTGCCGAACACGAACGCAACCGGCCCTTCCGCGGCGCGCGCCAGCGCCATGCCCGCGGCCTCCCGCACCGCCATCACGGAGGGCGACCATTCGCGCTGCCGCGCGCTTAGCGCAAACGCGGCGACACAGTCGCCGATGGCCTCTTCTAGCGTCGCGTGCACGCGCGCCTGCGCGAGCACGTCGACCGCGCCGCTCGCCAGCCACTCCGCCTCGGGCGCCGGGTAACGCTCGGGCGCGACCAGGCGCAGATCCCCGAGCCCCATGGTCTTCATGGCGCGCGCCGCCGAGCCGATGTTGCCGGGATGGCTCGGGCGGCACAGGACGATGCGCAGATTTTCCCGCAGGGTGGGCATGCGCGCAGTGTACTCAGATTAGAATGCGCCCTTTCATGCACCCGATTCTGAATATCGCGATCAAGGCCGCGCGACGTGCCGGCGCGGTCATCAATCGCGCAGCGCTGGATGGCGCGCCGCTCGAGGTGAGATCGAAGAACGTAAACGACTTCGTCACCCAGGTGGACAAGGCCGCAGAGGCGGCTGCCATAGAGGTGCTTCGCAAGGCCTACCCGGACCATGCAATCCTCGCCGAGGAATCCGGGGCCGACGCGGGGACGGCGAAGAGCGAGTACCGCTGGATCATCGATCCGCTCGACGGCACCACCAATTTCATCCACGGCTTCCCGCAGTACTGCGTCTCGATCGGCGTCGAGCACCGTGGCGCGCTCGCGCATGCGGTGGTGTACGACCCGGGAAAGAACGAGCTGTTCAGCGCCTCGAAGGGGCGCGGTGCGTTCCTCAACGACCGGCGCCTGCGCGTCACGCGCTGCGCCCAGCTGCGCGACGCGCTGGTCGGCACAGGGTTTCCGTTCAAGGAGCTCACGCGTCTCGAGCTGTACATGAAGCAGCTGCGCACCATCATGTCCTCGAGCATCGGCGTGCGGCGCGCGGGGTCGGCCGCGCTCGACCTCGCTTACGTCGCGGCGGGGCGGCTGGATGCGTTCTGGGAGCTGGGCCTGTCGCCCTGGGACATGGCCGCGGGCGCGCTGCTCATCAAGGAGGCCGGTGGCCTGGTCGGCGACCTGGGCGGCGAGCCGGGCTTTCTCGAGTCGGGCGACATCACGGCGGCGACGCCGAAGATCTACGCGCAGCTGCTCGAAGCGCTCAAGGCGTGAGCCGCGTCCTCGTCTGGGACCTGCCGGTGCGCGTGTTCCACTGGCTGCTCGTTGCGTCGTTCTTCGGCGCCTATCTCAGCTCCGAGGACGACTGGCTCGTGCTGCACGTGGTGCTCGGCTACACGGTCCTCGGACTGATCGCGTTCCGCGTCGTCTGGGGTTTCGCCGGCACGCGCTACGCGCGCTTCGCCTCGTTCGCCTTCGGCCCCCGGCGCGTGATCGCCTACCTGCGCTCGATCGCCGCGCTGCGCCCGGAGCGCCACGTCGGCCACAACCCGGCAGGAAGCTGGGCGATCTGGTCGCTACTCGCTATCGGGCTCACGAGTTCGGCGAGCGGCTGGCTCGCTCTTCAGACGCACTGGCACTGGCTCAAGGAGCTGCACGAAGGGCTCTCCAATGCGATGCTCGCGCTCGTGGGACTGCACATCGCGGGCGTCATCGTGAGTAGCCTCGTTCATCGCGAAAACCTGACGCGTGCGATGGTCGACGGCCTCAAGGAGGGCGCGCCCGAAGAAGGGATCCGCGGCAGCGTGTGGGTGGTGGGTGCGCTGGTCGCGGCGCTGGTCACCGCATTCTGGACCGCCGCCTGGCGGGGCGAGCTTCCCGCTGTGACGCGCGCCGCGGCCGAGCACGCGCACGAGGACTGACCGGCTAGACGTAGCTGCGATAAGTCGGCTGGTACATCTGCGACCGGATGAATGCGGGCAAATCCGGGGGCCGCGCCGCGGCGGCAAGCCCGCTCGAGAATGCGACCTCGGCCACCGTCGCCGCGATGCGAGCCGACACCTCGCGCACGCGCGCGAGCGGCGGATACAGGCTTCCCTGCTCCAGGTCCTGAGGCGTGACGAGATCGGCGAGGGTACGCGCCGCGGCGAGGAACATTGCGTCGCTCGCGCGGCGCGCGCGCGAGGCAACCAGCCCCAGCCCGACGCCGGGGAATATGTACGAATTGTTCCCCTGTCGCGGCACGTGCGTGCGGCCGCCGACGGTGACCGGGTCGAACGGGCTGCCGCAGGCAAACAGCGTGCGCCCCGCGGTCCGCAGATAGGCCTCCTGCGCGGTGCACTCGGACTGCGAAGTCGGATTGGAGAGCGCGAACACGATCGGCCGCTCGTTCAGGCGCGCCATCTCTTCCAGCACCTCGCGCGTGAAGGTCCCGCCGACCGCCGCGACGCCGATGATTGCGGTGGGCCTCAGCGCTTTCACCGCCGAGAGGAAATCGGGCAGCTGCTCGTGCTCGTGCGCGTACGGCCGCTTGTGCGCGCCGAGGTCGCTACGCGAGCGCACCACCAGCCCGCGCGAGTCGAACAGCCAGCAGCGGCGCCGCGCCTCCGCTTCCGCCAGGCCCTCGTCGGCCATGGCCGCCACTGCGAGGTCGCAGATGCCGGTGGCCGCCTCGCCGGCGCCTAGGAACAGCAGCCGCTGCTCGCCGAGCCTGCCGCCCGTGACGCGCAGCGCGGAGTACAGACCGGCCAGCGCAACGCTCGCGGTGCCCTGGATGTCGTCGTTGAAGCAGCAGATGCGCTCGCGATATGCCTGCAGCAGGCGAAACGCGTTCAGATTGGCGAAGTCCTCGAACTGAACGACCACGCCCGGAAACACCGCCTGCGCCGCAGTCATGAACTCCTCGACCAATGCGTCGTAGGCAGCGCCGCGCAGCCGCGGCTGCTTCAGGCCGATGTATAGCGGGTCCTGCAGCAGGGCCGCGTTGTTGGTGCCGACGTCCAGCATCACCGGCAGCGTCGTGGCTGGATCGATTCCGGCGCATGCGGTGTACAGCGAAAGCTTGCCCACCGGGATGCCCATGCCGTTCGCGCCCAGGTCGCCCAAGCCGAGGATGCGCTCGCCATCGGTGACGACGATGATGCGCACGTCGCGCGTCGGCCAGTTGCCGAGCAGCTGCGCGACGCGGCCGCGATCGGCCGCCGAAACCCAGATGCCGCGCGGACGCTGGAAGATGTGCGCGAAGCGCTGGCAGGCGAGCCCGACGGTCGGCGTGTAGATGAGCGGCATCGTCTCGTCCGGGTGATCGATCACCACGCGAAAGAAGAGCGTCTCATTGCGATCGTGCAGCGCGTTCAGCGCGATGAACTTGTCCAGGTCGGCCGGCTGCCGGCGCAGGTTGTCGAGCACGCGCGCAACCTGCTGCTCCTGGCCGAGCACCGCGGGCGGCAGCAGCCCGCGCAGCCCGAGCGCGTCGCGCTCGGCCTCGCCGAACGCGATGCCCTTGTTCAGCAGCGGGTCGCGCAACAGCGCGAGCCCCGTCGGCAGCGGCGCGGCGCCCGTGGCGGGTTTCGCTTGTGCGGCCATGCGGGGATCCTCCTTGTCCTCTCCCGCATGCTGCGCCCGCAGGTCCGGGACTTCTTGACGAAGATCAACCAGGCACGATGACCATCCACGGCACGCCGAAGCGATCGGCGACCATGCCAGACGCGGACGAGAAGAAGGCCTTGCCGAGCGGCATCCGCACTTCGCCTCCTTCTGCGAGCGCGCCGAGCGAGTTAGCCTCGCTAGTCTTGGATCTCGGCCTCGACGAGCCTGGCCAGCAGCACGAGCGATTCCTGCCAGCCGACATAGCAGGCCTCGGGGGGAATGACATCGGGCACGCCTTCCTGGACGATGTTCAGTTCGGTGCCGACAGACACTTTCTTCAGGGTGACCGTCACCTGCATCTCCCCCGGCAGGTTCGGGTCGTCGAAGCGGTCCGTGTAGCGCAGGCGCTCGTACGGCACCAGTTCGAGATACTTTCCTCCGAACGAATGGCTCCGTCCCGTGGTGAAGTTCGTGAATGACATCCTGTGGCTGCCGCCAACGTGCGCGTCCAGGTGGTGAACCTTGCCGGTGAAGCCGTTCGGCGGCAGCCATTTGGCCATGGCGTCGGCATCGAGAAACGCTCGATAGATTCTCTCGGGGGTCGCACGCAGCACGCGGTGAAGCCGGATAATGTTCGTCGCCATGATCGCCTCCTCCTAGATACTGGCCGAGACCTTGAAGCCGCCGTCGACGAGGTGCCTGGGGTCGAATGGCAGCGCCTTCTGATCCATCATCGGGGCGAACCGGTCATCCTTGAGCACCCTGGCAACCGCGAGGTCTCGGTGGTTGCGCGACTTTTACGTGGTCCACGAGAACCACATGAGCTCGCCACGCCTCAGCTTTACCGCCTGCCGAAAGGACGTCCACTTTCCCGGCGTAACGTCGTCCGCCACGCATTCCTTGTACTCGAGCGCGCCGTGCGCGCCAGATCCTGTCCGACGCGACCGGTACTCGCGGCTGAGGTCGAGGGAGGGCTTTTCGCCGAGGCGGGCGTGGTCCATGCCTGGAGCTCCTCTTACTGATGACATAGCGGGCGAGCAAATCGAGCTTGTCGCTCCAGAACTTCTCGTAAGGCGACATCCACGCCGCGCCCTGCTTCATCGGCGCGGTGGACAGCTTGCAGCTCACCTCGCGCCCTTCCTTGGTGCGCGCGATCAGGGCGGCGTCCTCCAGCACGCGCAGGTACTTCATGAACCCCGGCTCAGTTTAGTATCAGCCGGTCGCGCGCGTCTGTGATGCCCCGGCGGGACGACCGCTAGCGCCTGTCGCCGAGATCGGCCTTGTTGTACGTGCTCACCGGAGGCGTCGGCGTGGTCGCGCCGATCGCGATGTACGCATAGCCCTTGTTCTGCCAGTACGTGAGCGCGTAGGCGCCGGTCGGCACGACCGTGACGAAGCCGTCGAGGTCCTCCGGATTGAATCCGAGCGCTGCGGCGTCGTTACGGCAGACCTCGAAGCGCGCCCCCTGCTTAGCCAAGCTCGCGGCGCGGTCAACGATGTCCTTGTACTTCGCGTAGTTCTTCTTGGCCCACAGCACGACCTCGGGGCCGTGCGAGACAACGACGATCCGGATCGGATCGATCTCGTTCGGCCCGAACCCGTCCACGGCCTTCAGCAGCGCAGCCAGATTGCCGAGGACGACGTCCGTCGTGCGCGGGTCCTGGAAATTAAAGTCCCACACGACCTTGAGCTGTTTGAGCTGATCGATGTCGGCATAGCTCTCGAATCTAGCCGTGCCATACGGCTCCTGGACGTTTTGCGCCAGGACCTCGCATGGCAGCGCGGCGCACGCGGCCAGCAAGCCCAACGCGATTGCGAGTGTACGGACCATGGACTTCCCCTCCTCGGACGGATCAATGGCAGGGCGTCGAATTGTAGCCGCGCGCTGCTTTCGCTGCGGCGTGCCTTCGGGGACGCGCCGCGCTAATCCTTGGCGCCCGCGGCGCGCAGCGCCTCGACCGTCTGCTTGTCGCCGTTGTCGAGCGCGATCGCGAGCGCCGTCTTGCCGCGATTGTCGCGCAGCCCGGTGTTCGCGCCGCGCGCGAGCAGCATCTTCACCGTATCCGCGCGGCCGTAGCCGGCGGCCCACATGAGCGTGGTCAGGTCATTGTGATAGCGCGCATTGACGTCGACGCCCGCGTCGAGCAGCGCCGCCAGGCAGGCGGTGCAGCCGTTGCCCGCGGCATAGACGGCGGCGGTCTTGTTCACCCGGTCCGTCAACGTCGGATCGGCCTTGTGCGCGAGCAGCATCTTGAACACATCCGGATGTCCGTAGAACGCCGCGCTCATGAGCGGCGAGATGCCCGCCGCATTCTGCATGTCGACGTCCGCCCCGTGCTCGAGCATGAACTGCGCCAGGTGGAGATTGCCGCTCTTCGCAGCGCTATTGAGCGGCGTGTCGCCGAAGCGGTTGCGGGAGTTCGGATCGGCTCCCCGAGCGAGCAGCGCGGTGATGCTCGCTTCATCGCCGCTGCGCGCGGCGAGCAGCAACTGGCCGTTTACGTTCATGTCCTTCATCCACCCCTGGCCCCACGCGCTCCCAGCGACGAGGGTCAAGGCGAGAAGGGCCGCCCGCTGGATTTCCTTCATATTGATATTCCTCTGATTTCTGACACTTGCGATATCTTTCTCGGCGCTCGACGGCGGCGCGAACGGACCGTGGACGCCCCCTTTGGGAAGGAGTAGATTCTGCCTCCTTCTGATAAGCGTAAACAATAACGCGATCAGATGAAAGATGCCGCCGCGTTGCGTGGGCGCCGCTGATCGAAGCGTCAGCGAACGGCGTGCATCGCACATGTTCGGCCCAGGCTGTTGCAGGATGCGTCGTCAAACAACGGGAGACCACCATGCTGAGGGAGCACAAATCGATTGCACGGAGCGCGATGCTCGTCGCCGCTCTTGCCGCGGCGGGCTTGGCAAATGCCGCGGGAACGGAAATCAAGACTCACAAAGTCGAGACCGGGTCGGCGATAGCGCACGTCGACGTCACGCAGGCGATGCTGAACGCCTCCGACAAGCAGGACAAGAACTGGCTGCAGACCAACGGCGGTTACGCGCAGACGCGCTTCTATCCCGGCAAGCAGATCAACACGGGCAACGTGAAGCGCCTCAAGCCGGCTTTCGTTTTCCAGACCGAAGTCATGGAATCGATGGAAACCGCGCCGATCGTGGTGAACGGGGTCATGTACCTCACCACCTCGTACGACCACGTGTATGCGGTCGATGCGAAGACCGGCAAGCAGTTCTGGCACTACAAGCACAAGATGGGGCCGATCACGACCTTCTGCTGCGGGCCGAACAACCGCGGCGTCGCGATCGCCGGGGACAAGCTGTTCCTGGGCACGCTCGATGCGAAGCTGGTGGCGCTCAACGCCAAGACCGGCGAGGTGGTCTGGGAAACGCAGATCGCCGATCCCGAGAAGGGCTATAGCGAGACGATGTCGCCGACGGTCGTCGACAACAAGGTGCTGATCGGCACCAACGGCGGCGAGTACGGCATCCGCGGGTTCGTGAAGGCCTACGACGCGAACGACGGCAAGCTGCTGTGGACCTTCCACACCATCCCGGAGACCGGCCAGGAAGGCGTCTGGGCGACCAAGGACGCGACCGGCCGCGACATGCACCGAGACATCGCGGCCGAGAAGGCAGCGCTGGCGCAAAACGGCGGCGACTTCTACAAGACCCTGGGCGGCGGCGTCTGGATGAACCCGTCGGTCGACCTCAAGACGCGCACGATCTACTTCGTCGTCGGCAACCCCTCGCCCGACCTGTACGGCGCCGTGCGTCCGGGCGACAACCTTTACACCGACTCGATCGTCGCGGTGGACCTGGACAAGGGCACCTACAAGTGGCATTTCCAATACATCGCCCACGACGTATGGGACCTCGACGCGGTCAGCCCGACGATCCTGGTCGACGCGAAGGACAAGAGCGGCAAGATGGTGCCGGCGGTCATTCACGGCGGCAAGTCGGGTCACGTGTACGTGCATGAGCGCGCAAACGGCAAGCTGATCCGCTTCTCGCAGGCCATGATTCCGCAGGAGAACATGTGGACGCTGCCCACGGCAGAGGGCGCGCGCATGCTGCCGGGGGCGAATGGCGGCGTGGAGTGGTCGCCGATGGCGTTCGACCCGCAGACGCGGCTCGTCTACGCGCTCAACCTGCACCAGCCGATGACCTATCAGGTCGCGGAGGCCAACTACCCCGGCGGCAAGCTCTGGCTCGGCGGCGCGTTCAAGACCATCGCGAGCGAGAAGCAATGGGGCCGGCTCGCTGCGGTGAGCGTGGATACCGGCAAGGTGGTTTGGAAGCACGACACCGAGCAGCCGCTCATCGGCGGCGCGCTCGCTACCGCCGGCGGGCTGGTGTTCTTCGGCGAAGGCAACGGCGACTTCGACGCGCTCGATGCCAAGACCGGCAAGAAGCTGTGGAGCTTCAACTGCGGCGCCGGCGCGAACGCCATGCCGGTGTCGTACATGGTCGGCGGCAAGCAGTACGTGGCCATGGGCTGCGGCGGCAATACGCAACTCGACTACAAGCGCGGCAACAGCATGTTCGTGTTTTCGCTACAATAACAAGCGCCTGATCGAGCGTAGAGAGGCCGCCTGCGGGCGGCCTCTTGTTTTATGTGGAGCCAAATCCAAGTGAGACCCGGCAGTTTCCGGATGCTGTGCGTGCTCTTGCTCGCGTTCGCCGCGCGCGCCGCCATTGCGCAGGACGTCGATGCGGGACGCAAGAAGGCCGAGGTATGCGCCGCCTGCCACGGTCCGAACGGCAACTCGACGCACCCCCAGTTTCCAATCCTCGCCGGCCAGAACTTTCGCTACCTCTACTTCCAGCTGAGGGATTTCAAGGAAGGGCGCCGCAAGAACCCGGCGATGGACCCGCTCGTCGCGCAACTTTCGAAGGAGGACATGTTCGACCTGGCCGCCTACTTCGCCGCGCAGACGCCTGTTCCGACCCAGTTCCGCCCCGACCCCGCCAAGGCGAAGAAGGGTAAGGCGAAGGCCGAGGAGGTGCTCTGCACCATGTGCCACCTCGGGGGCTTCAAGGGCCAGAACGAGATTCCGCGCGTGGCGGGGCAATACTACGAATACATCGTGAAGCAGCTACACGACTTCAGGGCCCTCCGCCGCACCAATGATGCCGGCAACATGACCAGCGTCGCGAAGACGCTGTCGGATGCCGACATCGACGATCTCGCGCAATACATCGCAGGCCTGCAGTAAGTCGGGGCGCCATGCGACCCGCGCGCCGTGCCGGAGCGATCGCCGCGCTGGCGCTTGGCTGCGTTTCGGCTGCGACGGGGGCGGCAGGCAACGTCGCGACCGGGCTCGAAGAGCAGGAGGTCAAAGTGGTCGGCGCGACTCCGCTGCCGGGAATCCTCGCGCCGCTCGACCAGATACCGGCCAACGTACAGATCGTCACCGACCACAAGCTGGCCGCGCAGCCGACGCCGGGCCCGACCGATTACCTCGAGCGCGGCGCCGCGAGCGTCAATCTCAACCAGTCACAAGGCAATCCGTTCCAGCCGGACCTGAACTACCGCGGCTTCACGGCATCGCCGCTGCTCGGCACGCCCCAGGGGCTGTCGGTCTTCCAGGACGGCGTGCGCATAAACGAGGGCTTCGGCGACGTCGTGAACTGGGATCTCATTCCCAGAAACTCCATCTCGAGCATCCAGGTCATTCCCGGCTCGAACGCCCTGTTCGGTCTGAATACGCTCGGCGGCGCGCTGGCCGTGTACACGAAGAGCGGCTTCAGGTATCCCGGCTCCTCGGCCTCGGCGTACGGCGGCTCGTGGGGCCGTCGCGCGCTCGAGTTCGAGTCGGGTGGCTCGCGCGGTGACAAGGACTACTTCGCCGCAGGCAACTTCTTTTCGGAGGACGGCTGGCGCGAGCACAGCCCGAGCGACATCCGCCAGTTCTTCGGCAAGGTCGGCGCCGAGAGCGACCGCAACGATCTCGACGTTTCGCTCAACCTGGCGCACAACTCGCTAAACGGCACGCAGGCGTTGCCGCTGTCCATGCTCGGCGACCCGAGGCAGGCCTATACCTGGCCCGACCGGACCGACAACGACCTGGTCTTTCTCAACCTGCGCGCGAGCCATGCGCCCAGCGCGGAGCGCCTGCTCTCCGGGAACGTCTTCTTCCGCGACACGAGGACGCAAACCTTCAACAGCAACGTGAACGACGCCTGCGCCTCGGGCCCCTGCGCATTTCCGGCGAGCAACGTCCAGACCACCATCAATCAGACGCGCTTCGGCGGGACGCTTCAGGCGACGGACTACGCCGCGTTGGCGGGCCGCGAAAACCAGTTCTCGCTCGGCGCGAACCTGGATGTCGGTCAAGCCGACTTCACCGGGGCGTCGCAGGACGCGGTGTTCGGCGACACGCGCGAGGCCGTCGGGCAGTCGCCGTTCGCCACCGACACCGCCGTGGCGACGCGGCAGGTCAATGCGGCCCTGTTTGCGATCGACACGTTCTCGCTCACGTCGAAGCTGCATCTGATCGCCTCGGGCAGCTACAACATTGCGCACATCAGCATCGAGGACCGGAGCGGGTCGCAACCCGACCTGAACGGCACGCATCGCTTCGAGCGCTTCAATCCTTCCGCAGGACTCGCGTTTTCGCCCGCCCGGGGACAAACCTGGTATGCCAATTACAGCGAAGGCATGCGGGCGCCGACGGCCATGGAACTTACCTGCGCCGATCCGAGCGCACCCTGCAGGCTGCCCAACATCTTCCTCGCAGACCCTCCGCTCGAGGCAGTGCTATCGCGCACCGTGGAGATCGGCGCGCGGCACTCTCTGGGCAGGAGCTGGCGCTGGAGCGCGGCCGCGTTCCGTACCGATCTCGAGAACGACATCCAGTTCGTCAGCACCAGCGGAGCGGCGGTGAATACCGGCTACTTTCGCAACGTGGGCGCAACGCGCCGCGCTGGGCTCGAGCTGGGTGCGGAGGGGACCCTCGCGCGCTGGTCGCTCGCCGCGCGCTACAGCTTCGTCGACGCCACCTTCGAGTCGCCGTTCACCCTGTTCAGTCCCAATAATTCCTCGGCCGACGCGCTCGGCGACATCCGCGTCGCCCCCGGCAACCGCATGCCCGGCATTCCGCGCCAGAACCTCAAGCTGCGGGGCGAATACGACATCGGCCACGGCGCCGCGGCCGGCGCGACCCTGCTCGCGTTCTCCGGCCAGTACGCGCGCGGCGATGAGAACAACCAGGACAGGAATGGCACGCTTGCGGGATACGGCCTTCTCAGCCTGGACGCGCACTGGCAGGTGGCGCGCGGCTGGCTGCTGTTCGCCACATTGGACAACGTGTTCGACCGCCGTTACGCGACGTTCGCCCAGCTCGGAGCGAACTTCTTCACCGGCGCGGGCGGCTCCTTCGATCCCGCAAACATCCAGGCCGAGCAGTTCCGCGTACCCGGCGCGCCGCGTGCGGCGTGGATAGGCATCAAGGCCGAACTCGGCCCCGGCGCAGCGGCGCGCTAGCCGGTCGGCCACATTCGCCGGAACACGTCGTCGCGGTCGACGATTACATGCTTCAGCGCGGCGACGATATGGCCGGCAATCAGCGCGACGAACAGATACGAGGTCCAGACGTGGATCGATTGGAACATGTCGTAAAGCGGCTTGCTCACCACGCCCCACGGCGGCAGCACGAACAGGTCGAAGTACTTGATGCCGAACTTGCTGAAGTTGGTCGCTACGTAGCCGGAAAGCGGCATCACGAGCATGCACGCGTAAAGGGCGCGATGTGCCCAGCGGGCGAGCCAGACCTGCCACGGACGCATGCTCAAAGGGAAGGCCGGTGCGGGATGCGCGGCGCGCCAGGCCAGGCGCAGCAGGATGACCAGTCCGATGGTGATGCCGATCGACTTGTGCAGGTTGACGGCAATGCCGCGAGCCGGCACGTGGCGCGGGATTTCTTGCAGATACCAGCCGAAGCCGACCTGGAACAGGATCAACGCGGCGACGATCCAGTGCAGCGCGATCGCGGTGAGCGTATAGCGCCCCTCAAGAAGAACGCGGCCGTCGCCGGACGCACGGCGGGTTGAGCTTACATCAGTCGTCATGTGAGCTAGGTGCGGATCTAGGCTGAGCGTAGCACGCTCAAGCAGCTTCTCGCTCAGATCCGCGCCTCAGTCTTCGCCCCGCGCGACCCCCCGCGATCCCGCCTCACTCGCGATTGGCTTGGTCCGTTGCAAACCCCATTCCTTGGTGCGCAACGTTTGCTTCGTGGACGATTGTCTTGTTTCGCTGCCGCTGATCGTTATGCGGGGAGCGGCGCACGCGCTTCGAGTGGTGCGTTTCGTTCGACCGGCGCAG
>DATGDH010000039.1:0-9474 GCA_035310985.1 Burkholderiales bacterium
CGCCCGGCTCTACTGTGGCGCGGCGTAGTTCAGGCGCGAGCACACTCGCGTAAATCCGCACCACTGCATGTTGGCGAGCGAGGGATTGCGCTCATCGCCCACCTGCTCTCCGGTCTCGGTGAAGATGCGTCGCGCGCCCGCCGCGGCGCAGCGCGAGCGCGGCGAATCAGGGCACGAAGGCCGCCGGCATGCCGAAGCCGGCGGCGATCGATTCGGCGAGCGGTCCTTCCTCGCCCGCGCGCGCGGCACGCACTTCGAGCGGCGTCGCGACCTCGGGCGGCGCTGCGGTGCCGCGCACCATCTTGGCCCAGGCTCTTCTCTTCGCCAGGGCGAAGCCGCGCGCTTCCAGCCAAGAAACGAGCGCCGCAGGCGCGGCGCCGGGGGTGAGGTGGAGCCACCAGGACTTCACTGCGCGATAGGCGGCGAGCATCGCATCGACATCTTCCTCGCGCGCGGGCCGCGCGAGTCCGAGCCCGATCGTGCGGTTGAAGAACGGATCCGGGATGCCGCGCGCGACGAGCAGCGTCGCCCCGTCGATCTCGCGCGTCTCCAGGCCGAGGCGCGCGCCGAGCTCCGGCGGCGCCGCGGCGTACATCTCGCGGTAGGCCGCCGCCTCGATCGTGTCGGCGGCGCGCGCTTCTTCGGTGGCGGTTTCGCTCATGAGCGCCCCAGTGTAAGACCAAACTTAGGGCAAGATAGCGCCCCTATGAGCGCTCCGCAGCCGGCACGCGAAGAGCTGTTGCGCCGGCTGGCGGCCGCGCCGACGCTCGACCTGCTCGTCATCGGCGGCGGGGCGACGGGCCTGGGCGTCGCGCTCGACGCCGCGGCGCGCGGCCTGGCGGTGGCGCTCATCGAGCGCGAGGACTTCGCCAAGGGCACCTCCTCGCGCGCCACCAAGCTCGTGCACGGGGGCGTGCGTTATCTCGCGCAGGGCAACGTGCACCTGGTGCGCGAAGCGCTGCGCGAGCGCGCGCGGCTGCTGGCGAACGCACCGCACCTCGCGCAGCCGCTGCCCTTCGTGCTGCCGCTGTACGGTGCGCGCGGCCGTTTGCTGGAGAAATGGTTCTACGGCAGCGGGCTGCTCGCCTACGACCTGCTCGCCGGGCGCGCGGGCCTGGGACGCACCGAGTTCCTCGGGCGAGCCGCGACGCTCGAGGCCGCGGCCGGCGTGCGCGGCGCGGGCCTGGCGGGCGCGGTGCGCTACTGGGACGCGCAGTTCGACGACGCGCGCCTCGCGGTGGCGCTCGCGCGCAGTGCAGTCGCGCGCGGCGCGCTGGTCGTCAACCACTGCGGCGCGGTCGGCCTGCTGCACGAGGACGGACGCGTCGCCGGCGCGGTCGCCGTGGACCGCGAGAGCGGCGCGCAGTACGCGCTGCGCGCGCGCTGCGTGGTGAACGCGACCGGCGTGTGGGTCGACGAGATCCGCCGCATGGATCGCGACCCGGGCAGCGAGCTCGTCGCGCCGAGCCAGGGCGTGCACCTGGTGGTCGGGCGCGAGTTCCTGCCCGGCGGCCACGCGCTGCTCGTGCCGCGCACGCGCGACGCTCGCGTGCTGTTCGCCGTGCCCTGGCTCGGCGCCACGATCCTCGGCACGACCGACACGCCGCGCCGCGACCTCGCCATCGAGCCGGAGCCCTTCGCCGAGGAGGTCGAATTCATCCTGCGCGAGGCCGCTGGCATCCTCGAGCGCGCGCCGACGCGCGTCGACGTGCGCTCGGCGTGGGTCGGGCTGCGCCCGCTGGTGCGCCCGCCGGACGCGCGCCCGGGCGACACGAAGACGCTGTCGCGCGAGCACCTGGTGCTCGCCGAGCGCTCGGGGCTGGTCACGGTCACCGGCGGCAAGTGGACCACCTACCGCGCGATGGCCGAGGACGTGCTCGCCGCCTGCATGGGGCGCGGGCTGCTGCCCGAGCGCGCCGCGGGCGCGACCGTTGCGCTCCCGCTCGTCGGCGCGCCGGCGCGTGCGCAGCATCCGGTGAGCGCGCCGCCGGGGCTGCACCTGTACGGCACGGAGGCGGCGCTCGTCGCGAGCCTGCCGGGAGCCGAGCGCGAGCTTGCGCCCGGCCTGACCGAAGCGATGGTGCGCTTTGCCGCGCGCTACGAGTACGCGCGCACGGTCGAGGACGTGCTTGCGCGCCGCGCGCGGCTGCTGTTTCTGGATGCGCGCCTCGCCGGCTCGCTCGCGGTCCGCGTCGCCGCGATTCTTGACGAGGAGCTCGGCGCGGCGTTCAATGCGGCCGAGTCGGAGAGATCCTTCATCGAGCTCGCCGGACGGTACGCCCGGCTTCCCGCATGAGAGCGAACCTGTCAAAGAGCTTCATCCTCGCGGCCTGTCTTCTGCCGGCCGTGGCCGGTGCGCAGATGGGCCGCGGCATGGGGCCCGGCATGATGGGCGGCGGACCCTCGCCGCGCCACTATTACGTCATGCATCACGGCATCGATGCGAAGTACGCCTCGCTGCACAATCCGCTGCCGGCGAGCGCGGTGAATCTCGCCGCGGGCAAGGCTCTGTTCGAGCAGAACTGCGCCGTGTGCCACGGCGCCAGCGGGCACGGCGACGGGCCCGGCGCCACCGGCCTCGATCCCAAGCCCGCGGTGCTCGCCGGACTCGGTCGTACGCGCATCGCGACCGACGGCTTTTACTTCTGGACCGTCTCCGAGGGTGGCATCCAGTTCAACGGCGCGATGCCGCCGTTCAAGGGCGAGCTCAAGGACGAGGATATCTGGAAGATCATCCTCTTCCTGCGCACGCTGTGAGGCGGCGTGCGGCCTAGTGCTGCGCGAAGGGGCGCGTGCCGCCGCGCGCGTCGAACAGCAAAGTCGTGTACGCGGTGCGCGGACCGTCCATTCCCGGCGAGCTCGGCACCATGCCGGGTACCGCGAGGCCGCGCCCCGCGGCGGGGCGCTCTGCGAGCAGCCGCCGCACGTCTTGCGCAGGCACGTGGCCCTCGATCGCGTAGCCGCCGACTTCCGCGGTGTGGCACGAGGCGAGCGCGAGCGGGACGCCGAGCCGCTGCTTGTGCGGCGTGACGTCGTCGACGTCAAACACGCGCAGCTCGAATGCGGCCGCGCGCATGTGCTCGATCCAGCCGCCGCAGCAACCGCAGGCGCGGTTCTTGTAGACCGTGACGAGCGGCGCAGGCGCCGAGAGCGCGCGCGCGGCGGGAAGCGAAACGAAGCTCGCCGCGGCCGCGGCGATCAGATACCGTCTGCGATGTTTGTCCATGACGTTCCCCTCGATTCGGCCACGCTACGCGTGCGCGGGAGCGACCCCTTGACCTGGATCAAGCGTGCGCCGGCTGGACGGCGGCCGCGCGAGAGGCGAAACTAACCGGCCAGCGAACGAGGAGGAGGCCAGCATGCCGATCGCCGACATCAACCATTATTTCGTGCGCGCCAACGACCTCGAAGCGACGCGCGACTTCTACGTGAATGTGCTCGGCTTCGAGGAGATGCCGCGGCCGAATTTCCCGTTCCCGGGCCACTGGCTCGGCGTGAACGGCAAGATCCAGGTGCACATGGGTCCGCACGGCATCCCGAACTCGGAGCTCTATTACCTCGGCACGCCGAAGAACGCGGCCACCGATCAGAGCGGGGTCATCGACCACATCGCGTTCGCCGCCACCGAGCCCGAGGCGTTCGTGAAGCGCCTGAAGGGTATGGGCGTCGCGTACCGCCCGCGCTACCTGCCCGAGTCACAGCTGTACCAGCTGTTCCTGCGCGACCCGAACGGGCTCACCATCGAGCTCAATTTCTTCGGCATCACCGGCGCGCCCGAATGGGGCGGCGAGGACTACTCCAAGATGCCGCGCGTGAGCGAGACGGCGTGAACGCGCCGCAGAAGCGCAACGACTTCTCGAACGTCGCCTACGCCGAGGCGCTGGCGCGCGCGCGCGCCCTGGTGCCCGCGCTGCGCGAGCGCGCGGCGCGCGCCGAGGAGGCGCGGCGCCTGCTGCCCGAGACCGAGGCGGACCTGCACCGCACGGGGCTCCTGCGCTTCGCGCAGCCCAAGCGCTGGGGCGGCATGGAGCTCGACTACGTGGCGCTGTTCGAGGTGCCCGCCGAGCTCGGGCGCGGCTGCGCCTCGACCGCGTGGAGCTGCGCGAACCTCGCGATCCACCACTGGATGCTCGCCCTGTACGACGAGCGCGCGCAAGGAGAGGTCTGGGGCGAGAATCCGGACGCGCTCATCGCTTCGGGAATCGCCTACCCGCAGGGTGCGGCGAAGAAGGTCGACGGCGGCTACGTGATCGGCGGCTACTGGAACTTCTCCAGCGGGATCGACGGCGCGCAGTGGAACATGCTCGCAGTCACCGTGAAGGAGGGCGAGCGGCCGGTCGACTGGCGCATGTGCCTCGTGCCGAGGAGCGAATACGAGATCGTCGACGACTGGCAGGTGCTCGGCATGCGCGGCACGGGCTCCAAGTCGGTGAAGGTGAAGGACCTGTTCGTGCCCGAGCACCGCGCGCTCGGCATGCTGCTCGCGCGCGGCGGGGCGGACTTCCCCGGCGCGAAGACCAATCCCAACCCGCACTACCGCATTCCGCTCTCGGGCCTCGGCTCGCACTGCATCGCCGGGGCCGCGATCGGCAACGCGCTCGGCGCGGTGGAGCTCACTGCCGCCGCGGTGCGCGAACGGAGCACGAGCTACACCGCGGCGCGCATGCGCGAGTTCCAGGCGGTGCAGCTGCGCGTCGCCGCCGCCGGCGCGCGCGCGGACGCCGCGCGCCTCGTCTGCAGGAACGACCTCCTCGAGGCGCAGGCGATCGCCGAGTCCGGGCGTGAGCCGACGCTCGAAGAAAAGCTGCGCTTCAAGCGGAACGTCGCCTGGGCGGTCGGCCTGTGCACCGAGGCGGTCGACACGCTGCATGCGATGGCTGGCGCGAACGGCATCTACGACCGCTATCCCATGCAGCGCCTGTTCCGCGACGCGCATTCGCTCGGCGGTCACATCGGCTTTTCCTGGGACGCGCAGGCCGCGCCCTGGGGACTCGTCGCGCTCGGCGGCGACTACGCCGCCCCGCCCACGCTTTGAAAATGGGGTCTGTCCCCATTTATTGTCGCCGATCGGCTACATGCCCAAGACGCGCGCGGGGTAGTACATTTCCTTCCGACCCAGGGAGGACGCCATCGATCTGTTGCAGTGGATCCCCGCGGCGAGCATCGGCTTCGCCTTCGTGACGACGATTGCGGTGCTTGCCGCGTGGCGCAATCGCGCCGCGCGCGCAGCACGCCGCGCGCCCGCCGGAGGGCTGCCGCGCCCGCCGGGCGAGTCGCTGCGCCGCGGCATGGCCGATGCCAACTGGGACGCGGCCGAGTACGCGGCGCTCGCGCTGTTCGTGCTGCCGTTGGCCGCCGCGCTGCTCGCGCCGTATTGGCACCTCGCGGGTGATGCCCCGGAGGGCGAGGCGGCGCTCGCGCTCGCCGGCTGCGCGGCCGCGCTGCAGGTGTGGCTGCTCGCGCGCCTATGGGTGGTGCTGCGCCGCGCGCGGCGACTCGCGCTCGCCTACGAGGCGGAGCTCGCGGCGGGGCAGGAGCTCGACCGCCTGGCGCCGCTTGGCTACCGCGTGTTCCACGACGTTCCGGTCGAGGAGCGCGGCTTCAGCGTCGATCACGTGCTGGTCGGGCCGGCGGGCGTGTTCGCGGTCGAGACCGAGGGGCGCGCCGCGCGGCGCGCAAACGCCGGCGGCGAATGGGAAGTGTCCTACGACGGCCAGACGCTGCGCTTTCCGGGCTGGCGCGAGACGCGGCCGCTCGAGCAGGCGGTCGCGCGCGCCGACTGGGTGCGCGCCTGGCTCTCGAGCGCGGTGGGCGAGACGGTGCCCGTGCGCCCGCTCGTCGTGCTGCCCGGCTGGCAGGTGAAGCGCACGGCGGTGACCGGCATCCCGGTGCTCGCTGCGCGGCGCATCGGTCATTTTTTCCGCAGGCTCGCGAGTGAGCCCGTGATGAGCGAGGCGCTCATCCAGCGGCTCGTGCAGCAGCTCGAGGGGCGCTGCCGCGGGCCGGCGCCCGCTCTCTAGCGCCCTTCGCCGGCCGGGGGCTCGACCAGCGGCTGGCGCTCCTGCTGCATGCGGCTGCGCTCCTGCGGCCGGAACGCGGGCGGGGTGCCCGGCTGTCCGGCACGCTGGAGCTGCTGCTGGTCGAGATTCTCCAGCCGTTGGCGCTCTTCGAGCTGACGGGTCTCGATCTTCTGCTGGCTCTTGAGATCGCCGGGCGGCACTTTTGCGCGCTCGACCGACTGGCGCAGCTGCTGCGAGAACTCGTCGCTTTGCTGCTGGCGGCGAATGAGATCGCGCTGCACGTTCTGGTCCTCGGCCGCCGCGGACGCAGCGAGCGACAGGGCGCTCAGCACGAGCGCGCGAAATCCGGTCCGAAGCGATGCAGGCCGCATTTACGGCGTCCACGCCATCACGCCGCTGGTGGCGAGCGTGCCGTCGGCCTTGCGCACTTCGGTCTTCGCCGCGGCGCCGTCGCGCGCGGACGCGACGACGATCGCCTCGCCGTCGAATACCGGCGCCTGCGCGCGGAAGGAAAACGCCTGCGGCGCACGCCGCCCCGCCTGCAGCCAGGCGAGCGTCGCCATCAGCGTCGCGAGCAGCGGGCCGTGCACCACCAGCCCCGGGTAGCCTTCGCGCTCGATGCAATGGCGCCGGTCGTAGTGGATGCGGTGGCTGTTGAAGGTGAGCGCCGAGTAGCGAAACAGCAGCACGTCGTCTGGCACCAGCGCGCAGCGCCCCCGCGCGCCGTCGAGAGGCTCGCGCCAAACGGGCGGCTCGGCCGGCGGGTTCGGGCGCGGGTGCGCGGCGGCGGCGACGTCGCGGTAAACGATGTCCTGGCGCTCGCGCAGGAGCGGCTCGCCGCCGCTCGAGATCTCATGCGCCACGGCGACGAACACCAACAGCCCGCTTTTGCCTTCCTTCGACTCGACCGACTCTATCGTGGAAACGCGGCGCAGGGCTTCGCCCAGGCGCGGCATGCGCAGCCATTCGACGCGACTGCCGGCCCACATGCGGCGCGGCAGCGGAACCGGCGGCAGGAACCCGCCGCGCGCCGCGTGGCCGTCGGGCCCGGCCTGCGACAAGGGCGTGACCGGCGTGGCGAAGATCCAGTGCCACAGCGGCGGCAGTTCGGCGCTTTCGCGCCAGGGCGCCGGGTCCATGTCGAGCGTCGCCGCGAGCTGGCGCACGCGCGCCGCGTCGCAGCGGTCCTCGAGCGTTTCGCTGCGGCCGACCCAGCGGCGCAGGTGCTCGATGTCTAGCGACGCGTTCATGGGCTGCCTTCGTCCAGCGCCCGCCTCGCGCCGTCGGCGAGCAGCCAGCTATCGGCGGTGAGGGTGACGAAATCGTAGCCTTTGGCGTAGAAGCTCCGCGCCGCGGCCGGATGGCGTGCGACGCCTCCGAGCCAGCGGCCCGCGGCCTTGGTGCCTTGTTCGATCCGTGCCACGAGCGCGTTCAGCGTGGGATCGTCGTAGCTGCCGTACTCGGTCAGTCGCGAGAAATCCCGGATCACGTCCGCGGCCAGGTCCCCGGGCCCGGAAATGATCATGTCGAGCCCGTCGACCTGGAGGATCTCCTCCAGGTCGTCCACGCCTCTGCGCGTCTCGACGATTCCGGCGACGAGCAGCTCATCGAGATATGCGCGCGGGTACTCGAGCTCGGCCAGCCCCCAGCGTGCGGCGCGCGACTCGGGATAGCCGACGCCGCGCTCGCCGCCGTGCGGACGGTAGCGGGTCGCGGCGACGGCCGCGCGCGCCTGCGCGGCGGTCTCGAGTGTCGGTACAACGATGCCATCCACTCCCACGTCGAGCACGCGCTTGATATACGTGGGCTCGAGGGATGGAACGCGGCACAGCACCGCGGTATCGCTCGCCTGGGCGGCGCGCAGCTGCTCGACGAGCGTGCGCAGGTCGGCGCCGATATGCTCGTGGTCGACGATGAAGGCGTCGAAGCCGCAGTGCGACAGCAGTTCGGTGGAATCGCCACCGGCAAGAAAGATCCAGCAGCCGGTTGCACGTTTGCCCTCGAGCAACTTTCTCTTCAGCCGGTTCGCGCGCATCCGCATCAATTATCCCCCGACACGGTCACCACCACGTTGCGCTCGTGCGGCGCTTGGCGGTGCTCCCACAGGTACACGCCCTGCCAAGTGCCGAGCAGCAGGCGCCCCTCGCCGACCGGCAGGGTGAGCGAGCTCGCGGTGAGCACCGAGCGCGCGTGCGCCGCCATGTCATCCGGGCCTTCGGTGTCGTGCGCGTACGCCGCGTCGCCGTCGGGCGCCAGGCGCGCGAGTAGCGTCTCCAGGTCGCGCCGCACGGTCGGATCGGCGTTCTCGCACAGGATGAGCGAGGCACTGGTGTGCTGCAGGAACAGATTGCAGGTGCCCGTATGCACGCCGCTTGCGCGCACCTCGCGCTCCACCTCGGTCGTGATTTCGGTTGTGCCCCGCCCGCGGGTGCGGAATCTGAGCGTCTTTTGCGCGATCATGGTGCCATGAGCCGTCAAGACCTCGTATTTTGTGACTTGTTACCCTTTTTTACAGGGCGGTTTGTATGCGACTATGCTGCTTCAGCCCTTTAACTTTAGGGAGTAGGGCCATGAAACGATTCGCCTTGTTTGCAGCGCTCGCGGCGCTCGTCGCGCTTCCTGCGTGGGGCCAGACGATCAAGGTGCCGGCGCCCGCGCCCGAACCGCAGAAGACCGAGCCGGAGAAGATCAAGCCGATGCCCAGGCATCTCACGGCAAGATCGCGCCTCGATGCGCGCGAGTGCCTGAACTACAAGACCAACGAAGAAATCATCGTCTGCGCGGAAAAGTTTCTGTAGTTATTTCGCCTTTGCCCCGCGTCCGGCGCGCAACTCTGGCGCAGGGCGCACGGCGCGTACGCAAGGATAAATTCGCGGCGCAGCGCTACGTGCGCGCGCTATTGCTTGGCTCCTCTCCGCACCAAATAATGCGTGCAGGGGGAAGTCATGAAGTACATATCACGCGAAGGACCGGACGCGCATCCGCCTTCGCTGCCGGCGGAGCCCGAAGCGCGGCCGCCCGGCGCCAGGTCCTACACTGTCCGCGCGGTTGAGGCGGCGCCGATCGACGCGCTGGTAACGATCGCCGAGCGCGTCCTGCCCATGCTGCTCGCGCCGGGCGAGCGGCCGTGGAACGGCGAGCACGGGCATGCGCTGCTGCTCATGCTCGCGAACACCGAGGGCATCATCGCGCGGCTGCGCGAGCTGCGCGTGCCGCTTCGCAAGCAGCTCGGCGCCACCTTCGATCACGAGGTGATGATCTCGCTCGACGCGCGCTGCCGTCTGGCGGCGCGCATCCTCGACGCGGTCTCGAGCGAGGCCGAGCTCTCGCCGCCGCAGCGTGCGAACCTGAGCCGGCTGCTGCACGAGCTGCCGCAGGCGGCGCTGCGCATCTCCGGCTTCGGCTTCGCGGTCTATCCGGCGGTCGCGGTCGCCATGCTCGCCGCCGCCGGCAT
>DATGDH010000040.1:0-55468 GCA_035310985.1 Burkholderiales bacterium
GTCACGGAGAAGGTCGCGCCCGGCAGGCCGGGCAAGATATTGATCGAGTACGTCCCACCGGAGGACCCGAAGCACGAGGCGCTGTACAAGTTTCTCAAGGAGCGCCAGGTCCTCGAGCAGATCCAGATGGTGCTGAGCGCCTTCAAGCTGCCGCGCAATATCACGCTGCGGACAAAGGGCTGCAAGGGCGTGCGCAACGCCTGGTACGACGACGAGGACTTCTCGATCACGGCCTGCTACGAGTACCTGCAGGACGTGGTCGACCATGCGCCTACGGACGTCAGCCCCGCCGGCATCACGCGCCAGGACGCGATCATCGGCCCCACGGCCGAGGTGTTCCTGCACGAGGCCGCGCACATGCTGTTCCACCAGTATCACATGCCGCTGCTCGGGCCGGAGGAGGACTCGGCCGACGCGGTGGCCGCCTACACGATGATGCAGTTCGGGCCCAAGTTCGCGCGCTCGGCGATCAGCGGGGTGGCGTTCATGTACGCGCGCAAGGCCGAGGAGCAGGCGAAGACCTTCGAAAAGGAGGATCTCGCCGAGGAGCACCCCCTTACCCAGGCGCGCTTCTACACGCTTTTATGTTTCGCCTACGGCGGCCAGCCGAAGAACTTCCAGTTCGTGGTCGACAAGGGCTACCTGCCCGAGTGGCGCGCCAAGAACTGCGACGGCGACTACGAGCGCATCGACTACGCCGTGAAGACGCTGTTCCGCCCGCATATGGACGCGGCGAAGGCCAAGAAGACGCGCGCGTACTTCAATAAGAAGTTCGCAGACTAGGGCGCTCAGCGCCGCCGCGCCAATACCTCGATCGGCACGATGCGCGCTTGCGCCACGCCGCGCGAGGTGTTGGCCATGATCTCGCGCGCGCCTTCGCCGTGGATGAGCATCACGGCGCGATGCGGCGGCTTTTCGCCGCGCGCGACGAGCTCGCGCGAGCGCGCGCCGAAGGCGAGCGCTTCCTCCGCTGTGCTGCGAAAGCGCAGGATCTCGAACCCGACGGCTTCCAGCCCGCGCCGCGTCTGCTCGGGCGTGGCGAGGAAGCTCGCCGCGGCGCTCGCCGCCCAGGGCATCGGGTAGTCGGGCTCGGGCCCGGGCCCGCGCGCGATCTCGGAGAGCATCAGCCAGCCGCCCGGCTTGAGCACGCGCCGGACCTCGCGATAGAGGGCGTTCTTGTCGGCGATGTTCATCGACACGTTCATCGAGTAGGCGCCCTCGAAGCTCGCGTCGGCGAACGGCATGGCGAGCGCGTCGCCCTGCTCGAAGCGCACGCGCTCGGCGAGGCCGAGCAGGGCGGTAAGGTGGCGCGCGACCTCGCAGAATTCTGGCGTGAGGTCGATGCCGGTGATGCGGCAGCCGAAGCGGCGCGCGAGGTAGCGCGCGGGTCCGCCGATGCCGCTGCCGACGTCCAGCAGGTGGTGTGCGGCCTCGATCTCGATCGGATCGGCGAGCTCGCGCGTCGCTTCCAGGCCGCGGGTGTGGAATTGGTCATACGCCGCCAGCGCCTCGAGGCTCGGGCGCGCCGGATCGACGCCGTCCTCGGCGAGCGCCGCGGCGAGGCGCGCAAGCAGCGCGCCGCGGCTGTAGTGGTCCGTAATGTGGCCTTCTGCACCCATGGGCGCGATCTCTTCGGTTAAGCTTACTCCGATCATGCTCGAACCTCTCGCCGTCGATAGCCTGGAAGTGCTGGTGCTGGTCGACAACACGACCGACAGCCTGTCGAGCACGCCGAAGAGCGTGGTGCCGGAATGGACCGGCCTGCTGACCGGCGGGCGCATGCACATCCTCTCGGGCGCCGCGATCTGCTGCGCGAACCACGGCCTGTCGCTGCTCGTCACGGCGCAGGTGGGCACGACGCGCCGCGCCCTGCTGCTCGACGCCGGGCCCGAGGGCGCGGCGTTCCTGCGCAATGCCGGCATCCTCGGCGTGGACTTCGCGGGCATCGAGGCGGTGGTGCTGTCGCACGGCCACTGGGACCACGCCGGCGGGCTGCTCGCGGCGCTCGAGGCGGTCGTGCGCGACCGCGGCAAGGGCGGCGTCGAGTGCTACGTCCACCCGGGCATGTTCGCGCAGCGCGCCGTGCAGCGGCCGAGCGGGCAGCTGTTCGTGCATGAGCCGGTGCCCGACCCGGCGCTGCTCGCGGACGCCGGTGCGCGCGTGGTGAATACGCGCGAGCCGCAGCTCCTGTGCGGCGGCGCGTTCTACCTGAGCGGCGAGATTCCGCGCCGCACGCCCTACGAGGTGGGGCTGCCGGGGCACGTACGGCGCAGCGCCGACGGCAAATCCTGGGAGCCCGATCCGCTGCTCATGGACGAGCGCTTCGTGGCGGTGCGCGTGAAGGGCAAGGGCCTGGTCGTGCTCACCGCCTGCTCGCACGCCGGGGTGATCAACGTGCTCAGGCACGCCACCGAGCTGTTCCCCGACGTGCCGCTATACGGCGTGCTGGGCGGCTTTCACCTCGCCGGCGTCACCGAGAAGGCGATCCCGGAGACGGTGCGCGACCTGAAGAAGCTCGGGCCCAAGCTGCTCGCGCCCGGTCACTGCACGGGCTGGCGCGCGCTCTCGGCGATGTCCCAGGCCTTCGGCGAGGAGGAGCTGGTCCCCTCGGCGGTCGGCAAGCGCTACTTCATCGACCGGCGCGGCGCGCCTAGGCGCGCTCCTCGCGCCAGCGGGCGGCCTCCGCGCGGATCGCGCCGATAAGCGCCTGCAGCGCGGCGCCGGGCGCCGCGTCGGCGCGCAGCGCCAGTCCGATCGGCTCCTCGGTGCCCGCGGTCGACAGCGGAACGCGCGCGAGCAGCCCCGCGGCGAGGTCGATCTCGATCGCGCCGATCGGCGCGAACCACACCATGTCGCCGGCGCGCGCGAGCGCGCGGGCGAAGGAAACCGACAGCGTCTCGACGCGATCCTCCGGCAGCGCAAGACCGTGCGCCGCGAGCAGGCTCTCGGCGCTCTGGCGCAGCGTGGTGCCCGGCGTGGCGACGATCGCCGGGTAGCGCAGCGCGCGCTCCAGGCCCGGCTCGCGCTCGCCGAGCAGCGGGTGGTCCGGATGCACGACGAGCGCGAGCGCGTCGGCATACAGATGCTCGAAGCTTAGGCCGGTCATGTGCTCGGGATCGGACAGGCGCACGAGCGCGACGTCGAGCTCGCGGTGCTGCAGCTGCGCGAGCAGCTGCGCGTTCGGTCCGCTCGCCACGCGCAGGAGCGCGCCGGGCATCTCGGCGCGAAAGCGCAGCACCGCGGGCGGCGCGAAGCACGGCGCGACCGAGGGCAGCAGCCCGAGGCGCAGCACGACGCCGCCGCGCCGCTGCGCCTGCGCCAGGCTGTCGACACCTTGCTCGAGCGCGGCGACGCTCGCGCGCGCATGGCGCAGGAACACTTCGGCCGCGGCGGTCGGCACCGCGCCGCGGCGGCCGCGACGAAACAGCGGCCCGCCGAGAATCTCCTCCAGCTCGCGCAGCGTCTTCGACACCGCGGGCTGCGTAATCGCGAGCCGCTCGGCTGCGCGCTGGATCGAGCGTTCCTCCGCGACGGCGAGGAAGCATTGGAGGTGACGCAGCTTCAGGCGTCCGTCCAGCATGGATCTATAACCTGTGGTTATGGAACTGGAGAGAAAACGTCAATATACATAACTTTTCATGCCGGCTAGATTTGTTGATTTCGATCAACTAGGAGCCCGCATGGCCGCAGTCGTATCGCCCCACGCGCCCGTCGCCGAGCCGCTCAGCCCGCGTGACTGGGCGAGCCATCCTCCGTACGTTTATCCCGCCTACAAGTCGACCATCAAGCGCGGTCCGACCAGGCCGCTCGTGCCGCTCGCGGACGCGCACGCGCGGCGCCGCGCGCCGGTCTATGGGCACGAGGACATCGGCCCGCTCGACAGCGACCTGACGAAGAACGCGGCCAGGAACGGCGAGCCGCTCGGCGAGCGCATCGTGGTCACGGGCCGCGTGCTGGACGAAGGCGGGCGGCCGGTCGCGAACACGCTGGTCGAGATCTGGCAGGCGAACGCCGCCGGGCGCTACGTGCACAAGGTCGACCAGCACCACGCGCCGCTCGATCCGAATTTCCTCGGCGCCGGGCGCTGCCTCACCGACGCGCAAGGCCGCTACCGGTTCCTCACCGTCAAGCCAGGCGCCTATCCGTGGGGCAACCACCCGAACGGCTGGCGCCCGAACCACATCCACTTCTCGCTGTTCGGCGAGTACTTCGCCAGCCGCCTGGTGACGCAGATGTTCTTTCCGGGCGACCCGCTGCTCGCGTTCGATCCCATCTACCAGAGCGCGCCCGAGGGCGCGCGCGAACGGCTGGTATCGCAGCTGAACCTGGACGTCGTCGGCGAGCCGGGCTTTGCGCTTGGCTTCGAGTTCGACATCGTGCTGCGCGGCGCGGCGCAAACGCCGATGGGAAGATAGGCCATGACGCTCAAGCAGACCCCTTCGCAGACCGTAGGCCCGTACTTCGCGTACGGGCTCACGCCCGAGCAGTACGGCTACGAGTACAAGAGCCTGTTCGGCCCGCTGCTCGCCGGCCCCGAGGCGCGCGGCGAGCACATCCGGCTCACCGGGCGCGTGTTCGACGGCGACGGCGTGCCGGTGAACGACGCGATGATCGAGATCCTGCAGCCCGACGCCGACGGGCACTTCGTCGCCTCGAGCTCGGAAGCGCGCGCGAGCGACTTCCGCGGCTTCGGACGCTGCGGCACGGGCACGCACGCGTCGCTGCACTTCTGGTTCGACACCGTGAAGCCGGGCGCCGCCGCGCCCGGCGAGGCGCCGCACATCGACGTCATCGTCACCATGCGCGGCATGCTCAGCCACGCCTTCACGCGCGTGTACTTCGAGGACGAGGCCGAGGCGAACGCGCGCGACCCGGTGCTCGCCGCGCTGCCGCCCGAGCGTCGCGCGACGCTCGTCGCGCGGCGCGAGCAGCATCCCGGCGGCGCGGCCTACCGCTTCGACATCCGCATGCAGGGGCCGAAGGAGACGGTGTTCTTCGACCTGTAGGGCCCGCCGCGAGGGCTCAGGCCTGGCGCTGCTGCCAGTCGGCGCGCCGGAAGCGCTTGCGGCGCGTCTGCGCGGCCGCGCCGCGCTTGGCGTACTCCTGCAGGCGCCCGAGCACCGCCTGCGCTACCTCGCCGGGCAGCGCGCGCGCCACCGAGTCGAATCGCCCCGCGATGTCCTGCGCGGCCAGTAGATCGGTGCCGTCGTGGAAGTAGCCGCGCTCGCGGTCCCAGACCAGCGCGCGCTCGGTGGCGTCCAGCCCGTAGCACAGCTCGAAGCGCTCCAGGTCGCCGTCTGACGCCTGGGATACGAAAAGGTCGAAGTAATCGTCGTGAAACCAGCGCCGCCGCTTGCGCGGCGAGTCCTGCGTGACCCCCAGAATCTCGCGCATCGTCTCCCGTAGCCTCGTGTGTCGAGTTACTCCTCCTGCGGCGAGTGTACCGCAAGCCGGGGCGCTAGAATGCGCCTCCTCGTCGTTTACCCCCGGAGGGGCTTCCATGGTCATCTCGATGTACCAGGCGAGCGCGCCGCGCTTCCTCGCCACGCTGGGCAATCTATCGGCGATCCTGGACAAGGCCCAGGCCTACGCCGAGCACAAGAAGCTCGACCCGACGACCCTGCCCGGTTGCCGGCTGTATCCCGACATGCTGCCGCTCGCGCGCCAGGTGCAGGTCGCGTGCGACAACGCCAAGGGCGCGGTGGCGCGCCTCGCCGGCGCCGAGAATCCGCGCCACGAGGACGTGGAAAAGACGCTGCCGGAACTCCAGGCACGCATCGCCAGAACCATTGAGTTCATCAAGGGATTCACGCCGGCCCAGATCGACGGCAGCGAGGAGCGCGAGATCGTGCTCAAGCTCGGCAAGAGCGAGCAGAAATGGCGCGGCATGCAGTACCTGCTCGGCTTCGCGTTGCCCAATTTCTACTTCCATGTCGTCACCGCCTACGACATCCTGCGCCACAACGGCGTGGAGCTCGGCAAGCGCGACTACATCGGCAACCCCTAGCTCACAGGCCGCTCAGGTAAGGGCCGACGAGCAGGTCCTGCGACAGGTACTGCTGGCGATAGGCTTCGAACGGCACGCGGTCGGCCGCCTCGATCGCCTTCTGCCCGGCGATCGACTCGGTCGCCATGCGTTCGAATGCCGCCTGCACGCGCGGCGCGGGCGCGAGGCTGCGCAGGGCCTCGCGGTGGCGCTCGGACTGCGCGGCGGCGAAGTCGACGTAGGAGCCGGCGTACCGGTCGCGCAGCTCGGAGAGCACGCGCGCCGACGGCAGCCGCGAGGGGTCGGCGAGCGCCGCGCGCGCGGTGTCGAGCGCCTCCGCGTAGTGCTCGGCCCCGTGCGCCGCGTCGAGTGCCGCGGCGATCGGCGCGCATTCGTCCAGCAGGCTGCGGCCCCAGTCGCCGAGCGCGGCTTCGCGCCCGCCGTGCTCCAGGCGCAGCCCCGGCTCGCGGCCGCGCTCGGCGACGCGATGCTGGTTGCGCGAGATGAACGCGATCTCCTCGGGCGTGTCCGGCGGGCTGTCGGCGAGCAGGCAGTGCAGCAGGAACACGTCGAGCAGACGCATGCTCTGCGCGCCGATGCCGATCGGGTTGAAAGGATCGAGATCGACCAGTCGCACCTCGACGTACTCGACACCGCGCGCGCCGAGCGCGCGCAGCGAGCGCTCGCCCGGCTCGATGCGGCGCTTGGGGCGGATCGTGCCGTAGAACTCGTTCTCGATCTGCAGCAGTGTCGTGGAGAGCTGGCGGTAGTCGTCGCCGTCTCGCAGGCCGATCGCCTCGTACGGCGGGTAGGGCCGGGTGAGCGCCGGATAGAGCGACGCGGCATAGCTTTTCAGGCTGTTGAAGCTCACCGCGAGCGACCCCTGCGCCTCGCTCTGGTAGCCGAGCGGCCCCATGCGCAGCGACGTGCCGTGCGGCAGGTGCAGCGTGCCGGGGGCGAGCTCCAGCAGGCGGTGCCCGCGGCCGGCGACGAAGGTGCTGCACACGGCGGGCGAGGCGCCGATCAGGTAGATCGGCAGCCAGGAGTGGCGCCTGAAGTTGCGGATCAGAGCGAAATAGGCGTCATTGCGGTAGATGCCGTCGTCGCCCGCGAGGCCGTCGGCGCCGCGCAGCGCCGGCCACGCGGCCTCGGGGAGCGAGAAGTTGTAGTGCACGCCGGAGATGGTCTGCATACGCCGGCCGTAGCGGTAGGAAAGGCCGCGCCGGTAGATGGTCTTCGCGCGCCCGACGTTCGAGATCCCGTAGCGGCCGAGCGGAATGGCGTCCTCGGCGGGCAGCCTGCACGGCATGCTTGCCGCCCACAGCAGCTCGTCGCCGACCTGGCGGTAGACCTCCTGGTGGATGCGCGTCAGCTCTTCGAGACAGTCCTCGATGCGCTCGTGCGCGCCGGTGATCAGCTCGAGCTGCGACTCGCTGAAGTCCGTGGTGATGTGCGGATGCGTGAGCGCCGAGCCCAGGCCGGCGGGATGCGGCGTGCGCGCGAGCGAGCCGTCGGGCGCCACGCGCACGCTCTCTTTCTCGACGCCGCGCCGAATGCCGCGCAGCAGTCCGGGCGCAAGGGCCCGCAGCCGTTCCTCCAGGCGGGGCAAGCGCCTGCTCCTCTGCTTTCGGGGCGCCTAGGGTAACAGATGGCCATCGCCCTCCTGCGAACCGATGCCCCTGCCGTTGACCCGGCGATTCGCTTCAGCGCGGGTAGTAGCCCGGAGGCGGCGGTGGCGGCGGGGGAGCGGAGTAGTACGCGCGGCGGCGGTAGTGTGGCGCGGGCTGTTCGCCGGCCGCAGGCACCTTGTCGCCCTTCGCGTACATGCATTGCGTATAGGCCATGTCGTAGCGCTGCTGGAGCGTGTAACCGGAGGCGTTGGCCGCGCCGACGCCCGCCGCCGAGCCGACCAGCAGGCCGGTGCCGGCCCCAACGGCGGCGCCTTCGTGACCGCCGATCAGCGCGCCTGCGGCCGCGCCGATGGCGGTGCCGACCGCGGCGCTCGCTATGCCGCTGTTGACCGAGGCGTCCTGCGGCGTGCCGCCGGTCTGACCGCCGGCGTACTGCCGGCACTCGAAGTCATCGTTGCGGAATTGATCGAAGCTGCGCCCCTCGCCGGGAAGCGCCATGACGCTCGGGCCGCTTGGCGGCGCGACCACGCAGCCGCCGAGCGCGAGTGCCGCGGCGACGAACGGCGCAAGAGCAATGGGTTTCATGTTCCGGTTCCTCCGCTGATCACTGGGGCGGCTCGGGCGCGACGCGCTGCCAGCCGCCCGGGCACTCCTTGACGTAGGGGTAGTAGGCCTTCGCGTCCTGGCAGTAGTACCAGTCCGAGCTCGAAGGCGCGCTCTCGGGCGCGGCGTCGCCACGCTCGATGTACACCGGCGGCGCGGAAGGTTGCACGATCGCCGGCGGGTAGTAATACGGCGACGGGTAGTACGCGGGCGGATAGTAGTAGGGCCAGCCGACCGGTCCGCCCATGAACAGCCCGAAATGCACGTCGGCATGACCGTGCGCGGACGCGGGGCCGGCGAACGCGACGCCGAGCGCCAGCGCGACGAGCAGCGGGTATCGCATCTTCATGTGACGAGCTCCGTGCGCTTGCTTCATGGCGATACCTTACCCTCGGCGCGTCTGGCGTCGGGAAGGAATTGGTAACAAATTGTTGTCCGGCGATGCCACGTGCCGAAGGCGCGAAACATCCTGTTACATCAGGCCGCAGACCGCCACCTGCACGCAGCGTTAAATGGGCTGCAACGGTCACAACTTCAACTGCAAGGAGGCTCACGTCATGAAGCTGAGAATACTCTTAGTCGGCGCATGCATCGTCGCGGCGGGAGCTGTGGCGCCGGTGGCGTTCGCGCGCGTCGCAGTGCAAATCGACATCGGCGTGCCGCCACCGCCGGCACGGGTCGAAGTGGTGCCGGCGCCGCGCCCCGGTTACGCGTGGGCGCCCGGTTACTGGGCGTGGAACGGACACACCCATGTGTGGGTAGGCGGTCACTGGATGCTCGCCCGCCCGGGATATCACTGGGTCCCCGAGCACTGGGAGCACCACGAAGGCCGCTGGCGCTACCGGGAAGGATACTGGGCGCCTGAGCACTACGGTCGGTACGAGGAACGCCACGAGCGCCACCACGACCGCGACCGGCACGACTAGCGGGGGTTCAGTCTTCCTTGTGGTGTTCCTCGCCGACGTGCGCGTGCCGTGCGAGGTACAGCGCGACCTGCGATATCGCCACCATGAGCAGAATGGCCACGATTCCGGCCGTGTAATCTTCGATCCTGAAAAGGCTCATAGTAGGTGTCCCCCGTTTCGCATGGCAAAGCGGACAGTGTGTGCCGCCTGTCTGAAGCCAGGCTTAAGATCGCGGCTCACTCGAAAAGGATCCAGGAAGCCGCGTCATGACCAAAGAGGAGCTGCAATCGATCCCGCGCCAGGCGCTGTTCGCGCCGGGGGAACTCACCGCGCGCGTGATCGCCGAGAAGCAGGGGCCGGTGGGCTGGCTGGTATTCAACAACCCCGAGCGTAGGAATGCCGTCTCGGTCGACATGTGGGAGGCGATTCCGCGCGTGCTCGACCGTTTCGAAGCCGATCCCGGGCTGCGCCTGATCGTGCTCGCCGGCGCCGGCGACAAGGCATTCGTCTCGGGCGCCGACATCTCGCAGTTCGAAAGCCAGCGCGCGGGTGCGGAGGCCGTGCAGCGCTACGAGGAGATCGCCGAGGGTGCGCAGCTGCGCCTGCAGCATTGCGACAAGCCGGTGCTGGCGATGATCCGCGGCTACTGCCTGGGCGCCGGCGTCAACATCGCGCTCACCTGCGACCTGAGGATTGCGGCCGACGACGCGCGCTTCGGCATTCCCGCGGCGAGGATGGGCCTCGGCTACCGCGTTTCCTCGACCAAGAACATGGTCGACACGATCGGCCCGGCGCACACGCGCGAGATGCTGATCACCGCGCGCCAGTTCAGCGCCGCCGAGGCGCAGCGCATCGGGCTGGTGCAGCGCGTGGTGCCCGCGGCCGCGCTCGAGGCCGAGACCCTCGACACCTGCGCGGGCATCGCCGCCAACGCGCCGCTCACCATGCGCACCGCCAAGCGCATCGTACGCGAGCTGCTGAAACCGCCCGGCTCGTTCGACGAGGCGGCGTGCAAGGCCTTCGTCAGGGAGTGCTTCGAGAGTAGCGACTACAAGGAAGGGCGGCGCGCATTCATGGAGAAGCGCAAGCCGGCGTTCAAGGGGAGCTAGAGCTTGACGACGATCTTGCCGAGCTGCGCGTCGGATTCCATGTACGCCTTGGCCGCCGGTAGCGCGTCGAAGTCGAACACGCGATCGATCAGGGGCACGATGCGCCCGTCGGCGATCGCCGGCAGCAGGTCGGCGGCGAAGCCGCGCACCGTTGCCGCACGCTCGGCGGCGCTGCGCAGCTTGTTCGACACGCCGAAGAGCGTGAGGCGCTTCGCGTGCAGCGCGTCGAGGTCGATCTCGCTCTTCAGCACACCGTCCAGGTAGCCCACGGTCGCGAGCCGCCCCTCGTAGGCGAGCGCGCGCACGCATTCCGGAAACACGCTGCCGCCCACGGTGTTGACCACCAGGTTGACGCCTTTGCCGCCGGTCGCCTCCATCACCGCCGCGCAAAAGTCGCCCTTGCGCGTCGCGAGGCCGAGGTCCAGGCCGAGCGCCTTCAGGCGCTCGAGCTTGGCGCCCGAGCCCGAGGTGCCGATCACTCTTGCGCCGAGCGCCTTGCCTGCCTGCAGCGCGCCGACGCCTACGCCCGAGGAGACGCCGGTGACGAGCAGCCACTCGCCGGCGCGCAGTCGCCCCTGGCCGATCAGCATGTCGTGCACCACCATGAACACGAGCGGCACCGCCGCCGCGTGTTCCCAGTCTAGCCGCGCAGGCACGGGCAGGGCCTCGCGCGCGTCCATCAACGCGTACTCGGCAAAGGCGCCCGCCGCGCGACCCATCACGCGCGCGCCTTGCGAGAAGCCCGTCACCCCGGCGCCGAGCGCGGCGACCTCGCCCGCCGCCTCGCCGCCGGCGGGTTTGGGCGCAGGCGCCTTGGCGTGCAGCCCGAGCCCGGCGATGAACTCGCCGCGGTTCAGCCCCGCTGCGCGTACTTTCACGAGCAACTGACCGGCGCCCGGCGACGGGCGCTCGACCTCGCGCGCCTCGAGCCGCGTGCGCCCGGGCTCGGCGTGGATCCAGAAGGATTTCATGCGCGCCGAGTGTAATCGATCGGCGGTCTGTCGGAGCAATCAGGTTCGTGGTTCAATCCCGGCACATGACCCGGCCGTCGCTGATCGACGAGGAGCTTGCCGCCTTTCTGTGCGGCCCGGTGTCGATCCATGTCGCCTCGCACGCGGCGGACAAGGTGCCGGTGCTGGTGCGCGCCTCGGGTTGCCGCGTGGCGCCAGACCGGCGGCACGTCGCGCTGTTCCTCGCGCGCTCGAAGTCGGAGGCGGTGATCGAGGCGTTGCGCGCCACGCGCGTCGTGGCGGCGGTATTCACCCTGCCGAGCAGCCATCGCTCGGTGCAGCTAAAGGGCAGCGACGCCGAAGTCGGCCCGCCCGCTGCGGGAGACTTGGAGAAGGTCGGGCGCTACATCGAGGCCTTCGCGCGCGAGATCGACCCGCTTGGCTACCGTCCCGAAATGGGCCGCGCGCTGCTGTGGCTGGATGCCGCCGACCTCGTCGCGCTCTCCTTCACGCCCTCGGCCGCGTTCACGCAGACCCCTGGGCCTGGCGCAGGGGCGCTGCTGCGCGCCGCCGCCCCATGATCACCGTCGATTCGATCCGCGACTGCCTCGAAGGCTCGGTGCCGGCCACGGTCGCCACCTGCGCGGCCGACGGCACGCCTAACGTCAGCCAGGTGTCGCAGGTGCACTATGTAGACGGCCGGCACGTCGCGCTGTCGTTCCAGTTCTTCAACAAGACGCGCGAGAACGTGCTCGCCAACCCGCGCGCGGCGGTGGCCGTGATCGATCCGGTCACCGCGGTGCAGTACCGGCTCGCGCTCGAGTACCTGCGCACCGAGACCGAGGGGCCGCTGTTCGAGCGCATGAAGGCCAAGCTCGCCGGCATCGCCTCGCACAGCGGCATGAGCGGCGTGTTCCGCCTGCGCGGCGCGGATGTCTACCGCGTGCTCGCGATCGAGCGCCTGCCCGGCAGGGAAATTCCGGCGGCGCCGAAGAAGAGCCTGCTCGCCGCGTTGCGCGTCTCGAGCGAGCGGCTGATGCGCTGCACCGAGTTCGGTCGGCTGCTAGACGAGCTGCTGGCGTGCCTGGACGAGGTATTCGGCATCGGCCACGCGATGGTGCTGGTGCCCGACGGCGCCGGCACGCGGCTGTACACGGTGGCGAGCCGCGGCTACGCCGCCTCCGGCGTCGGCTCCGAGATTCCCATGGGCTGCGGCGTGATCGGCGTCGCGGCGCGCGAGCGCACGCCGATCCGCATCTCGCACATGACCTCGGACTACGCCTACGGCCAGGCGATCCGCGAACGCGCCGCCGAGCAGGGGCTGGCCGACCGCCTGGAAACCATGATCCCGCTCCCCGGGCTGCCCGATTCGCGCAGCCAGCTCGCGGTCCCCGTGTCGACGGACGGGCGCCTGCTGGGCGTGCTGTACGTCGAGAGCTCCGAGGAGATGCGCTTCGGCTACGACGACGAAGACGCGCTGGTCGCGCTCGCTACGCAGACCGGCATGGTCGCGCGGCTGCTGCAGGAAGCAGCCGACAGCCACGACGAGCCGCCCGCAGCGGCGGCGCGCGCCGCGCCGCCGGGCGGTGCGCCGGTGACGATCCGCCACTACGCGGCCGACGGCAGCGTGTTCATCGGCGACGACTACCTGATCAAGGGCGTCGCGGGCGCGATCTTCTGCAAGCTCCTGCGCGACCATGCGAGCGCGCAGCGCACGGAGTTCACGAATCGCGAGCTGCGGCTCGATCCGTCGATTCGCCTGCCCGACTTGAGCGACAACCTCGAGGCGCGGCTGATCCTGCTCGCGCGGCGCCTGGCCGAGCGCTGCGAATTCCTGAAGATCGAGAAGACCGGCCGCGGTCGCTTCCGGCTCGCCGTCGCGCGCCCGTTCCGGCTGGTCGAGATCCCCGCCTAGGCGGCCGGCGCCGTCGGCCCGAGCGCCGCGCCGAGCTTGTACCAGTCGCGCTCGCTCAGGTTTTTCTTGAGCATCGCCAGCACGCCGGCGAAGGCTTCGCGCGGCGCGCTCGCCTGCATGGCGGTGAGCTTGGCCGCGCGCTCGGCCGCGTCGAGCGCCGGAAGCATCCAGCGCGCGACCAGCATCGCCTGCGCGGGCGCGATCGATGCGACGATCGCGCGCTCGATGGCGACGAGCTCGACGTCGTCGTAGGTCTCCCACAGCAGCGCATTCATCTCGGTCTCCTCGACGTGCATGTGCTCGAAGTTCTCGGCCACGAACAGCGCGAGCGCGCGGTACAGCGCGCGCGCGGCCGCGGCGCGCGCCTCGTCCGCGACCTGCTCGAGCTCGCGCGCCGCCTCCTCGAGCGCGGCGATCGAGCGCTCGTGGTGCACGTGCTCGAGGGCGATCTTGGCGGTCGAGCCGGGGCGGCGCGCTTCGAGCGCGGCGTGCACGAAGGCATTCTCCTTCTCCAGGTGCGTGCGGCACAGGCCGAGCAGCCCGCGCAGCGCGTCCAGTGCTTCCTGGGTTTCGCCGCCGTCGCGGGGGTCCGTGCGCCCGAGCTTTTCCAGCGTGTGCATCATGAAGCTGCGCAGCCCCTTGTGGATCTGCGCGTACATGTCGTAGCGCTCGGGGGCGGTGTCGCGCCGAGGTTTGAGCTGTACCACTGTCTGTGCCATGTTGACCTCCTTGATTGGGTGAGGCGAGTCTAGGTGCCGGGCGCGCAGGGTGTTCCTAAATGCTGCCTAAGCAAACGCTAAGATTTACTTAAAGGGCCCGTGCACGCAGGCAGTTGACGCCGCCCCGGCGGCGGGGGCAGCATGCGCGAGCCCGTCTTGGGAAGGAGGAGCCCATGAAGCCCGAACTTAGCTTGCTGGTGTGGTCCGTGTTGCTCGCGTTCGTTCAGGTGGTGGTGGCGGTAATGGGAGCGCAGATGCAGGTCGGACTGCTGACGCTCGTCGGCAACCGCGAGAAATTCCCGGAGATCACCGGCTGGGCGGGGCGCGCGGCTCGCGCGCACCGCAACATGATCGAAAACCTGGTGGTGTTCGCCGCGCTCGTCCTGGTCGCTGTCGCGGCCGGCAGGACGAACGGGATGACCCTGCTCGGCGCGCAGCTCTTCTTCTGGGCGCGGCTCGCCTACGCCGTCGTGTACTTGATCGGCATTCCCTGGCTGCGCACCGGCGTGTGGGCGGTTTCGGTGGTCGGCCTGGCGCTGATCTTCTTGCAGCTGGTCTGAACCGGGCCGCGGCCCACCCGACGGGTGGCGATCGACAAGCGCAGGGGCCTGCGCTTCGCGCGGCGCCTGTACCTGCCGCGCATCATCGGCTGGGCGTTCGGCTTCCTCGCGGCCGGTTCGGTGCTGTATGAGATCGGCGCGGACCGGGCGACCTGGGCGGGCCTCGCCGCCACGTCCTTTCTCTGGCCGCACGCCGCCTACCTGATCGCGCGCTACAGCCCCGACCCGTACCGCTACGAGCTGGTCAACTTGACCAGCGACTCGGCGCTCGGCGGCGTGTGGATCGCGCTCATGGGGTTCAACCTGCTGCCGAGCGTGCTGATCGTCACTATGCTGACCATGGACAAGATCAGCCTCGGAGGGTGGCGCCTGTTGGCGCGCACGGCGTTCGCGCAGCTGCTGGCCTGCGGCGCGACGGTGCTGCTGTTCGGCTTCGATTTCGAGCCGCGCACCAGCATGCTGAGCGTGGTCGCCTGCGTGCCGCTGCTCATCGCCTACCCGGTCGCGGTTGGCGTGGTCACCTACAACCTCTCGCGCCGCGTGCGCGAGCAGAACCGGCAGCTCGCAAAGCTCAGCCGCACCGACGGCCTCTCCACGCTGCTGAACCGTACCGCCTGGGAGGAAACGGCGGCGACCGAGTTCAGGCGGCACCGGCGCAGCGGCCGTCCGGTGAGCCTGCTGATGCTCGACATCGATCACTTCAAGCGCATCAACGATACCTTCGGGCACCTCGTGGGCGACCAGGTGATACGCGGCATCGGGGCGCTGCTGCGGCTGAGCATGCGTGAGTTCGACGTCGCCGGGCGCTACGGCGGCGAGGAGTTCGGCATCGTCCTGCCCGAGACCGACTCGGCCGGCGCGCTGGCGATCGCCGAGCGCATCCGCAAGGCGATCGAAGCGGCGGTGATGGTGGAGTCCGAGGACATCCGCTGCACGGTGAGCATCGGCACGGCCACCGCGGACGATACGCTAGCCAACCACGGCGAATGGATCGCTTGCGCGGACCGGGCGCTGTACCGCGCCAAGGAGCTCGGCCGGGACCGCACCGTGCAGCACGAAAGCGACAAGAAGCCGGTCCACGCGAAAGGAAAGAAATGAGCGACATCGATTGGCCGGAACTCGCCGCCGAGCTGGAGCGGCTGCTCAGGCTGCGCGCTATCCCGTTCGGCATGAAGCTGTTCGAGTCGCGCGCGGACATGGAGGCGCTGCCGAGGATCCGGCGGCCTAAGGCGGTGCACACGCTCGACCAGGTGGTCGCGCAGGCCGCCCGCCTGGGCTGGACAGTGGGCGTGACGGCCGAGGACCTGGTCGGCGACCAGTGCCGCTCGGTGGTCGGCCTGGGCGGGCAGGACGACAAATGGTATTCCGGGCAGCACATGGTCGGCAGATGGTTCGCGACGCTCGAGGACGCGGGCCGCCACCAGGCGGCGATGAATCTGGTGCCGAAGGGCCGCTACGCGGCGCTGGCGGTCGCCCCACTCGCGAGCGGGCGGCTCGACCCGCCCGACATCGCGCTCTTCTACGCCACGCCGGGCGCGATGATGTATTTCATCAACGGCCTGCAATGGTCGGGCTACAAGCGCTTCGACTGGAGCGTGGTGGGCGAGTCGGCCTGCGCCGACTCCTGGGGCCGCGCGCTAACGACGCGCGAGCCGAGCCTGTCGATTCCGTGCTTCGCCGAGCGCCGCTACGGCGGAGTGGAGGACGACGAGCTGCTGATGGCGCTGCCGCCCGAACGCCTCGCGGGCGCGATCGCCGGCATGCAGGCGCTGGCGAAGAACGGCTTTCGCTATCCGTTCCCGCAGTACGGCATCCAGCAGGACGTGCGCGCCGGGATGGCGGTCAGCTACCCGGCGCGCACGGAACGCGGCTAGCGGCCGGCGTGCATTTCGTGCCGGTCGCCGCGCAGGTCGCTCCGGTCGCCGCGCATGTCGTGCCGGTCCGCGCGGAAATCGTGGCGGTCACCACGCAGGTCGCGGCGCTCGGCGCGCGCGCCCGCCCGATTGCCGGTGCGCAGGTCGTGCCTCAGCGCGTGCCGGTCCTGGCGCATGTCGCGCCGGTCGCCGCGCAGGTCGTGCCGGTCCTGCCGCAGCTCGCGCCGGTCGCCGCGCATATCGCCGTTGGGGGCTGCCTGAGCGATGCCAAGACCGCTCACCGCGAGTATCGCCGCGGTCACTGCCAGATAGACTGTCTTCCTGATCATGTCGCTTCTCCTGTATCGTTGAACGGGTTGCTACGACGCCATTCAACGCGCAGGACGCGTGCGCATCCTCGACAGTGTGTAACGGCTTGTAAGCGTGAACTTGTTCCGCTCGCGGTCCGCGCTCAGGCGAGCGCGAAGCCCTCGTAGCCGCGCGCGACGACTTCGTCGCACTTCTTTACGTAGGCCGGAAAACCCAGCAGCGGCATGAACACGCGCGGCTTGCCCGGCACGTTCGCGCCGAGGTACCAGGAATTGCATAAGGGATACACGGTGCGGTCGGCGACCGCGTTCACGTGCGCGACCCAGGCGTCCTGCGCCTGCGGCAGCGCCTCGATCGTGGCGTGCCCGCGCGCGCTCATCTGCGCGATGCAGTCGGCGATCCAGCTCACGTGCTGCTCGATCGACACCAGCATGTTGGTGAGCACCGAAGGGCTGCCTGGTCCCGTGATGGTGAACAGATTCGGAAAGCCCGCCACGGCGAGGCCGAGGTAGCTGCGCGGCCCGCCGGCCCAGGCCTCGCTGAGCGCGCGAGCGCCGCGGCCGCGGATGTCGATGCGCGCGAGCGCGCCGGTCATCGCGTCGAAGCCGGTCGCGAACACGATCGCGTCGAGCGCGTAGTCGCGCCCGCCGGCGCGCAGGCCTCGCGGCGTCGCGCCTTCGATGGGCGCCTCGTTCACGTCGACGAGCTCGACGTTGTCGCGGTTGTAGGTCTCGTAGTAGCCGCTGTCGAGGCACAGCCGCTTGCAGCCGATGCGCTGCCTGGGCAGCAGGCGCTCGGCGAGTGCGGGATCGCGCACCGCGGCGCGGATCTTGTCGCGCACGAACTCGGCCGCGGTCTCGTTCGCCCGCGCATCGAGGATGAGGTCGCCGAAGGCGCCGAGGAGAAAGAGCCCGCCGTGCCGCCAGCGCTCCTCGAACGCGCGGCGCCGCTCCTGCGGCGTCGCCGCGAGGGCGGATGCTTCGTTGCGCGGCAGGTTCGAGCCGAACGCGTTCGGCATCTGGCTGTTGCGGGCGCGAAAGCTGGCGTAGTCGGCCTTGACGTGCGCTTCGTAGGCGGGATCGAGCGGTGCGTTGCGCGCAGGCACCGAGTAGGTCGCAGTGCGCTGGAACACGACGAGGCTGAGCGCTTCCTCGGCGATGAGCGGAATCGACTGCACCGCCGAGGAGCCCGTGCCGATCACGCCGACGCGCAGCCCGCGGAAATCGACCTTGTCGTGCGGCCAGGCACCGGTGTGATAGACCGCGCCGCGGAACACGTCGAGTCCTGGAAGCCGCGGCCTGTTGGGCACGGACAGGCACCCGGTGGCCATCACGAGGAAGCGAGCCGTGGCCTCGACCCCGTCCGCGGTGCGCACCGTCCAGCGGCGCGCGGACTCGTCGAAGTGCGCGGCGACGACGCGCGTGTTCAGCTGGATGTCGCGGCGCAGCCCGAAGCGGTCGGCGACGTGGTCGGCGTAGCGCAGAATCTCGGGCTGCGCAGCGAAGCGCTCGCTCCAGCGCCATTCCTGCTGCAGCCGCTCGTCGAACTGGTACGAGTATTCCAGGCTCTCGATGTCGCAGCGCGCGCCGGGATAGCGGTTCCAGTACCAGGTGCCGCCGACGCCCGCGCCGTCCTCGAACACGCGCGCAGAGAGCCCAAGGCCGCGCGCGCGGTGCAGCATGTAAAGGCCGGCGAAGCCCGCGCCGACCACGATCACGTCGAGTCTCACGACGCCTGGGCCAGGGCCGGCAGGGCGCGTGCCACCATCGCGTCGGAAGCGGTCAGGCTGATGCGGAAGTAATCCGGGGCGTTCATCATGCCGCCCGGCAGGACGAACACGCCGCGATCCGCGAGCGCGTTCCATTGCCGCTCGGGGTCGCGGCCTGCCCATTTGACCCACAGGTAGAACGTCCCCTCCGGCGGCAGCGCGGCGTGGCCGCCTTTGGCGAGCGCCGCGCTGAGCGCGTCGCGGCGGCGGGTGAGCGCCTGCACGTCGATCGACAGCTGCTCGAGCTGCGGCACGGCGTTCTGCATGACGGCGTTCGGAAAGCACCAGCCGAGCGCCATCTGCGTGGCGAACATCGCGTCGCGCAGGGCCTGCCGCTCGGCGGCGGGCATGAGCGGCGAGATCGCCAGATAGCCCAGGCGCTGGCCCGGCGCGAGCAACACCTTGCCGTAGCTGTACGAGACGAGCGTCCAGGGATAGACGGCCGCGGGGCTGACGAAGCCGCGCCCGTCGAAGCGCAGGCGCCGGTAGGGCTCGTCGGACAGGAGGAAGATGCGGCGGCCGATGCGCCGCGAGGCGCGCTCGAGCCGCTCGGCGAGCGCGGCGAGCGCGTCGCGAGGGTAGATGCGGCCGGTCGGGTTGTGCGGCGTGTTGACGATCACCAGCCGCGTGCGCGGTCCGATCGCCGCGTCGAGCGCGTCCAGGTCGAGATCGAAGCTCGGCTGCTTGAGCGCCAGCTTGCGCGGCACGGCGTCGGCGGCGAGCAGCATCGGCTCGTAGCAGAACCAGGCCGGCTCGGAGAAGATCGCCTCGTCGCCGGCGTCGAGCACGAGGCGGAAGGCGACCGAGATCGCCGCAAAGGCGCCGGCGGTGAGCGCGATATCCGGCGGCTCGAACGCGAGGCCGAGCTCCCTGCCAACCGCCAAGGCGAGGAAAGCCTGCGGCGCTTCCTCGTTCGACTTGTAGGCGAACCAGTCCTTGTTCTGCGGCAACGCTCCCTCGCGGATTGCCGCCACGAGCCCTGCGAGGGGCATCTCGTGCGGGTTGCCGAAGGTGAAGTCCGCGATGCCCGGATCGCCGCGCCGCTCGGCGTAGCGCGAGTGGAAATAGAAATCCTTGACGGCGTCGAACGCGCGGTCCGCCGCCGCGGCGCGCTGCGAGATCGGGCTCAGGCGCGGCCCCGGCTCAGGTCTTGAGTTGCGCGCTCGGCGTCGAGCGCGAGATCGCGAGCTCCTCCGGAGTCATGTCGGCCGGGACGTCGGCGAAGAGCGGCGTGCTCAGGTAGCGCTCGCCCGTGTCCGGCAGCATGCACAGGATGTTGACGCCCTTCGGCGCCTCGGCGGCGACCTTGAGCGCGCCGGCGAAGGTCCCGCCCGAGCTGATACCGACGAAGATGCCTTCCTTCGTTGCGAGCTCCTTGCTGCAGCGGATCGCCTCCGGCCCGGGGACGGGGAGGAGCCGGTCGATCAGCTTCGTATCGACGGCGTCGCCGGTCAGCTTCGGAATGAAATCCGGCGTCCAGCCCTGCATCGGATGCGGCTTGAAGCTCGGGTGCGGCGCGGCAGGCGTGCCGTCCGCCTTGCGCGGCTGCGAAATCCCGCTGCCGAGCAGCGGCGCGTCCGACGGCTCGCACACGACGATCTTCGTCTCCGGCCGCTCTTTCCTCAGCACGCGCGCCACGCCCTTCAGCGTGCCGCCGGTGCCGTAGCCGGTCACCCAGTAATCGAGGCGCTCGCCGGCGAAGTCGTTGATGATCTCGCGCGCGGTGGTGCGCGAATGGTAGTCGGCGTTCGCCTCGTTCTCGAATTGGCGCGTCATGAACCAGCCGTTCTTGGCGGCGAGCTCCTCCATCTTGACGATCATGCCGACGGCGCGCTCGGCCGCCGGGGTGATCACCACCTTGGCGCCCAGGAAGCGCATCAGCTTGCGCCGCTCGACGCTGAAGGACTCGGCCATGATCAGCACCAGGGGATAGCCCTTGGCCGCGCACACCATCGCCAGGCCGATGCCGGTGTTGCCGCTCGTCGCCTCGAGCACGGTCTGGCCCGGCTTGAGCTGCCCGGATTTCTCCGCCGCCTCGATCACGCCGATCGCGAGGCGATCCTTGACCGAACCGAGGGGGTTGAAGGCCTCGACCTTGACATAGAGGTTCACGCCCGCCGGCGCCAGCCGGTTGATGCGCACCACCGGCGTGTTGCCGATCGTCTCCAGGATGTTCGAAAATCGTCTTGCCATGGCACTCCTCCCAGGAGATATGGAAGAACAGGAAGATGAAAGGTACGCGCCGGAGTATTCAGCGCGTAATCGCCGGAGTCAACCCGGCGCGCGGCCCGGAGGGTAGGCAATGAAGGTCCAGTTCGAATTCACGCTCGACGACTTGGTGGACGTCGCGCAGCGCGCGCTCGACAAGTCGCGCCTGGCGGCCTCGCTTCGCTGGAGGGGGGTCGCGGCAACGGTCCTGCTTGCCGGCGCGTTCGTGTACCTAATGACTTGGGGCCCAGACCTCTACCGGCTCGCCTTTGCGCTTGCGGTCGGGATTGTGGTCGCGGTGTTTTATCCGAAGGCGGCGCGATCAGCGCAGCAGCGGCGGCTGCGCCGCCTGTACCGCGAGCGCCTGCGCAGCCCGGGGCCGTTTACCTGCGAGGTGGAGATCACGCCCTCAGGGATAACGACAAGCCAGGTCGGCGCGCGCACGACGCGCGAATGGGCGAGCATCGCGGCGATCGAGGATCGCGGCGACTCGATCGAGTTCGTCACGCACGGCGCGGGAACCGTCCTCGTGCGCAACAGGGCATTTCGCTCGCGCGAGGAGTGGCGCGAGTTCCTCGACACCGCGCGCGGCTACCTGGCCCAGGCGCGCCCGGCCGCCGGGGTCAGCCCCCAAACCCGTCCGCCACCATGACCTCGATGAGGCGCGGCGCGCCGCTCGCCATCGCCTCGCGCATCGCTGGCGCGAAATCCTGCGGCTCCGTGATGCGCCGCGCCGGCACGCCCATCGACTGCGCGAGGCCCGTGAAGTCGATCGCCGGGTCGCGCAGGTCCATGCCGACGAAGCGGTCGCTGCCGCGCATCGAGACCAGGCGCTCCTTGAGGATGCGGTAGCTGCGGTTGTTGGTGATCACGTAGGTGATCGGCAGCTTCAGGTGCGCGGCGGTCCACAGCGCCTGGATGCCGTACATCGCGCTGCCGTCGCCGACCACCGCCGCGAGCGGCCGTCCCGGCTGCGCGAGGGCGACGCCCACGGCGCCCGCCATGCCGAAGCCCAGGCCGCCGCTCGCCAGGCCGTAGAAGCAGCGCGGGTCGCGCAGCTCGAGGAACTGCGGCAGCGCGTTCGCCGAGGTGAGCGCCTCTTCCACGACCACCGCTTCCGCCGGCAGCGACTCGGCGATGCGCAGCATGAGGAAGCTCGGGTCGATCGGCTTTTCCTCGGCCGCCTCGAGCGCGGCGAGGCGCGCCTTGTCGCGCTGCGCGGCCCAGTTGCGCGGCAGCAGCGCAGCCAGGCGCTGGGCGGCCCGCGCAGCCGTCTCGCCCGGGCGCCGCGCGCGCACGAGCGGCAGCAGGGCGCGCAGGGTCTCGAGCACGTTCGCCTGCACGGCGAACTCGGTCGCGTTGTTCTTGCCGAGCTCCCAGTCGCGCTCGCTGACGTGCATCACGGTCAGGTGCGGCGGCAGCGGATCGATCGGGCTGTACACCGACATGCGCAGCAGGTCCGCGCCCAAGCACAGCAGCAGGTCGTGCGCCTCGAGCGCGGCGCGCACCTGCTTCTGGTTGCGGGTCAGCGCGCCCATGTAGGCCGGGTGCGCGGTCGGGAATTGTGCGGCGTAGGGCACCGACTGCTGGTAGACCGCGGCGCCGAGCAGCTCGGCGAGCTCGGCGGCCTCGGCGAATGCGTCGTGCGTCGCCAGCTCCTGGCCGGCGATGATCACGGGATTGCGCGCGGCGAGCAGCGCGCCGGCGAGGCGCTCGAGCGCAGCGTCCGAGGGCCGCATGCGCGCGTCGACCCGCGTGGCGCGCCCCAGGTCGAGCTCGGCCCGCTGTTCCAGGATGTCGCCCGGCAGCGAGATGAACACCGGCCCGGTCGGTGGCGTGAGCGCGAGCTTCGCGGCGCGCCGCATGATGAGCGGCAGATCCTCGACGCGAGTCACTTCGACGGCCCACTTCACGAACGGTTGCGCCACCGGCACCAGCGGCGCGTACAGCAGCGGCTCGCGCAGCCCGTGGCCCTGCTCCTGCTGGCCCGCGGTGAGGAGGATCGGCGAGCCGGAAAACTTCGCGTTGTAGAGCGCGCCCATGGCGTTGCCCAGGCCGGGCGCGACGTGCACGTTGGCGGCGGCGAGGCGACCGGACGCGCGCGCATAGCCGTCTGCCATGCCGACGACCACCGCCTCCTGCAGCCCGAGCACGAATTTCAACTGCGGAAACTGCGGCACGACTTCCATGATCGGCAGCTCGGTGGTGCCGGGATTGCCGAACAGGTGCGTGACGCCCTCGTCGACGAGCAGCTGGAGAAAGGCGCTGCGCCCGGTGATCGCGCTCATGTCTTGCGGAAGATGGTTGAAAGGTTGTTGGCGGGCATTTCTTCCACGCTCGCGAGCGTCAGACTCGCACGCCCGGCCGCGGCGACCACGTCCTCAAGGTCGCGCACGCCCGACCCCGGGTCGCGCGCGCGCAGGCTCGCGTCGAACGCCGCATTGCTCGGAGCGCTATGACGTCCCTCGCGCTTGTACGGACCGTAAAGATACAGCACGCCGCCGGAACGCAGCACGCGGCCCGCGCCGCGCAGCAGGCCCAGGGTTGCCTGCCACGGTGCCACGTGCGCCATGTTGATGCACAGGACCGCGACCAGGCGCGCGGCGATTTCCGCGGGCAGCGCCCAGTCCTCATCGGTCGCATCCAGCGCGAGGGGCGCGCGCACGTTCGGCAGGGCCTCGTGCGCGATCCAGGCGGAGATGCTCGCGCGGCTCGCCGGCTCCAGGTCGCTCGGCTGGAATACCAGGCCGGGCAGGTGTGCGGCGAGCCAGACGGCGTGCTCGCCGCTGCCGCTCGCCACCTCGAGCACCGTGCCCTCCTGCGGCAGCGCTCGGCGCAGCGCAGCGAGGATCGGATCGCGGTTGCGGCGCGCCGCTGGCGAGGAGAGGCGTGGGTCCATGGGCGCTGGGTCGGGGGGCGGAGTATATCCTTGCCCGGGCGCCTGTATCATGCGGGGGACGGGAGGATAAGAAAATGGCTGCAGCCCAGGGCAAGGTCATTATCACCTGCGCGATCACCGGATCGATTCACACGCCGAGCATGTCGCCGCACCTTCCCGTCGCGCCGGAGGAAATCGCCGAGGCCGCGGTCGGCGCGGCGCAGGCCGGCGCCGCGATCGTGCACCTGCACGCCAGGAACCCCGATGACGGCCGTCCGACGCAGGACCCGGATGTGTTCCTGCAGTTCCTGCCGCTCATCAAGGACAACTCCGACGTGGTGATCAACCTCACCACCGGCGGGGCGCCCACCATGACGGTCGAGGAGCGGCTGCAGCCCGCGCTCAAGCTCAGGCCCGAGGTCGCTTCGCTCAACATGGGCTCGATGAATTTCGGCCTGTACGAGATGCTCGGACGCTACAAGGAGTTCGAGCACGACTGGGAGAAGCCCTACCTCGCCGAGAGCGACGACCGCATCTTCAAGAACACCTTCAAGGACATCGCGCACATCCTGCGCTCCTGCGCCGACAACATGACGCGCTTCGAGATCGAGTGCTACGACATCGGGCATCTCTACACCGCGGCGCATTTCCTCGACCGCGGGCTGCTCAAGCCGCCGCTGTTCATCCAGTCGGTGTTCGGCATCCGCGGCGGTCTTGGCGCGCATGCGGAGGACGTGCTGCACATGAAGCGCACCGCGGACCGCCTGTTCGGCCACGCGTACCTGTGGTCGGTGCTCGGTGCCGGCCGCAACCAGATGCACATCGCGGCGCTCTCGGCGGTGATGGGCGGCAACGTGCGCGTCGGGCTGGAGGACAGCCTGTGGATCGGCAAGGGCCAGCTCGCGCGCTCGAACGCCGAGCAGGTGCTGAAGGTGCGCCGCATCCTCGAGGAGCTGGGGCTCGCCGTCGCCGCGCCCGATGACGCGCGCCAGATGCTCAAGCTGAAAGGCGGCAACAACGTCCATTTCTAGCGCCGTCAAGGGCTGGCTGGAGCGCAACGTCCTCGAGCTCGGACGCGAGCTGCGGCTCTCGTACCTGCCGCCGCTCATGGTGTATGTCGCGGCGGGCATCTCGGGTCTCACCGGCATCGTCGGCACCTTCTTCGTAAAGGAGTACCTGGGACTGTCGGCGGCGTTCCTCGCCGCGCTCGGCTTCTGGGCCGGCATCCCCTGGGCGCTCAAGATGCCGGTGGGGCATTTGGTCGACCTCATCTGGCGCTGGAAGGCGTGGCTGGTGTACTTCGGCGCGGCGCTGATCGCCGCGAGCCTGCTGATCATGGTCGCGCTGATCGAGCACACCGCGGCGATGCGCGCGGTAATGCCGGTGGCGCACTGGTACGTGCTCGCCGCGCTGCTCGCGCCGACGGGCTACATGGTGCAGGACGCGGTCGCCGACGCGATGACGGTCGAAGCGGTGCCGCGCGTAGACGCCGCCGGCCGGCCCTACGCAGCCGAGCAGCGCAAGCTGATGCACACCACCATGCAAACGCTCGGCCGCGTCGCGATCATCGGCGGCAGCGTGCTGGTGGCGTTCGCCAACGTGCTGCTGTTCAAAGGGGCCGACGCCCTGCCGCAGGCCGCCAAGGCGGCGCTATACGCAGACATCTACGAGCTCGCGCTCGTCATCCCCGCGGTCTCGCTCGCCGGCGTGATTCTGGCGTCCGCGTTGCGGCGCAGGCAGCGGGCGCGCCTGCGCGCCCAGGGCTTCGCCGAGGCCGAGATCGAGCATCTGCTCGCGGTGCACGGCGAGCAGAAGACCGCGCCCAATTGGTGGGTGCTCGGCGGCAGCCTCGCGTTCGTGATCGTGACGGTCGCCGTGGGGCTGTCGGATCTGCGCTTCGGCCAGGAGCTCATCTTCGCGGGCTCGCTCGGCGTGCTGCTCTTCCTGCTCTGGCGGCTGGCGCGGGAGCTCGAGCCCGCGGCGCGCGAGGTGCTGGTCGCCACCGCCCTGGTGCTGTTCGTCTACCGCGCGGTGCCGGGGCCGGGCGCCGGCGCGATCTGGTGGGAGATCGACGTGCTCAGGTTCGACCAGGCGTTCATCGCCAAGCTGTCGCTCATCGCCTCCGCGCTCACGCTCGCCGGGATGTTCGTCTTCCGCCGTTACATGGCCGAGAAGTCGATCGCACAGATCATCGTCATGCTGACCTTCGCCGGCACAGCGCTCGGCCTGCCGTACGTCGGCATGTTCTACGGCCTGCACCACTGGACCGAGGCGCTCACCGGCGGGGTGGTCGACGCGCGCTTCATCGCGCTGGTGGACACCGCGCTCGAGTCGCCGCTCGGCCAGATCGCCATGATCCCGATGCTCGCCTGGATCGCCAACAGCGCGCCGCCGCAGCTGAAGGCGACCTACTTCGCGGTGATGGCCTCGTTCACCAACCTCGCCCTCTCGGCTGCACAGCTCGGCACCGAGTACCTCAACCGGATCTTCACCGTGACGCGCGAAGTGAAGAACCATGCGACCGGCGCGATCCTGGTGCGCGCCGACTACCACGAGGTGGGCGAGCTGCTGGTGAGCGCCACGCTGATCGGCCTGCTGCTTCCGCTCGCGGCGGTGGGAATCGTTAAACTGTTCAGCTTGCGCACCGCCTAGGCTCACCGCGTGAAGCTCGCCGTTCTCGACGACTACCAGCACGTCGCGCTCGCCTCGGCCGATTGGGAGCGGCTGCGCCGCCGCGGCGTCGAGGTCGCCGTGTTCCACGCGCCCTTCGCTTCCGCCGGGCAGGCGGCCGCGGCGCTCGCGCCGTTCGACATCGTGTGCCTGATGCGCGAGCGCACGCCGTTTCCGCGCGCGCTCGTCGAGCGGCTGCCGCAACTGAAGCTCGTGACGCTCACCGGCGTGCGCTCGCCGAGCCTGGACGCGCACGCCTGCGCCGAGCGCGGCATCCCGGTGAGCCACACGCGCCCCGGCACGGGAGGCGCTTCGACCTCCGAGCTCACCTGGGGGCTGATCCTCGCCGCGGCGCGCGACCTCGCGAAGGCGGAGCGCGGCATGCGCGCGGGCCGCTGGCAGGAAGGGCTCGCCGGCGGCATCGCCCTGGAGGGCAGGCGCCTGGGGCTCATCGGCCTGGGCAAGCTCGGGAGCCGCGTGGCGCGCGTCGGCTCCGCCTTCGGCATGGACGTGGTCGCCTGGAGCGAGAACCTCACCGCCGAGCGCGCGATCGCCTCAGGCGCCCTGCACGTGCCGAAGGACGAGCTGCTCGCTACGTCGGACGTGATCAGCATCCACCTGGTGCTAGCCGAGCGCACGCGCGGGCTGCTCGGCGCTGCGGAGCTGGCGAAGATGAAGCAGGGCGCGATCCTGGTGAACACCTCGCGCGGGCCGATCGTCGACGAGGGCGCGCTGCTCGAGGCGCTCGCGTCCGGGCGGCTCGCGCACGCCGCGCTCGACGTGTACGATCGCGAGCCGCTGCCCGCGGACCATCCGTTGCGCCGGCTCGAGAACGTCACGCTCAGCCCGCATCTGGGCTACGTCACGCAGGAAAACTTCCGCATGTACTACGAGGATACGGTCGAGAACGTCGAAGCCTGGCTGGACGGCAAGCCCATCCGCCTGCTCAATCCCGAGGCGCTCAAATGAGCGTGACGCGGCTGTGCCTGGTGCGTCACGGCGAGACCGCGTGGAACGCAGAGGGGCGCGTGCAGGGGCAGCTCGACGTGCCGCTGAACGCTACCGGGCTCGCGCAGGCGCGCGCGGTGGCGGCGGTGCTGGCGGGCGAATCGTTCAGCGCCATCTACGCGAGCGACCTCCTGCGCGTGCGCCAGACGGCCGAGCCCTCGGCCACGCGCCTGGGGCTCCGTGTGCGCCTGGACGCGGCGCTGCGCGAGCGGCACTATGGCATGTTCGAGCGCCTCACCTACGTCGAGGCGAAAGAGCGCCATCCCGCGGAGTACGCGCGCTTCCGCGACAAAGATCCGGAATTCGATTTCGTGACCGGCGAGAGCCTCAAGGCCTTCGCCGCGCGCGCGCTCGGCTGCGTCGTGCAGCTCGCCGCGCGCCACGCGGGCGAGAGCATCCTCGTCTTCACGCACGGCGGAGTGCTCGAGATCGTGTACCGCCACGCCACCGGGCGCGGCCTCTCTTCGCCGCGCGACTTCGAGATCCCGAACGCCGCGCTGAACCGCGTCGAGGCGGCGGGTGAAGCTTGGCGCGTTGCGCTGTGGGCCGACGTGTCGCACCTGGAGCGGGCGCTGGACGACCTTGCGGGCTGACCGGCGCGCATCGGTTACACTGCGCGCTCGCGTCGCCAATAATGACTAGAACCGCCGCTCTCGCAGTTCTCCTCGCGCTCGTCACGACCCCGGCCGCGGCCACCAGCGACCCGCTGGTGGGCCTGCTCGAAGGCGAGGGCAGCGCGGGCCTCGGCGCCGCGGTGCGCATCGAGCCCTCGATGTACAAGGACGCCGGCGTGCGCTACGACCTGCTGCCGCTCCTCTTGTACGAGAGCAAGTACGTCTACCTGCACGGCTACAGGATGGGACTCAAGCTCTACGACACGCCCGAGCAGCTGGTCGACGTCTTCGTCTCGCACCGCTTCGAAGGCTTCCCGTACGACAAGCTGCCCGCGAGCCTCGAGGGCATGGCGGGGCGCGACACCGGCACCGATTTCGGGCTGAGCTTCGAGCGGCGCGGCGCGTGGGGCGCGGCGTTCGTCGAGCTCTTGCACGATGTCTCGGGCGCCTCGAGCGGCAGCGAGGCGCGCCTGGGCTACTTCTACGAGCGCAGGCGCGGCCCCTGGCGGCTGCGACCCTATGCGACGGTCTCCTGGCGCGACGCCACCCTGAACGACTACTACTACGGCGTGCTGCCGGGCGAGGCAACCGCGACGCGCCCCGCATACGAGCCGGGCAGCGGCGTGAATCTCGACTTCGGCGTGTATGCCGACTACCACCTCACCGAGCGTTGGCGTCTGCTCGGCGGCCTTTCGCTCACGCAATGGTCGAAGGGTGTCGCGGACAGCCCGATCGTCTCGGGCGGCACGCAGCTGAAAGCCCTCGCGGGCTTCGCCTACGATTTCTCGCCCGAGAAGGGCGCCTGGAAGGAAAAGGGCCGGCCGCTCGATGTGAAGCTCATGTACGGCAAGTCGACCGACTGCAACCTGCTGCCGGTCATGGCCCTGCAGTGCACCTCCACCTCGACCGTAGACAACACGCGCATCGCCGGCGTCGAGCTTGGCCGGCCGTTTCTCGAGCGCATGCACGGCTGGCCGGTGGACATCGTCGGCAACGCGGGCGCGATCTACCACGACGAGAACGGCCTGCAACAGAATTCCTGGGCTGTGCACGCCGACATGAAGGCCTTCTACTACGGCTTTCCCTGGGACGCGCACGTGCGCACGCGCCTGGGCTTCGGCTTCGGCCTGTCGTACGCGTTCCGGGTGCCCTACGTCGAAGCGCGCGACCAGGCCGAGCGCGGGCGCGTCACCTCGAAGCTTCTCGTCTACCTCGATCCGACGATCGACGTCAGCGTCGGCGACCTGTTCGGCTCGCACAAGCTGCACGACACCTACTTCGGCGTCGGCGCCTCGCACCGTTCGGGCATCTTCGGCAGCTCGCAGCTGCTCGGCAACGTCGACGGCGGCTCGAACTACATCTACACCTACGTGCAGTGGAGGATGTAGTCGAGCACTGCCTGGTTGAAGCGCTCGGGATACTCGAGCTGCGGCAGGTGCCCGCAGTCGGGAAACACCTCCAGCGTGGCGCGGCGGGCGGCGGCCGCCAGCCGCTTTGCATTCGTCTCGGGTGGCGTCCGGCGGTCCGCGCTGCCGACGATCACGAGTACCGGGCAGTCGAGGCCACGTATCATTGACGCGCCGTCGCTGTTGCCCAGGACGTGCGTCGCCTGCGCGTAGCCGGCCACGTTCAGGCTCTCGCCCGAGTCGCGCAGCTGGCGGAGCACCTCTTCTCCCGTGCCGGGCGCTACCAGCTCCTGGGCGTCCTGCTCTCGCATCGCCTGCGGTCCGAGCGAGCGCATGCGTGCGATGCGCTCGGCGATGCGCCGCGCCCGCTCGTCAGGCGGCTGCGTGCCCCAGCCCGCGGTCGGGCCGCCGAGCACCATGGCGCGCACCCGCTGCGGGTACACGCCTGCGAAGGCGAGCGCGATCAGCGTCCCCCAAGAGCTTGTGACGAGGACGGATTTCGCTACACCCAGCGCGTCGAGCCAGCCGCCGAGCGCGCGCGCATAGTCGCCGGCCTCCGGCACTTCGGGAGCGAGCGGCGCGCTATCGGCATAGCCCGGCGCGTCCCAGGCGAGCACGCGATGGCGCGAGCCGAGCGGGCCGAACTGCCCTCGCCACACGGCGGACGTCGAGCCGATGCCGTGCAGCAGCACGAGCGCCGGCGCGTCGCGCGGGCCCGATTCGCGGTAGCCGATGCCGGCTGCAAATTGCAGTGACGGGAGCATGCGCACCTCCTGGATCATGCGTAGGACGTATAGAGCAGCAGAATGACCATCGCGCCCATGGTGCAGGTGGCGAACCAGCCCAGTCGCTTCAGCCGCCGGCTGACCACGAACGGGCCCATCGCCTCGCGGCGCGAGGCGAGCAGCATCATGACGACCATGATCGGCAAGGCGACGATCCCGTTTATCACGGCGCTCCAGAACAGCGCCTTGATCGGGTCGATCGGCGCGAAGTCGATGACTGCGCCGATCACGATCGCCGCGACGATGATCGCGTAGAAGCCGCGGGCCTCCAGCGGCTTGAGGGTGAGCCCGCTGCGCCATTGCAGCGTCTCGGCCACGGCGTACGCGGCCGAGCCGGCGAGCACCGGGATCGCGAGCATCCCCGTACCGATGATGCCGGCGGCGAACAGCACGAAGGCGAAATCGCCTGCGATCGGGCGCAGCGCGGCGGCCGCCTGGCTCGCGCTGTCGATCTCGGTGACGCCGGCGCGGTGCAGGGTGACGGCGGTGGTGAGCATGATGAAGTAGGCCACCACGTTGGAGAATCCCATGCCGAGGTAGGTGTCGACCTTGATGCGGTGCAGCTGTTCGCGCGCGCGTTCGATGGCGAGCGGCCCGAAGTAGCCCGCCGCATTCTGCTCCTCAACCTCCTGCGACGCCTGCCAAAAGAAGAGATACGGGCTGATGGTGGTGCCGAATACGGCCACCACCACCAGCACGTAGCCGCGCTCGAGCCTCACGTCCGGCCACAGCGTGCCGAGTGCCACTTCGCGCCAGGGAATGTGCACCACGAACACCGTGCCCACATAGGCGAACAGCGCGGTCACCAGCCACTTGAGCAGCGGCGCGTAGCGCGGATAGGGCATCAGCACCTGCAGCGCCGCCGACAGCGCTCCGAACAGCACCACGTAGGCGAAGGTCGATCCGCCGATGAGAAGGCGCAGCGCCTCGCCCATCGCGCCGAGGTCGGCGCCGATGTTGATGGTGTTGGCGATCAGGAGCAGCGCGACTAGCGGGTGCAGCACCCAGCGCGGGTAGAGGCGCAGAATGTTCGCGGCCACGCCGCGCCCCGTCACCAGGCCGATGCGCGCGCTCACCATCTGGATGCCGACCATTAGCGGATAGGTGACCGGCAGCGTCCACAGCGCGCCGAAGCCGAGCTGCGCGCCTGCCTGCGAGTAGGTGCCGATCCCGCTGGGGTCGTCGTCCGCTGCCCCGGTAATGAGGCCCGGACCGAGCTTCTTCAGCCACAGGCGCAGGTCGACGGGCCTCATACGGCGGGCGGCGGCTCGTCCATGAGCGCCACCTGCTCGCGCAATTCAAGGATCCGGTCCTGCCAGTAGCGCGGCGTGTTGAACCACGGGAAAGCCGCGGGGAACGCCGGGTCCTGCCAGCGGCGCGCGATCCACACCGAGTAGTGCAGCAGGCGCAGGGTGCGCAGGGCCTCGACGAGGTGCAGCTCGCGCCGCTCGAAAGGGAAGAACTGCTCGTAGCCGTCCAGCACCTGCTTCAGGCTCGCGGCCATCGCGCCGCGCTCGCCCGGCAGCAGCATCCACAGGTCCTGCACCGCGGGGCCGCTGCGCGCGTCGTCGAAGTCGACGAAGTGCGGGCCCGCGTCGGTCCAGAGCACGTTGCCGGCGTGGCAGTCGCCGTGCAGGCGCAGCAGGCGCCGCGCGCCGGCGCGCTCGTAGCAGCGCGCCACGCCCTCCAGCGCCAGCGCCGCGATGCTGCGCCAGGAGTCGACGAGATCGGGCGGCAGGAAGCCGTGCGCGAGCAGCCAGTCGCGCGGCTCGCGGCCGAAGCTATTGATGTCGAGCGCTGGCCGCGCGGCGAAGGGGCGCAGCGCGCCGACCGCGTGGATGCGCCCGATGAAGCGCCCGAGCCACTCGAGCGTGGCGCGGTCCTCGAGCTCGGGCGCGCGTCCGCCGCGGCGCGGGTAGACCGCGAAACGGAATCCGCCGTGCTCGTGCAGCGTGCGGCCGCCGAGCGCGAGCGGCGGAACCGCGGGGATCTCGCGCGCGGCGAGCTCGAGCACGAACTCGTGCTCCTCGAGGATCTGCGCGTCGCTCCAGCGCTCCGGGCGATAGAACTTGGCGACGACCGGGGGCGCGTCCTCGATGCCGACCTGGTAGACGCGGTTCTCGAAGCTGTTCAGCGCGAGTTGGCGCCCGTCGCAGCGCAGGCCTGCGCTCTCGAGCGCGGCGAGCACCGCGTCCGGCGTCAGCCTTGAGTAGGGATGCGGGTCTTCGCGCAGCATGCCGGGATTCTACGGGGGTGGGCGGCGCAAGCGCGGCGAAGGAATTGAAACAGTTGGTAAATCCGCTACCGACGCGGGCAGGCGTAAGCGCCAGGCGCCGGCTGCGGCATCGCCGCGCTAGCGTGCGCGCAGCACGATGAAATACTGGTACGGCAGGATATCGTGCGTGGCGACGAGCTCGAAGCCCGCGCGCGCGAGCTCGCGCTCGGCCTGGGCGCGCGGCACGCGCATGCCTTCCGGCGGGCCGTAGGGCGAGTCGCGCCGGAAGTCGATGATCGCCAGCCGCGCGCCCGGCTCGAGCGACGAACGCAGCCTACGGAAGTAGTCCTCCCGCGAAGCGATGTGGTGGTAGGTGTCGACCAGCAGCACCAGGTCGACCTTCACCGGAAGTCGCGGATCGTCCGCGGCGCCGAGCTGCGCCGAGAGATTCGCCAACCCTTCCCGATGCGCGCGCTGCGCGAGGTAGCGCACCATGTCGCGCTCGATGTCGACGCCGATCACCTTGCCATGCGGCACGGCGCGCGCGAGGCGCACCGAGAAGTAGCCGGTGCCCGCGCCGATGTCGGCGATTACCGCGTCCGGCGCGGGCGCGAGCGCGCGGATCACTGCGTCGGGCTTCTGCCAGGTGTCGCGTGCGGGGTCGTCGAACTGTGTCGCCCAGCGCTCGGCATTGCTGAATCCGTGCCCGGCGTGCTGCGCATGGGCAGGCGCGGCGACCGAGAGAAGCAGCAGAACGGCGCATCGCACAAGGGTCGTCATGACGTGGGTCAAACGGCAGCGGCGGGCACGGAATATAGTGTAATGGCATATGTCCACCGTGTTTACCGCACGCGGTCTGACCAAGATCTACCGCATCGGAGAGGTCGAGGTGCACGCGCTGCGCGGCATCGACCTGGAGGTCGCGAGTGGCGAACTGATCGTGCTGCTCGGCCCTTCGGGCAGCGGCAAGTCGACGCTGCTAAACATCCTCGGCGGGCTCGACGCGCCGACTTCGGGTGACGTGCATTTTCTCGATCACTCGCTCACCGGTGCGAGCGAGGCCCAGCTTACGCGCTACCGGCGCGAGCATATCGGTTTTGTGTTCCAGTTCTATAACCTGATTCCCTCGCTCACCGCGCAAGAAAACGTCGCGCTCGTGACCGAGATCGCAGAGAACCCGATGCGCCCCGAAGAGGCGCTCGCCTGGGTGGGTCTCTCGGAGCGGCTACACCACTTCCCCGCGCAGCTCTCCGGTGGCGAGCAGCAGCGCGTCGCGATCGCGCGCGCGGTCGCTAAGCGTCCCGATGTGCTGCTTTGCGACGAGCCGACCGGCGCGCTCGACTACGAGACAGGCAAATTGGTTCTCGAGGTGATCGCGAAGATCAACGCCGAGCTCGGCACGACTGCGATGGTGATCACGCACAACGCCGCGATCGCCGGTATGGCCGACCGCGTGCTGAGGCTCGGCAACGGCAGGATCGTGGGCGAGGAGCGCCCGCCCCGCAAGCTTACCCCGGCGGAGATTTCCTGGTGAAAGCGCTCAACCGCAAGCTGCTGCGCGACCTGTGGGCCCTGAAGACCCAGGTGGTGTCGATCGCGCTCGTGATCGCCTGCGGCATCGGCGGCTTCATCGCCACCTTCTCGACCTACGAGTCGCTCACCTCGTCGCGCGAGCACTACTACGACACGGCGCGCTTTCCGCACGTGTTCGCCACCGTCAAACGCGCGCCCGCGGCACTGGTCAACAAGTTGCGTGCCATTCCCCGCGTTTCGGAAGTCGAGACGCGCGTCCAGTACGACACCCAGTTCGACGTTCCCGGCGTGGCACCGCCGATGATCGCGCGCCTGATCGGCATCGACTTCGCGCATCCGGGGGGGATGAACCGCCTCACGCTAAGGAGCGGCCGCTGGCCGCAGCCGGGCGCGAAGACGGAAGTGGTCGTCAACGAGCGCTTCATGGAGGCGCGCGGGCTCTCGCTCGGCGTGCGCATCAACGTGCTGCTGAACGGCAAGCGCGAACACCTGACGATCGTCGGTACCGTGCTCTCGCCGGAGTACATCTACGCCACGCGGGGCGGCGGCATGCCCGATGACGAGTGGTTCGCAGTGATCTGGATCGACGCGCAGACGCTCGCGGCGTCGTTCAACATGGAGGGCGCCTTCAACTCGGCTCTGCTGCGTCTCGCGCCAGGCGCCTCGAGCGACGCGGCGGTGGCGGCGCTCGACCGGCTGCTCGAGCCGTACGGCGCTTACGGCGGCGTGGGGCGCGAGGACCAGGTCTCGCACAAGATCGTCAGCCAGGAGATCGACGAGCAGCGCGTGCTCGGGACCACCTTGCCGTCGATCTTCATGCTGGTCGCCGCCTTCATCCTAAACGTCGTACTGCATCGCCAAGTCACCGCGCAGCGTGGCGAGATCGCGGCGCTCAAGGCGCTCGGCTACGAAGACCGGGCGATCGCCGCGCATTTCCTGGGCTTCGCCTCGGTCATCGTGGTGCTGGGCGTGGCGATCGGCCTCGGCCTCGGCGATTGGCTGGGGCGCGAAATGACCGGACTGTACACCGAGCTCTTTCATTTCCCCGCATACCGTTTCCGCGTCCTGCCCTGGGTTGTGGCCACAGGGACGGCGACCGCGCTCATCGCGGCCTTCGGTGGCGCGCTCAGTGCGATTCGCGGCGTAGTGAGGCTGAAGCCCGCCGAGGCGCTTCGACCGCCTGCGCCGACCGTGTTCCGGCCGCTGATCATCGAGCGGCTGGGCTACGCGCGGCTTGCCTCGCCGGCACAGCGCATGATTCTGAGGAACCTCGAGCGACGGCCGGTGCGCGCCGCGCTCACCGTCGCCGGCATAGCCGCCTCCGTGGCGATCCTGATCTCGGGGACCTTCTGGAGCGACGCCGTCGAGTACTTCATCGATCTGCAATTCGGCTGGGTGCAGCGCGGCGAGGTGGCGCTCGGCTTCGTCGAGCCGGTTGCGCCTTCGGTCGTCTGGGACCTGGAGCGCCTGCCGGGCGTGCGCGAAGCGGAAGTGCAGCGCTCGATCCCGGTGCGGCTGCGCGCGGCGAACCACAGTTACCGTACCGCGCTCACTGGACTACCCGACGTTTCGCAGCTCGTGCGCGTCGTGGACCGCAATCAGAGGGTCGTGCAGCCCTTGCCGGGCGGCCTGATGCTGACGACGCGGCTAGCCGAGCGGCTGCGCGTCGCGCCGGGCGATTGGCTCGAAGTCGAGCTGCTCGAGGGCAACCGCATCAAGGCGCGGCTACGCGTCGCCGGTACGGTGCACGAGCTGGCCGGAATGAACGCTTACATGCGGCTAAACGATCTGAATCGACTTGCGCGCGACGGGCCGCTCGTCTCCTCGGCCGCTCTGCGCGTGGACCCCGCCAACGAACCAACCCTGTTCGCGAAGCTCAAGGAGATGCCGCGCGTGGCCGCCGTGATCGTCACCCGCAGCTTGCTCAAGACGTTCCGCGACACGATGGCAAAGAGCCTGCTCTTCTTCACCACCATCCTCACCGCGTTCGCCGCGACCATCGCTGTCGGCGTGGTGTACAACAATGCGCGCATCCAGCTCGCCGAGCGCGCCTGGGAGCTGGCGAGCCTGCGCGTGCTCGGCATGACTAGGGGCGAGGTGTCGGTGCTCCTGCTTGGCGAGATGGCGATCGAAATCACACTCGCCATCCCGCTCGGCTGCGTGGGCGGCTACTGGCTGTCGTGGCTCATCATAGCGCTCATGCGCCACGGCGAGGTGACCGAGATCCCGCTGGTCATTCTGGCCGGTACCTACCTGTACGCCGCCGCAGCTGTCGCCGTGGCGGGGGTGGTGAGCGCGCTCATCGTGCGCGACCGCATCAACCGGCTCGACATGGTGGGCGTATTGAAGACGAGAGAATAAGATGAAACGACGAAACGTCATCGCGCTCGGCGTCGGCGTCGCCGCGCTCGCGGGCATCATCGCCTGGGCGCTGCGCCCTCCGCCGATTCCGGTCGAGGTGGCGCAGGTTGCTCGCGGGACGTTCGAGCAGACGGTGTCCGACGACGGCAAGACGCGCGTGCGCGACCGCTTCGTGGTGTCGGCTCCGCTCGCCGGACGCGTCGAGCGCATCGAGCTGAAGGCGGGCGACCCGGTGAAGGATGGCCAGGTGGTGGCGGTGCTCACCCCCAGCATGCCGGCGTTTCTCGACGCGCGCACGGTGCGGGAGCTCGAGGAGCGCGTCGGCGCCGCCGAGGCGCAGCGGCTGCGCGCCGCGGCCGAGGTGGCGAAGACCGAGGCCCAGGTCGACCAGGCGCGCTCGGACCTCGAGAGGGCGAAGACGCTCGCGAAGGGCGGCTTCGTGTCGGAGAACGCGCTTGAGCAGGCGCGCCTCACCCTGGTCACGGCGCAGAAGGGTCGGGAGGCAGCGCAGTTCGCCGAGCACGCGGCGATCCACGAGGTGGACCAGGCGCGCGTGGTGCTGGTGCGCTACCGCGCCGAGAGCGCAGGCAAGATCGTCGGTGCGCGCTGGGAAGTGAAATCGCCCATCACCGGATCGGTGCTCAAGGTGGTGCAGGAAAGCGAGGGCGTCGTGCCGTTGGGCGCGCCGCTCGTCGAAATCGCGGACCCGCGCAGCATCGAGGCGGTGGTGGATGTCCTCTCCGAGGAGGGCGTGAGCATTCGCCCCGGCATGCCCGCGCGCATCGAGCTCGGCAGCGGCGTAGCTCCGCTCGCCGCGCGCGTGCGCCTGGTCGAGCCGGCGGGTTTCACCAAGATCTCTGCGCTCGGGGTCGAGGAGCAGCGCGTGAATGTCGTGCTCGACTTCGCCGAGCCGCTAGATCGCGTGCAGACGATAGGCGACGGATTCCGCGTCGACGCGCACATCGTGGTGTTCAGGGCCGAGGACGCGATCAAGGTGCCGGTGGGGGCCCTGTTCCGGCGCGGCGAGGGCTGGGCGGCGTTCGTGCTCGAGGGCGGCCGCGCCGCCCTGCGGCGGGTGAAGGTGGCGCGGCGCAACGGCAGCGAAGCGATGATCGACGAGGGCCTCAAGCCTGGCGAGACGGTGATCGTCTATCCGTCCGACGCGCTCGCGGACGGCGCACGCGTCGAGGTACGGGCTCCACTGCGCTAGACTGCAGGCCATGAGCGCCGGCGACATCGTCGAAATCGAGGACCTGCGCTTCGCCTATAACCGGCGGGAGATCTTCAAGGGCCTGAGCCTCCGTATCCAGCGCGGCAAGGTGGTCGCGATCCTGGGGGCGAGCGGGTGCGGCAAGACGACGCTTCTCAAGCTGATCGGCGGCCAGCTGCGTCCCGCGGGCGGCATGATCCGCGTCGATGGCCAGACCGTGCACGAGCTCGACACCGACGCGCTGTACGCTCTGCGTCGCAAGATGGGAATGATGTTCCAGACGAGCGGCCTGTTCAGCGACCTGTCGGTGTACGAGAACATCGCCTTCCCGATCCGCGAACACTACCAGCTGCCCGAGGAGCTGGTGCGGCGCATGGTGCTGATGAAGCTGCAGGCAGTGGGCCTGCGCGGCGCGCGCGAGCTCATGCCTGGGGACCTGTCGGGCGGCATGTCGCGGCGCGTCGCGCTCGCGCGCGCGATCGCGACCGACCCGCTGCTCACCATGTACGACGAGCCCTTCGGCGGGCTCGACCCGATCAGCCTGAACGCCATCGCCGAGCTGATCCGCAAGCTGAACGACGCGCTCGGCACCACGTCGATCGTCGTCACCTACGACGTGAGCGAGTCGCTCAAGCTCGTCGACTACGTGTACGTGATCTCCGACGGCGTGGTGGTCGGGGAGGGAACGCCCGATCAGGTGGCAGCCTCGGACGACCCCTATCTCGTGCAGTTCATGAAAGCGCGGCCGGACGGGCCGGTGCGCTTTCACTTCCCGGGCCGCGCCCTCGAAGAGGATCTCGGCCTGGCGCCGCGCGGCTAGTAACCGTTCACCAGGCGGTCGCCGACGAATGCGCCGAGCACGCTGCCCGCGGCGACGCTGACGAGCTTGCCGTTTCCGCCGCCGAACTGGCTGCCGATCGCGGCGCCGACGATCGCTCCGCCGATTGCGCCGAGGTTCGGCGCCGGATAGGGTGCGTAAGCGGGGGCCGCGCGATACACGACCGCGGGGCGCTCGACAACCACCACGCGCCGCTCGACGTAGCGCGGGCGCTCGTGGGTCACCACAACGCGGCGATCGTGGCCATGTTCGCGCCAGTCGTCATCGTGACGCCCGTACCCCGGGTCGGCGAAGGCGGGCGCGGCTGCAACGAGCGATGCGCCGAGCACCGCGGCCATCGTGAGTTTGGTCGGTTTCATATCTCGCTCCTATTTCGTCTGGTCCGGCCCCGTCACTGCGGGCACGAGGGCATTGTCGACACGCGCCGGGTCGGCATCAGAAACCGAGTGTAATCGCCTGTAACAGGCGCCACGTCCGCGGCGCGGGGCTACTTTTTCTTCGTGCGCGGCTTGCGGTACTGAAGGAGAGCGCCGACCTTGCGCTCGAAGGGATCGCGCCGGGTGAGCGCACGTACCTGGGCGCGCGTCACAAGGCGGAAGTGGCGCGCTTCCTCGAGCAGCTCCGGCACCTCCCAGGCATCCTTTTCGCCGGCGGCCCAGATCCTGGGGTCGACGCGCCGCAGGTCGAACGGCACGGAGAATTCGCGCAGCGATTTGTGCTCGCGCTTGTTCGAGTATTCGTGGAAGTACGACATCGCCAGCTCGCGCAGACTGCGGTACACGGGATCGCGCCAGCGCAGGTACGCGCCGTTGGTCTTGGAAATCGCGCCCCAGAAGCCGCGGCGGCGGAACAGCGCCACGACGTGGTCGAAGTCGTGCTCGGCGCGCATGTCCATCAGGAGCGGCGGCTCGCCGTGCACCCACAACGCAGCCGCGGCGAGCATTGCGCCCTCGATGCAGTGCGCGCTGCGCTCGCGCAGCACGACGCGCACCGGGCGGCAGGTGTCCCCGCCGGGCTCGAAATTCTGCTTGAGGTGAAACAGGAAGTCCTGGATCTTCGCCGGCGTACCGAGGCGCCGCAGGATCGCGAATTCCGCCTTGCTCAGGCTCAGATCCTCGCGGCGGGCGCGTCGCTTGCGGATCATCGTTCGGACGAGCGGTCTTTTTCTGATACCTTGCCGCGCAGATTAGCATTGCGCTCGAGAGGCGGCCATGACGAAGGCGAGGATCGGTTATATCGGCGTGGGACTGATGGGGCTGCCGATGGCGACGCGACTGGTCGCGCTCGGCTATCCGGTGACGGCGTTCGACATCGCGCCCGGGCGCATGGATGCCGCGCGCAAGGCCGGCGCACGCGTAGCGGCGTCGGCCGCCGAGGCGGCGCGCGCGGCCGATTTCGTTCTGCTCAATCTGCCCACGACCGAGGCGGTCGAGCGCGTAGTGCTCGGGGAAGGGGGCCTGTGCACGATGCTCGAGGCGCAGCAGCTGGTGGTCGACTTCTCGACCATTCGCCCGGCCACCGCGCGCGAGCTCGCCGCGAAGCTGCGCGCTTCGCGCGGCGCGGGCTGGATCGACGCGCCGGTGTCGGGCGGTCCCCCGGCGGCGGGCGAGGGCACGCTGACACTGATGGCGGGCGGCGCCAAAGAGGATTTCGATCGGGCCGCGCCGCTGCTGGGCGACGTGGCGGGGCGCGCCACGCATCTGGGGCCGCCGGGCAGCGGCCTCGCCGCGAAGATGATCAACCAGCTAATTGTCGGCGTCGGCCACGCCATGCTCGCCGAAGCGATCGTGCTCGCGGAGGCGAGCGGTATCGACCCGGCGGGAGTGCCGGGCGCGCTTGCCGGCGGCCTGGCCGATTCGAACCTGCTACAGCGCTTCTACCCGCGCATGGCGCGACGCGAGTTTGCCCCTCAGGGCTACGTGCGGCAGCTGCTCAAGGATCTGGAGATGGTGCACGAGTTCGCCGCCGCGACAAAGTCGCCCATGCCGATGACGGCGCAGGCGCTTTCGCTGTATCGCATGCTCGCTCACCTGGGGCACACCGAGCTCGACAGCACCGCAGTCATCAAACTCTACGACCGGACGTAATAGGCCGCACTGAAACGACCTTCAAGTAAGCGTGTACTTACTGAAGCCCGTCGACCGACGGCGCGATGTCGTAGTACTCGGCCTGGATGGCGGCCAACTCAGCCTCGGCGCTCGGCTTCTTCAGCAGCGCGGCCACCACCGGGTACGTAGGCGAGAACAGGACCGCTAGCGCCAAGGCCACCATCAGTTTGCGAAGCAGGGATTTCATCTTGTTCCTCTCTTGTCTCTCGGTATCGCTTAGACGCTGCTGCATCGCAGCAACTTACAGGGCGAAGTATGATACTTCTGACTTTCGATATAAACATAGTAAAATGCAAATGTTTATTCCGAATTTCGGGATAATAGGTCGCCGTGGATCGTTTCGGAGCCCTCCGGGTATTTACGCAAGTCGCTGAATCGGAAAGCTTTGCACGCGCTGCCGAGCGCTTGCACATGTCCACTTCCGCTGTCTCGCGCCACGTGGCCGACCTGGAAGCGCATCTTCAGAACCGGCTCCTGAATCGAACGACGCGCCGGGTCACGCTCACCGAGGCGGGGCGCGCGTTTTACGAGCGCAGTGTGCAGCTGCTGCAGGACCTCGAGGAGGCCGAGAACGAAGCGGCGCGCTCGGCGCGACTACCGCGAGGCACCCTGAAGGTGAGCACCTCGGTGAATTTCGGCGTGCGTCATACCACGCCGGCGATCACCGGCTTTCTGGAGCGTTATCCGGATCTTTCGTTCGACATCTCGCTTTCAGACCGCGTCGTCGACCTGGTCGAGGAGGGCGTCGACGTCGCCATTCGCATCGGCAGCGTCGGCTCCGATTCGGTGGTTGCGCGCCGCCTCGGCGAGACGCTGGTGGTGCCTTGCGCGTCGCCCGAATACCTCGCGCGGCACGGCGCGCCGCGCACGCCCGAGGAGCTGGCGTCGCACAACTGCCTCACCTACGAGTACGGACCGGCGCGCAACCAGTGGCGCTTCGTCGACAGCGACGGGCGCGAGCGGGTGGCGCGCGTTACCGGCAACCTGCACTCCAACAACGGCGACCTGCTGGCGGAGGCTGCGGCGCAAGGCGCGGGCATCGTTTACCAGCCGACCTTCATCGTCGGCGACGCGGTGCGCGCGGGACGGCTGGTGCCGCTGCTGCAGGACTTCCAGGCACCGCCGCTGCCGATCTATGCGGCGTATCCGAGCCGCAAGCATCTCTCGGCCAAAGTGCGCCTGTTCATCGACTTCCTGGTCGATCGCTTTGCCGAGTCGAAGGATCTGCTCGCGTCGCCTCCGGTCGCGCGCTAGAACCTGCGCGCTTCGCTCAATTGGACCCAGTGTGCGCAGGCGAGCGTGCGCGCGTCGTCGCCGATGCGTCCGACCACCTGCACGCCGAGCGGCAGGCCGAGCGGGCCGGTGCGCACCGGAACGCACACCGCGGGCGCATGGAGCAGCGTCCACATCCTGTTGAACACCGAGTCGCCGGTCGAGGAAAGCCCGGCTGGCGCTTCTCCGGGCGCGGCAGGCGCCACGAGGGCGTCGCAATCGTCCAGCGCGTCGGCGAGGCGTGCCCGGCAGGCGCGCACCGCGCGCTGGGCGGCGTCGTAGGCATCCGCGCGTGCCGAGCGGCCGCGCTCGAGCTTGGCGCGCAGCGCTTCGCCGATGCGATCGCGATGGCGCGAGTACTCGTCGGCGAGGCAGCGCGCGATCTCGTAATCCCACACCGTACCGTGCAGCGCCGCGAGCGCTTCGAACTCCGGCGGCAGCGCGAGCCGCACGACCCGCGCCCCGCTGCGCGACAGGTGGCCGGCGACGTCGTCGAACAGCTTGTGCGTCTCCGGCTGCGCCGCAGGCCACTGCGGCGTGAGGCAAAGACCGAGCGTGGGGGCGCGCAGCCCGCGCGGAATGCGCAGCGCCTCGCGAGCGCTTAGCGCGGCGGCGAACAGCGCCGCGTCCTCGACCGAGCGCGCGAACACGCCGATCGTGTCGAGCGATTCAGAAATCGCCTTGACGCCCGCGCGCGGCAGGAGGTCGAAGCTCGGCTTGTAGCCCACGACCCCGCAGTAGGCCGCCGGGCGCACGATCGAGCCCCCGGTCTGCGTACCGAACGCGAGCGGCAGCATGCGGTCGGCCACTGCGGCGGCCGATCCGGAGGACGAGCCGCCCGGCGTATGCGCTGCGTTGCGCGGGTTGGTGGTCGGGCCGGGCGCGAAGGTGGCGAACTCGGTGGTGACCGTCTTGCCGATCACCAGCGCACCGGCCGCGCGCGCCAGCGCGACGCAAGCCGCGTCGGACGCGGGCCGGTTTCCTGCGTAGATCGCCGAGCCGTGCTCGGTCGGATAGTCGAAGGTGTCGATGATGTCCTTCACGCCCAGCGGCAGGCCGTGCAGCGGGCCGCGCGGCGCAGCGCGGTCCAGCGCGCGCGCAGCGTCTAGCGCGCGCTCGGGGTCGAGATGCGCGAAGGCGCGCACGACAGGCTCGCGCGCGGCGATGCGCTCGAGGCAGGCGCGCGCCAGCTGTTCGGCGCTCAGCTCGCGGCGCGCGAGCAGGGGAGCGAGCTCGGCCGCGCCGAGCTCGTGCAGCGGCTTCATTTCTGCCCGAGGGTGGGCGGACGCCAGCTGTAGGTCGGCGGGCCGGGCACGCGCAGCATGCGCAGCATGCGTAGCGCCGCCTCGCGGCCGCGATAGTAGCCGGGCACGCCGACCGTCTCGCTGAAGCCCAAGGCGCGATAGAAGGCGCGCGCCGCTTCGTTCCCCGCGCGCAGCTCGAGGTGCACGCTTTCCATGCCGGCGGTATGCGCGGACTCGATGAGCCATTCGAGCAGCCGGCGCCCGATCCCGGCGCGCCGCTGCGCCGGCCGCACCGCGAGCAGGACCAGGTGCGCGCGCTCATCGCCGAATTCCATGATGGCGAAGCCCGCCACCGCGGCCTGCGCCTCGGCCACCAGCACCACCGTGTCGCGGTGCCGGATGGCGCGCAGCACGCGCGCCGCGTCGTACTTCCAGCCCAGGCCGGCTTCGATCAGATCGCGCGACATGAGCGCGATCGCTTGCGCGTCGTGCGCCTGTGCGAGCCTGATGCTGATGCCCGGCTTTCCCATCGATTGCATTTTGCCACGGAGGAGTTGCGATAGATCAAGAACGCGGGCCAGGGTTTGCTGTCTTATGACAACGTAAGCGGGGGACAAGCATGCTTTGTCTGGAAGATTGCATCGCCCTGAGCGAGCTCACTGAGGACGAGATCCTCGCGATCGCCCAGCACGAGCACATTCCCGAGATGGCCGCAGCGGAGCTTGGCAACTATCTGGTCCAGGCGCCGGATGGCGAGCAGTGCATCCGCGCGATGATCCGCGACGACATCGCTTCCGCGGTGGCGGATGGCGACAGAACGCGTGAGCTGGCGCTCAAGCTCGTGCTGCGCAACTACATCCTCCAGCACCCGCGCTGCGACGAGCGTCTGCGCCGCGAGCTGCACATCCCGGAACGCCGCGCCCGCTAGCGCGCGCGACGGGGATTGCATCCGTCGCGCAAAGGTCTACCATCTGGTCTGCCAGGACTGCCGGAGGGCCAGCATGCGAGTCAAGGAGATCCTGCGCGTCAAGGGCAACCGCCTGCTTAGCATCGGGCCGAGCGGTCGCGCGGCCGAGGCCGTGAAGATCATGGCGGAGCAGAACCTGGGATCGCTGATCGTGCTCGACGAAGGGCGCATGCTCGGCATCCTCACTTTCCACGAGATCATGCAGGCGCTGGCCGCGCGCCAGGGCGCGCTCGGCGAGCTGCGCGTGAGCGACGTGATGGAGCGCGACCCGGTCACCACGTCTCCTGACATGGAGGTTAACGAGCTGCGCCGTACCATGCTGGAGAGCGGGGCGCGCTATCTTCCGGTGCTGCAGGGCGGCAGGCTGCTCGGGGTGATCTCGTTCCGCGACGTCGCGAAGGCCGTGCTCGAGGAGCAGGACTTCGAGAACAAGATGCTCAAGGGCTACCTCAAGAGCTGGCCCGCCTGAGCGCACGCGCCGCGCGGCGTCGGCGCGCGGCACCCCTGTGCTAAGCTTTTTCGCATGTCCGGCAACACGTTCGGCACGCTGTTCTGCGTCACCTCGTTCGGCGAATCGCACGGGGTCGCGTACGGGGGCGTGGTCGACGGCTGTCCGCCCGGCCTGGAGCTGTCGGCGGCAGACCTGCAGCGCGAGCTCGACCGGCGGAAGCCCGGCAGCTCGCGCCACGTGACGCAGCGACGCGAGTCGGACGCAGTCGAGATCCTATCGGGAGTGTACGAGGGCCGCACGACGGGCACGGCGATCGGCTTCCTGGTGCGCAACGAAGACCAGCGCTCCAAGGACTACGCCGCGCTCGCGGCGAAGTTCCGGCCCGGACACGCTGACTATACCTATTGGCAAAAGTACGGCTTGCGCGATCCGCGCGGAGGCGGGCGCGCCTCGGCGCGCGAGACGCTGGTGCGCGTGGCCGCCGGAGCGATCGCGAAGAAATGGCTCGCGAAGCGATACGGCGTGAAAGTGCGCGGCTGGCTCGCGCAACTCGGTTCCCTCGCGATCCCGTTCGAAGCCTGGGATGAGGCCGACGCAAACCCCTTCTTCGCGCCGAACGCGGGCATGGTGCCGCGACTCGAGGCGTTCATGGACGAGCTGCGCAGGAGCGGCGACTCGTGCGGCGCGCGCGTGAACGTGGTGGCCGAAGGCGTTCCGGTGGGCTGGGGCGAGCCGGTGTACGGGCGGCTGGATGCCGATATCGCCGCGGCGATGATGTCGATCAACGCGGTGAAGGGAGTCGAGATCGGCGCCGGGTTCGCGGCCGTGGCGCAGAAGGGCAGCGAGCACGGCGACGAGATGACGCCCGAGGGCTTCCTGTCGAACAACAATGGCGGCGTGCTCGGCGGCATTTCGACGGGCCAGGATGTGACGGTCTCGATCGCGCTCAAGCCGACCTCGAGCATCCGGCTGCCGCGCCGGACGATCGACACCGCAGGCTTGACGACGAGCGTGCACACCGAAGGCCGCCACGACCCGTGCGTGGGCATTCGCGCTACGCCTATCGCGGAAGCCATGCTCGCGTGCGTGCTGATGGATCACGCGCTGCGCCATCGCGCGCAATGCGGCGACGTCGTGCCGCCGACGAGACCCGTTCCGGCGCGCGCGCGCTGAACCGGCGCAAGCTAGAAAACCCCAACAAATTCAATTAGAGTATCGTCCCGACCACTCCGCGCGAGGAATAACATGAGCAATAAGGGGCAGCTGCTACAAGACCCGTTCTTGAACACCCTGCGCAAGGAGCACATCCCCGTGTCGATCTACCTGGTGAACGGCATCAAGCTGCAGGGACAGATCGAGTCGTTCGACCAGTACGTGGTTCTGCTGAGAAATTCGGTAACCCAGATGGTGTACAAGCACGCCATTTCGACGGTGGTGCCGTCGCGCCCTGTCAGCCTCGGGACCGACAAGGAAGCCGAGGCATAGCCGCACCGCGTCCGGTGTCCGCGACACCGAATCGATGAACGAAGCCTCCTCTCCGGTCCGCGATCCAGGGGCCGCAGTGATCGTGTGCCTCGATTTCGGCAGCGCGGGCTACGAAGAGGGCATCGAGGAGATCGTGCGGCTGGTCGAGAGCGCCGGCGTCGTGCGCCACCGCGTGGTGCGCGGCCGGCGCCAGCGGCCCGACGCGAAGCTGTTCTGCGGGCGCGGCAAGGCGGCCGAGATCGCGCGCGCGGTTGAGGAGCTGAACGCCGCGTTCGTCGTGTTCAACCACGAGCTCTCGCCGGCGCAGCAGCGCGAGCTGGGCCGCGAGCTGAACGCGCGCGTCATGGATCGCACGGAGGTCATCCTGACGATCTTCGCGCAGCGCGCGCAGACCAGCGAAGGAAAGCTCCAGGTCGAGCTCGCGCAGCTCGAGCACCTGTCGACGCGGCTGGTGCGCGGCTGGACGCACCTCGAGCGCCAGCGCGGCGGCCTCGGCAAGACGGGCGGCCCCGGCGAGAAGCAGATCGAGCTCGACCGCCGCTATATCGCGCAGCGCGTGCGCGTGCTGCGCGGCAAGCTCGAACAGCTGCGCCGGCGCCGCGCGGTGCAGCGCCGCGCGCGCGCGCGCGCCGCGGTGCTGTCTGTGTCGCTCGTGGGCTACACCAATGCGGGCAAGTCGACGCTATTCAACGCGCTCGCGCAGGCGCGCGCCTACTCGGCCGACAAGCTGTTCGCCACGCTCGATACGACCACGCGCCGGCTGTGGCTGCCCGGAGCGGGAGAAGTCGTGCTGTCTGACACCGTGGGCTTCATACGCGACCTGCCGCACAGCCTGGTGGCGGCGTTCCGCGCGACTCTGGAGGAGACGGCGCAGGCGGATCTGCTCCTGCACGTGATCGACGCGGCGTCGCCCGTGCGCGCGCAGCAGGTCGAGGAGGTGGGCAAGGTGCTCGCTGAGATCGGCGCGCAGGACGTGCCGCAGGTCATGGTGTGGAACAAGATCGACCTCGCGCGCCTCGAGCCGGGAGTCGAGCGGGACGAGTATGGTAAGATCCTGCGCGTTCGGGTGAGTGCGCGGACCGGCGCCGGATTGGACGAATTGCGCGCGGCCATCATCGAGGCGGCGCGTGCGCGGACCGCGGGGCGCGGCCAACCCGCTCCCGAAGCTTTTTTCCTGCAAACTCACTGATCTCCTTTCTGCAGCCATGTCGTTGAACGACCCGAACTGGGGACGAGGCGGTCCGCGCGGGCAGGGACCTTCGGGCGGCAATCAGGGTCCGCCCGACCTCGATGAGCTGTGGCGCTCCTTCAACCGCCGCCTCGGCGAGCTGTTCGGACGGCGCGGCGGCGGCAACGGCGGCGGCGCGATCGAGCCGCCCTCGCCGGGCCGCCTCGGCGGCGGCGCGGCGGTGCTCGTCGGGCTGGTGCTCGCGGTGTGGCTCGCGAGCGGCTTCTACATCGTCGATGCGAGCCAGCGCGCCGTGGTGCTCACCTTCGGCAAGTTCCTGGAGCAGACCGGTCCCGGCCTGCACTGGCGCATGCCCTGGCCGATCCAGTCCGAGGAGCTGGTAAACGTCTCGCAAGTCCGCACGCTGGAAGTCGGCTATCGCAACAACGTGCGCGCGAAGGTGCAGCGCGAGTCGCTGATGCTGACCGACGACGAGAACATCGTCGACCTGCAGTTCGCGGTCCAGTACACCGTCAAGGACGCGAAGGACTTCCTGTTCAACACGCGCAACCCGGACGAAATCGCGATGCGCACCGCCGAGAGCGCAATGCGCGAGGTGATCGGCAAGAGCAAGATGGACGGCATCCTGTACGAATCGCGCGAGGACATCGCGATCAAGGCGCGCAAGCTGATGCAGGAGATCCTCGACCGCTACGGCACCGGCATCTCCGTGAGCTCGGTGACGATTCAGGCGGCGCAGCCGCCCGAGCAGGTGCAGGCCGCATTCGACGATGCGGTCAAGGCGAATCAGGATCGCGCGCGGCAGGTGAACGAAGGACAAGCCTACGCCAACGACGTGATCCCGCGGGCGGCCGGTAGCGCTGCGCGGCTGCAGCAGGAAGCGCAGGGGTACAAGCAGCGCGTGATCGCCAACGCCGAGGGCGAGGCGTCGCGCTTTACGCAGGTTCTCGCGGAGTACGCCAAGGCGCCCGCGGTGACGCGTGAGCGGATGTACATCGACACGCTGCAGCGCGTGCTCTCGTCGACCAACAAGGTCCTGCTCGACTACAAGGGCAGCGGCAACCTGCTCTACCTGCCGCTGGACAAGCTGATGAAGCAGGCCGGCTCGGCACCGGAAGCGGAAGCGCCGACGACCCCGCCCGAGACCACGCCGGAGACTTCCAGTTCGGACGTGAGCCCGCGCTCGCGCGATCTGCTGCGCAGCCGCGAACGGGGAGAGCGCCCGTGAGGGCCGCCGGACCGCTGATCGCCGCGCTGGTCGCCGCCCTCCTGGTGGTATCGGGAGCGCTGTTCACCGTCGATCAGCGCTATAACGCGATCGTCTTCCAGCTGGGCGAGATCAAGGACGTGGTCAGCACGCCCGGCCTGCACTTCAAGTGGCCGCTGATCCAGAACGTGCGCCGGTTCGACATGCGCATCCTGAGCTACGACGACCCCGAGCCGCTGCGCTTCATCACCTCGGAGAAGAAGCCGGTGCTGGTGGACTCGTTCGTCATGTGGCGCATAGCGGACGTGAGGCAGTTCTACATCAGCGTCAGGGGCGACGAGTACGCCGCGGCGACCCGCATCCGCCAGACTATTTCCGACAGCCTGCAAGCCGAGTTCGGACGGCGCCTGCTGCACGACGTGGTGTCCGGGCAGCGCGATGAGATCATGGCGGTGGTACGCGACAAGGTCGACAAGGAACTGCGGCGCATCGGGGTAGAGATCGTCGACGTGCGCCTGAAGCGGGTCGATCTGCCGCAGGAAGTGAGCGAATCCGTGTACCGCAGGATGGAGGCCGAGCGCAAGCGCGTGGCGAACGAGCTGCGCTCGACCGGCGCGGCCGATGCCGAGCGCATCCGCGCCGACGCCGACCGCCAGCGCGAGGTGATCCTCGCGAACGCATACCGCGATGCGCAGCGCGTCAAGGGCGAGGGCGACGCCCAGGCGACCGACATCTACGCCAAGGCCTTCTCGCGCGATCCGCAGTTCTACGCCTTCTACCGCAGCATGGAGGCCTACCGCGCGACCTTCCAGGGCAAGAACGACCTGATGCTGCTGGCGCCCGACTCGGATTTCTTCCGCTTCCTGAACGATCCGAACGGGCGCGCGCCCGTGAGAAAAAAATGAGCGATGGGCACCAACTTTCTCATGGCGCTCGCGCTCATGCTCGTCATCGAAGGCGTCCTTCCCTTTCTCGCGCCTAGCGTGTGGCGCGACACCTTCCGTCGCATTACGCAACTGAGCGACGGGCAGATCCGCTTCGTAGGCCTGACCTCGATGCTGATCGGCCTGCTCGTGCTGGTGCTCGCGCGCTGACCGTGGCTGCCGTCATGCGCTGGCTGCTGCCCGAATACATCGAGGACATCCTGCCCGACGAGGCGGCGAGGATCGAATCGCTGCGCCGCAGGATACTCGACGAGTTCGCGGCCTGGGGCTACGAGCTGGTGATGCCGCCACTGCTCGAATATCTCGAATCGCTGCTCACCGGCACGGGACGCGATCTCGATTTGCGCACTTTCAAGCTCGTCGACCAGCTCTCCGGCCGCATGATGGGCGTGCGCGCGGACATCACGCCGCAGGTGGCGCGCCTGGACGCGCACCTGCTGAACCGCCAGGGCGTCACGCGCCTGTGCTACTGCGGCAGCGTGCTGCATGCGCGCCCCGCCGGGCTGGCGGGCACGCGCGAGCCGCTGCAGATCGGCGCGGAGATCTACGGCCACGCGGGCGTCGAGAGCGACATCGAGATCCAGCGCCTGCTCGGGCGCGCGCTCGGCCTGGCGCGCGTCAAAGGCGCGCGCATCGACATCGGGCACGTCGCCGTGTTCCGTTCGCTGGTGCGCGCGGCCGCGATCGGCCCCGAGCCCGAGGCCGAGCTGTTCGAGGCGCTGCAGCGCAAGGACCGCCCGGCGCTCGACTCGCTCGTGCGCGCCCTGCCCAGGCGCATCGGCCAGGCGCTGCTCCTGCTGCCGGAGCTCTACGGCGGAGGCGAGGTGCTCTCGCTCGCTGCGCGCAGGCTGCCTCCGCTGCCCGACATCAGGCGCGCGCTGGCGACCTTGCGCGCGCTCGCGGATAACAGCGAGCTGCCGGTCGGCTTCGATCTGGCGGAGCTGCGCGGCTACCACTACCACTCGGGCGTGGTGTTCGACGCCTACTGCGCCGGCCTGAGCGGCGCGGTGGCGCGCGGCGGGCGCTACGACGAGGTGGGCAAGGCCTTCGGGCGCCCGCGCCCGGCGACCGGATTCTCGATCGACCTGCGTGCTCTCGCGGGAGCGGCTGCGCCGCTGCCGCCGCGCGACGCGATCCTCGCGCCGTGCGCGACCGGCAACGCGAAGCTCGCCGCCAAGATCGCCGCGCTGCGCGCCGCGGGCGCAGTGGTGATCGAGGAGCTGCCAGGGCATGCGCGTCACCGGCGCGAGCTCGGCTGCACGCGCGAGCTGGTACTGGTGCGCGGCGCGTGGGTCGTCAAACGCATCGGAAAAGCAAAGTGAGCGCGAGAAACGTAGTCGTCATCGGCACGCAGTGGGGCGACGAAGGCAAGGGCAAGATCGTCGACTGGCTCACAGACCACACGCAGGGCGTCGTGCGCTTCCAGGGCGGGCACAATGCCGGGCACACGCTCGTCATCGCCGGCAAGAAGACGGTGCTGCACCTCATTCCATCTGGCATCCTGCGCAAAGAAGTCGAGTGCTACATCGGCAACGGCGTGGTGCTGTCGCCCTCGGCGCTGGTGCAGGAGATGGACGAGCTCGAGGCGGCCGGCGTGCAGGTGGCCGCGCGGCTGCGCATTTCGGAGGCCTGCCCGCTAATTCTCGCCTACCACGCGGCGCTCGACCAGGCGCGCGAGGCGGCCAAGGGGACGCAGAAGATCGGCACCACCGGGCGCGGCATCGGGCCGGCCTACGAGGACAAGGTGGCGCGCCGCGCGATCAGGCTTCAGGACTTGTTCAAGCCGGTGCGCTTCGCGGAGAAGCTCGAGCAGCTGCTCGACTTCCACAATTTCGTCCTGCAGCGCTATTACAAGCAGCCTGAAGTCGACTTCAAGAAGACCCTCGACGAATCGCTCGCGCTCGCGCCGCGCATCGCGCCGCTGGTGGCAGACGTGCCGCGCGCGCTGTACGACGCCAATCGCGCGGGCAAGAACCTGCTGTTCGAGGGCGCGCAGGGCAGCCTGCTCGACATCGACCACGGCACCTATCCCTACGTCACCTCCTCGAACTGCGTCGCCGGCGCGGCGGCTGCGGGCGCGGGCATCGGCCCGCAACAGCTGCACTACGTGCTGGGCATCACCAAGGCCTATACGACCCGCGTGGGCGGCGGGCCGTTCCCCACCGAGCTTACCGACGACGTGGGACGCTACCTCGCCACGCGCGGCGCGGAGTTCGGCGCCACGACCGGACGCCCGCGGCGCTGCGGCTGGTTCGACGCCGCGGCGCTCAAGCGCTCGATCCAGCTGAACGGCGTCTCGGGACTCTGCATCACCAAGCTCGACGTGCTCGACGGCGTGGAAGCGGTGAAGATCTGCGTCGGTTACGAGATCGACGGCAAGATGAGCGACATCTTGCCTGTCGGCGCGGAGGAACTGGAGCGCTGCGTGCCCGTGTACGAGGAAATGCAGGGCTGGATGGAGAGCACGGTCGGCCTGAAGAGCTTCGCCGCGTTGCCCAAGGCGGCGCGCGCCTATCTCGCGCGCATCGAGGCGCTCACCGGCGTGCCGATCGACCTCATCTCGACCGGGCCGGAGCGCGACGAGACCATCGTGCTGCGCCATCCCTTCGCGGCGGGCGCCTAGGGTCTTTGCGAAGCCCGCGCGGCGGCGTAGGATGGACCCCAGACGAACGAGGCAAAGAGGAATCGGCAATGACGCGCAAGATCCCGCAACCTCCTCCTGAGGCCGATCACACGCGAGTGATCGAGCGCCCCGACGGCTACTACTGGCAGGCCACGGATACCGGCGCAGAATACGGGCCGTTCGACACGCTTGACGAGGCGGTCGCCGACATGCAGGCCGCCGGCGAGACGGATTTCGAGCCGAGCGAGACGCTGGAGGAAGCCGAGTCCGAGCTCGGGGTCGCCGACTGGATCGATCCCGACACGGGCGAGCCCGCCGAAGAGTCGGTTCCGCGCATCGAGGATCACTAGGCCTAGTGGCCTAGCACGCACTTCTCGTACAGCTCGGGAAATACCCGGCCCGGATCGTATTTCTCCTTCAGCCGGTAGTAGGCATCCCCGCCGTAGATGCGGTCGAAGTCCGAGCGCTCGTAGAAGCTCTGCGAGTAAAGCGACTTGATGCCGCCCAGCTCGCTCACCTTGTCCTCGATCATGCGGTTGAAGTGTCCGGGTGGATGCGCACTGCGAGTGCGGATCACGTCCCAGAAGCCGAAATTCACGTAGATCCCGGGGTTGAGCGGATACAGCACGAAGCGCGCTGCGCCGGGGCGCGCGCCGATGGGGCAGATCCACGTCGGCCAGATGCCGATTTCGCGGGCGTGGAATTCCAGATACTCGGCGGCGCGCCCGATCGGAATGTCTATGTCCTGGATCACAGACTCCGAGTGCAGGCCGCGCATGCGCTCGATGCGCCGCGTCAGCCCGACCCTGCTGTTCCAGCGCATGATGCGCGTGTACGTGCGCGAGCCCAGGCGCTTGCGCCCGAGCAGGCGGCGCACGAGCGGGTTCTGCGCGTAGACGTTCTTCGAGCACCAGAACCAGTCGGTGTCCCAGCGCCAGATGTAGTCGCGCGCGGCGAGCCAGTCCTCGCGTTTCGCCTCGATCGAGCGGTAGTAGATCTGCTCGAACCCGTAGTCGCTGGCGAAGGGCGCGTCCGCGGCGAAGCGCCCGAGCGACAGGTACATGCGGTCGGGCGCGAACACGGTGCCGTCTATGAAGTCGGCGTCATCGTTGCGGCAGTGCGACTCGAGCGCCTCGAAGAAGGCCCGCGGATCGGTGAACGGCAGGTGCTCGACGCGCACGAAGGGCTGCACCGGCACCACGCGCGCCTTGATGCGCAGGGCATAGCCGAGCGTGCCGTACGAGTTCGGCATGCCGTGGAACAGGTCCGCGTGCTCGTTGTCGGGCGTGCACACGACGAAGCGGCCGTCGCCGGTGAGCACTTCCAGCTCGAGCGCCGTTTCGTGCACCAGCCCGTGGCGATGCGACGTCGCCTCGACGCCCACCCCGGCGAGCGCGCCGCCGAGCGTGATGGTCTTCAGCTCGGGTACCACTGCGGGCATCACGCCGTGCTCCAGGCACGCGTCGACGAGCGTCTCGTAGGGCACCATGCCTTCGGCCTCGACGAAGCCCGCCTCGCGGTCGACCTGCAGCACGCCGTTGAACTCGCGCACGTCGAGCGCGCGCTTGGAGATCGCCGCGCGATCGCGGAACAGGTTCGAGGTGTCCTTCGCCAGGCCGACGATGCCCTCGCCCTCGTGCAGGCGGGCGGCGAGCCGGTCGCACTTCTCCCCGTACAGGGCGCGCGGAGTGCTCACGCGCCTTCCCGGTACAGGTGAGCGCGGCTCATCGGGTAGTTGTCGCGCGTGATGTTGCCCTTGCTGAATACGATCTGGAACAGGTGCGTATAGCCGGCGGGCGAGCGGAACATCTCGGAGCAGCCGTAGAGATAGACGCGCCAGATGCGGCGGAAGCGCTCGTCGAAGCGGCGCGGGTCGATCGCCGCGATGCGCTCCCAGTTGCGGTCGAAGCGCTCGGCCCAGGCGTCCAGCGTGAGCGCATAGTGGCGCCGCAGGTTCTCGATGTCGACCACCTCCAGCCCGGCCTGCTCCATGGCGGCGATGGTCTCTGCGAGGCTCGGGATCCAGCCGCCTGGAAAGACATGCTTGCGGATGAAGAACTCGGTCTCGAAGCGACCCACGTGGCCGATGAAGTGCAGCATGCCCAGCCCACCTGGCTTGAGGAACCTCGCGTGCGCGCGCACCACCTCGACGAGCTGGTCGCGCCCGGCGTGCTCGAGCGTGCCGATCGAGACCACCTTGTCGTACTCGCGGCGCGCATCGCGGAAGTCCGTGTCGATCACGTCGAGCGAATCGCCCAGGCCGCGCCGCGCGATCTCCGCGCGCACCATGTCGACCTGCTCGGTAGTGGTGTTGATGCCGGTGACGCGCACGCCGCAGCGCTCGTGCGCGCGGAACATGAAGCCGCCGAAGCCGCTGCCGATGTCGACCACGGTCTCGCCCGGCGCGAGCCGCAATTTCCGGCACACGTGGTCGATCTTGTTCTGCTGCGCCTCCTCGAGCGTGCGCGTACCTTCCTTCCAGTACGCGCAGGTGTACATCATGTACGGATCGTCCAGCCACAGCCGGTAGAACTCGGTGCCGAGCGCGTAGTGGAAGCGCGCGTTCTTCTTCGCCTGGTCCCAGCTCGAGTTCGAGAAGCGCAGCTCGTGCCAGCGGTTGCGGATCGCGACCGGCAGGTTGTTGCTGGCGTAGTTGCCGCTCATCCCGGCCGTCATAGCCTTGCGCAGGCTGCCCTCGATGTCGAGCTGGCCGTCGAAGTACGATTCGAGCACGCCGATGTGGCCGAACAGAGCGGTGCGCAGCTCGGCCGCGGCCGAGCGGAAGACGAGGGTGAACTCAGGCGCGGCGCCGCCGAGCCGCAGCTCGCGGCCGTTGGCGAAGCGCACCGCGAACGCCGTCCCGGCGCGCTGCGCCGCCTGCTGCAGCCTTGGCTCGAGGAGCGATCGCATTATCAGTACGTCGACCGGGCGCCTTGTCTCGTATTATTGCGTGCGGGGGCTGCACTCGAGGCAAGACCGCGGAATCCAGCCTTGCCGCTTCTGGTGCCGGGGAACGTCCGCCACGGCTTCGCCGCTACTCTAACGGTACCGTTCGGCGACGTGCAACAACCGGCTCGAAACGCGGCTTAGAAAACCCAATGCGCCGCATTGCAGCTGTAGTCTAGGACACTCGGATGCCAGGGAAGGTGTTCGGGCACTCGTGGCGTTTGCCGTCCGCGTCGTACCAGTAGAGCTTGTTGGGGTTCTCGCCGGCCGTAAGGTCATGGGACCCGTCGCAGAACGGCTGCGTTTTCGACAGCCCGCACATACAAAGCTCCTTGGTTTCGTTGCCGATCGTGATCTTGTACGGGGGCCGAAGGAAGCGCTTTACGATGCGTGCCACACTGGTCTCCTTTGCGTCGAGCACTCGGTCGAATTGCCGCACACAATTGGATGCCGCGACCGCGTGATAGGGTTGGGGATCACGGCACGTTTTGCATCTTTTGACACCCTGGGCGCGCATCGTCGGGCCGATCCGGTGTGCGCCAGTGGCTCGACCGGATGGCCGACGAAGCTATACGATATGGGGTGATACGAGGCTAGGGGCCTTGGCAAATCCCGCTAGCGTGACCTTGGTGCCGAGGAAGGGACTCGAACCCCCACAGTGTTGCCACCGCATGGACCTGAACCATGTGCGTCTACCAATTCCGCCACCTGGGCACAAGGTGCGCAATTCTATAGGAAACAAGGATTTTGTCAACGCAGAAACACCCTAAACGTCCCGCCGCGCGTTCTGCGCGCGATCCACATTACGCGCGCGAAGCCGAGCGTTACGAACATCCGCTGCCCAGCCGCGAACTGGTGCTGGACACGCTGGCGAAGGAAGGCATCCCGGTGCAGGAGGAAGACCTGTGCCGCCTGCTGCGCATCGAGCCGGACGAGGTCGACAGCTTCCGCCGGCGGCTGCGCGCAATGGAACGCGA
>DATGDH010000041.1:0-3476 GCA_035310985.1 Burkholderiales bacterium
GCTCGAGCTGGCACTCGCCCTCGGCGATGATGACCTTCAGGCCGGGATAGTCGGTGCCCATCGCCTCCTTGAGCGTCTGGGCCACCTCGCCCACGTGGTAGTTGTGCACCGTCTTCATCCAGCCCACGCCGAGACCCTGCAAGGTGCTTTCGATAGTGCGATCCGTAGTCTTGGAAACGATGTCCTGCGTGCCGGTGGCCGAGGTGAAGCCGTTCTTCATGATGACCAGCACCGCGTCGCCCTTGTTTAGCAGACTGGAGGCCACGCCCGAGAGCAGGCCGTTGTGCCAGAAGCCGCCGTCGCCCATGATCGCGAGCGGGCGGCGCGCCATCATCGGGCCGACGCCGGCGCTCGAGGCGAGGCTCATGCCGTAGCCGAGGATCGAGTTGCCCATCGAGAAGGGCTCGAAGGTCGCGAAGGCGTGGCAGCCGATGTCGGCCGCGATATGCGGCCGGCCGACTTCCCGTTCGGCGAGCTTGAGCGCCGAGAACACGGGGCGCTCGGGGCAGCCGATGCAAAATCCCGGAGGGCGCGCCGGCAGCGGCGCGCCGAGCAGTTCAGCGGCGCGCTTGCGCGTCGCGTCGACGGCCTCAAGCCAGCGTTCACCCGCCGACGTATCGACCCGCGGCGCGTGGGCGGCCAGCAGCGCGCGTACGCCGCGTACGATGACGTCGGTCGTGTACTCGCCGGCCATCTGCAAGAGGTCTTTTCCGTGCAGCCGGGTTTGCAGGTCGGCGCGCCGCAGGGTCGTCGCAATGTCCTGCTCGATGAACTCCGGCAGCCCTTCCTCGATCACGAGCACGGCCCGCTTGCCGGCGCAAAACGCGGTGATCTCCTCCGGCACGAGGGGGTAGACGACGTTTAGCGCCAGGATTGGAATGCGGCAGGCGCCGAAATAGTCGGCAAGCCCGGCCAGCCTGAGCGCGCGCAGCAGGTTGTTGTACAGCCCGCCCTGGACGATGAGTCCGATATCGGACTGGTCGCCGTCGAAGGTCTCGTTCAGCCGATGCTCGTGCACGAAGCGCCGAGCGGCGGGCAGCCGCACATCGGCCTTGAGTCTTTCCTGCCTGAAGGTCGCAGGCGGGTGCGACAAGCGGTCGTAGTTAAACGCCGCCGGCGCATCCATCGGATGCCGCCCGGACACCGCCGGTGCGCGATTGTCGCGCGCCACGAACGCACCCTGCACATGACACGCGCGGATGCGCAGCTCCAGCATGACCGGGGTATTCGCGGCCTCGGACAGCTCGAAGCCTTTCTCCACCATGCGCACGATCGTGGCGAGGTTGGGCCGGGGATCGAGCAGGCAGAGCGAGGACTTGAGCGCGACGGCGTGCGTGCGCTCGAGGGCGACGCTCGCACCCTCGCCGTAGTCCTCGCCCACCACGATGAGCGCTCCGCCCACGACGCCCGCGGTCGAGAGGTAGCTGAGCGCGTCGGAGGCAACGTTGGTGCCGACGATCGATTTCCACGTCACCGCGCCGCGCGCCGGGTAGTTGATCGAGGCGCCGAGCATCGCCGCCGCCGAGGCCTCGTTGGTGCAGGCCTCGACATGCACGCCGAGCGTGTCGAGATACGGCCGCGCCTGCACCATGACGTCTAGCAGGTGCGAAACCGGCGCGCCCTGGTAGCCGCCGACGTAGGAAACGCCCGATTGCAGGAGCGCCTTGGTGACCGCGAGGATGCCTTCGCCGCGGAAGGTCTCGCCCGCACCGAGCTTGAGGAGCTCGATCTCCTCGGTGAACTGGCGTTCCATCGTCAGACCGCCTTGCGCTCGCCCGCCGGGCGGCGGAAGAACTGGACAGGCTTCGCCTTGGGCGGCAGCGGCGCGATGCCGTGCGCGGCGAGCGAGCCCTCGAGGCTGCGGCCCTCGGGGTCGGCGAGCGCCGCTTCGCGCGCCTTGCGGATCGCCTGCGCGCGCGCGGCGGCGTCGGCCACAACGCCGCCCTCGACCAGCGTATCCATGATGCGCAGGAAGTTGCCCTTGCCGCGCGCGTGCGTGTCGCCGTAGCCCTTTATCAGCCGACCGCAGAGCGCGATCTCGAGCGCGAGCGCGGGCTCGCGCGCCGTGCCGCGGATCGCGGCGAGCCAGCGCTCGATGAGCGCCTGCTCCTCGGCGTAGCGCGCGCTCATGCGCCGCCACGGGCGCAGCCAGGCGAGCAATCGCAGAAGGAGGAACCCGCTCACGCTCGTCGTCTTGACGTGCAGGCCGACGTTCATCTTGTGCGCGAGCCCGCGGCGCGTGGCCCACTGCACCAGGCGCCTGGACAGGCCGCGCGGCAACAGCGCCGCCAGCTCTTCCAGCCCGGGCTTGAGGAACTCGACCACGTGCACCGGCTCGTGCGGCTTGGCGAGCACTTCGGCGCGCACCCGCTCGAAGCGGCTGCGACGTGTCTTCAGATCGGCCACGCGGATCACGTCCTCGTAGCACATCCACAGCGCGAGGAAGCGGCCCGTCTCGCTGGTGAGGCGGTAGCCCGCGTGCGCGTTTCCGTACTCGCGCTCCGCCTCGGCGATCGGCTCGAGGCGATCGAGGTAGAGCGCGGCGTAGGCCGCATCCTGGAAGTCTGCGCAGCGCGCCGCGCCTTCCCCGAGGATCGCGTGCGTATCGGGCGGAAAGCTCCTGCGCACGCGCTCGGCGGGCTCGGCGCGCAGTCGCTTCGCCTCCGCCGGAGTCATGGGCGCCGCCGTTCCGGCTGCGTGCGCATAACCCGAGGCAAAGCCGGCGAGGCTCGCCTCAGCCCCCTTGCCGGAGCCGCGGATCGCGGCCTCGCACGCGGCGCGCGGCAGCGGGAGCGCGCCCGAGCCCGCGAGCGCGCCGAACATGACCGCGCTGATCACGGTTCCGGCCTGGGCGGCGAGCGCCTGCATGTCGAGGAGCACCGCGCGCCGGGCGAGCTCGCGCGCTACCTTGACGATGCGCTCGGCGTCGACGCGGCCGTCGCCCATCGCCATCTTCTCGGCGGTCGTGTAGATGCGGTGCGTCGAGGCGATGAGCGTGGTGCGATCCGGCGTGACGAAGCCGTTTTGCATCGCGCGCGCCGCCTCGAGCAGCTCCGAGGCCACCATTACGTCGACGAAGCTCGGCGCCGGGGCGAGCGTCATCACCGGCCGCCGCTCGCCGAGCTCGGCGGCCCTGACCGGGTAGATCTCGAGGTAATAGGTGGTCGCCCCGGTGCGCTGCGCGACTCCCGGGATCGAGGTGCTCTGCACCGGGTAATCCTGCGCGGTGGCCGCGTCGATGATCCAGTCGGCGAGCACGCCGCCGCCTTCGCCGCCGAGCGCGGCGACCAGCACGGTGATGGGACGTTCGGGTAGGTTCATGTGGGCCTCGTGTTTCAAGCCGGCTGCAGCCAGCCGATGAAGGTTTGGCGGATACGGTGAAGCAGGCGGTCCCAGCGCGAGGGGTTCTGGACGATCTCGGCGCGGTAAAACGACGGGCACAGGATCGCGGCGTGGGCCACCTCGCCGCACAGCCC
>DATGDH010000042.1:0-14252 GCA_035310985.1 Burkholderiales bacterium
TGGGAGTCGCCGCGCACCGGGGTGAGCTACCCGGTTTCGATGCGCGTCACCGCTGGGGGCCGCAGCTTCGAGCTCGAGCCGCTCATGGACGACCAGGAGCTCGACGCGCGCGCGTCGAGCGGCACCATCTACTGGGAAGGCGCCGTGCGCGCCGTGGAGGAGGGCAAAGAGGCCGGGCGCGGCTACCTGGAGCTCACCGGTTACTGGCAGCCGCTGCAGATGTAGCGGGCGCGTCGGGCTGGGCGGGGAACTGCTTGGTCGCGGGATCGATGTGGTCCCAGGTCCGGGCGCTGCGCGTCCAGATGTGCGTGGTGATCATCATGTCCCCGCCGCCGTCGAAGGTTCCGGCTCTCACCACGACGAAGTCGGGCGAGGTGGCACGCTGCGAGTAGATCGGCGAGCCGCAGTCGCCGCAGAAGTAGCGGTACAGCGTGCGGCCGCTGTCGGCCTTGGCGTCGAAGCGCTTCGGTGTGCCCTGGGGGATATGGAAGGCGGCGCTCGGGACGACCGCGTTCACGCTGCCGCCCGCACCGGAGGCCTTCTGGCAATGCGTGCAGTGGCAGGCGCGCAGCTCGGTGACTGGGGTGTCGATCTTGTAGCGGATGGCGCCGCACAGGCAGCTGCCGGTGAGGGGAGTGTTCATTCAATGGCCTCCTTTTCCAGAAATGTGAATAGGTCACTTTATGTCCGCGCCTTGCGTCGCTGAGCCGGCAACCGCGGATCTCTACTCTGTGAGTCGTCAAGACACGCGGAGGCGGACATGAAAATCACACTGATCTTGCTGCGAGCGGCTCTTGCCATAGCTTTGTTCTTGCCCGCCTTCGGCGGACCGACGAAGGCGTCCGCCAGCGGCGCGCGCGAGCAGGCGACCCTGCAAGTCGCTCTCTACGCCACCGACCGCACGGACGTGCCCTGGCAGTCCTCGCGCATCGAGGATCCGGACGGCATCCGCTCGTTCTGAGGCGGGCCGGCCCGCGACGCCTTACTTCTTCTTTTTCTTCGGCGCCTTGCGCGCTTTCTTGGCCTTGGGCTTGGCCTTGGCTCTGGCCTTCGCCTTGGGGCGCGCCGGCTTGGGCATGCCCATCTCGACCACGGCTTCGCCGGACACGGGGTCGGTGATCCCGAGCCCGCCGCCGAGGTCCTCGAGCATGTCGCGGAGGGTGTCGAGCATGGCGATCATCGTCGGGCGCGCGCTGACGATGTCGCCCATCGAGCCCCATTCGCCGATCATGCAATACGTCCGGTCGCCGGTCTTGACGAGCGCGCCGCGCCGGAACCCGGCCATGTCGCGTCCCGCGTCGCGATGCCTGGCGACGAAGGCTTCTTCCATTCCCGGCCGCACACGGAATCGAACCACGTTGAAGGCAATCATGAGCGTCCCCCCTTTCTGCGACGCTTTATACGCCTGCGGCGCGTAAAGCGCTATCGCCAGGCCCACACCGGCTGCTCGAGGTGCGCGACCCGCGTCGCACGGCCGTGCAGAGCGACTTCCATGAACTGGTACATGACCGCCGCGGTCGGGGCGTGGATGGTCGTGCCGAGCAGGGGGTAGCGCACCACCGGCCGGTCGCTTTCGGGGATGGCGACGTACTCGGGCCCGGCGGCAAGCTCGGCCAGCGGCACGCGGTACACGCTCGCCACCTCGGCAGGATTGGGCACCGGTTCGCTGCCCGCCGGCAGCCACGCGACCAGCGGCGTGATGAGGTAACCCGAGCGCGTCGGATAGTCGTCTAGCTGCCCGATGAACGCCTGCGCGGCGAGCGCGAGGCCGACTTCCTCGTGCGCCTCGCGGCGCGCGGCGTCGAGCGCCGACTCTCCTTCGTCGATGCGCCCGCCCGGCAGCGCGAATTGTCCCGCGTGCGTAGAAAGGTGCGCGGCGCGCCGCGTGAGCAGCAGCGCCGCGTCGCCCGCGTCCGACGCGGTGACGATGACGCACACCGCCGCGCGCTTCAAGCCCGCGTGCGCCGCCGGCGCGCGCTCGAGCCGCGCCAGGTTCGCGGCGAAGCGTGCGCGCAGGTTCGCGTCGAAGACCAGGGAAGTCATGCCGAGGCGTGCATTATGAATGCTATTCTCGCGCGCATGCCGTTTCTCACCGCCGCCGGCCACCGGCTGGAATACGAATGGATCGACGCGGCCGGCGCGGGCAAGCCGACGCTCGTGTTCCTGCACGAAGGCCTCGGCTCGATACGCCAGTGGCGCGATTTCCCGCTGCGCGTGGCGCGTGCCACCGGCTGCGCGGCGCTCGTCTACAGCCGCTACGGCTACGGCCACTCCGACGTGCTGGAGGAGCCGCGGCGCAGCGTGCGCTTCATGCACGAGGAGGCGCTCGACGCGCTGCCCGAGGTGCTCGCCGAGCTCTCGATCCGCGAGCCGGTGCTGGTCGGGCATTCCGACGGCGCGTCGATCGCCATCATCTACGCCGGCGCCGGCAACCCGGTGCGCGCGCTCGCGCTCATGGCGCCGCACGTGTTCGTCGAGGAGATCTGCATCCGCAGCATCGAGCAGGCGAAGCGCGACTTCGAGGCGACCGACCTGCCGCGGCGCCTGGGCAAGTATCACCGCGACGCGCGGCGTTCGTTCTATCTGTGGAACGACGTGTGGCTCGACCCGGCGTTCCTCGACTGGAACATCGAGGAGTACCTGCCCGGGATTTCCTGCCCGGTGCTGGCGATCCAGGGCCGCGACGACGAATACGGCACCCTGACGCAGCTACAAGCGATCGCGCTCAAGGTGAAGGGTCCTTGCGAGCTGGTCGAGCTGGAGCGCTGCGGCCACAGCCCGTTTCGCGACCAGCCCGAGGCGACGCTCGCGGCGCTCGCGCGCTTCCTCGGCGGCATCGCGGTATCCTAGGGCATGGAAGCCGCCGTCCGTACGCTGCGCCAGGACGCGAAGGTGATCGGGCTGATCTCGGTCGCGCACGGCCTGTCGCATTTCTACCAGCTGGTGATTGCGGTGCTGTTTCCGCTCATCAAGGTCGACCTGGGCGTGTCCTACGCCGAGCTCGGCGCCACCACGGCGCTCTTCTACATCGTGTCGGGCCTGTGTCAGACGGCGGCGGGCTTCATGGTCGACCGCTACGGCGCGCGCCGCGTACTAGTCGGCGGGCTCGCGCTGTGCTCCGCGGGCGTGCTTATCGCGGGCTTCGCGCAGCACTACTCCCTGCTGGTCGTCGCGGCCGCGGTCGCCGGCGTCGGCAACAGCGTGTTCCACCCGGCCGACTTCGCGATCCTGAACGCGCGCGTCGAGCAGAAGCGCCTCGGCTACGCGTTCAGCGTCCACGGCGTCGCCGGCACCATGGGCTGGGCGCTCGCGCCGGCGTTCAGCTACGGCGTGTCGGCGCTGTACGGCTGGCACACGGCGCTCATGCTGTCGGCGGGGCTCGGCGCGACGATGCTCGTGCTCCTCGTCGGCTCGGGCGAGGCCCTCGCCGTGGAGCGGGCGCGCACCGCTGCGCGCGCGGCGGCGCAGCCGCTCGCGGCCGACGTGCGCGTGCTGCTGCAGCGCCCGGTGCTGATGTGCTTCTTCTTCTTCATGCTGCTTGCCGCAGCGCTCATCGGCGTGCAGAGCTTCGGCGTGGCCGCACTGATCGCGTACTACGGCACGCCGGCCGCGCTCGCTTCGGCGGCGCTAACCGCCTACCTGGTCGGCCAGGCGCTCGGCATCCTGTTCGGCGGCTACGTCGCGGGGCGCACCGCGCGCCACGACGCGGTCGCGGCGTCGGGAATGGCCGGCAGCGCGCTGTGCATGCTCGGCGTGGCGCTCGGTGCGCTCGGCCCGGCCATGCTCGCGCCGCTGCTCGCGCTCTCGGGCTTCCTCACGGGCACCACCAACCCCTCGCGCGACCTGCTGGTGCGCGCCGCGACGCCGAAGGGCGCCGCGGGCAAGGTGTACGGCTTCGTCTACTCGGGGCTGGACGTCGGCTCGATGTCGGTGCCCGTGCTGTACGGATGGTTGCTCGACCACGGGCGGCCGCAGGGCGTGTTCTACGGCGTGTTCGGGCTGCTGCTGCTCACCGTGCTCACCGTGCTGCAGCTTCCCGAGAGGGCGGCGCGCGCGCAGGCGCAGGGCGTGCGATGAGCGCGCTCGCCGGCAAGGTGGCGCTCGTCACCGGCGGCAACGGCGGCATCGGCCTGGGCATGGCCGAGGGCCTGGCGCAGGCCGGCTGCGACCTCGTCATCTGGGGCAGCAACGCCGCGAAGAACGCCGCCGCCGAGAAGACGCTCAAGGCGCACGGCGTGCGCGTGCTCGCGCAGCGCTGCGACGTCGCCGACGAGGCGCAGGTCGAGGCGCGCTTCGCCGAGGCGCTCGCGGCGATGGGGCGCATCGACGGCTGCTTCGCGAACGCGGGCGTGTCACAGAAGCACGGGCCCTTCCACGAGCTCTCGAGCGCGGAATGGAAGCGCGTGCTGGGGGTGAACCTCGACGGCGCGTTCTACACGCTGCGCGCCGCGGCGCGCCACATGGTCGAGCGCGCCAAGGCGGGCGACGCGGGCGGCAGGCTGATCGGCATGGCGAGCACGGCGGCAGTGCACGGCGCTGCGCGGGCGCAGGCCTACGCCGCGAGCAAGGGCGCAATGATCGCGCTGGTGCGCGCGCTCGCGGTCGAGCTCGCGCGCTATAAGGTGACCGCGAACGCGATCTTGCCGGGCTGGATCGAGACCGACATGACCGCGCGCGCCATGGGCGACGAGAAGTTCGCCGGCGCGGTGATGCCGCGCATCCCGCTACGCCGCTGGGGCCGCAAGGAGGATTTCGCCGGAATCGCCGTCTACCTGATGAGCGAAGCGAGCAGCTACCACACCGGAGACAGCTTCGTCATCGACGGCGCCTACACCATCTTCTGAGCTAGCTGCGATAGTCGATGCCGCGGCGCTCGAGCATGCGCAGGAGCGCCGGCCAGTCCTTGTACCCGGAAGGCCGCTCGCTGCGGTGGAACTGCTCGTCGGCGGTGCGCGCCGCGCGCTCGGACATGACGAGCACGTTGTCCATCCCGCCCGCCATGGCGTCGATCTGGATCTGGCAGGCGCAGTCGAGGTAGTACATGACCTCGAAGGCCTCGCGCACGGTCTCGCCCAGGGCGAGCAGGCCGTGGTTCCTGAGGACCATCGCCTTGGAGGTCTTGCCGAGGTCGCGCGCCATGCGCGTCTGCTCGTCCATCTCGAGCGCGATGCCCTCGTAGTCGTGATAAGTGAGCTCGACGTGCACGCGCATCGCGTGCTGGCTGATCGGCAGCAGGCCGCACTTCATCGCCGACACCGCGGCACCGGCGCGTGTGTGCGTATGGATGACGCAGTTGATCTCCGGGCGCGCCTTGTGTACGCAGCTGTGAATCACGTAGCCCGCCTGGTTGATGCCGTACTCGAGCGGGTCGTCGAGGATGTTGCCCGCGAGGTCGATCTTCACCAGGTTCGAAGCGGTGATCTCGTCGAACATCAGCCCGTAGGCGTTGATCAGGATGTCCTCGGTGCCGGGCACGCGCGCCGAAAAATGGGTGTAGATGAGGTCGGTCCAGCGGAACTGCGCCGCGAGCTGGTAGGCGGCGGCGAGGTCCACGCGCGCCTGCCACTCCTCCTTGCTGACGCGCTCGCGCACGGGCGCCGACTTTACGGGCTTGAGCTTGGCGGTCATCGGTTTCTCCTTCCGGTGTGCATGATACGCGGCATCAAGCGGCCTGTTCCAGGCCGGGCTCGACCGCATCGAGCGCCTCGCGGATCAGGCGCGGATCGTTGCGCGCCAGGCGCGCGGGGTCGGACAGGATGCGGCGCCACAGGCGCGCGCGCGGCGCGTGGTGGAAAAGCCCCAGCATGTGGCGCGTGACGTGGCGCAGCGCGCCGCCCGCAGAGACCTCGCGCGCGGCGTAGGCGATCATCGCGTTCGCGACCGCGGCGCGGCTCCTCGGCAGCGTGCCGTCGCCGTAGATGCGCGCATCGGCCTCGGCGAGCAGCCAGGGATGGTGGTAGGCGGCACGGCCGAGCATCACGCCGTCGACGCGCGCGAGCTGCGCCTCCATCGCCTCCCAGTCGGCGAGACCGCCGTTGATCACGATCTCGAGGCCGGGAAAGTCGCGCTTCAGGCGCTGCACGATCTCGTAGCGCAGCGGCGGAATCTCGCGGTTTTCCTTCGGCGAGAGGCCTTTCAGCACCGCGTTGCGCGCGTGCACGATGAACATCGTGCAGCCGGCGCGGGCGACGCGCGCGACAAAATCCATGAGGAATTCATAGGATTCGCTCCTGTCCAGACCGATGCGGTGCTTCACCGTCACCGGGAGCGCGACCGCCTCGCGCATTGCGCGCACGCAGTCGGCAACCAGCTCCGGCTCGGCCATCAGGCAGGCGCCGAACGCGCCTCGCTGCACGCGCTCGCTGGGGCAGCCGATGTTCAGGTTCACCTCGTCGTAGCCGCTGGTCTCGGCCAGGCGCGCGCAGGCGGCGAGCTCGTCGGGCTCGCTGCCGCCGAGCTGCACCGCGACCGGATGCTCGGCCGGGTCGAAGGCGAGGTGGCGCGCGGCGTCGCCGTGCAGCAGCGCCCCGGTGGTGATCATCTCGGTGTACAGGCGCGCGTGCGGAGCGCACTGCCGCAGGAAGTACCGGCAGTGCCGGTCCGTCCAGTCCATCATCGGCGCCACGCACAGGCGGTGGTTCAAGATTGCCATATCGGGATCATAATTCGGCTCGAGGAGGGCGAATCATGGAGACTGCGGAGCGCGTCAGGGTGTTCTGGCAGCCGGGCTGCACGAGCTGCCTGCGGACCAAGGAGTTCCTCACCCGGCAGGGGGTGGATTACGAGTCGATCAACGTGCACGGCAACCCGGCGGGCATGGAGGCGCTGCGCGCGCTCGGCGCGAGGAGCGTGCCGATCGTCGCGCGCGGCGGCGATTTCGTCTACGCGCAGTCGCTTGCCGACGTCGTGCGCTTCCTCGCGCTCGACATCCGCCTGCACGACAAGCTCACGCCGCAGCAACTCGTCGACAAGCTCGACTTGGTGCTCGCGGCGGCGGTGCGCTACGTGCGGCAGATCCCCGCCGACAGGCTGGACGCGCCGTTCCGCAACCGCAATCGCCCGATCCGCATGCTGGCGCACCACGTGTTCCGCATCCCCGAGGCCTTTGTCGAGGCGATGCGCGACGGGCGCGAGCTCAGCTACGAGCTGATCATGCAGCCCCCGGATGACGCGCTGCGCACGACGCAAGACCTCGCGCGCTACGGCGAGGGGGTGCGCGCAGCGGTGCGCGCATGGTGGCAGGGCTATCCGGACAAGCGCTGCGAGCAGATGATGGACACCTACTTCGGCCGCCACCGGGTGCACGAGGTGCTCGAGCGCAGCGCCTGGCACCCGGCGCAGCATGCGCGCCAGCTGATGCTGCTGCTCGAGGACCTCGGCATCGAGCCGCAGGGCCCGCTCAGCGCGCAGGATCTCGCGGGGCTGCCGCTGCCGGAGAAGGCCTGGGACGACTGAGCGCGTACTGCCCGCTCACTGCCGCGCGCGCGCGGATCAGGCCCATCAGGCTTTCGGTGAACGGCGCGGCGACGCCCGCGTAGCGCGCGATCTCGAGCGTGCCGGCGAGCAGGCCGTCGACTTCGAGCGGCTTGCCGGCCTCCATGTCCTGCAGCATGGAGGTCTTGAACGGCCCGAGCACGCGCGCCATGTCGATGCGTGCCTCGGGGTCGATGTCGGCGTCGACGCCCACCTTGCGCCCGATCTCGAGCACTTCGCGCATGATCGCCACCATGTAGCCCTTCACGTAGGCGTCCTCGATCAGGCGGTCGGCCGTCGCGAGCGTGAGCGCCGAGACGGGATTGAAGCTCACGTTGCCGAGCAGCTTGACCCAGAAATCCTTCTCGATGAATCCGCTGCGCACGATCTCGAAGCCCGAGCCCTCGAGCGCGTCGGCGATGCGCTGGGTGAGCGGCCCGTTCGCGCCGCCCGGCTCGCCGAGGATCAGCTTCGCGCCCATGTTGTGGCTCACCAACCCCGGCTCCGGAGTGGAGGCGGCGAGGTGCACCACGCAGCCGACGATGCGCTCGGTCGGCATCGCACGCGCGAGCGTCCCGCCCGGGTCGAGACTTTCCAGACGCAGCTTGCCGCCGCCGAACTTCAGGCGGTCGAAGAACCACCACGGCACGCCGTTCATCGCGGTGACGATGCCGGTGCCCGGACCGAGCAGCGGCGCGATGCCGGCGGCCACCTCGGGCAGGCTGTGGCCCTTCACCGCGACGATCACGTAGTCCTGGGCGCCGAGCGCCGCCGGTTCGCTCGCCGCGTTCAGCCGCGCGACCTGGACTGCGCCCGTCGCGCGCGTTCGCACGCGCAACCCGTCGCGCCGGAGCGCCGCGAGGGTGGCGCCGCGCGCGACGACGGAAACCTCGTGCCCGGCGCGGGAAAGCCATGTCGCCAGCAGGCCGCCGACCGCGCCGGCCCCGTAGACGCAGATCTTCATGCGGGAATTCGACGTCGAAAGGAGCGGTCGAACGTACAATAAACACCCGCCGCACGCAATGGAGACGCCCATGTTCTCGTTCACGAAGAAGCTGAAGACGCTGCTGCCCGCGGGCGGCACGCTGCCCGGGCGCGCGAGCGCGCTGCCCGTGCCCGAGCGCCATTTCGTCAACGGCCATGCGCTCAAGCCGCCGTTCCCTGCCGGCATGCAGCAGGCGGTGTTCGGAATGGGCTGCTTCTGGGGCGCCGAGCGCCTGTTCTGGCAGACGCCCGGCGTGTACACGACCGCGGTGGGCTATGCGGGCGGCGACACGCCGAATCCGACCTATGAGGAGGTGTGCAGCGGCTACACCAACCATGCCGAGGTGGTGCTGGTCGTGTTCGACCCTAAGCTCGTTTCCTACGACGCGCTGCTCAAGGTTTTCTGGGAAGGGCACGATCCCACGCAGGCCATGCGCCAGGGCAACGACGTCGGCACGCAGTACCGCTCGGCGATCTACACATACGGCGACGAGCAGGCGCACCTTGCTGCGCAGACCAGATCGACCTTTGAAAAAGCGCTGCAGACGCGCGGCTTCGGCCCCATCACGACCGAGATCCGCCCGGCGCCGACCTTCTACTACGCCGAGGACTACCACCAGCAGTATCTCGGCAAGAACCCGAACGGCTACTGCGGCCTCGGCGGCACGGGCGTGTCGTGCCCGGCGGGAGCGCTCGCCGGCGCCTGATGCGGCTGGACAAGTGGCTGTGGGCGGCGCGCTTCTACAAGACGCGCTCGCTCGCGCAGCAGGCGATCGAAGCCGGCCGGGTGCGCCTCGAGGGCGAGCGCATCAAGCCTTCCAAGGAGGTGAAGCCGGGCGACCGGCTCGCGATCCGCGTCCAGGACGAGGACTGGGAGATCGCGGTACGCGCGCTGTCGGAGCGCCGCGGGCCTGCCGCGGCCGCGCGCCTGCTGTATGAAGAGGCGGAGCAGAGCCGGCTCGCGCGCGAGACGCGGCGCGCGCAGCGCTCGCTCGCGCGCGAACCGGCGCTCGAGCGGCACGGCCGGCCCACCAAAACCGATCGCCGCGCGCTGCGCCGGCTGCGCGGCTACTGAGCGCGCGGTCCGGACCGCTAGAGCTTCGGTGCCGGGATCGGCGGGAGCGTTTTCTCGAGTGTCAGGCCGATCGCGAGCAACCTGCGGTCGCTCTTCGCCGGGCCGTCGAGCTCCAGACCGACGGGCAGACCGGCTTGCGTCAAGCCGGCCGGCATCGATAGCCCAGGAAGGCCGGCGTTGCTGCCGGGATCGGTGTTGCGGATGAACGTGGGAAACGTGGGCACACGCTGGCCGTTGAGCTCGGTGTCCTTGTCGTCGCCAATCGGGGCTGCGGGCAGCGGCGTCGTGGGGAATATGATCGCTTCTACCTTATGCTGCTTGAAGTAGCGCGCATACGCCGCCCTCAGCTGCGGACGGAATTTCTTGATTGCTTCCAGGTAGATCTTTTTCGGCACGCTCGGCGGCTCGCCTTTGAGCAGCGCGGCGAACAGTCCGTGCACGTCCGGGCTGGCGGTCTTTTCCGCCAGCGTCGGGAAATCCACGCCGGTATGGTAGCGCTTGAGGTAGGCGGGCAGGTCCTGCGTCACTTCGTAGAGCGCAATCGGGAAGCTCACCTTGTTGTTCAAGTCGACGAGATTTGGCACGTCCGCCTCGATGAGCACGACGCCCTCGGCTTTCAGGCGCGCCAGCACTCCCTCCATGACGCGCGCGGTCTCCGGATCGATGTCGGCGTACATGGCACGCGGCACTCCGAGCCGCAGTCCACGCAGCCGCGCGGGTATCAGGCTGGCCTTGGTTCCCGTCACCACTGCGTCGAGCAGCGCGAGGTCCTCGACCGAGCGCGCCATCGGACCTGCCGTATCGCGCGTATGCGAGATCGGCGTGATGCCCGCCTGCGGGTAGCGGCCGACGGTAGGGCGCAGGGCCATGATGCCGTCGAGCGACGCCGGGATGCGCACCGAGCCGCCGGTGTCGGTGCCCAGGCCGGCCGGCGCCAGGCGCGCGGCGATCGCGCTGCCGTTGCCGCCCGATGAGCCTCCCGCGATGCGCGTCCTGTCATAGGGGTTCTCGACCGCCCCGAAGGCTGCATTGTTGCTGGTGATGCCGAAGGCGAGCTCGTGCATGTTGGTCTTGCCGAGCACGACCGCGCCCGCGCGGATCAGCCTGCGCGCCACGGGCGCGTCCTGCGTGGGCACGAAGTCCTTGAGCGCGGGCGTACCGGCGCTGTTCGGCAGGCCGGCGACATGGATGTTGTCCTTCAGCACGATCGGCACGCCGTGCAGAGGCCCCATCCACTTCTTGCGCTTGGCCGTCGCGTCGGCCGCCCTGGCTGCCTTGAGCGCGCCGTCCTCGTTCAGCGTGATGAAGGCGTGCAGGTCCTGGTGCAGCTTGGCGCGCTCGATGAACGCGCGCGTCAGCGCCTCGCTGGTGATCGCGCCGGCGCGGATCTTGGCCGCCGCCTCGGAGGCGGTGAGCGAAGTGAGGTCGGTCTGAGGGTAGGCCTGGGCGGCGAACAGCGCGCCCGCCACGGCAAGACTGCAGCTCACGATCTTCATGATGGCTCCCCTGGTTACCTACCGCGCTTTAGGATCAAGTTCGCGTCGTCGATCACCTTGAACGGGCTCTTGCCCCACAGGATCGCGCCGTAGAAGAACGGCTCGAGCTTCACCGCGGCGAGCGCGCGCCACTGCTCCTCGTTCAGCACGACGACCTGGCCGGTCATGCCCATGTCGCCGATCACCGAGAAGGCGCCGTACACCACCGGTCCTTGCGGCGCCTTGTCCCAGTTGACGGGCTCGATCTTCGCGACCGCGCCGGGCTGCTCGCCGGGATAGACGTCGAACGCGCCCTGGCAGCCGTCGCCCGAGCGCAGCGAGCAGGCGAGCCGCGAGCCGCGCGCCGGCATTTCCGGCCCCGGACCCTCAGGCCGCGCGCGCGCGGGCCGTGGCCGGCGCGGACATCAGCTCGCGCAGCACGTACGGCAGGATGCCGCCGTGCTTGTAGTAGTCGACCTCGATCGCGGTGTCGATGCGCGACTTGACCGTCACGCGCTTCTCCGCACCGGACGGGCTCCGGATCGCCAGCGTCAGCTCCTGCTGCGGCCGGATGTCGTCGAGCCCCAGCACGTCGACCGTCTCGTCGCCCTTCAGGCCGAGCGACTGCGCGCTGTCGGAGCCCGTGAACTGCAGCGGCAGCACGCCCATGCCGACGAGATTCGAACGGTGGATGCGCTCGAAGCTGCGCACGATCACCGCCTTCACGCCGAGCAGCTGCGTGCCCTTGGCCGCCCAGTCGCGCGACGACCCGGTGCCGTATTCCTCGCCGCCGAACACCACCGTCGGCGTGCCTTCCGCGAGGTAGCGCATGGCCGCGTCGTAGATCGGCATCGTCTCGTTCTTGTAGCGCGTGACGCCCCCCTCGATGCCGGGGAGCATCAGGTTCTTGATGCGCACGTTGGCGAAGGTGCCGCGCATCATCACCTCGTGATTGCCGCGGCGCGCGCCGTAGGAATTGAAGTCGGCCACCGCAACGTCGTTCTCCTGCAGGAAAATGCCCGCGGGCGAGGTGGGCTTGATCGAGCCGGCCGGGGAAATGTGGTCGGTCGTGACCGAATCCCCGAACACGCCGAGGATCCTCGCGCCGCGGACGGCGGGCACCGCGCCCGGCTGCATCGCGAAGTCCTTGAAGAACGGCGGTTCGGCAATATAGGTCGAGGGCGGCCAGCTGTATACCTGGCCGGTCGGCGCCGCGATTTTCTTCCACAGCGGATTCGCATCGGCCAGACCGGAATACAGGCGGCGGAAGGTCTTGGCGTCCATCGCGAGCTTCATCAGCGCCGCGACCTCGTCGTGCGTCGGCCAGATGTGACCGATGTAGACGTCCTGGCCGTCCTTCGATTTTCCGAGCGGCTCGGTGCGGAAGTCCCTGAGCATGGTGCCGGCGATCGCGTAGGCGACCACCAGCGGCGGGCTGGCGAGAAAGTTCGCGCGGATGTTCGGATGGATGCGCGCCTCGAAGTTGCGGTTGCCCGAGAGCACGGCGGCGCACACCAGGTCGTTCTTGACCACCGCCTCCTCGATGGATTGCGCGAGCGGTCCGGCGTTCCCGATGCAGGTGGTACAGCCGTAGGCAGCGACGTTGAAACCGAGCTTCTCGAGGTAAGGGAGCAAGCCCGCCTTCGTCAGGTACTCGGTGACCACGCGCGATCCAGGCGCGAGCGAGGTCTTGATGTGCGGCTTCACCGTCAGGCCGAGCTCGACCGCCTTCTTGGCGAGCAGGCCGGCGGCGAGCAGCACGCCCGGGTTGGAGGTGTTCGTGCACGACGTGATCGCGGCGATCAGCACGTCGCCCGAGCCGATGTCGGTCCCGTCGAAGGTCTTGAAGCGCTTGCCGAGGTCCTCGGGCTTCTTGGCGAAGCCGTTTTCCGCGACCGGCTTGGAGTAGAGGGTCGCGAACGTGCTCTTCACGCGCGCAAGGTCGATGCGGTCCTGAGGGCGCTTCGGCCCGGCGAGCGAGGGCATGATGCTCGAGAGATCGAGCTCGAGCGTCTGGCTGTAGTCGATGTCGCCCTTCTTCGGGATGCCGAACAGTCCCTGCGCCTTGAAGTAGGCGACAAAGGCCTCGATTTCGGCATCCGTGCGGCCGGTACCGCGGAAGTAGTCGATCGTCTTGTCGTCTACCGGGAAGAAGCCCATGGTGGCGCCGTACTCGGGTGCCATATTGGCGATCGTGGCGCGGTCTGGCACGGCGAGCGAGGCGGTGCCTTCGCCGAAGAACTCGACGAACTTGCCCACCACCTTCGCCTTCCTCAGCATCTCGGTGACGGTGAGCACCAGGTCGGTCGCCGTGCAGGCCGGGTGCAGGCGGCCCTTGAGGTTCACCCCGATCACGTCGGGCGTGAGGAAGTACACCGGCTGGCCGAGCATGCCGGCCTCCGCCTCGATGCCGCCCACGCCCCAGCCCACCACGCCGATGCCGTTGATCATGGTGGTGTGGGAATCGGTCCCGACCAGGGTGTCGGGGTAATAGACCCCGTCCCTGTGCCACACGCCCCGCGCCAGGTACTCCAGATTGACCTGGTGCACGATGCCGATGCCGGGCGGCACCACCTTGAAGGTGTCGAAGGCCTGCATGCCCCACTTCATGAACTGGTAGCGCTCGTTGTTGCGCTGAAATTCCAGCTTCATGTTGAGGTCGAGGGCGTCCTTGGTGCCGTAATGATCGATCTGGACCGAGTGATCGACGACCAGGTCCACCGGCACCAGCGGCTCGATCACCTTGGGATTCTTGCCGAGCTTGTGCGCCACGCCGCGCATCGCCGCCAGGTCCGCCAGCAGCGGCACGCCGGTGAAGTCCTGCAGCACCACGCGCGCCACCACGAACGGAATCTCGGCCGTGCGCTGCGCGTTCGGACCCCAGTGGGCGAGCTGCCGGACATGCTCTTCGGTGACCTTCTTGCCGTCGCAGTTGCGCAGCACCGATTCGAGCACGATGCGAATCGACACCGGCAGGCGCGAAATCCTGCCCACTCCGGCCTGCTCCAGCGCCGGCAGCGAGTAGAACTTGCCGCGCTTGCCGCGGCCGGCTTTGAATTCCTGCAGGGTGTCGAACAGGTTGTGGGGCATTCTTGTCTCCATGGAGTCGGTCGGTGGTGGGTCAGGATTCTATTACTTGTCGCGGCACCGGTGGCACGGCCGCGCCGGCCGGATGTCCATTCCCTTGGCGCCGCCGCGCCCTTGGCGGATCGAGAGCGGGGCTGGGCGCATCGCGCGGTCCGCCC
>DATGDH010000043.1:0-8473 GCA_035310985.1 Burkholderiales bacterium
CCGCGAGCATGAACGTATTGGCGATGCCGCCGCCGACGATGAGCTCGTCCACCTTCTGCGCCAGTGCGGCGAGGATGGTGAGTTTCGTCGACACCTTGGAACCGGCCACGATCGCGATCAGCGGGTGCGCAGGCGCAGCCAACGCCTTGCCCAGCGCTTCGAGCTCCGCCGCCATCAGCGGCCCGGCGCAGGCGACGGCGGCGTACTTGGCCGCACCATACGTGGTGGCCTCGGCGCGATGCGCGGTGCCGAACGCGTCGTTGACGTACACGTCGGCGAGCTTCGCCATCTTCTGCGCCAGTTCGTCCGAGTTCTTCTTCTCGCCCTTGTTGACGCGGCAGTTCTCGAGCAGAACGAGCTCGCCTGGGCGCACCGACACGCCGTTCACCCAGTCGGCTACAAGCCTTACTTCGCGATTCAACAGCTCCTCGAGACGCTTCGCGACCGGTGCGAGCGAGTCCTCGGGCCTGAGCTCGCCTTCCTTCGGGCGCCCGAGATGCGAGGTGACCATCACCGCCGCGCCCTGCTCGAGCGCGCGCCGGATGCCGGGCAGCGAGGCGCGGATGCGCGTGTCGTCGGACACCTGCCCCGCGCCGTCCAGCGGCACGTTCAGGTCGGCGCGGATCAGCACGCGCTTGCCGCGCAGGTCCAGTTCGCTCATGCGCTTGAAGCGCATGGCGGCTACTTGGCGTTCATCAGCGCCACGGCCGCATCGAGCATGCGGTTGCTGAAGCCCCACTCGTTGTCGTACCAGGAGGTCACCTTCACCAGCGTGCCGCCGCTCACCTTGGTAAGCGTCGAATCGAAGATCGAGCTCGCCGGGTTGTGGTTGAAGTCCGAGGATACGAGCGGCTCGGCGTTGTACTCGAGGATGCCCTTCAGGTCGCCCGCCGCGGCCTGCTTGACCGCGTTATTGACCTCCTCGACGGTGGTCGCCTTCTTGGCGACGAAGGTCAGATCGACGATCGAGACGTTTATCGTCGGCACGCGGATCGCGAAGCCGTCGAGCTTGCCGTTCAGGTGCGGGAGCACGAGACCGACCGCGGCCGCCGCGCCGGTCTTGGTCGGGATCATGTTGTGCGTCGCCGAGCGCGCACGGCGCAGGTCCTTGTGGTAGACGTCGGTGAGCACCTGGTCGTTGGTGAAGGCATGAATTGTCGTCATCAGACCCGAGACCACGCCGATGCGGTCGTCGAGCGCCTTGACGAGCGGCGCGAGGCAGTTGGTCGTGCACGAGGCGTTCGAAATGACGGTGTCGGAAGCCTTGAGCGCCTGGTCGTTTACGCCCATCACGATGGTGCGGTCCACGTCCTTCTCGCCCGGCGCCGAAATGATGACCTTCTTCGCCCCGGCCTGCAGGTGGGCGCTCGTCTTCGCCTTGCTGGTGAACAGGCCGGTGCACTCGAGCACCACGTCGACGCCCAAATCCTTCCAGGGGAGCTTCGCCGGATCGCGTTCGGCCAGCACCCTTATGCGCTCGCCGTTCACCACCAGCGCGTCGCCGTCGACCTGCACGCTGCCGGGGAAGCGGCCGTGCGCCGTGTCGTATTTGAGCAGGTGCGCGTTCGTCTTCGCGTCGCCGAGGTCGTTCAGCGCGACGAATTGCAGTCCCTGCTTCTTCGAGCCCTCGTAATGCGCGCGCAGGATGTTGCGCCCGATGCGGCCGAAGCCGTTGATCGCGATCTTGATTGCCATGACGACTCCTAGATGACGGACTTCACCGCCTGGACCACCTTCTCGGCCGTGAACCCGAAGTGCTTGAACAGTTCCGCCGCAGGGGCCGACTCGCCGAAGCGGTCGATGCCGACCACCGCCCCCTCGAGCCCCACGTACTTGCGCCAAAAGGCGCTGACGCCCGCTTCCACCGCCACGCGCGGCACCCCGCGCGGCAGCACGGTGTCGCGGTACGAAGGCTCCTGACGGTCGAACACCGTGGTCGAAGGCATAGACACCACGCGCACGCCGATTCCCTCTGCGGCGAGCAGCTTTTGCGCGGCGAGCGCGAGCGGCACTTCAGATCCGGTCGCAATGATGACCGCGCGCGGCAGGCCCGCGCTGTCGCCGAGCAGGTAGCCGCCGCGCCGCACGTTGGCGAGCATCGCGGCGTCGCGCTGCGTGAAGGCGACGTTCTGGCGCGAGAAGACGAGCGCCGTCGGCCCGTTCGCGCGCTCGAGCGCCGCGCTCCAGGCGATCGCGCTCTCGACCGTGTCGCAGGGCCGCCACACGTCCATGTTGGGAATCAGCCGCAGGCTCGCAGCGTGCTCGATCGGCTGGTGCGTCGGGCCGTCCTCGCCCAGCCCGATCGAATCGTGCGTGAACACGTACACTACCCGGATGCGCATCAGCGCCGCCATGCGCAGCGCGTTGCGCGCGTAGTCCGAGAACACGAGGAAGGTGCCGCCGTAGGGGATGAAGCCGCCGTGCAGCGCGACGCCGTTCATCACCGCGCACATGCCGAACTCGCGCACGCCGTAGAAGAGGTAATTGCCGCCGTCGTCGCGGCCGATGACGCGCGAGGCCTTTACCATGGTGAGGTTCGAGCCGGTCAGGTCGGCCGAGCCGGCCAGCAGCTCGGGCAGCGCGGGCTTGAGGTACTCGAGCACGTTCTGCGAGGCCTTGCGCGTGGCGAGCGTCTCGGCCTTGGCGTCGGTCTCGTGCACCATCGCCTCGACGCGCGCGCCGAAGTCCTGCGGCAGCTCGCCCGCCATGCGGCGGCGGAAGTCGGCCGCGAGCTCGGGGTGCGCGCTCTCGTAGGCGGCGAACATCTTCGTCCAGCGCCGCTCGGCGCGCTTGCCGCTCGCGCGCGCGTCCCAGGCCGCGTAGACGTGCTGCGGGATTTCGAAGGGCTTGTAGGGCCAGCCGATCGCCGCGCGCGTCGCGGCGACCTCGTCCGCGCCGAGCGGTGCGCCGTGCGCCGCGCCGGTGTTCGCCTTGTGCGGCGCGCCCTTGGCGATGACGGTCTTGCAGCAGATCAGCGTCGGCCGCGCGCGCTCGCGCTTGGCCTTGCGGATCGCGCGGTCGACCGCGGCCACGTCGTGCCCGTCGACGTTCGGGATCACCTGCCAGCCATAGGCGGCGAAGCGCTTGGGCACGTCGTCGGTGTACCACTGGCCGATGTGCCCCTTCTCCGAGTCGATCGAGATGCCGTTGTCGTCGTAGAACGCGATCAGCTTGCCGAGGCCGAGCGTGCCGGCGAGCGAGCAGGCCTCGTGCGATACGCCCTCCATCATGCAGCCGTCGCCCAGGAACACGTAGCTGTGGTGGTCGACGACGTCGAAGCCCGGGCGGTTGAAGTGCGTGGCGAGCAGCTTCTCGGCGAGCGCCATGCCGACCGCGTTCGAGACGCCCTGGCCGAGCGGCCCGGTAGTCGTCTCCACGCCGGGCGCGCAGCCGTACTCCGGGTGCCCCGGCGTCTTGGAGCCCATCTGCCGGAAGCGGCGCAGCTCGTCGATCGACAGGTCGTAGCCGGTCAGATGCAGCAGCCCGTACAGCAGCATCGAGCCGTGGCCGTTGGAGAGCACGAAGCGGTCGCGGTTCGCCCAGTGCGGGTTGCCGGGATTGTGGCGCAGGTGGCCGCGCCAGAGCGCCACCGCGATCTCGGCCATGCCCATCGGCATGCCCGGGTGTCCCGAGTTCGCCGCCTGTACCGCGTCCATGGCGAGCGCGCGCAGGGCGTTCGCCATGTCGCGCTCGATCGGATCGCGGTAATTGATGCCGGGAGCGGCCACGGCCGCCGTGGTCGGTGTGTTCATGGGGAGGCCGAGATTATGCCTCACGCGGCGCGCGTGAGCGCGGCCGGCTTGGGATAGCGCAGCGCCATGCGCTCGAGCGGCTCGGGATGGATGCGCGCCGCCTGCCCCGCGCAGCCGAAGGCCTCGAAGCGCTCCTTGCACAGCGCGCGCGCCGCGCGCGTTGCCTCCTTGAGGAACTTGCGCGGATCGAATTCCGACGGGTCCTCCGCCATGGCGCGGCGCATCGCCCCGGTCATCGCCAGGCGGATGTCGGTATCGATGTTGATCTTGCGCACGCCGTGGCGGATTCCCTCCTGGATCGCCTCAACCGGCACCCCGTAGGTCTCCTTGATCTTGCCGCCATTCTCGCGAATGACCTCCAGCCACTCCTGCGGCACCGACGACGAGCCGTGCATCACCAGGTGCGTTTGCGGTATTGCGGCGTGGATTTCCCTGATGCGGTCGATTGCGAGCACGTCGCCAGTGGGCTTCTTGGTGAACTTGTAGGCGCCGTGCGACGTGCCGATCGCCACCGCGAGCGCGTCGACCTGCGTCTGCGCGACGAAATCCGCGGCCTGCTCCGGATCGGTGAGCAGCTGCTCGCGCGCGAGCTTGCCTTCGGCGCCGACGCCGTCCTCCTTGCCGGCTGTGCCGGTCTCGAGCGAGCCGAGGCAACCCAGTTCGCCCTCCACCGACACGCCCACCGCGTGCGCCATCTCGACGGCGCGCCGCGTAACCTCGACGTTGTACGCGTAGCTCGCCGGAGTCTTCATGTCCTCGAGCAGCGAGCCGTCCATCATCACGCTGGTGAAGCCCGAGCGGATCGCCGACTGGCACACCGCCGGGCTCGCGCCGTGGTCCTGGTGCAGCACCACCGGGATGTGCGGGTAGGACTCGACCGCCGCCTCGACCATCCTGCGCAGGAACGCCTCGCCCGCGTACTTGCGCGCCCCGGCGGAGGCCTGCAGGATCACCGGGCTCGCGGTCTCGTCGGCCGCCTGCATGATCGCCTGGATCTGCTCCAGGTTGTTGATGTTGAAGGCAGGCACGCCGTAGCCGTGCTCGGCCGCGTGGTCGAGCAGCTGCCTGAGAGATATCAATGCCATGTTTCCTCCTCCGGTAAGTGACTCGGGCCGGGCTAGCGCTCGAGCGCCTGCTTGCGGCGGTCCATCAGCCGCCAGATCATCGGCGTGAAGATGAGCTGCATCGCGAGGTCGATCTTGCCCCCCGGGCATACGATGGTGTTGGAACGCGACATGAACGAGTCGTGCAGCATCGAAAGCAGGTACGGGAAGTCGATGCCGCGCGGATTCGCGAAGCGGATCACGAGCAGGCTCTCGTCGGCCGTCGGGATGTGGCGCGAGATGAACGGGTTCGAGGTGTCGACCACCGGCACGCGCTGGAAGTTAATGTGCGTGCGCGAGAACTGCGGGATGATGTAGTGCACGTAGTCTTCCATGCGCCGCAGGATGGTGTCGGTCACCGCCTCGGTCGAGTAGCCGCGCGTCGCGCGGTCGCGGTGCAGCTTCTGGATCCATTCGAGATTGATCACCGGTACCACGCCGATAAGCAGGTCGACCTGCGCCGCGACGTCCACTCCGCCGTGCGCCACGGCGCCGTGCAGGCCCTCGTAGAAGAGCATGTCGGTGCCCTCGGGCAGGGGTTCCCAGGCCGTGAAGGTGCCCGGCTTCTGCTTGTACGGGGCCGCCTCCGCGTCGTTATGCAGGTACTTGCGCGTGCGCCCGGTGCCGTTCTGCGCGTAGTCGCGGAACAGCTGTTCGAGCTCGGCGAACAGGTTCGCTTCCGGGCCGAAGTGGCTGAAGTGGTGGTTGCCGCGCGCGAGTTCCTCGGTCATCTTGACCTTCATCTGCTCGCGGTCGTAGCGGTGGAAGGCGTCGCCCTCGATGAACGCGGCCTTGACGTTCTCGCGGTAGAAGATCTGCTCGAAGGTCTTGGATACCGAGGTCGTGCCGGCGCCCGAGGAGCCGGTGATCGCGATGATCGGATGCTTGGCCGACATGCCCGTCCTTTCTAGAGCTCGGCGGAGGCGCGGAACAGGCCGCGCGTGCCAAACAGCGGCGCGTCGAAGTCGCGCTGGTTGCGGTCGCGGTAGTACTGCTCGAGCCGCTCGACCTCGCGGCGCGAGCCGAAGATGAGCGAGGCCTTCTGGTGCAGCGAAGCCGGTACCGCCTCGAGCAAGGGCCCCGCCCCGACGCTCGCCCGCCCGCCGGCGCGCTCGACGAGATACCCGACGGGGTTGGCCTCGAACAGCAGGTGGTAGCCCGCGCCGCCGTCCGCCTTGCGCTCATCGTAGGGATGCAGGAACACCCCGCCGTGCATCAGGATGCGGTGCGTGTCGGCGACCAGCGATGCCGCCCAGCGCATGTAGAAGTCCCGGCCGCGCGGTCCGGCGCGCCCGGCGAGGCACTCGTCGACGTAGCGCTTGACCGCCGGCGGCCAGTGGCGCGCATTGGCGGTGTCGACGGCGAACTCCGAGCTCTCCTCCGGGATGCGCATCTCGGGATGGGTGAGCATGAACTCGCCGATCTCGCGGTCGAGCGTGAAGCCGTTCACGCCGCTCTCCAGCGCGAGCACGAGCATGGTCGTCGGGCCGTAGATCGAATAGCCGGCGCAAACCTGCGCCGCGCCCGGCTGCAGGAAGTCGCTCTCGCCCGGCTCGGCGACGCCCTCGGGCGCGCGCAGCACCGAAAAGAGGCTCCCCGCGACCGCGTTTACCGCGAGGCTCGGCGCGCCGCACAGCGGGTCGAAGGCGAGCAGGTAGCGCCCCCGCGGATAGGCCGGCGGGATGTGCCGCACGCCCTGCTCGGCTTCGGAAGCCATCGCCGCCAGGTGCCCGCCCCATTCGTTCGTGCGCACGAAAGTGTCGCTCGCCACCGCGCGCAGCTCGCCCGCGGGCACCTCGGCGAGCGAGCCCTTGCCGACCATGTAAGCGATGCGCTTGCAGGCCAGCCGGATGTCGTTCAGCAGCGCGGTGAAGCCGCCGCTCGCGCCCGGAGACTTGCGCTGCTCGCCGATGATGAATTCGGTGATCGTCTTCTCTTGCCGCATGCGACCCCCTAGGCGGCGCGCGAGGCGCGCGCGGCGTGCAGCGCCGCGATGCGCGCCAGGGAGAGCAGCGGCTCGTCCAGGCTGTGCTGCACCAGCTCGGCCGTCGAAAAATTCTGCGTCGCGGTCCAGCGCGACGGCGTCGCGATGGTGAACAATCCCGCAGCCCGCGCTGCGCGCACGCCGTTCTCCGAGTCCTCGATCGCCGCGCACTCGCTCGCCGGCAGCCGCAGGGTGCCGAGGATGCGCAGGTACAGGTCCGGCGCAGGCTTCTTGTGCGGCACGTCGTCGGCGCTCGCCACGGCGCTGAACCAGCCCAGCGCCTTGGCGCCCAGCACCGCCGACACCAGCGCTTCAACGTTCGCCGTGGTGCTGGTAGCCGCGAGCGCGAGCTTCACCCCCGCCTCGCGGGCCTCGTTCATGAGCCGCGCCACGCCGGGGCGCGCGGCCGCGCGCCCGTCGCTGATGAGTTCGTAGTAAAGGCGGGTCTTTTCGCGATGGATCGCCGCCACCAGGCCGGCCAGGCGCTGTCTTTCCTCGGCTTTCACCCGCAGCCCCGAAATATAGTGCGCGAGGCGCTCGGGGCCGCCCGAGACCTTGAGCAGCTCCATGTATTCCCCCGCGCTCCAGTTCCACCGCAGGTCCATCGCCAGGAACGCGGCGTTGAACGCCTGGCGGTGCACTTCCTCGGTATCCGCAATCGTGCCGTCGACGTCGAAGATCAGCGCCTGCAGCGTCATGTGTCCTCCCCCTTGTCCTCGAACACGCGGCTCGCGCGGATGTCCGCGGCCGTGATGGTCATCAGCGCGTCGCGCGTCAGGCGAGCGCCGCGCTGCTCGAACAGGCGCTTCGCCTGGCGCAGGCGCGCGCGGTCGAGCGCGTTACGGATCGAACGTGCGTTGGCGAAGTGCGGCTGCGTCTTCCTGAGCGCGATGTACTCGCGCAGCGCCGCCTCGGCGCCGTCGTCGAGGCGGTACTGCGTCTTCTCGAGCATGATGCCGGCGATCGCGAACAGCTCGGCCTCGTCGTAATCCGGGAAATCGACGTGATGCGCGATGCGCGAGGCCATGCCCGGGTTGGAGGAGAAGAACCTCTCCATGCGGTTCTTGTAGCCGGCGAGGATCACCACCAGGTCCTCGCGCTGATTCTCCATCACCTGCAGCAGGATCTCGATCGCCTCCTGGCCGTAGTCGCGCTCGTTCTCCGGGCGGTACAGATAGTATGCCTCGTCGATGAACAAGACCCCGCCCATCGCGCGCTTGAGCACTTCCTTGGTCTTGGGCGCGGTGTGGCCGATGTACTGGCCCACGAGGTCGTCGCGCGTGACCGCGACGAGATGCCCCTTCCTCGAGTAGCCGAGGCGATGCAGGATCCCCGCCATCTTCATCGCGACGGTGGTCTTGCCGGTGCCGGGGTTGCCGGTGAAGCACATGTGCAGCCCCGGCGGCTGTCCCGCGAGCCCGTGCGCCGCACGCGCGCGATCCACCGCGAGGAGCGCCGCGATCTCGGCGATGCGCTTCTTCACGGGTGCGAGGCCCACCAGCTCGCGGTCGAGCTCGGCGAGGAGCGCGGCGATGTCCGCCGCCGTCGTGTCGGCGGCGACGGTCGGCGAGTTCGAAGGGGAAGCCACGAGCGCGGCCATGGACCCCTACCGGTAGCGCTCGCCCTGGGGCTTC
>DATGDH010000044.1:0-1733 GCA_035310985.1 Burkholderiales bacterium
ACACCGACGAAGCGCCGCTCATAGGTGTACAGAGGAATGGACGACTGGTTGCGTCCCGCGCTCAACATCAGCGTGGGCGCGATACCCTGGAAGCTCCAGTCGCGCGCGGTGATGCCGACATCGACCTGCACGAAGTCGTCCCTGCGTTCCGCACCGAAGAGCGGCTGAGGTTGGTCGTAGTTGTACCGGTACGTGGAAACCTGCGCTTGCACGTTGAAGTGCGCCGGCAATTCCTTCGAGTAGCCGAGCACGCCCCCGATGGTTTGATAGCTGAACGCCGCGTCGTGCGCGAGGCTGCGCCCAAGTGACACGGAGGTCCAGACACTGGACGTGGGATCGAGCGCGTAGCGCAGCGTGGTCCCGGCCCAGTATTGATTTCCCGTTAGGTAAGTGTAGTCGCGGTAATTCAGTCGCTTCACGCTCACGTAGCTGCTGGAGAGGACCCGCTCGCCGAGCGGGACGGCTTGCGTCACACGCGCGATCGCGCCGTGGTAGAGCTCCTTTTGCTGGTAGTTGGCGAGCAACGGCCCGAATTCCCCGGTCCAGAGCGTCTCGCCCGTCACGAGACTGCGGCCGGCGGTCAGTTCGAGCGCCCCCCAGTCCGCGTACGACCCTGCATAGTCCCGATACTCCACATTGCCGCTCAGAAAGTTGCGGTTCTCTTCGCCGAAAGCGTAGCGGCCCTGGCCCGTGATGTCGGCGCCAAAAGATCTTTTTGCCCGCGCGTCCGGGTTCAGCACGAAAGTGGTGCCGAGAATATCGACTGTGCGCGAGCTGGTGGCGAAGTTCGGATTGGAGTCCGGCCCGAAGACGGCGGAAAACCTGAACCAGGAAGTTCGACCCCGAATGGCGCGCAGGAACGCGTAGATATTCTCGCGCACCTGCTCGTTCAGCGTCTGCCCGAGCGCGATTTCGAAGTGATACTGCGCGGCCTCGTAATCGCGCGCGGCAAAAAGTGCCCTCGCGAGCTCGAGCCGGACCCGTATCAGGCCGGGGTTCTTCGTGAGCATGCGGCGATAAATCGCCACCGCTTTCTTGTAGTCGCCTTCGGCGAAGGCAAGCTGCCCCTCGAGAAAGAGAACTTGCGGATCGCCGGGATGCGCTTGCTCCAGCGCGGCCAGCATCTGCCGCGCCGGACCGAACTGCTTCTCCAGGATCCACTTCGCGGCCAGACCGACCGCCTGGTCGTAATTGATGTTGATCGATTGCGATTCGGCCCGTGCAGAGGCGCTCAGCGCAAGGGCGAGAACGACGAAGAGAATGGCGCGCAGCACGGAGCCAATAGTACGGCCTCGGCAAATACTGCCGGCGAAACTGCGCACCAGCGCACGCCAACGCGGCTACTGTTTCTTGAGCGCGAAGCTTCCCACCATGTTCTGGTTGGCGCCGTTGACCGACAACGAGCCGCCAGCTTCGGGCGGCGCGAACGGCGCCGTGGTCGCCGGTTGGCCATAAAACCCGCCCTGGATTGGCCCGGAGAGTGCGCTGTTTGATGTAACGGCTGTTCCTGCGAAAGCGTTGGAGGTCAAGGTGCGTGTAATCTGCATCGGCGAAACGGACGAAAGGTTCAGACCCGAGAACGGAATCGGAGTCCCCAGCCCCGACGAGGATTCGGGAGCTATTTGAGTGTTCGAGGTTGAAAACGAAACCGCCCCCGCGCCCAAATTTGCGCCGAAGTCCGCCGTCGCGCTTGCATTCGCACCAACGACGTAAGTTCCGGCAGCTATTCCCGT
>DATGDH010000045.1:0-3088 GCA_035310985.1 Burkholderiales bacterium
CGTGTCGCCGGCCTTCCTGACCACGAACGCGCCCGCCACCGGCTTCACCGGCATCACCTTCTCCGGCGCGTTGTGGCGCGGCAGGTTGTCCACCGTCGCGACGATGCGCGTGATCACGCGGTCCGCGTAGACGTACTGCGCAACCGCGTCAGGCCCGATCAGGCCGGCGATCGCCTCGCGGATCTGGCGGTCGCTGGTATCGAGCGTCGGCAAAGGCTCCGGATTCTTCGCCGGCGCCTGCTCCTCGGCGGGCGGGCGCGTCTCGATCGGATGCTCGATTGCAGGCGGCGCCTGCACCTGCGGCGCAGGTGCCGGAGTCGGCGCGGCCTGCGGCGTCGTCACGGGCATGCCCGGCGGCTTCTGCTGAATCTCTTGCCAGAACCAGTAAGCGCCGCCGACCGCGATCACCACGATCGCAAGGAGCAGCCACCACACCAGCTTGCCGCGACCTGACGACTTCTCCAGCCAGTACGGCGCGCCTTCGTTGCGAGGAACGACCTTCTCCAATTCACTTGCGGGTTCGCCTTCCATGGGCGAGAGGATACTCGAATAAGATGACGCTCGAAATCGCTCTCTGTTTCGAGAGGAGCCCATGAACACGCCAGTCAGTCCCAATCAGGTTGAACATGAGCATGCAGCTCCCTACTGGCCAGTCGAGGCTGTACTCGACCTGTTCGAACTGCCCTTCAACGATCTGTTGCACAGGGCTCACGTCGTGCACCGCGCACATTTCGATCCGAACGCCGTGCAGCTGTCGACGCTGCTGTCGATCAAGACCGGCGGTTGCCCGGAGGACTGCCAATACTGTCCGCAGGCCAAGCGCTACGACACCGGCGTGCACGACGAGCCGCTCATGTCCCACGACGCGGTGCTCGCCGCGGCCGAGGCCGCGAAGGCGAACGGCGCCACGCGCTTCTGCATGGGGGCCGCCTGGCGCGGTCCGAAGGAGCGCGACCTGGAGCGCGTCCTGCCGCTGGTTGCCGCCGTGCACGGTCTCGGCCTGGAGACCTGCGCGACTCTCGGGCTGCTCAAGGACGGCCAGGCCGAGCAGCTCAGGCAAGCCGGGCTCGATTACTACAACCACAACCTCGACACGGCGCCCGAATTCTACGGAAAGATCATCTCGACCCGCGAGTACCGGGACCGGCTCGACACGCTCGAGCGCGTGCGGCATGCGGGACTGCGCGTGTGCTGCGGAGGCATCGTCGGAATGGGCGAGAACCGCGCGCAGCGCGCGGGCCTGATCGCGCAGCTCGCCAACCTGAACCCGCCTCCCGAGTCCGTGCCGATCAACAACCTCGTCCAGGTGGAGGGCACGCCGCTCTTCGGCCGCGACCCCATCGACCCGTTCGAGTTCGTGCGCATGATCGCCGTCGCGCGCATCACCATGCCGGAGAGTCACGTCCGGCTGTCGGCGGGAAGGAGAGAGCTCGGCGAAGGCATCCAGGCGCTGTGCTTCTTCGCCGGAGCCAATTCCATCTTCTACGGCGACAAGCTGCTCACCACGGGCAATCCCGACGCGCAGGCGGACCGGAACCTGATGACGAGGCTTGGGATCGTCGCGGAAAGTTGACCGCGCGGCGCTCCATCGGTACGGCGAAGGCTCAGGCTTCGCCTCGCACGAGAGGGACCAGGAACGTGTGCAGCACTCCCATGGCGATGACGCCTCCTATTACCGCAACGATTCCAAGCGGCAGATTCTCGGACTTCATGAGCACGTAGCCGCCCAGAAACGCCGGGATCGCCGCGAGGATCCCCGTCCAATGCGCCGCCACCGGTTTCCCGCACGATTGACACCTGACCACGCGCCCTGGGCCGAGCGCGGATTTTCGCCACAGGCTCATGGCAGCGCGCTTGCAGTGAGGACATTCGACCATCAATTATCACTGCCCGTTCCAAATTGCTCGGACAGGCGCTTCACGGCCTCGGGCTCTCCGCGGACGCGCAGCAGCGCGCCCTCGTCGTCGGCGCGTTCCTCGAGCACCTCGCAGGTCGCGAAGACCTCCCCGCGCATTTTCTGCGCGGCCCAGGGTAGGAAGAGTTCGGCCTCGACGAGGCCGCGCCGGAAGAACGCGGCGATGGCCTCGTGCAACTGCGCGACATCGCCTTCGCGGCGCGCGCTCATCACGATGCATCCGGGATGTTTTGCGCGCAACGCTGCCTCGTCGCCGCCTCGGTCGATCTTGTTGAAGACGAGCAGGCGCGGCACGTCCTTCGCGCCGATCTCGTCGAGCACTTCCTCAGTCACCGCGAGCTGGCGCTCGAAGCCGGGATCGCTGGCGTCCACGACGTGCACGAGCAAGGAAGCCTCGAGCGCCTCGTCGAGCGTCGACTTGAACGATGCGACGAGCCCGTGCGGCAGGTTCTTGATGAAGCCGACCGTGTCGCTGACGAGCACGCGCGGAACCGTTTCCGGATGGAGGGCGCGTACGGTGGTATCCAGCGTGGCGAACAACTTGTCCGCGACCAGCGCTTCGCTCCCCGTGAGGGCGCGCATCAGCGTGGACTTGCCCGCATTCGTATATCCGACCAGCGCCACGCGCGCGAGCCCCTGGCGCTCCTGCCGCCTGGCGCGTTGCGTCTTGCGCTCGAGGACCATCGCGTCGAGCTCCTTCTGCAGCTCGGCGATGCGGTCGCGGATCTTGCGCCGGTCGAGCTCCCTGTCCGACTCGCCGCCGCTGCGGCCGCCGACCCCGCTGCGCTGCCGGCCCTGCGGGCCGGCGAGCTTGGCGGCTTCGCGCAGGCGCGGCGCCATGTAACCGAGGCGCGCGATCTCGACCTGCACGCGCGCGGCGCGCGAGCGCGCATGCCGGTGAAAGATCTCCAGGATCACCATGGTGCGGTCCATCACCTCGCAGCCGACCTCCTTCTCGAGGTTGTGCGCCTGCGAGGGGGAGATCTCGTGGTCGATGAGGATCACGTCGGCGGACCGTTCTTCCCGCAGCAGGCGCAGCTCCTCGCGCTTGCCGAGCCCGAAGTACGCCGTCTTGTCGAACCCGGCGCGCTTCTGCGTGAACGTGGCGACCACCTCGAAGCCGAGCGTCTTCGCGAGCTGGCGCAGCTCGGCCAGCGAGGCATCGAACTCGAG
>DATGDH010000046.1:0-24132 GCA_035310985.1 Burkholderiales bacterium
ACGACCCTGCCACGGGCCAGGTGACGAAACGTGTTCCCTATTGCGACGCGGCGCTCGTCGACCAGGCGGTGCAGGCGGCGGCCGCCGCGCTGCCGGCGTGGCGCGACGCCTCCATCCTGCGCCGCGCGCGCGTGATGCAGAAATACCTGGATTTGCTGCAGAAGAACCAAAAGGAGATCGCGGCGCTCATCACCCGGGAGCACGGCAAGACGTTGCCCGACGCGATGGGCTCGGTGCAGCGCGGCATCGAGGTCGTCGAATTCGCCTGCGGCATCCCGCAGCTCCTCAAGGGGGAGTATTCGGAGAACGTGGGCACCGCGGTGGATACGCACACCGTGCGGCAGGCGGTCGGCGTGTGCGCGGGGATCACGCCGTTCAATTTTCCGGCGATGGTGCCGCTGTGGATGTTCCCGATGGCGATCGCCTGCGGCAACACTTTCGTGCTCAAGCCCTCGGAGAAGGTGCCCTCGGCCTCGATCCGCATGGCGGAGCTGTTCCGGGAGGCCGGCCTGCCCGACGGCGTGTTCAACGTCGTGCACGGCAACAAGGAAGCGGTCGACGCGATCCTCGCGCACCCGGGGATCGCCGCGGTTTCCTTCGTCGGCTCGACGCCGATCGCGCGGCATATCTACGAGACCTGCGCGCAGACCGGCAAGCGCGTGCAGGCGCTCGGCGGCGCCAAGAACCACGCTGTCGTGCTGCCCGACGCCGACCTCGAGTTCGCCGCCGACGCGCTGATCGGTGCGGCCTACGGGTCGGCGGGCGAGCGCTGCATGGCGATCAGCGCCGTGGTCGCCGTGGGCGCCGCGGGCGATCCGCTGGTGAGGCTACTCGAGAAGAAGGCGCGCGCGATCAAGATCGGCCCGGGAACGGCGGACGGCATGGACATGGGGCCGCTGGTCACTGCGCAGCATCGCGACAAGGTCGCGGGCTACATCGCGCAAGGCGTCAAGGAAGGCGCGAAGCTGGTGCTCGACGGTCGCACGCAGGCGCTGCCGAGGGACGGCTTCTTCCTCGGCACGACGCTGTTCGACCACGTCAAGCCGGACATGAAGATCTACCAGGACGAGATCTTCGGGCCGGTGCTCGTCGTTCTCAGGAAGAATTCTCTGGAAGAAGCGATCGCGCTCGTCAATTCCAATCCGTACGCCAACGGCACCGCGATCTTCACCGAGTCGGGCGGCGCGGCGCGGCGCTTCGAAAACGAGATCCAGGTCGGCATGGTCGGCGTAAACGTACCGATCCCGGTGCCGGTCGCGTTCTATTCATTCGGCGGCTGGAAGAATTCGCTCTTCGGCGACCTGCACGTGCACGGCGTCGAGGGGGTCAAGTTCTACACGCGGACCAAGGTGATCACACGCCGCTGGCCGCACCAGGACACGCCCGCGCCGGGCTTCCACATGCCGACGCTCGGCTAGCGCCCGCGGAAGCGCGGCGGGCGCTTTTCGTTGAAAGCGCGCACGCCTTCGCGGCGGTCCTCGGTCGACACGAGGCGGTTGTAGGCCTCGATCTCGAAGCGGTAGCCGGTAAGCAGGTCCATCTGCAGGCCGTAGTGCGCCGACTTCTTCGCCTGGCGCACCGAGAGCGGTGCGTTTGCGGCGATCGCGCGCGCGGTGTCGAGCGCGTCGGCCAGCACCCGCCCGGGCTCGCACACGCGGTTCACGATCCCCCAGTCGAGTGCCTGGCGCGCGTCGATCGGCCGCGCGCTGAGGATCATCTCCTTGGCGCGCCGCTCGCCCGCCGCGCGCGCCAGGTTCTGCGTGCCCATGCCGCCGGGCATGATGCCAAGCTTGACCTCGGAGAGCGCGAAGCGCGCCTGCGGCGCCGCGTAGGCGAAGTCGCAGCACAGCGCGAGCTCTAGGCCGCCGCCGTAGGCGTGCCCGTTCACCGCCGCGATCACCGGAAGCGGACACTCGACCAGGGCGACGAAGCAGCGCTCGAAAACCTCGTGCTGCGCGCGCCAGGCGTCGTCCGACATGCCTTCGCGCTGCTTCAGGTCGCCGCCCGCGCTGAAGGCGCGCTCGCCCGAGCCGGTGAGCACCACGCAGCGCAGCTCCCCAGGGTCGGCGGTGAGCTGCGTCCACAGCGCGGTTTGCTCGAGAGCCATCTGCGTGTCGAACGCATTGAGCACCTGGGGGCGGTCGAGCGTCACCACGAGCACGTGCTCGCCTTCGCGCTCCGTGCGCAGTGTTTCGAATTTGGGCAGTTCCATGGGTCGCCTTGCCGGACCGGACGGCATATTATCGGCCCATATGACCGAACAAGTTATGCAGCCTGGCGCAAGCCAGTGGATCGGCAGGCCGCTGCGCCGGCTCGAGGATGCGAAGCTCCTCACAGGGCAGGGACGCTTCACCGACGACGTCGATCTCGCTGGAGCGGTGCATGCCGCGTTCGTGCGTTCGCCGCATGCGCACGCCAGGATTGCCGCGCTCGACGTTTCCGCGGCGCGCGCCGCGCCGGGAGTGCTCGCGGTGTATGCAGGCGCCGACCTGGTTGCCGCCGGGCTCGCGCCGGTTCCGTTCACCCAGCTGCACAAGCGCCCGGACGGCGCCGACATGACGGTGCCGCCGCGCCACGCGCTCACGCCCGACGTCGCGCGTTTCGTCGGCGACGCGGTCGCCATGGTGGTGGCCGAGACGCGCGACCAGGCACGCGACGCGGCCGAGCTGGTCGAGGTCGACTGGCAGCCGCTCGCCGCGAACGCGGACCTGCCCTCGGCCGCTTCGGGCGCCGCGCCGGTGCACTGGGCGCCCGCCTTCACGCCCGAATACGGCAACATCGCCGCCATCTACCGCATGGGCGGCGGTGCGGTGGCGGACGCTGCCTTCGCCGCCGCGGCGCACGTGGTGAAGCTGCGCGTCGTGAACCAGCGCGTGATCGCGAACCCGCTCGAGCCGCGCGCGCTCGCGGCGCAGTACGACGCCGCGGGCGGCCGCTTCACGCTGTACTGCCCGACGCAGAACACGCACACCGTGCGCGGCCAGCTCGCCAAGGTGTTCGGGATGGAGGAGGACAGGCTGCGCATCGTGTGCACCGACCTGGGCGGCGGCTTCGGCGCGCGCGGCTATGCGTATCCCGAGCACGCGGCGCTGTGCTTCGCGGCGCGCGTCCTCGGCCGCCCGGTCAAATGGCGCGCCGACCGCTCGGAGAACTTCCTCTGCGAAGTGCACGGCCGCGACAGCGTCACCGAGGCCGAGCTCGCGATCGACCGCGAGCAGCGCTTCACGGCGCTGCGCGTGCGGACGCTCGCCAACATCGGCGCCTACGCCTCGAACTTCGGCGCCTGCGTCCCGGCGATGTCGGGCGTGCGCGCGCCGACCGGCGTGTACCACGTCCCGCTGCTCGACCACGAGGTGAAGATGTACTTCACCAACACCACGCCGGTGGACGCCTACCGCGGCGCGGGGCGCCCGGAGATGGGCTACCTGCTCGAGCGGTTGGTGAGCCGCGCCGCGCGCGAGCTGAACGCGGACCCGGTCGCGCTGCGCCTGAAGAACTTGGTCCAGCCCGCGCAAATGCCGTGGAAGAACCCTGCCGGCCAGACCTACGACTGCGGCGACTTCCCGAGGATGCTGCAGGCCGCGGTCGCAGCCGCCGATTGGCAGGGGTTCGCCGCGCGCAAGGCGGATGCGGCGCGCCGCGGCAAGCTTTACGGGCGCGGCCTGGCCTGCTACGTCGAGATCACCGGCAGCGCGCGCGTCAGCGAGACGGTGAGCGTCACGGTCGACGCCGACGGCAGCGTGACGCTCGTCTCCGGCACGCAGCAGATCGGCCAGGGCATCCAGACTTCCTACGCGCAGATCGTCGCCGAGCTGCTCGGCGTTTCTCCCGAGACGGTGCGCGTGATCCAGGGCGACACGGACGTGGCGAAGACCGGCGGCGGCGCCGGCGGCTCGAGGAGCCTGCAGGTCGGCGGCAGCGCGGCGCTCGTCGGCGCGCGTGCGCTCGTCGAGGCGGGCAAGGCGCTCGCGGCGAAGGAGCTCGAGGCCGCCGCGATCGACATCGAGTTCCTCGACGGCCGCTACCGCATCGCGGGCACGGACCGCTCGATCGGTCTGGCGGAACTCGCCGGCCGGCAGCCGCAGCGGCGCATCAGCATTGCGCACACTGAGACCGTGAAAGGTCAGACCTGGCCGAACGGCTGCCAGATCTGCGAGGCCGAGGTGGACCCCGACACGGGCGTAGTGCGGCTCGTCCGGCTGGCGGCGGTGGACGACGTCGGGCGCGTGCTGAATCCGCTCATCGCCGAGGGCCAGGTGCACGGCGGCATGATGCAGGGCATCGGACAGGCGTTGATGGAGCAGTCGGTATACGACACGGAAGGTCAGCTGCTCACCGGCTCGTTCATGGATTACGCGATGCCGCGGGCGGATGCGCTGCCCGAGCTCGCGACCGGCTTCGACGAGTCGGTACCGAGCGCGCTCAATCCGCTCGGCGCCAAGGGCGTGGGCGAGGCCGGTACGCACGGCGCGATGCCGGCGGTGGTGAACGCGGTGCTCGATGCCCTCGCGGATCGCGGCGTGGCCGAAATCGACATGCCGCTCACCCCTGAGAAAGTCTGGCGCGCGCTGCGCCGCGCGCGCTAATTCGGCGCATCGAGCGGCCAGAGCTCGTGCGCGTCCAGCATCAGCCGGTAGCGTGACTCGGCCGCGTCAAGGCGCGCGAGCGTCGCCGTGAGCCGCGCCTCGATAGCGAAGCGCTGTGCAACCAGCACGTCGGCCAGATTCGACTCGCCCAGCGCATAGGCGCGCGCCGCGAGCTCGCTGTTGCGCCTGAGCCCGTCCGCGGCGCTCGCCGCGCGCTCGGCGGCGCCGAGCGCGTGGGAGGCGTTGGCGTATAGGGCGGCGACCTCGGCGTCCAGCCGGCGCAGCACGGCAGCCTCGCGTTGCGCGGCGACGTCGCCCAGCGCGAGCGCGCTGTCCGCGGCCGCGCGCCGTGCTGCGCCCGAGAACGGCACGGTGACGACCACGCCGAGAACGCGCTCGGTGTCGTCGCGCTCCGACAGGTAGCGCAGGCCGAGCGTCGGGTCCGGCGTGCGCTCCGCGTCGGCGCGCGAGGCGAGCAGGCGCTGGCGCTCGACCTCGGCGCGCGCCATGGCGAGCTCGTGGTTGTGCTCGAGCACCCGCTCGCGCCACCAGGCGAGATCGTGCGCGAGCGGCTGGGGCATGACCTGCGGCAGCGCCTCGGGCGGCGCGATCGAGGGAAAGCTGCGCGTGAGCTCGGCGCGCGCGGCCTCCGCGTGCATGCGCGCCCGCAGGCGCATCGTATCGGCCTGCGCAAACGCGGATTCGGCGAGCAGCCTTTCCTGGCGCGGGGCGTCGCCCAGCCCGACGCGCTTGTCGACGACCTCGAGTTGGCGCGAGAGGACTTGCGCCTGCGCGTCCCAATCCTCCGCCTGTGCGGCGGCGCGCATCCAGGCGAACCACTGGCGCAGCAGGCTGCGCGCGGCCTCGTGCATCGCGTCGCCGACGCCGAGCCGCGCCTGCGCCACGCCTGCATTGCCGAGCGATTGGTCGAGCTCGCTCTTCGAGCCGATGCGGAACGCTCGCTCGACGCCGAGTTCGTACTCGTTCATGTCCTGGTCGAGCGTGCGTTCGCGGCGCTTGCCCGCGCCCAGGCGCATCTGCGTCTCGTAGGGACCGGCGTCCAAGCCGCGTCGCTGCGCCTGCGAGGCCGCGACCGCCGCCTCGGCCGCGAGCACCGACGGATAGCTCTCGATCGCCGCGCGCACCTCGGCCGCCGGGGGCAGATCCGCGGGATCGCCCGCCGCACCGGCCGCGAGCGGCGCGAGCAGCGCAAGCAGCGCGAGGGGCCTCATGCGAGCCTCCCGTACTGCGCGAGCTCGACGACCCAGTAGGCCACTTCGGGGCTCGGCACCGACTCGCGGAACGCCGCGAGCAGCGACTGCACCTCGGCGTGACCCGTGACGAGCTGCACCATGAGGCGGGGCGCCCGGCCGCGCACCAGGTCGGCGCTCGCCGAAAGCGTCATCGCCTGGCCATGGCCCTCCACGTGGGCGCAGACGAAGCGCGCCGCCCACTGCGGGTGCTCGAGCAGCAGCCCGATCACGTTCTCCTCCAGGCTGGGGGGAAACACTACCGTGAGCAGGCAGTCGGGGTTTGCCGGCGGTCGCTCGTTCATGGCTTGGGTTCTCCTGGCGCGGGCTCCACGCCGAAGCGGCGGTAGAGGATCGGCAGCAGCAGCAGCGTGAGCAAGGTCGACGTGATCAGGCCGCCGATGACCACGATCGCGAGCGGGCGCTGGATCTCGGAGCCCGGGCCGCTGGCGAACAGCAGCGGCACGAGGCCGAACGCGGCGATGCTGGCCGTCATCAGCACGGGCCGCAGGCGGCGCTTCGCGCCCTCGATCACGACCTCGGCGAGCGCCATGCCGCGCGCGAGCAGCTGGTTGAAGTAGGCGACCATCACCACGCCGTTCAGCACGGCCACGCCGAGCAGGGCGATGAAACCGATCGAGGCGGGAACAGAGAGGTACTCGCCCGAGAGCCAGAGGGCGAGCACGCCGCCGATGAGCGCGAAGGGCACGTTGGCGAAGACGAGCGACGCCTGGCGCAGCGAGCCGAAGGTCGCAAACAGCAGCAGGAAGATGAGCGCGAGCGCGACCGGCACGACCAGCGCCAGGCGCGCCGCCGCGCGCTGCTGGTTTTCGAACTGGCCGCCCCAGACGTCGCTGTATCCGGGAGGCAGCGGGACCTTCTGCGCCGCGGCCTGCTTCGCCTCGTCGACGAAGCCGACCAGGTCGCGGTCGCGCACGTTCGCCTGCACCACCACGTAGCGGCGCGCGTTCTCGTGGTCGATCTTCACCGGCCCGTCGACGCGCGCCAGATGCGCCACCTGCGCGAGCGGCACCGCGCGGCCGTTCGGCAGCGTGAGCGTGAGGCTCTCGAACGCCGCAGGCGACAGTCGCACGCGCGGCGCGGCGCGCAGCAGGAGCGGCGTCCTGCGCCCCTCCTCGAGCACCGTGCCGACTATGCGGCCCTCGACCTCGGCGCGCAGCGCGTCCTGGATCTCGTCGACCGACAGGCCCATGCGACCGGCGGCGAGGCGGTCGATTCTTACCGAGAGGTACTGCACGCCCTCGTTCTTCACCGTGAGCACGTCCTCGGCGCCGCGAATGCCCTTGAGCGTCTCGACCGTCTTTTCGGCCAGCCCGTTCAGCGTGCCGAGGTCCGTGCCGAAGATCTTCACCGCGACGTCGCCGCGCACGCCTACCAGCATCTCGGCGACCCGCATCTCGATCGGCTGCGTGAAGCTGTAGGCCACGCCCGGAAAGCGCGTCATCACCTTGCGCAACTCGTCCATCAGCCAGGCCTTGTCTGGCTTGCGCCATTGCGACTTGGGCTTGAGCACGAGGAAGGTATCGGTCTGGTTCAGGCCCATCGGGTCGAGCCCGAGCTCGTCGGAGCCGGTGCGCGCGACGATGCGCGTCACTTCGGGCACCGCCTGCAGGATCGCGCGCTGGATGCGCAGATTGGTGTCCGCGCTCGCCTCCAGGCTGATCGAGGGCAGCATCTCCAGGCCGATGATCAGATCGCCTTCGTCCATGGCCGGCATGAACGTCTTGCCGATCAGCAGGTACACGCCGAGCGCGCCGCCGAGCGCGACGAGCGCCGCCGCGATCACCGCGCGCGAGTGGCCGAGCGCCCAGCGCAGCACCGGCTCGTAGAGGCGCAGCGCGGCGCGCACCAGCCACGGCTCGCCGTGCCCGCCCTCGCGCAGCAGGAACGCGGCGAGCACGGGCACGACGGTGAGCGACAACACGAGCGAGGCCGACAGCGCGAACACGATCGAGAGCGCAACCGGGATGAAGAGCTTGCCCTCCAGCCCCTGCAGGGTGAGCAGCGGCAGGAAGACGATCACGATGATCGCGATGCCCGAAGTGACCGGCAGCGTCACCTCGCTCACCGCGCGGTAGATGATATTCAGCCGCGGCAGGCCGCGCCTGGATTCCTGCGAAAGGTGCGTGACCACGTTCTCGACCACCACCACCGCGGCGTCGACCAGCATGCCGATCGCGATCGCGAGGCCGCCCAGGCTCATGAGATTGGCCGACATCCCGTCGACGCTCATCAGGATGAAGGTGCCGAGCGCCGCAAGCGGCAGCATGAGCGCGACGGTGAGCGCCGCGCGCAGGTTTCCCAGGAACAGCACCAGCAGCACGAGCACGAGCACCACGGCTTCGCCGAGCGCCTTGGACACCGTGCCGACCGCGCGCTCGACGAGCGCACCCCGGTCGTAGAACACGCTGGTCGTCACACCCGGCGGCAGGCTAGGCGCGAGCGCGGCGAGGCGCGCACGCACGCCGTCGACCACCTGCTGCGCGTTAGCGCCGCGCAGGCCGAGCACCAGCCCCTCGACCGCCTCGCCGCGACCGCTCTGCGTTACGGCGCCATAGGGCGTCAGGTTGCCGATGTGCACGCTCGCCACGTCGCCGACGCGCACCACCCCACCGTCGCGCGCCGCGACCACGATCGCCTTCACGTCGTCGATGTCGCGCACCGCGCCCTCGGCGCGCACCACCAGCGTTTCCTCGCCGTCGCGCACGCGGCCGGCCCCGTCGTTGCGGTTGTTCGCGCCGAGCGCCCGGGCGAGCATTTCCAGCGTCACGCCGCGCGCGCCGAGCGCCGCGTGGTCCGGCACCACGGAGAAGCTGCGCACCATGCCGCCGAGCGCGTTCACGTCGGCGACGCCCGGCAGGGTGCGCAGCGCCGGGCGGATCGTCCAGTCGAGCAGCGTGCGCTTCTCGGCGAGCGACAGCTTGTCGCCTTCGATGGTGAACATGAACATCTCGCCGAGCGGCGTGGTGATCGGCGCGAGTCCGCCGGACACGCCCGCGGGCAGGTCGCGCGCCACGTTCGACAGCCGCTCGGCCACCTGCTGGCGCGCCCAGTAGATGTCGGTTCCGTCTTCGAAGTCGAGGGTAATGTCGGCGATCGCGTACTTGGACACCGAGCGCACGACGCGCTTGTGTGGGATGCCCAGCAGCTCCAGCTCGATCGGCGTGGTGATGCGCGCTTCGACCTCCTCCGGCGTCATGCCCGGCGCCTTCATGATCACCTTGACCTGCGTCGAGGAGACGTCCGGATAGGCGTCGATCGGCAGCTCGCGCAACGCGAGCACGCCCGCCGCGCCCAGACCCAGCGTGACGACGATGACGAGCAGCCGCTGGGTGAGCGAGAACTCGACCAGCCGGTTCAGCATCTACTCCGCCCCGATTCCGACCAGCGCCGCCTTGAGCGCGGCGACGCCCTTCACCGCGATGCGCTCGCCCGCCTCGAGCTCGCCGCTCACCACCGCCTGCGCGGCGGTCTCGTTCAGCACGCTCACCGGCTGTGCGCGGAAGCCCTCAGCGCTGCGCACGAACACGACCGCCCGGCCCTTGACGCGCGCCACGGCGGCGGTCGGCACCGACCATTGCGCCTCGCCGCCCGCGGCGGCGATCGAGGCTTCGACGAACTGTCCCGGGCGCAGCGCCGCGGAATTGCGCTCGACTTCGGCGCGCACCATGACGGTCTGATTGGCCTCCGAGACGCTGCGGCCGATCGCGATGACGCGGCCCGCGGCGTGCTGTGCCGGGACGCTCACCGCGGCGCCTTGGCGCACCTCGGCGAGCCGCGCCACGGGCAGCTGGATTTCCAGCCACAGCGGCTCGAGCCGCGCGATCTTCAGGACCGGCGCAGCGGCGTCGAGGCGCTGCCCGGCGTACGCGAGCTGCTCGAGCACCACGCCGGCGATCGGCGCCCTCAGCTCGATCGCCGTCCCGACGCGGTGCCCCGCGCGCAATCGGTCGATTTCGGCCTGCGACATGCCCGCCATGCGCAGAGCCTGCGTGCGCTCGGCGAGATCGGCCGATGTCTCGGTGCGGTGCGCGCGCGCGGCGAGCAGCCGGCTCTCGGCGATGATGCCTTCGGCGTGCAGACTCTCGTCGCGCTCGAGATTCGCGCGCGCGAGGCTCGCCTGCGTCGCCGCCTGCAGGAAGCTGTGCTGCAGGTCGGCGAGCTCCGGACTGCGCAGGCGGGCGAGCAGCTGGCCTTGCGCGACGGGCTGCTGCGTGGCGACCAGCACGCGCTCGACCAGCGCCGGCAAGGGAGCGCTCACCACCTGCACCTGGTTGTTGGGCACCACGACCTGCGCCGGCAGGCCCTCGATGCTTCCGGCCGCGCGCTGCTCGAGGACGACCGTCTGCACGCCGAGCGCCTCGAGCTGGGCGGCGGTCATCCTGAGCTGTGCTTCGGCAGCGGGCGCGGCAGGCGGCGCGAGCAGCGCGCCTGCGAGCGCCGCGCCGGCCAGATATCTCTTCATCTCCGGGAGTTCCTGCAGGCGACTCCTGCAGGATAAGGGGCGGCGCGCGCCGCCCCTTGACTTGCGTCAAACTGACTCTAGCTCGCCGATGCGAACGGTGCGGCGCGCGCGACGCCGCTCGCCGGAGTCGCGCGGCCGGCGCCCTGCCCCTGCACCAGGCCGCGCTCGAGCATCAGCTTGGCATGCGGCTTGTCCATGGTCTCGATGTGGTGCAGCAGCCAGAAATTCAGGTAGCGCATGCTGAGCGCCATGCTGCGGCCGTCGAACTTCGCCGCCTGGCTCTGCAGCTCTTCGAGCAGCCTGCGGTGCTCCTGCTTGTGGCGCTCGGCGGCCGCGCCGAGTCCCGCCTCGATCATCAGGCGCTCCTCGTCGGCGAAGTGCGCGCGCGCGGCCTCGACCAGCATGGCGAGCGACTCGTTCAGGCGATCCGACTCGTGGCCCGCCTTGAGCTCCTCGCCCAGCCGGTTGATGAGCGTCGCGAGCTGCTTGTGCTGCTCGTCCATAAGCGGCACGCCGACCGCGTGCGCCTCGCTCCACTCGAGGAAGGGCAGCCGCAGCGGGCCGGAGATATCCGGGTCGCGCTCGCCGGCGAATTTGAAGCATTTTCCGCCGGCGCGCTTGGCCGCGTACATCGCACCATCGGCGTGCGCGACCAGCGTGTCCATGTCCTTGCCGTTGACCGGGTACAGGGCGATGCCGATGCTCACGCCGACTTGGCAGGGCTGTCCGCCCACGACGATCGGCGCGTCGAGCGCACGCACCATGCGCGCAGCGACGATCGCGGCGTCCTCCTGGCTCGCGGCGCGCGCAAGCAGCGCGGAGAACTCGTCGCCGCCGATGCGCGCCACCGTGTCCCCCTCGCGCGTCGCAGCGCGCAGTCGCTTGGCGGCCACCTGCAGCAGCGCATCGCCCGTCTCGTGGCCGTAGCGGTCGTTGATCAGCTTGAAGCCGTCCAGGTCGCTCACCAGCACGGCGAAAGTGTTGCCGTGGCGGCGCGCGTCGACCAGCGCCTGGCGCAGCCGGTCGAAGAACAACGCGCGGTTGGGCAGCTCGGTGAGCGGGTCGCGGAAGGCGAGGTAGGAGAGCTGGGTCTGCGCGCGGCGCTGCTCGGTGACGTCGCTCAGCGCGACCACCGCCCCGGGGCCGCCCGGCAGGTCGAACGCCGAGCTCGTCAGTTCGGCGTCGAACTGGCTGCCGTCCAGGCGCAGGGCGCGGAACGAGGTCGGCGGCGCCTCGGCGCCGGGCGTCTCGTCCAGCGCGCTCGCGAGCGTGCCCCGGTCGTCGGGCGCGACCAGCTCGATGAAGCGCTTGCCGACGGCGGCCTCCGGCTCGAGCGTGAACAGGGCGAGCAACGCGGGGCTGGCCCACACGACGCGCCCCTGGCGCAGCACGGCGACGGCCAAAACCCGACGCTTGGCAAGGCCGGCGAGGGCCGCCGCGGCGAGATCCGGTTGCATGGGGCGGGAGCGTAATCGACAACGTCCCGCTTGGGTAGGGAAACTTGACTATCTCCTACGTATGGCACATTTGTACTAGGCCTCGAGCACGAAGTCGAAGCGCGCAACCCCCGCGGCGCGGTCGATGCGCAGCAGGAGCTCGCTGCGAAACAGCGCGTCACGCGCGTTTTCGGGCTCTTCCGGGAAGTAGAGCTGCGTGGTGAGCGTGCGCCGCGTCCCCGGAGCGCGCAGCTTGAGGTGAAAGTGGCGCGTCCGCCCCGGGTATGACCCGGGGACGATCGTCTCGAAGCGGTAGCGTCCGCCGGCGTCGGCGTACTGGTGACCGCGCAGCCGGAAGCCTTGGTTGTCGTAGGCGCCCGAGGCGTCGGCGTGCCACAGGTCGAGCCAGGCGCCCGACAGCGGCCGGCAACGGGTATCGAGCACGTAGCCCTGCAGCAGCAGGGGCTCGCCGCGCGCGTCGGCGCGAAAGTTCGACTTGAGCGGAGAGCGCGGGCTGTAGAACGGCCCCTCGGTCTGGCGCGGCGTGGCACCTTCGCCCGGGCAGGCCGGGGTGGGGTCAAGGACGGCGCCGCGCGCGGGCAGCGCAAGCGGGGACGCGGCCAGGCCGGCGGCGAATTTCAGGGCGCGGCGGCGGTCCATCATAGTGAGACCCGCGCCGGCGAGCCGGGTTCCCGAGCGCCGCGCGGCGGCGCCGACTACAATAGGTAGGGTTACGGCAAGGAACAGGCACTAAATACATGGCGAGGCAAGCTTACGACGCGTCAGCGATCCAGGCCCTGAAGGGCCTCGAGCCGGTGCGCCGCATGCCGGGGATGTACACCCACACCGTGCATCCGCTGCACATCGTGCAGGAGGTGATCGACAACGCGGTGGACGAGGCGCTCGCCGGCTACGGCAAGAGGATTGGCGTAACGGTGTTCAAGGACGGCTCGGTCGAGGTGGCCGACGAGGGCCGCGGCATCCCGGTCGACATGCACCCGGAGGAAAAGAAGCCCGCGGTCGAGGTCGCGTTCGGCATGCTGCACGCCGGCGGCAAGTTCAACCGCTCGGGCGACTCTGTGTACCACATCTCGGGCGGGCTGCACGGAGTCGGCGTCGCGGTGACCAACGCGCTCGCGAAGCGGCTCGAGGTGACGGTGTACCGCGGCGGCGAGAAGCACACGCTCGCCTTCGAGGGCGGCGAGCTCAAGCAGAAACTGAAGAGCGAGAAAGCCAAGGAGCGCCGCGGCAACGGCACGGTGGTGCGCGTGTGGCCCGATCCGAAGTACTTCGATTCGGCCAGCATCCCGCTCGCCGAGCTCGAGCACCTGGTGCGCTCGAAGGCCTACCTGCTGCCCGGCCTCAGCACGGTGCTGCGCGTCGAGGGCAGGGAGGAAAAATCCTGGAAGTACGAGCGCGGCATGGCGCAGTACTTCGAGTTCATGCTCGAGGGTCGCGAGCTCGTGGCGCCGCTGTTCAGCGGCGAGCGCTATTTCGCGCAGGGCGAGAGCGCCGAGATCGAGGCCGGCGAAGGCGCCGCCTGGGCGATCGGCTGGGTGGCCGAGGGCGAGGTGTTCGCCGACAGCCACGTCAACCTGATCCCGACGCGCTCGCACGGCACGCACGAGGCGGGATTCCGCAACGGCATCTTCGAGGCGCTGCGCGCCTTCATGGAGACGCGCGGGCTCACGCCCAAGGGCGTCAAGCTGATCGCCGAGGACCTGTGGTCACGCGCATGCTTCACGCTCTCGGCGCGCATCGTGCGCACCCAGTTCCACGGCCAGACCAAGGAAAAGCTCACCTCGCGGCACGCCACGCGGCTGCTCGAGCTGTGCGTGCGCGACGCCTTCGAGCTGTGGCTGAACGCGCATCCCGAGGAAGGCAAGAAGATCGTCGAGCTCGCGGTCGAGCAGGCGCTGTCGCGCATGTCGAAGGGCAAGAAGTTCGAGCGCAAGAAGTCGTCGGGCGTCGCGACCTTGCCGGGCAAGCTCGTCGACTGCGCCTCGGGCGACACCTCGCGCAACGAGCTGTTCATGGTCGAGGGCGATTCGGCCGGCGGCTCGGCCAAGGAGGCGCGCGACAAGGAGACGCAGGCCGTGCTGCCGCTGCGCGGCAAGGTGCTGAACACCATGTCGAAGGACGCGCGCACGGTGCTCGCCAACAAGGAACTGCAGGCGATCGCCACCGCGATCGGCGTCGATCCGCACGGCGCCGAGGAGCGCGCGGACCTCTCGGGGCTGCGCTACGGCAAGATCATCGTCATGACCGATGCCGACGTGGACGGCGGCCACATCCAGGCGCTGCTGCTCACCTTCTTCTTCATGCACGCGCCCCGGCTGGTCGAGGCCGGCCACGTGTATGTCGCGCAGCCGCCGCTTTACAAGGTCGAGGTGCCCGGCCAGGGCAAGGGCAAGCCCGCGCGGCGCCTGTACTGCTTGGACGACGACGAGCTCGCGGAGACGCTCGAGCAGCTCAGGAAGGAGAAGCTGCGCGAGGGCGCCTGGGAAATCTCGCGCTTCAAGGGTCTGGGCGAGATGAGCCCCGAGCAGCTGTGGGAGACGACCATGAACCCGGATACGCGACGCCTCGTGCGCATGCAGCTCGACGCGGCCAAGATCAAGCAGGCGCGCGCGACCTTCGAGCTGCTCATGGATTCGGGCGAAGCCGAGGGCCGGCGCAACTGGATGCGCGAGCACTGGAAGAGCGTCGAGGCCGACGTATGAAGAATGGGGACAGACCCCATTTTTCGCTATGCAGAATATAGGGTCTGTCCCTATTTGCATTGCGGGAGGGGAGATGGCGAAAAAGAAAAGATCCTCCAGACAAAAGCCCTACTGGGAGCGAAGCTACAAGGGACACGCATACTGGCTGGGCAAGGCGATGCTCGGCAAGGTGACGCTCTCCGGGAAGGGACGCTATGGCTGGGAGGCTGCCGGCAGAACCGGCGCCACGGAATCTCTCGACAAGGCAAAAGCCGCCGTCGAGCTCGCGGTCGCACTGGCCAACCGCCAACTGCCTTTATTCGAGTGAGCGATGGACGACACGCAGACGCTGGATCTCTTCACCCCTGACAACGGCGACGAAGCGGCGCCGATCGAGCGCCACGCCTCGAAGGCCTACCTCGGCTACGCGGTGTCGACGGTCAAGGCGCGCGCGCTGCCGGAGATCGCGGACGGCCTGAAGCCGGTGCAGCGGCGCATCCTGTATGCAATGGCCGACACGCCGGGTGGCGCGCAGGGCTTCGCCAAGTGCGCGCGCTACGTCGGCGAGGTGCTCGGCAAGTACCACCCGCACGGCGACTCGTCGACCTACGAGGCGCTGGTGCACCTGGCGCAGCCGTTCTCGATGCGCTATCCGCTGATCGACGGGCAGGGCAACTTCGGCTCGCGCGATGGCGACGGCGCCGCGGCCTACCGCTACACCGAGGCGAAGCTCGCGCGCATCGCCGAGTTGATGCTCGCGGAGATCGGCGAGGGTACGGTCGACTTCCAGAAGAACTACGACGGCAAGTTCGACGAGCCGGTGCTGCTGCCGGCGCGCCTGCCCTTCGGCCTGCTGAACGGCTCGTTCGGCATCCCGGTGGGCTTCTCCACGCGCATCCCTTCGCACAACCTGAAGGAGGTCGCGGCCGCAGCGGCCTGGGTGATCCGCCATCCGCGCGCGAAGCTGGACGAGGTGCTCGAGCGCCTGCCGGGACCGGACTTCCCCGGCGGCGGCCAGATCATCTCGCCGCCCGAGGAGCTGCGCCAGGCCTACGAGACCGGGCGCGGCTCGATCGCACTGCGCGCGCGCTGGACTGTCGAGCCGCTCGCGCGCGGCCAGTGGCGCATCGTGGTCAACGAGCTGCCGCACGGCGTGTCCTGCCGGCAGGTGCTCGAGGAAATCGAGGCGCTGGTCAACCCCAAGCCTGCGGCCGGCAAGAAGGAAGTGTCGCAGGAGCAGAAGCGCCTCAAGCAGTTCGTGCTCGACTTGGTCGAGTCGGTGCGCGACGAGTCGGACCGCAAGTCGAAGCTGCGCCTGGTGATCGAGCCGCGCAGCTCGCGCCAGGATCCGGCCGAGACGATGAAGGCGCTGCTGGTGCAGACCTCGCTCGAGTCGCGCTACGCGGTCAACCTCACCTGGCTGGGCCTCGACGGCCTGCCGGAGACCAAGGGCGTCGTCGAGGTGCTGCGCGAGTGGGGCGAGTTCCGCGTGCAGACGGTGCGCCGGCGCACCGCGAACCGCCTGGCGAAATGCGAAGAGCGGCTGCACATCGTCATGGGCCGCCTGATTGCCTACGTGAAGATCGAGGAAATCATCAAGCTCATCCGCGCGGCCGAGGACCAGCCCGAGGCGAAGGAAAAGCTACAGAAGAAGTACAAGCTTAGCGAGCGCCAGGCCGAGGACATCGTCAACCTGCGCCTGGGCCAGCTCACCAAGCTCGACGGCGTCAAGCTGAACGACGAGAGAAAATCCCTCGAGGCCGAGAGGAAGGGCCTGAAGACGCTGCTCGGCGACGACAAGGAGCTGAGGAAGCTCGTCGTCAGGGAGCTCGACGAGGACGCGAAGAAGTACGGCGACGAGCGGCGCACGCTGATCAAACCCGAGGAGCGTGCGCAGATCGAGCGCAGCGTGCTCGAGGAGCCGCTCACCGTGATCCTGTCGCGGAAGGGCTGGGTGCGCGCGCGCGCCGGGCACGGCATCGACCTCGCAACGGTGGGCTTCAAGGACGGCGACGGCCTGTTGCAGGCGCTCGAGTGCAAGACGACTTCGCCCGTGGTGTTTCTCTCGGCGCGCGGCAAGGCGTTCACGGTGGAGGCCGCCAACCTGCCGAGCGGGCGCGGTGACGGCCAGCCGATGAACGCGCTGGTCAACTGCGAGGGCGACGAGATCGTGTGGATGGCGAGCGGCGACGTGGGGCAGCCGCTGCTGATGAGCTCGAACGCCGGGCAGGGCTTTCTGTGCCGCCTGGGGGACCTCGTTTCCAAGACGCGCGCCGGCAAGGAGTTCATGGCGGTCGCCGAGGGCGCGCGCGCCAACTTGCCGGTCGCCTTCGCGGGCGAGCCGGCGAAGATGAAGGTCGCCGCGTTGTCGTCGGACGCGCGCCTGCTCGTGTTTCCGATGGCCGAGCTGCCGCTGCGGCCGAATGGCGGCGTCGGCGTGCAGCTGATCGCACTGCCCGACAAGATCACGCTCGCCGCGGCCGCCGCGCTCGAGCCGAAGGGCACGCTCACGGTGTCGGGCTTCAAGCGCACGAGGAAGAGCGCCGAGCTGGACGCGAAAGCGCTCAAGGACTACGAGGGCAAGCGCGCGCAGCGCGGCCGGGTGTGCGACGTCGGCTTCCGGCCCGACGCCTTCGCGTGAGCGGGCCGCGCGGCGACCGCGTCCTCATCTACACCGCCGCGCTGCTGCGCGGGCTCGCGGCCGGCTCGATCAGCGTGCTCGCCGCGGTGTACCTCGCCAAGCGCGGCTTCGACGAGTCCGAGGTCGGCTTTGTGCTCACCGCGGGCTTCGTCGGGGTCGCAGGCGGCACTGCCTACAGCACCTTCCTGGCCGACCGCGTCGGCCGGCGCCGCAGCCTGGTGGCGCTCGCCTCGCTCGCCGCCGCCGGCGGGCTCGCGCTGGCGCTGCTCGAATCGCGCTGGGCGCTCGCCGCGGCGGCGTTCCTCGGCATGCTGAATACGCAGGGCGCCGATCGCGGCGGGGCACAGGCGCTCGAGCAGGCGATCCTGCCGGCCACCGCCGCCGACAGCGAGCGCACCCAGGTATTCGCGTGGTACAACGCGCTGCAGGATGCCGGCACCGCGGTGGGCGCGCTGCTCGCCGCGCTGCCGGCGCTGCTGCGCGACCGCTTCGGCGTCGCCGAAACGCAGGCCTACGATACGACGCTCGTCGGCTACAGCCTGCTGCTCGCCGGCGCTGCGCTCGCCTACGCGCGGCTCTCCCCAGCGGCCGAGCGCGGCGCCGCAGCGCCGCCGGCGCTCGCCCTGCACGCGCCGCAGGCGGTGCGCCGCGCGGTGCGCAACTTCTCGCTGCTCGCCGGGCTGGACGCCTTCGGCGGCGGCTTCATCGGCTCGGCGCTGATCGCGTACTTCCTCTACCTGCGCTTCGGCGTGTCCGAGGGCGCACTTGCGCTGCTGTTCCTCGCGGCGCGCGTCATGACCGTGCTGTCGCATTTCGTCGCGGCCTGGCTTTCGCGCCGCTTCGGCCTGGTGAACACCATGGTGTTCACCCACCTGCCTTCTGGCCTGCTGCTGCTCTCGCTGCCGCTCGCGCCGACCTTCCCGATCGCCGCGCTGCTCTTCATCGTGCGCGAGGGTCTCTCGGAGATGGACGTGCCGACGCGCCAGTCCTACCTGATGGCGATCGTTCCGGCGCACGAGCGCGCCTGGGCCTCGGGGCTTTCGCAGCTCGCGCGCGCGAGCGGGCGTATCGCGGCGCCGGCGCTAGCCGGCGGCGCGATGCAGGCGGGCGTGCTGTGGGCGCCGCTCGTCGCCGGCGCGCTGATCAAGATCGGCTACGACCTGCTGCTGTGGCGCGCGTTCCGCCGCATCCGCGCGCCGGAGGAGGGGCGATGAGGCGGCGCTTCGCGCACGTGGTCGGCTTCGATGACGCGCCTTTTGCGCGCGCGCGGCGCGGCGCGGTGCCGGTCGTGGGCGCGGTATACGCCGGCGCGCGCCTCGAGGGCGTGCTCGCTACGCGCGTGCGGCGCGACGGCGCCGACGCGACGCGCGCGCTCGCCGACTGCGTGCGCCGCTCGCGCTTCCGCGAGCAGCTGCACGCGGTGCTGCTGCAGGGCATCGCCTTCGCCGGGTTCAACGTGGTCGACCTGGCGGCGCTGCATGCCGCGCTCGGTCTGCCGGTGCTGGTGGTCGTGCGCAGGAAGCCCGATCTCGCCCGGATCCGCGGCGCGCTGCTCGCGCACGTGCCGGGCGGGGCGCGCAAATGGCGCTTGATCGAGCGCGCTGGCCCGATGGAACCGGCCGCCGGGCTGTGGGTGCAGCGCGCGGGGCTGTCGCTCGCCGAGGCCGAGTCGCTCTTGCGCCGCTTCGCGGTGAACGGGCTGTTGCCCGAGCCGCTGCGCGCGGCGCACCTGATCGCCGGCGGGGTGGCGACCGGCGAGTCGCGCCACCGGGCGTAAGCTGCGCCGATGCAAGACGCGCTCCCGTTCACGCTTCGCCTCGCCGCCGCGCCGCTCGCGATCCTCCTGCTCGCCGCGCTTGCGCTCGCGCTGGGCCCGGCGCTGCCGCCGTCGCTCGCCGGCCTGGGCGACTATGGTCCGTACGCCGTACTCGCGCTTGCCGCGGCGGTGACGCTGTGGTTCAACCGCGGGCGCGCCTTCGTCGCGGCCGTCTCGCTGCTGGCGGCGTACGCCGGCTACCGCTACGCGCTGCAGCTCGGGCCGGCGAGCTTCCCGGCTCGGGCCACGTATACGGCGCTCGCGCTGCTGGTGCCGTTCAACGTGCTGCTTGCGCTCGTGCTGCCCGAGCGCGGCGTGGTGCATCACGGCAGCTGGCGCTGGCTGCTGCTCATCGCCGCCGAAGCGCTGCTGGTCGCGTGGATGGCGAGCGCCGGGCGCAGCGCATTCTCGGGCACGGCGTGGGAGCAGCTGCTCGATCACTGGACGCTGCGCTCGCCGCCGGTGCCTTTCGCCGCGCGCGTCATGTTCGCGCTCGCTTTCGCCGCCGCCGCCTGGCGCGCCTGGCCGCGCTATTCGCCGACGGACATCGGCAAGGCGGGCGCGCTGGTCGCGTTCCTGATCGCCTGCTGGGGGGAAAGCGCGCACGGGGCGTTCGGCGCGTTCATGTCGGCAGCCGGCGCGATCCTGCTGGTCGCGGTGCTGCAGGAGTCGCACCGCATGGCGTTCCGCGACGAGCTCACCGGGCTGCCGAGCCGCCGCGCGCTCGAGGAGCGCCTGCGCGCGCTCGGCCCGGAGTACACGATCGCCATGATCGACGTCGACCATTTCAAGAAATTCAACGACACCTACGGGCACGACGTCGGCGACCAGGTGCTGCGCCTGGTGGCGGCGCGCCTGGCTGAGGTCGGCGGCGGCGGGCGCGCGTTTCGTTACGGCGGCGAGGAGTTCACCGTGCTGTTCCCCGACGTCGCGAGCAAGGAGGCACTGCCGCACCTCGAAGACGTGCGCGAAGGGATCGAGCGCTACCGCATGGCGTTGCGCGAGCAGCGCCGTCCGAAGAACGACAGGAAAGGAAGCAGGCGGCGCGGCCCCGGGCGCGCCGAGGAAGCGGTGTCCGTCACCGTGTCGATCGGCGTGGCGGCACCGGGCAAGCGCATCGCCACGCCGGCCGAGGTGATCAAGGCTGCCGACGGCGCGCTGTACCGCGCCAAGGAATCGGGCCGCAACCGCGTCAGTCGCTGAGCGCGGCAAGAAACTGTCAGCCGCGTGACGCGCTTCACGGCGCAGGCGAGTTCTGACTGACGCGCGGGGCGCGCGGCGCTCTAATGGGATCCGAGTTCGATCGCCAGGCGGCTCGGGCCCGTCGTTTCCTACCTTCCCCGGTGGCGGCGGCCCGGGCCCGCCGGCGCCCGCGGCAAAACGACGAACCACCGAGCCGCGAAATGGTCCATCATGTGCCGATGGTGGACGCGAGAAACAACCCGCGCAGCGCCCGCACGGCCGTGTGGCTCGCCTTCGCAGTGGCCATGGCGGGAGCGGCCGCGATGCTCGCCGCGGGCCTGGGCAGCCGCTTCGGGCTGTGGAACTACGACTTCGCCTTCGCGCTGCTGCGCACCGCCGGCTGGATCGGCGCCGCCGGCGGCGCGCTGTGCCTCGCGGCGGTGCCGCTCGCCTGGCGCTTCGACCAGCGGCGCGCGCTCGCCGCGCTGCTGCTCGGCGTGATCGCCGGCGCGCTCAGCTTCGGCGTGCCGTGGACCATTCAGCGCGCCGCGAATAGCACGCCGCCGATTCACGACATCAGCACCGACACGGCGGACCCGCCGCAGTTCGTCGCGCTCGCGGCGGTGCGGCGCACCTCGCCGAACGGCGCGGCCTATCCCGGCGCGTCGGCCGCCGAGGCGCAGCGCAAGTCCTACCCCGACATCCTGCCGCTCGCGGTCGGCGCGCACCCCGCGGCCGCGTATCAGCGCTGCCTCGAGGCCGCGCGCTCGCTCGGCTGGCGGATCGCGCTCGCCGATCCGAAGGCGCTGCGCATCGAGGCGACCGACACGACGCGCTTCTTCGGCCTCAAGAGCGACATCGTCATACGCGTCACGCCGCTCGGCGCGGCGAGCCGCGTCGACATCCGCTCGGCCTCGCGCGTCGGGGAGAGCGACCTGGGCGTGAACGCGCGGCGCATCCGCGCCTTCTACCGGGAGATGGCGCGCAAGGGCTGAGACTGGATAGATATACAGCGTTCGCCTATAGTTCCGGCATGCAAGCGAGCTCCGTTTTCGAGCGCCTGAACGGCGCGCAGCGTGCCGCGGCCTGCTTCGGCAATGCGCCGCTGCTGATCGTCGCGGGGGCGGGCACCGGCAAGACGAACACGCTCGCGCACCGCGTGGCGCACCTGGTGCTGGGAGGCGCGAGCCCCGAGCGGATCCTGCTTCTGACCTTCACACGCCGCGCGGCCGAGGAGATGACGCGGCGCGCGCAGAAGATCGTCGGCGCGGCTGCGCGCGAGGTAAGGCTGCCCTGGGCCGGCACCTTCCATTCGATCGCCAACCGACTCATCCGGCGCCACAGCGCGCGCCTCGGGCTGGACGCGAGTTTCAGCGTGCTCGACCGCGGCGACGCGGCCGACCTGATGGACGTCGCGCGCCACGAGCTCGGCCTGTCGCAGACGGAGAAGCGCTTTCCGCGCAAGGACACCTGCCTCGCGATCTACTCGCAGCGCGTCAACACTCAGCGCACGCTCGCCGCGACGCTCGCAGACGCCTTCCCGTGGTGCGCCGAATGGGAGCAGGAGCTCGCGCGCCTTTACCGCGCCTACGTCGAGAAGAAGCTCGCCAACCAGGCGCTGGACTACGACGACCTGCTGCTCTACTGGCACGCGATGATGTCGGACGCTCCGGTCGCCGCCGACATCGGCGGCGCCTTCGACCACATCCTGGTCGACGAGTACCAGGACACCAACGCGCTGCAGGCGGAGATCCTGAAAGCGCTGCGTCCCTCGGGCGAGGGCGTCACGGTGGTGGGCGACGATGCGCAGGCGATCTACTCGTTTCGCGCGGCGAGCGTGGAGAACATCCTCGGCTTTCCCGCGCAGTACGCGCCGCCCGCCACCGTGCTCACGCTCGAGGAGAACTTCCGCTCGACGCAAGGCGTGCTCGACGCGGCCAACGCGCTGATCGCCGAGGGCGCGCGCCGCTACGCCAAGACGCTCAAGGCGGCGCGTGGCGCGGGCGCGCCGCCGCGCTACGTGACGGTGGCCGACGACCAGGCGCAGGCCGAATACGTGGTGACCGGCGTGCTCGAGGCGCGCGAGCGCGGCCTCGCGCTCAGGCGCCAGGCGGTGCTGTTTCGCTCTTCGCACCACAGCGACCTGCTCGAGCTCGAGCTCGTGCGGCGCAACATCCCCTTCGTCAAGTACGGAGGGCTGAAGTTCCTCGAGGCGGCGCACGTCAAGGACCTGCTCGCGGTGCTGCGCTGGGCCGACAACCCGAAGAACCGCGTCGCGGCGTTCCGCGCGCTGCAGCTGCTGCCGCGCGTCGGGCCGGCCACCGCGGCGCGCAGCTACACGCGCTTCGAGGCCCAGGGACATGCATGGAATGTCCTTGGGGACCTGAATCAGGCTTTCGGTTCCCTCATGGTCTCGCTCGCCGTGCCCGAGGGTCCCTGGCAGGGGCAGGTGGGGCGGGTGCGCGAGTGGCTCGAGCCGCTGCTCGAGGCGAGGTACGACGCGCTCGAGGCTCGCGCAGGCGACCTCGTGCAGCTCGAGCGCATCGCGCAGCAGTACGCGACGCGCGAGCGCTTCCTCACCGAGCTCGCGCTCGACCCGCCGCGCGCGAGCGGCGACCTCGCCGGCGCGCCGCACCTGGACGAGGACTACCTCGTGCTCTCGACCGTGCACTCGGCGAAAGGCCAGGAGTGGGACGCGGTGTACGTGCTGAACGTCGCAGACGGCAACTTCCCGTCCGAGTTCGCGACCGGACGCGCGGAGCTGGTCGAGGAGGAGCGGCGCCTGCTGTACGTGGCGATGACGCGCGCGAAGAGCGAGCTGCACCTCCTCGCCCCCTTGCGCTACTACGTCGCCCAGCAGGCGCGCCGCGGCGACGCGCACGTGTACGGCGCGACGAGCCGCTTTCTCACGCGCGCGGTGATGCGCTGCCTCGAGGCGCGCACCTGGCCCGAGGCGGAAAGCGCTCAGGCGCCGCGCGCCGAAGACGCGGCGAGAATCGACATCGCCGGCCGGTTGCGCGCGCTCTGGTCCTAGGCGGCATGCCGCGGTGAGCGCGGTGGGCATCGAATATCGCCGCCGACCCTCGGCGCTCGGTTACATGGCGCTCGCGCTCTGGCCCAAGCGCGGCCTCCTGCCGGACGCGGAGTTTCCGCGCCTCGAGGCGCGCTGGCACGGTCTGCGTGCCTCGCTGCGCGAGCGGCGCGATTTTGCCGCGCTGTGCGGACCCCCGCCCGGCGAGGGGCTGCCGCTCCTGCTAGTGCACACGCTCGCCTTTCGGCTGCAGATGGCGCTGCTCACGCAGCCGGCATTTCCGCTGCCGATCTGGCGCGTGCTGCAGGTACGCAACCGCCTGGCGCGACACCGTGAATTCTCCCCCGACGCGGCGCTCGATCTGAAGGCCGAGGTAGCGGCGAGCCGCGTGCTCGCGAAGGGGATCGAAGTCGACCTGCGCTGCAGCGCGAGCGAGCGCGGCGACCTCGTCTGGGAAGCCACGAACACTTTCTACGCGCGCGGGCGCTTCGGCGCGGCGGTTGCGCCTTCGCCGTTTGCCGCCGCGCCCATAATCGACGGCGGCAAAGAGTCGCGCTGGCGCATGGCGCGCGGCGGGGGATTGCGCTTCGGCGCGCTGAGCGGCGACTACAACGGCATCCATCTGTCGGATCGCTACGCGCGCCTGCTGGGCTTTGCGCGCGCGTTCGCGCATCCGCAGCGCGTGCTCGGCCAGTGCCTGGCGCACCTCGGCGGTGCGCTGCCGTCCGGCGTGCTGCGGCTCGACGCCTGGCTCAAGGGCCCCGTCGCCTACGACGCCGAAGTGCGCCTGCGCGCCGCGCGGCGCGCGGACGAGACGGTATTCGCGCTCGCGGTGCCGCCCGAGGAGCGTCCGGCGATCGTCGCCCGGCTCTACTGTGGCGCGGCGTAGTTCAGGCGCGAGCACACTCGCGTAAATCCGCACCACTGCATGTTGGCGAGCGAGGGATTGCGCTCATCGCCCACCTGCTCTCCGGTCTCGGTGAAGATGCGTCGCGCGCCCGC
>DATGDH010000047.1:0-24032 GCA_035310985.1 Burkholderiales bacterium
CGTGTGCGTGGATCGCGACAGCGCGTCGATCGCCCGGCACCCCGAGACCAACCCCCCGGCTTCCTGCAGCCCCACCAACCTCGCCTACGTCATCTACACCTCCGGCTCCACCGGCAAACCCAAGGGCGTCATGATCGAACACCGGTCGGTCGTGCGACTGGTTCGCAACGCCGACTACGTGCAGCTCGGCCCCGAGGACGGCGTGGCGCAGGCCTCCAATGCGTCCTTCGACGCCGCGACCTTCGAGCTCTGGGGCGCCCTGTTGAACGGCGCGCGCCTGGCAGTGCTGCAATCGGCGACGCTGATGGACGCGAAGAGCCTGGCTGCGGCGATCGAATCGCAGCGCATTACGACGCTCTTCCTGACCACCGCGCTCTTCAACCGCCATGCGCAGGCTTCGCCGCCACCCTTCGGGAGGCTCAAGCACCTGTTGTTCGGAGGCGAGAGAGCGGACCCGACGGCCGTCCGGCGCGTGCTGGAGCAGGGGGCGCCCCGCCGGCTTATTCACGTTTACGGTCCAACCGAGGCCGCGACGTTCGCGACCTGGTACGCAGTCACGGGCCCGGAAGTCATTCGCAGCCAGGTCCCGATCGGCCGGCCGATCGCTAATACCACCGCCTACATCGTGGACGAGCGGGGGCAGCCACAGCCCGCGGGCGTGGTGGGAGAGTTGCTGATCGGCGGCCACGGGGTCTCGCGCGGCTACCTTCGTCGCCCAGAGCTCACCTCCGCGCGCTTCGCCTCCGATCCATTCGCCACAAACGCTGCAGCCCGCCTCTACCGCACGGGCGACTTCGCCCGCTACAGGGCCGACGGAAACATCGAATTCGTTGGGCGGCGCGACCAGCAAGTGAAGATCCGCGGCTTTCGCATCGAGCCGGGCGAGGTCGAAGTGGCGCTCGCCGCGCACCCCGAGGTCGCGAGTTGCGCCGTCGTGGTGAACGAGCTTCGGCCGGGCGAGCCCGCGCTGATCGCCTATTACTCGTGCGCCGGGAGCACGCCTTTGAGCACCGAGGCCGCGCGCAAGTTCCTGAAGTCCAAGCTTCCGGACTACTTGATCCCTGCGCTCTTCGTTGCCGTACCCGTTTTCCCCCTCACGCCCAACGGTAAGCTCGACCGGGCACGACTGCCCAAGCCGCATGAATCGGGGGCGCTCGACCTCGAGCGCGACCGCGGACAAGGCCCGGGGGATCAGGTCGAGCTGCACCTCGTTAAGCTCTGGGAGCGAGTGCTCGGTGTGGCTAACGTCGGGATTCACGACGACTTTTTCGCGCTAGGAGGACATTCGCTCCTCGCCGCGCAGTTGTTCGATGAAATTTACCGGCTGTTCGGGCGCCGCCTGCCCCTCGACACGCTTTGGTACGGCGGCGCATCGGTCGCCGACATCGCTCGCCTGCTGCGCGAGGACGTGGAGTCGGTCACTTGGCCGCTGCTCGTGCCCATCAAGCCGTCCGGAACGAAGCCACCCCTGTTCGTCGTGCATACCATGGGCGGAAATCTGTTCCATTACGATCACCTCGCGCGTGCGCTCGACCGCCAGCAGCCGGTCATGGGGCTGCAGGCGCGTGGCGTCTACGGGCGTGAGCTGCCTCGTCGCCGGATCGGGGACATCGCGGCGGACTGCGTCGGCGCGCTGCGCGGCCATCAGCCGGAGGGTCCCTATCGGATCGCGGGTTACTCCAGCGCCGGAATCGTCGCATTCGAAATCGCTCGCCAGCTCGCACTCGCCGGTGAACGCGTTAGCCTGCTCGCGCTCATCGACAGCTTTTCTCCGCGAAAGAAACGGAAGCGCTTCATCGCGGAGACCGCTGCACGGTTGCTGCGCTCGGCGCGGCCCCGCCTCGTCCAGGAACGTGCCTACCACGCAATCCTGAATTGGACGGGCCTCTCGGGCCTGCGCCGGCTGCGGACCATCGGGGAAGCTCAGCGCTGGGCGCACTGGTCGTACCGCGCGAAACCTTATGCAGGCGCCGCTTGCCTGTTCGTTGCCAATACTTCGCTTGACGTGGTGCGCGGGCCCGCCCTGGGGTGGGACGAGCTCGTGCGAGGCGGCGTGCACGCGCATCGGCTCCCGGGCGGTCACAGCTCGATCATGAAGCCGCCGCTGGTCACCGAGCTGGCCGCCGTATTGCAGGCCGAGCTTGACCGCGGGGAACCGAAGTCATGATGCTCCGGTCGTGGCGCCGCGAGGATGTACACGTCTGGCGTTCATCGACGCGACTGTCACCGAGCCTCACCTCGGACCTGGAGCCCATGCTGAGCCGGGAGGAACGAGACAAGGCCGCACGGTTCCGCCGCGATACGGACCGCCAGCGATATGTCGCCGCGCACGCCATGTTGCGGTTCGTGCTCGGCAGCTATCTAGGCTCTGCGCCGGAATCCCTTGCATTTGGAACCGGTCAGCACGGCAAGCCGAGACTCGAGCACGAATCCGGCCTGTCCTTCAATCTGGCGCACTCAGGGGATGTCGCGCTGCTCGCGGTCTGCCGCGGTTCGGCCGTTGGCGTGGATGTCGAGGAAATCCGGGATGACATCGACGTACCGGCCATGGAGCGCTCGGTATTCTCCGAATCCGAGCTGCGGATGCTCGGTGACGAACCGCTCGAAATGCGGCGACGTCTCCTCCTCGAAACCTGGGTGCGAAAGGAGGCCGTACTGAAGGCCTGCGGCCTGGGCCTTACCTTCGAGCCGCGCAAGCTTACTGTCTGGGGCGATACGGTCGGCGCCGAGGGCACGGCATGGGGTTTGCGCGAGATCCACATCGGCGCCGGCTATGCCGCTGCGGTCGCCGCACCCGGAGCGAGATGGTCACTGCGCCGCTTCGAGCACCGGTGGACATCGGTCATATCGTGTCGAGGCGCTCCAGGCTCGGATAAACCAGCTTGACCGACCCAAGCGCAGCCCGCACGCCGGGCGGCGCGAGGCCGCTGTACGCGGCGAGGGTTGCCGAAGGAAGCTGTCCCACGAGCTTGGCGAGGTCGGCGAACCGTATGCCCTGCCGCACCAGGAAAGCGATATAGGAATGACGCAACGCCTGCGGCGTGATCTCATGGACCCGCTCAAGTCCGGCGTCGTGAGCGGCATTGAGAAGTCCGGTACAGAGCGCATCTTCGGCCGCCGGTTCGCCCGCCGCATTCCCCAGCAGGGGAGCGTCCGACAATTCGCTCGCGGCCGACAGGCTTCGCGTCACGACCGCGCTCAGCGTAACTGACCTTGCGTGCGCGCCATCCACATGCACTACACCGTGTTCCCGGTCCACGTCGCGCCAGCGCAGGGCCAATGCCTCTTCGGGCGTGAGACCCGACACGATAAGCAGTATGGCGCGCCGTGCAAGCGGTTCGGCCGCTCGCAAAAGGGAAAAAATTTCCTCGGCACTCAGCTCGCGCGGCAAGGCGGCTGGCGCCGGGAGCGCCGGCTGGCCAGTCGCACTCAGCGCAGGAGGTACGCGAGCATTCAGCACGTGCGGCCGGACGGCTCCCTGAAGCAAAGTCGCGTCGATCACGGGCTGCGCCAGCACGACAGACGGCTGAGGCTCGGTCCGATTGAAGAGCTCCACGATCGCCATCGCCACGAGTGCCAGCAATAGCGAACCTGCGAGGACGAACGCGGCATCTCGCCAGTACCTTGGTCGCCACGGCTCCATCGGCAATACCGCCTGGTCCAGGATCTGGACGGACGGCACTCTCGCGCGCTCGGTGGCCTCGAGCTTCGCCCTGCGCTGTAGCGCGTCCTGATAGGCGCTTTGGAGTTGGGCGAGCTCGCTCTGCAATTCCTTGTACTGCTCAAACCGAGCTGCGAACTGGCCGGCACTTCCGCGGCCCGCCGCAATCTGCGCTCGGAGGCGGTGCTCGGCCTCGCGTGCGCTGGCGAGCTCTTCCTCCGCCTCCGCGAGCGCAGCCTGCTGGCTCGCCTCGCGCTGTACGGCGATCTGGCGTTCCAGCTCCGTTAGACTCGCGCGCAGGGCACGCGCGTTCGGGTCCAGCGCGATATAGTCCGCCGTGTAGGTGCGCTCAAGATTACGCAGATCCTCGCGCGCCTTCGATGCGCGTTGCTCGAGGTTTGCGAGCGTCGGGTTGTCCTTGGCGCGCACGACACTTTTGCCCGCCGCCGCCGCCTCGCGCAATGCAGTCACTTTGCCCTGCGCGGCACTGACGCGGTCGCTGGCCGCCTGGAGCGATTTCCCGAGCCCCTGCAATTGCGCAAGTGCCTCGTTCTCTTCGCGCTCAGGCGAAACGATGTTGTACCGCAGCCGATACGCCTCCACTGTCTCGCGCTTGGCGGCCACCGCCGCTTCGAGCTTGCGAACTTCGTCATCGGCGCGGGCCTGGGCCTCGCCGGAATGCTCCTCGTAAGAGCGGGCGAGATCCTTCCGGTACTCGTCGCTGATCGCGACCAGCAAGCCTGCCGGAAGTTCGGGGCGCGGTCCGGTCGCCGCCATATCGACCACGTGCGTTCCCGGCACCGGCGTCACGGTGAGCGCGGATTGCAGCGCCGCGGCCGGATCCGGCCCCAGCGCCGATAGGTCTTGTCCTGCGTCGCCGAGCCGCTTCGCGACCTGCTCGAGGAGCGGGCGACTGGAAAGCTTCTGGACCTCCGTCAGAAACGGTCGCTCGGGATCCGGCGGGGACGTAACGGCCGGTGCACCAGGCGCGACGCTTGGCGCCGCGTACGACGCGGGCGTTATCTGCAGCCTGGAGGTCGCACGGTACTCCGCCGGTCGCAGGAAGTCGTACGCAAGCCCGCTTCCGCAAGCGGTACAAAAGACACTCAGAAAAACGAGCACGCGGCGGCGGTTACCACGCTCGACCGCCGATAAGTCCAGGTCCTCATGCCGGAGCCACGTCGATCGGACCCGCGCGAATGAATCAAATCGCTTCATGCTGGGGCTCCGCGCCGCTCCGCGGAAACTTTGACGGCTGGTCTACTCTATCCTGCGCAGGATCTACCTGTGGAACGGCCTTGCTAGACAGCAATATCGTTTTGCACAGTACTACCACCGCAATCAATGTGTAGTAGAGGTCGAAATTCGCGAGACCGAGAAACGCGCCGGCGCCCGCGTAGCCGACCAGGCTCACCTGGACCATTGCGGCGAGATCACCCGCCCAGCGATTCTCCGGGTCATCACGAGCACGCTTGATGATCCACGACGCCGTGCGCCAGGTCATCAGCCCGAGGAGAAGAAATAGGGCAAGACCGAAGAACCCGTGCTCTCCCAACACTTCGAAGTAGATACTGTGCGAATCGTGGACATTGTTCGGATCGGGCGCGTAGACCGCGAACATGCCACGCTGGAAAGCGTTAAACCCCCCACCCAAGGGTCTGTCCTTGGCGAGATTGAATGCCATCTTCCAGGCATTGATGCGCCCTTCGGCCGACGCGTCCTGCTGATAGGTCTCGATAGTTGACATCCTGTCAAACCACGCCTGGGGCATGACCATGAGGATGAGACCGGCAGCGACCGCCGTCAGCAGCACGGTAAAGAACCTGCTGCGACTCTTAATCCAGAAGAACGCGCCCATTGCGACCATGCCGAGCATCGCGCCGCGGGACTGGCTGCCGATCGCCGCGAGCGCGCACAGCATGATCACCGCCGTCATGGCATGTCTGAGCCAGAATCTGGTGGTGGTTAACTGGAGGTAGCGCAACAAGGGGATGGTCATTATCAGCGCCAGTCCCATTTCATTGTCACCGCCGATAAAGGTGTTGTCCGGACCTCTGACGTGATAGACGCCGCCGTGCGAGATCGTAAAAATGCCTCCCTTGACGCCGTAGAATGCCAGCGACAGGGTCATCACCCATACGAGGAGATTGAGTCGCTCCTTGCTCTGCATGACCATCATGGTGACGAAGACCATGAGCTGGATCTTTAAGACCTTGTCGAGCTGCGGCCAAGCCAGTATGGGATAAACAGAGAAGATGGTCGTGATCACCATCCATAAGACAAAGACAAAAAGTATGACGGTCTCGCGAGTCCACGGGATCTTCTTGGGCTCACGTGAAATCAAGAGACCTATCAACGTCACGATGGCGATGATCATCGCGAATGGAAAGTCGAACGCGAATCCCCAGCATAGGCGGTGCGGATTCATAAAGCTTACCCACGTCCAGAGGAGCACGCCGACATACGGCCGCGCCAATGCGAACGGCAGAATGCCGAAGATCACCACAGTAACGAAGATATCTCTCATCGTGCTTTGTCCTTAGGCAGCATGGCTTCGCGTTTCCGTCGACTGACTAACAACGAACCATCGAAGCCGGCCTGGAAGCTGCGATTCGCGCAGCAAGCCATTCTTCATGCGCATCGCCAGCAGCCGCTCCTCGCGCCAGCCGCGCTGCTTGACCTGATAGAGGCGTCCCTTTTCCAACTGCGGCCGCCCGAGGCGCTCCCCGCGCTCCAGGCGTTCGATCAGCTCCGCGTAGGCATCGGCGCTGTCACGCACCGCCCGCCAGAACAAAGTCAGCTCATCGTCCCCTTCCGCAACCTCGGGGCTGACGTGCGCGATCAGATCGCCGGTGTCGATTCCCGCATCGATCCTGTGCAGCGTGCAACCGATCTGGTCGATCTCACCGTTGTAGAGCGCCCAGAAGGTGCAATCGGCACCGCGGTAGCGCGGTGACAGGCCGCCATGCAGATTGAAGATTCCCAGCCGCCCCTTTGTGAGAAGCGGGCCACGAATGAGGGAGGTTCCGAAGACGGCGATGACGTCCGGCTTCAGGCGGTCCGCAAGCGCGACGACATCGGGATGGTTGATGTGCGGGATCTCGACCAGCAGGTCGCTACGCTCGAGCCTCGCCGGGTTCGCGCCAAAGAAGAACCGTGCCTCGCGGCCGCCCGCGTAACGGCGCCGGTCGCGCAGCCACCGCCATGCCTTGCGCCAAAGATTCGCGGGCCTGAGCTGCCGAACGATCCGGCCCACGGTCAGCTGACTTCCGGTTTCCTGGACGATTGCGACCGGCCGCGCGCTTGCACACAGCCTGTTGGCAACGTAGAGATGGCGGGGCGAGCGGCCGCACAGGATCATGACCGAGAGGCTAGACATGCGCCGCGGCCTCCCGTGGCTGCTCACCGATCGCGGGCACAGGCGGCACCGCGACGTCGCCCAGATCCATCATCAATGCGTCGGCGAAGAATTTTGCCGCCCAGTTGGGAAACTCGAACCTCGAATAGCGGCCCCAGATCGGGGCGGATCCCGCAAGGGCGCCGCGAACGTGCGGGTCGGGATCGGCGAGCCGCTGGCGGGCCTTGAGGTAAACAATCGCACGTCGCGCTTGAGCGCGCAGCTCGCTGCTGCCCGTGACCTGCGCGACGCGCGTCCAGTTGAGGCTCATTTGGGCGACCCCGGTGAGGCAGCAATAGGTCGCGCTCGGCTGCCAGCCATCCGCGTAGGTACCGGCCAGCCAGCCGTCGGCGCGCTGCACCCCGGCCATCCCGCGCGCCGCTTTCGCCGCCGCATCGATATAGCGCTCATCGCGCAGCAGCACGCCGCTTTCCAGGAGCCCGCGAATGGCGTATGCGATCGTGTGGGTAAACGGATCCCGGTCGGCCGTGAAGGCGTTGTTCGCGAACCAGCCCGAGTCGCGCTGCTGGCTAAGCGCCCAATCGAGATTGCGAATGGCCGCCGCCTTAAGCTGCCTGTCGCCCGCCGCCAGCCCTGTGGCCAGCAGGGCCCACGTGGCGCGCGTGTTGTAGGTATGCGGCACGCCGTGGTGCTCGAACCTGCGCCAGCACCCGTCGGCGTCCTGCTGGCGTGCGAGCCAGCGGCCGGCCTCGACGGCGGACTCCAGGCACTCGACGCGCCCAAGCTGGCGGTAGCCCGCCAGCATGCCGTGCATGATCTGACCGGTGTTGAAGATCACGGGCCGGCTGCCGGGCTCGCCGAAATGCCCCGGGAAGGCGCCGTCGGGATGCTGGATCGACAATTCCCAATCGATGATGCGGTGCGCGCGCTGGACGAGCTCGGGCCGCTCGAGAAACTTTGCTGCGGCAACGAGCGTTTCCACGATGTAGCCGCTCGTCTCGGGGTAGCTCGGCAGCCAGCCGTCCTCGAAGCTCCATCCGGCCGAAACGCCGCCCGCATCCGCTTCCCCGTCACGCACGTCCTGTGCCAGGCATAGCCAGTCGATTGCGGCGCGGACGTGCGCGAGATGGTCGCTGCCCGCCTGCGCGCGCGCGGAGAACAGGTCGCGCGCGATGAGCCGCAGGTGCCGAGGGTGCCAGGGCTTGTAACGAAGCGGCGGCGCGAGGAATCGGACCGGATTCATTGAACGGGCATCGCGAGAGCGTCCATGTCGACTCCTTCCGGCGCCACGCGGCTCACCACGTAGCGATACTTGCCGGAGGCCTCGGGTGGAATGGCTTCGACCACGCGGATGGCAATGCGCACCTCGCTTCCCAGGCGCCTGCCCAGCCCCGCGGCGACCGCGGCGCGGGTCGCGTCCGACCAGCGTGGTCCGGGCACGACCAGAACCTCGACATCGCGCACGTCATTCTGAATGAACTTGAACTCCGCGATTCCCTCCACGGCCCGCAGCACGTAGATGACCGCCAGCGCATGCATGACGGTGCCGTCGGGCCTGACGACGAAATCGGTCGTGCGTCCGGTCACTTCGCTCAGGACATGCAGCCCGCGGCCGTCGCGGCTCGGCTCCAGACTCATGCGCACCATGTCACCCGTGCGGTAGCGGATGAAGGGCTGGGCCTCGGAGCACAGCCCCGTCATCACGGCTTCGCCCGTGACTCCTGGCATCACCGGACGGCCCTCCTGGTCGAGCACCTCCAGGATGATGCTCTCGCTCATCAGGAGTAGCTGGCGCTCGGGCGTTTCGTGCGCGGTGAAGCCGACGTCGCGGCTGCCGAATTCGTTCGCGGCGGGTACGCCGAATTTCTGCTCGATGAGCGTGCGCTGGTGCGGATAGAGTGGCTCGCCGGTGGTGCAGACCACGCGCAACCGCGGCACGCGTAGCCGCATGCCTCGGGCGCTCGCGCGCGCCGCGAGCAGTGCGACGCTGCTTGCGTAGCCGTACAGGCACTTGGGATTGAATGCCTGCAGCGCTTCGAGATAGTCATCCATGTTGCGCTCGGACATCTCGAACGCGTTTAGCACCAGCTGATTCAGCATCCGGTCGCGCAGGGTCTTGATGCGGTCGGTCTTCTGCAGCTCCACCGGCGCGCCCCAAAGATAGACCTCGGGATCGCCTGGCTCGACGCCCCACCAGCGGCGCGCGCGGATGCGCCCGGCCGCGTCGGACGCCTGACGCGAGCGTCCGTAGTAGAAGATCAGCGGCTCGCCGCTCGAGCCGCCGGTGTTGTACTGGAACGCACCGCCGGGCGCGCCCTGCCAGCGGATCTGCTCGACATTGTCGCGCGCGTCGCGCTTGGTCATGGTCGGCAAGCGCCGAAGGTCGCTTAGAGTGACTTTGCTGTTCAAGTCGTCGAGCCCAGCCACCCGGAACCGCTCCGCATGCCAGGGGCTGTGCTGCGCCGCGAGCCGCAGCAAGGCGCTGAGCTTCTCCGACTGCAGGCGCTCGAGCTCGTCGCGCGCAAGCCACTGCGTCCGCTCCAGGCTTTCGAGGTAAGCGAACGTCGGCCGCTTCATCAGCCGCTCATGCAACGGATAGAGCACACGGCCGGAGAACCATGGGCGAAGCATGTGGTCATTTGGGCCAGCGGAGCGCGCGGACTTGACAATCATGCTGCCCGCGCCTCCCCTCGAGGGTCCGAAAGCGCCAACGCATACACGTCGATCCACCTCTGCCTGACTCGCGGCCACGCATAGTTCTGAACCTCGCGCAGAGCCGCGTCGCGAAGGCGATGTGCGAAGTGGGATTCGCGTAGCACGCGTTTCACAGCATCCGCCATAGCCGTGTGGTCGCCCGCCGGCACCAGAAGCCCGCTCACACCGTCCTCAAGAATGAACGGCACCCCACCCACATTGGTGCTCACTACGGGTGCGCCGCTTGCCATCGCTTCCAAGACAGAATTGGGCATGTTATCGACGCGGCTCGGATTGATCACGACCGACGCTGAGCGATAGAGCGCGGCCATTTCGTCACGGTCTAGCGAGCCGCGAAATGTCACGGCCTCGGCAATACCCAAGCCCCTTGCCAGCGAGCGCAAGTTGTCGCGTTCCGGTCCAGATCCAGCCAGTGACATCCTCGCATCGGGAACGTCCATGCGGACGAGCGAGAATGCGCGCAGTGCCGTAGGGACATCGTAGATATCCTCGAAGGCGCGTGCGACGACGACATGCGCAAAACTCGAACCCTGTCGGGCATTGGCCGGGCGGAACCGATCCAAGTCGACGATGTTGGGCACGATCTCGGAGGAAAGTCCCAACCCCGCGAAAACCCGCTGCAAGAAGCCCGATGGCACTGCCAGCGCATTTGCGTGACGAAGGGTATTCAGGACGGATCCGGCAGACCGGGCGAGGAACGTTTCAGCCTCGCCGCCCCGGTAATTCACCACTGAGCACACTCCGCGCACTCTGGATATCCAGACGGCAGGCGCCGCATACAGGTGCCAGGACCATCCGGAATTCGCCATGATATGGAAGAGGTCAACTTGACCCGCCGCACGCCAGAGACGCACGACGTAGGGGAAGAATCGGAACATCGCACGCACGCCTCGCAGTCGACCTACCCACCGCGGCCGATAGGGTGCATTGACCTGCACGAACGTGATCTGCGCCCCTTCGCCGCGGAGCAATTCCCCAAGTTGCCGAGTCTGGTTTGCCATTCCTCCCTCAGGCGGTGGCAGCGGACCGATAAGGGCGATGCGTAGTCCGCGCAGATTCATTCTGCGACTGACACAAAACAATAAAGAACGTCACGATAGCTCACAGCGGTCGCCGGCCACGCTCGCTCACACCCAATAAACCGTCGATCTGCTTCGCGCCATCCGGGCCACCGCTCGCGGATGAACAAGCCCGCCGCGGGCTGCCCCGCGCTAGGGAACAAGGTCGTGAAGACCACGATGCGCGGCGCCGGCATGGTCAGGTCGCTCCGGCTGGACGGCTCAAGACACGCGTCAACGCGCGCGGATAGGCGTCGCGATAGCGGCCGACGCTCAGCGCCCAGCTGCGCTCGCGCTCTACGAAGCGGCGCGCCGCCTCGCGCATCGGCGCCCAGCTCCGCCGGTCGGCAAGCAGATCGAGGACTTTTTGCGCCAACGCCTCGACGTCCCCGGCCTTGAAGAGGACGCCGGTTTCCCGGTCCCGGATCAGCTCGCGATGCCCGCCCACATCGGAAGCGACCAGCAACCTGCCCTGAGCCATCGCTTCCAGGGGCTTGAGCGGCGTGACGAGCTCGGTCAAGCGCATCGACAGACGCGGGTAAACGAGCACGTCGACGAGATCGTAATAGCGCTGGACCTCGTGGTGCGGAACGCGGCCCGCGAACACCACCTCGTCTTGAAGTCCCAGAGAGCCCACGAGTGCTCGCAGGCTGGCTTCCTGCGGTCCGCCGCCGACGAGAAGGAGCCGCACGCGCGGATCGACCGCAATCATCTTCGGCAACGCTTCGAGCAGCAACGACAGCCCTTCGTAGGCGTAGAACGAACCGATGAAGCCGAGCACGACGCAGCCCTCGAGCCCCAATCCTTGCTTCAACGCTTCGTCGGGCTCGCGGCCCGCGGCGAACTGGTCGGTGTCCACCGCGTTCGGAATCACGGTCACCCTCTGCGCATCGATGCCGCGCCCGATAATCTCCGCGCGCAGGCCTTCGCAGATCGTGGTCACGGCGTCTGCCCGCTTCAGCGCCCAGGTCTCGATCGCGCGAGAGAGCCGGTAGCGCGGTCCGCCGTCGCGCGCGGTGCCGTGATCGACCGCGGCGTCCTCCCAGAACGCGCGCACCTCGTACACCACCGGGATGCCGAACCGCCCGCCGACGCGCAGCGCCGGGATCGCGTTCAGCACCGGCGAGTGCGCGTGGATCACGTCCGGCCGGTGCTGCCGGACGATGTCCTCGATCCGGCGCGCCGTGCGCCGCATGAGCCGCAGCTCGCGCACGAGCGGAATTCGGGATAGCGGCGACGGCGGCAGCGGCGCACGATGGAAATGCCATCCGTCGACTTCCTCCTCGCGGGCCTGCGTGCCTGAGTGCTTCGGCGATGTGAGGTGCAGCGTCTCCCAGCCGAGCGCGCGCTGCTCGCGCAGGATCGCGAGCGTTCGAAACGTGTAGCCACTGTGCAGAGGGATCGAGTGATCGAGCACGTGCAGGATGCGCATGGCCGCTCCTAGGCGCTCGCCAGATGTGGCAGCTGTGCGCGCTCGACCGCCGGCTGCTCGGCACGCGCGTTGGCGAGGAAGGCCTGGAACATGAGCAGGCTCCAGAGCGGCGCGCTGTAGTCCCGCAGCCCGGATTGGTGCGCGTCGACGAGGTGGCGGAGGTACTTCTCGTTGAAGTAGCCGGTCGCCGCCAGCTCCGGCCCGAGGACGGCGTCGCGCACGCGTGCCTTGAGCGGACCGCGGAACCACTGCGCGAGCGGCACCGCGAATCCCATCTTGGGGCGGTACATGACCTCGTGCGGCAGATACGGCTCCATCGCCTTCTTGAGCAATATCTTGCCCTCCTGGCCGCGCACCTTGAGCGGCGAGGGCAGGCTCGCCAGCCATTCCACCAGCGGGTGATCCATCAGGGGCTCGCGCACTTCGAGCGAGTGCGCCATGCTGGCGCGGTCGACCTTGGTGTTGATGTCGCCGATCAGATAGGTCTTCAAGTCGAGGTACTGCACCAGCGCGAGCGCATCGTCGGTCCCGGCGCGGCGCGCGTGCCGACGGAATACTTCGGCCGCAGAGTAGCCGCCGAGCTTTGCCTTGAAGGCATTGCTGTAGAGCTCCGTACGCATGTCGTCGCGCAGTACCGACACGCTGTGGAAGTAGGCGTCGACCGAAGTGCGCGCGAGCGCCTGGAAGGTCGACTTGGCGCGCAATACGCGCGGCGCCCAGTCGGCCTTCGGATACATCCGGCCAAGCAGCCCGAAGGCAGGCCGGCGCACGGCAAGCGGCAAGGCGCCGCGCAAGCGCTCCTCCATCGCGTGCAGGCGGTAGCGCCGGTAGCCGGCGAAATTCTCGTCCCCGCCGTCGCCCGAGAGCGCAACCGTCACGTGCCGTCGGGCGAGTTGGCAGACGCGGTAGGTGGGCAACGCCGAGCTGTCCGCGTAGGGCTCGTCGTAGGTGCGCGCGAGGACGTCGATCAGGTCGAAATCGTCGCTCTCCACCTGGTCGACGAAGTGGCGCGTGCGGTAGCGCGCGGCGACCTGCTGCGCGAAAGCGGTCTCGTCGTACGCCGGATCGCTGAACGAGATCGAGCAGGTGTTAACGGGCTCGGCGCTCATTCCTGCCATCATCGCGACCACCGCGCTCGAATCCACGCCGCCGGAAAGGAACGCGCCGAGCGGCACCTCGGAGATCATGCGCAGCCGAATCGACTCGCGCAGGCGCTCGATCAGCTCCGCGACCGCCTCACGCTCGCCGATCGGGTTGTCGAGGGTGAAGCGCACGTCCCAGTACTCGCGCGGCTGGGGGACGGGAGCGCCGCGCCGGATCGCCAGCGTGTGCGCCGGCGGGAGCTTCCTCGCGCCGGCGTAGATGGTGCGCGGCTCGGGAACGTAGCCGAGGGCGAAAAATTCTTCAATCGCGAGCGGATCGAACTCGCTTTCGAATGCCGGATGAGCGGTAAGCGATTTGAGCTCCGAGCCGAAGATGAGCTGCCCGTCCGGCAGCAGCGCGTAGTGGAGCGGCTTCACGCCGAGCCGGTCGCGGGCGAGGAACAGCGTCTCCCGATTACGGTCCCACAGCGCGAACGCGAACATGCCGCGGAAGCGCTCGACGCAGGCTTCGCCCCATTGCTCCCAGGCGTGGACGATCACCTCGGTGTCGCTCTTCGTATGAAGGCGGTGCCCACAGCGCGCGAGCTCCGGAATGAGCTCCTGGTAGTTGTAGATCTCGCCGTTGAACACGACGACCACGCTGCCGTCCTCGTTGAACAGCGGCTGCTGGCCAGTGGAAAGATCGATGATCGACAGCCGCCGATGGCCGAGGCCGAGCCCGGGCTCGACGTGCAGCCCGCCCTCGTCCGGTCCGCGGTGATGCTGGGTTTCGTTCATGCGCGAGACGAGATCGCGCGCGATCGGCCGTTTGCCCGCGAGGTCCATGATGCCGACGATGCCGCACATATCGCTTCGCTCTCAGCGCGGTACGGGCCGCGTTGCTCCGTGCGCCAGTCCCGCGTCGGAGGGCGGAACTTCCCTCGGCGGCACGGGTACGCCGGCGGCCGCGAGCTCGCGCTCGTACAAGCTCATGTAGTCGGCCGTCATGCGCGCGAGGCTGAAGCGGCTCTCGGCCGCGCGCCGAGCCGCTCGTGCATGGCGTCGCGCGAGCGCCGGGTCATTGAAGTAGCCGAGCATCGCCTCTGCGAGCGCATCGCTGTTGGCCGCCGGCACCAATGTCCCCGTCATGCCGGACTCGACGAGCTCCGCATTGCCGCCCACCCGGGTCGCGACGATCGGAAGCCGGCTCGCCATCGCTTCGAGAATCGTGTTGGACACGCCCTCCGCGAGCGACGGCAGGACGAAGCAGTCCAGCCCGCGCAATACTTCGGGGACGTCGGTGCGCTCACCCGCGAACCACACCTTCTCTCGAATCCCCGGGCGCGCGAGCAAACCTTCGAGCTCGCCGCGCAGGGCGCCGTCTCCGACCAGCACGAGCCTGAGCCTGTCCGCCGCCGCGGGCTGCAGCTCGAGCGCGCGCACGAACGCGCGCGCCAGATTGAGCGGATCCTTGATCGCCTCCATGCGGCCGACCGTGCCGAGCAGCCACTCGCCGCGCGCGCCGAACGGGCAACCCGGTATCACCGCCCTCGTTTCCGCAGACGGGTGGAACCGGTCGGTATCGACGCCGTTGTAGATCTGCGAGACCTTGTCCGAGGGTACCCTGACTTGCGTCTCAAGGTAGTCTTCGAGGTGGCGCGAGAGCGCGACGTACCGGCTGACGAACGGCCGGTAGAGCCTGCGCACGTAACGGTAGCGGTGCCGGCGTCCGGCAGGATCGTGCATGTCCCAGCCGTGCTCGCCATGGATGCGCACCGGCACGCCCGCGGCCCACGCCGGAACGACCGTCTCGAGGGCGGCGAGGTTTCTCGTGTGCACCACGGCCGGGCGCAATTCCTTGAGCAAGCGGTACAAGCGCGGGTACTCGCGCAGAAGATGGCCAGCGCGCTTGTCGAGCGCGACGTAGTGCGTGTCCGCGCGCTTGATGCGCGCCGCGAACTCGGTCGAGATGTCCGTCAGCGACACGATCGCATGGCGCCAGCGTCGCGCCGGCATGCGGTTGACCAGGTTGACGATGCCGTTCTCCAGCCCGCCCAGGCCGAAGCGATAGACGACGTGCACGATCAAGGGCGGTGGGACGATCATCGCATTTCCACCTTGGCGAGCGTCGCGTCGATCGACGGCAGCATCTCACGCGCGAATCGCCGCAGCGTGTCCTCGGCCCCGCCCGGTCGTTCGTCATAGGGCGTCGCGAGGATGATCGCCGCGCCGCCGTCGGATTCGCCGAGCAGCTTCTCGCGCGCAAGGAGCAGCTTCGCCACGTAGGGGTCGCTGAGGTCCCGTCCGGCGATACGGAACCAGTCCCAGATCAAGAGCCGTTGCCCGGCCGATTGAATCCGCGTCTCGCGGATCTCCACCGGCCCGAGGCCGAGGTCCCTTGTCCCGCCCGCCTGATAAATCTGCGCCCACACCGGATCTTTCTGCACGACCATGACATTGGTCGTCGTCACCAGCTCCGCACCACGGTGCTGGTGTGGGTAATAACCGAGGTAGAGCGCGACCGCATGCTCGCCCTTGCGATACACGGCGAACTGGCTCGCCGCCGCCCCGCTGTAACGCGGCCGCCACGCGGTGAGCGGCGTTGCGTCGAGAACCCAGCCGGCCGCGCCCGCCGGCCGCGCGAGGGAGACGGTCGCGCGCCCCTCGCTCGCGCGGTCGAGGTGGTGCGCCCAGAGCGGCCACGCCGTCGCGAGCGCCATCGCTGCGGCGGCCGACGCGGCCATTCGCCCGGTCGGCTGCCGCGACGCTCGCGGCACAACGGGACTCACGGAAGAAGCGGGCGGCGCCGCGTCGCGCCAGAACGAGCCGAACCAGAAAAGCAGAAAGATGACCACCCCGAAGAACACCCAGCCGTAGATGATGTGGTCGATTCCCAGCGCGAGCCTCATGTCGCTCAGATCGGCGATCATCACGATGATGTAGGCGCGCAGCCCATTGGCGATGATCGGCACGACTACGGACAACGCGACGAACAGCAAGCGCTTCCAGAGCCGCCGATAGCTGAGGTACGCGTAGAGCGTGCCCACGGTGAGCGAGGCGATGAGGTAGCGCAAGCCGCTGCAACCCTCTACGACCGACCAGCTTCCGGACGGGATCGTGAAGAACGTACCCTGCTGGTAGACGGGTATCCCCGTGAGCCGCAGCGCGACGACGGTGAAGTGCGCCGTCCAGTCCATGAGCGGCGGAATCAGCACTTCCCCCACCGGAACCCCGAACAACAGGAACGCGAGGGGAAAGGCCAGCGCGAGCGCCGCGCGCCGCCCCGCGACCGAGACCACCGCGGCCGGGAACATCGCCGTCATGGCGTACTGTTGGACGACCTGCACCTGGCCAGCCCAGGCGACGAGCCACGCCAGGCCCGCGCTGGCGAGCATTAGGAGTCCGAGCGCATCGGGCGTCGGAGTGAGCTTCGCCACCTCGCGCCGACGCATCCAGATCAGGACCAACGAAATCGGCACGATCAGAAAGCCGTGCGCGAAGGTCTCTGAACGCCACCAGATCGCGACGATCGACTGCGCGGTGCTCCGGTACACCCAGAGGATCACGACGATCGCCGCAACAATGAGAGGCAGCGCGATACGCCAGCCCGGATCCGCCGTCCCCGGCACGCCGATCGGCCCGTGCGTTGCCAATTCGCGCTCGGTTTCGGCCTTCATCGGGATACCCGCTTGGCGGAAGCGCGTGGCGGCGCGGCATCACGTTCCAGCAGAGCGTCGAGCTGCGCGAGACTGGCCGGCCAGGCATAGTCTTCGAGTATCCTGGCGCGGGCGCGCTGCCCTATCGCATGCGCGCGCTCGGGGTCCATGAGCTCGAGCACCTTGGCGGCGAACCCATGCGCGTCGGTCGCGACTTCCAGCTCGTCAGCCCGAACCGAAAGCGCCTGGGCCGAGCACGCGGTCGCGACGACGGGTTTCGCCATGGCCATCGCTTCGAGGACCTTATTCTGGATGCCGCGCGCCACGCGCAGCGGCGCGACCACGACCCGCGCGTGCTGCAGATAGGGGCGGACGTCGTCAACGCGGCCGGTGACGGTCGTCACGCCATCGCTCGCCAGTGCCCTGACCGCCCGCTCGGGATTCATGCCCACGACGTAGAACCGAGCCTCGGGTACGCGCACGCGAATTTCAGGCAGCACCTCGCGCGCGAACCACGCCACCGCGTCGACATTGGGCCAATAGTCCATCGCACCCGTAAAGACGATGGGTCGCTCATCGCGCGCGAACGGCGACGTGAATTCGTGCTCTGGCGAGAAGTAGTCGCTGTCCACGCCGTTGCGAATTGCGACGGCTCGACCTTCCAGGCCGGGCGCCTCCTGCCGAAATCTGCGCGCCTCCTCTTCGGTCACGAACACGCTCGCCTCGGCGCGCGCCGCAACCGCGCGCTCGTAGGCGAGCAGGCAACGCGCTTCCCGCGCGTAGAGCGCCGAAGCTGGCCAACCGCGGCGCGTGGCATAGTCGCCCCATTTCGCCGAGTCCATATCCACGAAGTCCACGACGGACCTGAGTTGCGGCATCCCGAGCACGTACTGCGCCATGGGCGACGAAAACGCAAACGCGCGTGTGATCCGCTCGCGGCGAACGGTCTCCCCTACCCACTGGCGCAAGCTCTTGCTCCGGAAATACGGCAGCGACAGCGCCTCGCCGTTCAGCAGCGCTGGAAGGCTTCTCGCGCGCCTCGCCCACGGAACGATCGCCTCGACGTGCAGCCCGGCGCACAGCCGCTCGAGCATGGCGACATGCTCCCAATCGGTCGGGTCGTCTATGAAGGTGCCGAGGTACACCCGATAGCCTTTCGCGAGATGCCTGAAGAAGTGCCACGAACGCACCTTGTCGCCCTTGCTCGGGGGATAAGGCAGTCTGTGCGCGAGAAACAGAAGCGCTTCGGCCGATTCTGTCGCCCGCTTCATCCCAGACCCTTCACAAGGTGCGGTCCGAGGAAATTGGCGACCGGAGTCGGAAGGTGCCGCCAGAGCGCGATAAGAGCGCGGTATTTCGGATTGAGCGGATTGTTCTGGGGGATACTCTCGCGCCGGTACAGGCAGTACTCGTATGCGAGCGGCGCGGGCTCGAAGCCCCAGTTCTTCTTGAAATCGTATGGGCCCGTCCCGCGCTTGCTGCGCCCGTAGTCGAACACGCGCACGCCCCGCTCGCATGCGCGGCGCATCAGTTCCCAGTATTTGAAGTCGTTCGCAGCCAGATCGCGCGCAGCGACCGTGTCGCCCGCGTAGTAGGGCAGAACCTCGTCGCGGAAATAGAAGCTGAACACGCTCGACACGGCCGTCCCTGTCCGGTCGGTGACTGTCAGCACTTCGGCGTCCGGTCCGAAGATCTTGCGCAGCATCGCGAAATAGCGCTTGGCCAGCGGCGGCGTGCCGTGCCGGTGCACGTTATCGGCGTACAGTGAGAAGAAGGTGTCGACGCCGGCGTCAAGCCGACTCTTCAGCCCGTTGCCGATGCCCTTGCGCACCATCGCTCGCTGTTTGCGCGGAATGGCGCGCATGTTCGCGTCGACATCGGCGAAGATCTCCCTGCGGAAGGAGGCGTAGAGGTCCTGCCTCGGCCAGTCCGGCTGCCGCGGACTGGGGTTGCGCAGCTCGAGGTGCTCTGCCCCGAGCCGCTTCCCGAGCTCCCGCGCGACGCGATGAAGTTCGGTGGCGGCCGAAGTGTCTCCCGCGGCCACGCCGGCGACTGCGCAGAAAGGCAGCGATATCAACGCATGCCCGAAGAGCACACTCTTCACCTCGGCAAGCGGAAGTACGCCCACTACGCGGGCACCTCGCTCAGCAAGCAAATAGTGCGCTCGATGTCCGAAGCACTCCTCCAGGACGTTCTTCCATCCGCAGCGGTGAAAAAACGTGGCCTCGGAACAGGTCTCGACGAACGCATCCCAGCGTGCGGCGTCCCCGGCGGTGAAATTGCGCACCCGAAGCCCGGCGTCGGCATCGGCCGCCACATCGCCTACATAGGCTTTCGAATCCATTGATTGCCAGGGGTCAGGCCAGACCCACCTAACGAGACCATTATGCCAGTCCGAATGCCGACTATGCCGGCCTCGGCGCAAGACGTGCCGGACAGGAGAGCCGCATCGCGGAGACCGTGCCGGAGCCAGCTTCCCGGAAAAAGCTTAGCCGTGCGCCCGCAACACCCGCAATGGCCCATTTGAGCTAACCGGGGCTCGCTTCGATGGATGCCTGAGCATCACGCTGCGTTTCCCCGATGGGCTCAGGAGCCCAAGTTTCCGACCTCTCGCGCCGCGCTGGCGAGCAGTTCGTACAAGGCGTAGTAGCTGCCTTGCAAGGCACTCACGCTCGGCAGCCATTCGAGCGGACTGTCAGAGATCGCGTTTGGAATGGCAGTGGGTGCCGGGATCACTTTCAGTCCCGCCGCCTCGAACTCGCCCTTTGCTCGCCGCATGTCGAAGCTGTGCGCGACCAGGACGACGCTCCGAATCCCTGACCCCGATAGGATGGTGGCGGAATTGACCGCGTTTTCGTGCGTGTTGCGCGAGCGTGCCTCGACCCAACGTATTTTTATCCCGAATTCCTGTTCGAGCGCGTTCTTCATCAACACGGCCTCCGGGGTTCCGCCATACACAACGCCACCGGTCACAAGGACCGGAAGCTTGACCCTGCGTGCAACCCACGCGCCGTACCGCACGCGCTCGAGGGTGAGCCGCCCGAGCGTGTCTCCGCCGTACTCTGCCGCGGCGCGGCGCACGCCCCCGCCTAATATCACGATCGCCTGGGCCCGGCCTGCTTGCGCGAGGTCTATCGCAGGACTCACTGCGATGGCGCGCTGGAGCCCATACGAAACAAAAGGCAGCGAAAGCAAGACGAGGCCGAGCGCTCCGGCCCAAGCGAGCGCTTGCCCCAGCCTGGGGCGCACCCGTCCTAGAGTCAATCCCGCAATAACGACGAGAAGAGGCCCGGTGGGCGGCAAGACGAGTGCGGTGAGCAGTTTCTTGACGGCAAACACATCGATCAGGAGCGGTGGACTGCCCGCTGTTCCTGAACCGCGCGTCGCACCTCTTCGGCGATCGCGTTATACATAGGGCGGACGACGAGATTGAGACCGGCGATGATATTCGGGATACTCATGGTCGATGGCACGCGGGTGCCGCGGTGCTCGACGGCACCGCCGATCTGCTTGATCTTGACTCCCAAGGTGGCGAAGTGCCTGACAAGTATCGGTTCCGAAAGCAGGAATAGCGTCTGGACGCCATGCAAGGCCGCGAGCTCGATGGTCCCGAGGTAGAGTCCGATTGCCAGGTACGGAAAGCGCGGTCGCGACTGTGTCCCAAAGCTTTCGGCCGTAACAGGGGCGGGCGACTCTTGCTCCCCTCTGCGACGGCGGTATCCAGAGACGATTGCCAGGCGAGAAACCTCGGCGATGCTTTCCCGCGGAAGTGCCAAGGGGTCGACAATCGTGCGATCGATGGTCTTCGCGCAGGTCTTCTCGAACGGCAGAGGGTATGCGAGATCGCCCGGCCGAGCCAGGACCAGGCGTGTGCAGCCGACGTATTGTCCGCTCGCGACGCTGCGTACCAGGCAGTGCAAGGAGTGTGCGTCGTATTCGTCCGATTCGCGCCGGTCCGGGCGCTCTGGCTCGAATTTGAGTTCCTCGCAATAGACCTGATGCCGAATGCGGTAGGCGTGATCGCGCAGCTCATCCGTGAGCGCGGGCACAACGCTGAAGTAAGTCCGGAAGGCCGCGCCGAGATTCGAGCGGTCGAGAACCCCCATTGCCTCCCCCGGGTAATGGATCCTTCCTGCATCATAGGCCACGCCCTGCGCGCAAGGACCACAACCGCGCCGCCAGAAGCGTGAATTATTTCACACTTGCTTAAATGCGTAAGAGATTGCAATTGAACCCTTTTCGCATGATCTAGTCGATTGACCGGGTGGCGTTTCACATGCGAACTTGGGCGCCTCGTCGCTAGGGAACGACATACATGAGCAGCGCCAAGAATCTCGCGGCATCTCAGCCGACACTGGCCTCGCAGGTCGCCTTGCGATTCAGCCAGGCCGAAGGCGAGGCGTTCCTGAGAATCGTAACCGACTCCCACGCAATCCAGCGTCACCGCGACCTCTTCCTTTGGTTGAGGGGCGAATTGCAGAAGTTCATTCCGCACGAGATCTTCATCTCCGCTTGCGGCGACTTCGCGACATGGCAGATGAAACTCGATGTAGTTTCTGCCCTGCCCAATGTTCGTACGGCGCAGCTATCACGTTGCAGCAACATCGACGAATTGGTGGAAGCGATTCACGCGCAATGGGTCGCTGCAGGCCGCCGGCCGCTCGTTTTATCGGCCATCGATAGCGGCATTCTCGTGGCGCCCTGCACCTGCCCATTGCACGACGCGCTTCGCACCATGCGGACGATCCTGGTGCACGGCGTTCGTGACTTGCGAGACGGTTACGACAGCATCTACCTCGCCTTCAGTCGAAACTCGTCTGGTGACCAGCTCCACAAAGAGAGCTCCCTATCGTTGCTCGATCTATTCGTTTCCCAGATCGACATTGCATTTCGCCGGGTCCCGCCCTTCTCCATCCTGACGGTGAAAGGGCACGCGCCAAGCGGAGGCGACGCGCTGCATTTGAGCGCTCGTGAACAAGAGATCCTCGACTGGATCTGCCGCGGCAAGACCAACATCGACATCGCCGCGGCGCTCGATATCAGCCCGTTCACGGTCAAGAATCACCTGCAACGCATCTTCAGGAAGATCGGGGTCAGCAACAGGACCGAGGCGGCGACGAAATACAATCAGGCGCTGCGCGAGCTGCGGACCCACTTCACTCGTTAGCCAAATTGCTTGAATGCTTCCTTGTGCCAAGCGCAAGGAAAGCTAGGCTGGCTGGCCGTGCCCCGTAAGTTCCCGGTCGTTTAGGTATCCCGCCTTGCTCAACGCGGCCGACAGAGCATCGAACTTGCTCCCCCGCAGCATCCTTGAGTCCAGCGGCAAATCATCCGCTTGCATGAAATCTTCGGTCATGTCGCAGAGTGACGCGACGAAGGCCGCGGCCAAGGCGTGGATCTTCTGCTCCGTCGGCGCCACGGCTACCTCGCGACGAGGTTGCTCGTTCCCGCCCAGCGCGAGGTCGAATTCCACCGCGTAGACCTCTTCAACGAGCGAGACAAGGCTGCGTTCCACGACCGCCGCGCAGTGCGCGGTGGCCGCGCGGGCGTTCTCGGTCTCCGCAAGAGCCCGGGTAGCCAGGACCACATCGGCGGCCAGTCGACACACGCGCTGCACTTGTTCAAACACGGCTCATCCCTCGGTCGAGTTCTCGCCCCCATGACATCACTTCGATTGACAGCCGGAAAGTGAACAAGTCTGCGTCCTTACACTGGTTCACACCGGCTTGCATCGAGAAGAAGGCGGCGCAGGAAAAATGCGAGCCGCCATTAGGATTTTTTGCAAACTACGCGCGGCAATCCCGCGCGCATTGCCATGCAGGAACGTCAGGGCTGCGAACCAGCCATGCCGCGCACGATCGGAGAGGGATCGACGACGCCGGAATCGAACGGCAGATTCGTTCTCGTATAAATGCTGGTGACTTTCCTTACGTAGTCGCGTGTTTCCGGATAAGGCGGTACGCCGTGGTGCTTGTCGACCGCCTGCTCACCCGCGTTGTAAGCCGCCACCACCAGCCGCACGTCGCCCTGGAAATACGCCAGCAGCCAGCGCAGGTAGGCGAGACCGCCCTTGACGTTTTCGGTCGGATCGAACGCGCTCTTCACCCCGAACCGTACGGCGGTTTTCGGCACGAGCTGCATTAACCCCTGCGCGTTCTTCGGCGAGATTGCCGAGCTATTGAAATCCGACTCGACGACGATCACCGCCAGCGCCAGCTGCGGATCAACCCGGTAGCGGGGTGCAAGGCGATATACCAGCCGCTTAACATCCGCATTGCCGCGCAGGGCGGGCGCCACGTCATCGAGCGCAAGCGGCGCCGGCGCGGGATCCGGCGTTAGGCAAGACGGCAATTTCGTATCCGGCTGAGGATGCACGTAACGCAGCAACTTGGCGGCGTACTCGTGCCCCCTGTTCGCCGCCATCTCGAAAAGCGCCGCGGCCACAGCGTCGTCATGCTCGACGCCCCGGCCATTCGCATACATCCAGCCCAGCTGAAACTGCGCTTCTGCGTAGCCCTGTTTTGCCGCGCGGCAGTAGAGCTCGCGCGCCTTTTGCAGGTCCCCCGGGACGTCTTCGGCGTTCTCGTAGCGCCTCGCGAGCTCGGTCATGGCCTTGGGCTCGCCCTGCCCGGCGGCGGCCTCCAAATCGGCCAGATACGCGTCTGGCGATGCCTTTGCGAAACTGGCCGCGCCGAGCGATAGTGCCGTTACGGCCGCTAACTGAACCAGTCGCATCATGCTGGCCTAAGTTCATGTGGGAGTTGGTTTCGCAGCATGTTTCGGACCAGCATTTGCTTTCTCTTTGATCGTACGAACCAAAATCGCTGTTGAAATAATGGCGATGGATTAGCTGTAAAGTTTTCCGACACTTCTTCCGGTTCCCGGCTGAAGGCTGCCACGTGGCGAGCTAGAACTCGCGCGTCAAGCCGACACCGACGAAGCGCCGCTCATAGGTGTACAGAGGAATGGACGACTGGTTGCGTCCCGCGCTCAACATCAGCGTGGGCGCGATACCCTGGAAGCTCCAGTCGCGCGCGGTGATGCCGACATCGACCTGCACGAAGTCGTCC
>DATGDH010000048.1:0-52920 GCA_035310985.1 Burkholderiales bacterium
GCATCTCCCGCCGCATCGAGAAGGACGGCGAGCGGCGGCGCCTGCGCGAGATCGTGGACCGCATGCGCCCGGAGGGGACCGGCTTCATCGTCCGCACCGTGGCCGAGGGCGTGGAGGCCGAGAAGCTCGAGGCCGACATCCGCTTCCTCATCCAGGTCTGGAACGAGATCATCCGGATGAAGGACAAGGTGGGCGCGCCGGCGCTGCTGCACGGCGACCTCGACCTCATCCTGCGCGCGACGCGCGACCTCTTCACCGCCGACGTGCAGAAGCTCGTCATCGACGACCGCGACGAGTACGAGCGGATCCTCCGCTTCGTGCGGGAGCAGGCGCCGCACCTCGCGAGCCAGATCGAGTGCTACTCCGGCGACGAGCCGATCTTCGACGCCTACGGCATCGAGCAGGAGCTGAAGCGCGCGAGCCAGCGCAAGGTCTGGCTGAAGAGCGGCGGCTACATCATCATCGACCAGGCCGAGGCGCTCACCGCCATCGACGTGAACTCCGGGCGCTACGTCGGGAAGAAGAACCTCGAGGAGACGATCACCAAGATCAACGTCGAGGCGGCCAAGGAGGTCGTCTACCAGCTCCGGCTCCGCAACATCGGCGGCATCATCATCATCGACTTCATCGACATGGAGAACCTCGAGCACCGCGCCGCGGTGCTCGAGGAGTTCAACAAGGCGCTCGCGCGCGACCGCACCAGGATGACGGTTAACGGCTTCACCGCCCTGGGACTCGTGGAGATGACCCGCAAGAGAACGCGCGAGTCGCTCGCGCACGTTCTGTGCGAGCCCTGCCCGGTGTGCGGCGGGCGCGGCGAGGTGAAGACCGCGCGCACGGTGTGCTACGAGATCCTGCGCGAAATCCTGAGGGAGGCACGCGCCTTCAACGCGCGCGAGTACCGCATCCTCGCTTCGCAGCCGGTAAACGACCTGTTTCTGGAGGAGGAGTCCGCCTCGCTCGCCATGCTCTCGGATTTTATCGGCAAGCCGATCTCGATGCAGGTCGAGACGGGCTACACGCAAGAGCAGTTCGACATCGTTCTGATGTAGGAAAGCATGGACGCAGAGCTCTGCTTTACCGGCGCGAGGCGGCTCGCGCAGATGATCCGAGCGCGCAAGGTCTCGGCGAGCGAGGTGATGCGCGCGTTCATCGCGCAGATCGAGCGCGTCAACCCCAGGGTGAATGCGATCGTCACCTTGCTGCCGGAGCGGGCCCTGAAGGAGGCGAAGAAGCTCGAGCGCAAGGGCGCGCGCCTCGGTCCGCTCGCCGGGCTGCCGATCGCCTACAAGGACCTCATCGACACCCGGGGCATCCGCACCACCAAGGGCTCGCTCGTCTACCGCGACCACTTGCCCGCGGAGGACCATAGCCTGGTCGAGCGGCTGCGCGCCGCGGGCGCGATCACGCTGGGCAAGACCAACACCCCCGAGTTCGGCGCCGGCAGCCAGACCTTCAACGCGGTGTTCGGCGCGACGCGCAACCCCTACGACCTGTCCAAGACCTGCGGCGGCTCCTCGGGCGGCGCGGCGGTGGCGGCCGCCTGCGGCATGCTGCCCTTTGCCGATGGCTCGGACCTGGCGGCGAGCCTGCGCAATCCGGCCAACTACTGCAACGTGGTCGGCTTCCGGCCGACGCCCGGACGCGTGCCCAACTATCCCGCCGCCAACGCCTGGGACACGCAACCGGTGATCGGGCCGGTGGCGCGCACGGTCGCCGACGCCGCGTTCCTGCTCGCCGCCATGGCCGGGCCCGATCCGCGCGTGCCGATCTCGATCGCCGAGCCGGGCAAGGCGTTCGCGAGGAGCCTCGCGCGCAATTTCCGCGGCGCGCGCGTCGCCTGGAGCGCGAGCCTCGGCGGCCTGCCGATGGACGAGCGCGTCCTGAGCGCGCTCGCGCCGCAGCGCAAGGTGTTCGCCTCGCTGGGCTGCAGGATGGAAGACGCCGAGCCCGACTTCGACGGTGCGACCGAGGCCTTCGAGACCCTGCGCGCGCTGTCGTTTTCGCTGCGCTTCGCACCGCTCTTGCGCACGCACCGCGGGGAGCTCAAGGACACCGTCGTCTGGAACATCGAGCAGGGGCTGCGACTGGACGGCGAGCGCATCGCGCGCGCCGAGCGCCTGCGCACCGAGCTCTTCCAGCGCATGCGGCGCTTCTTCGAGCGCTACGACTTCCTGGTCGCGCCGGTCAACCAGCTGCCGCCTTTTCCGGTCGAGCTCGACTATCCGCGCGAGATCGCGGGCGTAGCGATGGGCAACTACCTCGACTGGATGAAGAGCTGCTACTACGTGACCATCACCAGCCACCCGGCCATCTCGGTGCCCGCCGCGTTCACCGACAACGGGCTCCCCGTCGGCATCCAAATCGTCGGGCGCTACCGCGACGACTTCGGCGTTTTGCAGCTCGCGCACGCCTTCGAGCAGGCGACGCAGCTCTGGAAGCGCCGACCCGCTATCGCGGCCTGAAGCTCACTTGCCCTTGGGCACGCGCCCGAGCAGGTAGAACTCGTCGTTCGGACGCATGTCGGTAAGGTTCGCCATTCGGTTCGACAAGGCGAAGAAGGCGGCGATCGCGCCGATGTCCCAGATGTCTTCGTCGCTGAAGCCGTGCGCGCGCAGCGTCGCGAAGTCCGCTTCGCCTACCGTCGCCGCTTCGAGCGCCACCTTGAGCGCGAAATCGAGCATCGCCTTCTGGCGCGGCGTGATGTCGGCCTTGCGGTAGTTGATCGCCACCTGGTCGGCGACGAGCGGGTTCTTCGCGCGGATGCGCAAGATCGCGCCGTGCGCGACTACGCAGTACTGGCAGTTGTTCGCGCCCGAGGTGGCGACAACGATCATCTCGCGCTCGGCCCTGCTGAGGCCGCCCTCCTTCTCCATCAGCGCGTCGTGGTAGGCGAAGAAGGCGCGGAACTCGTCGGGCCGGTGCGCGAGGGCGAGGAACACGTTCGGCACGAATCCCGACTTCTCTTGCACCGCGAGCAGCCGGACGCGGATATCCTCCGGCAAGTCTTCCAGCTTGGGCACCGGAAAGCGGCTGACTGGTTTATCGCTCATGGCTGTCGTCGACCAAGCCGAGGGAACTCTGGCGCGCCCGGCGGGATTCGAACCCACGACCCTTGGCTTCGGAGGCCAATACTCTGATCCGCTGAGCTACGGGCGCCCGGGGAGGCGCGAAGAATAGCCCGTTTCGCAGCGAGCGTCCACGCCGCGGCTTTCTCGCCGTCCGACATTCACGCTAAAATCAGCTCTTTATCTACACGGTCAGGGCGCAGGCATGAGCGAGCACGACGAACATTCTTCCTTCATCAAGACGCCGCAGCAGCTCGTCACGATCGTGCTGCTCGCGTTCATCGTGCCAGTCATCGGCATCGTGCTGCTCGTCAAGCTGGTGATGTCGGGACCGACCGCCGATCCTTCGGCGATGAGTCCGGCCGCGGTCGCCGAGCGCATCCAGCCGGTGGGCAGCGTGTCGTTCAGCGCACCGGCTGGCAGTCCGGCGACGCCGGCCGCGGCGCCGGTCGCGGTGGCCAAGGCGGGCCCGCCCGACGGCAAGAAAACCTACGAGGGCACCTGCATCGCCTGCCACGGAACGGGCGCCGCCGGCGCGCCGAAATTCGGCGACAAGGCGGCGTGGGCGCCGCGTATCGCCACCGGCATGGACACGCTGCTCAACGCCGCGTTGCACGGCAAGGGCGCGATGCCGCCCAAGGGCGGCAACGCCGCCCTGTCGGACGCCGATATCCGCGCCGCGATCGAGTACATGGTGTCGCACAGCAAGTGACCCAATGAAGCGCGGGGGCGGGCGCCCCGCGCCGGCGGCCATGCAGTTCCTGTTCATCATCGACCCGCTGGACGAGATCAAGGCCTACAAGGACACGACCGTCACGATGATGCGCGCCGCCCAGGCGCGCGGCCACGCGGTATACGTATGCGAGCAGCCGGGCCTCGCCTGGCGCGCCGACGGCGTGACAGCCGAGACAACGCGCATCGCGCTCACCGACAGCGACGAGGACTGGTACCGGACCGACGGCAACGCGCGGCGCCGGCTGGCCGATTTCGACGCGGTTCTCATGCGCAAGGACCCGCCCTTCGATCTCGAGTACGTGACCAGCACCTGGCTGCTGTCCGCAGCCGAGCGCGGGGGCGCGCGCGTGTTCAATTCCCCGGCGGCGATCCGCGACCACAACGAGAAGATCGCCATCACGGAGTTCGCCCGGTTCGTGGCGCCCACGCTGGTGACGCGCGATCCGCTGCAGATCCACGCCTTCATCGACGAGCAGCAGGACGTCGTCGTCAAGCGCCTCGACGTGATGGGCGGCGAGAACATCTTCCGCGTGCGCGCGGGCGACCCCAACCGCAACGTGATCGTCGAGATCATGGCGCAGGGCGGCAGGCGCAGCGTGATGGCGCAGCGCTACATTCCCGAGATCGTCGACGGCGACAAACGTGTGATCATCATCGACGGCAAGGTGGTGCCCTACTGCCTGGCGCGCATTCCCAAGGCCGGCGAATCGCGCGGCAACCTCGCGGCGGGCGCGCGCGGCGAAGCGCGCGCGCTGAGCGCACGCGACCGCGAGATCGCCGAGTCGCTCGGGCCCACGCTCGCAGCGCGTGGGCTGCTGTTCGTCGGCCTGGACGTGATCGGCGACTGGCTCACCGAGGTGAACGTCACCAGCCCGACGTGCTTTCGTGAGATCCAGGACCAGACCGGCTTCGACGTGCCGGGGATGTACATCGAGGCGCTCGAGGCGAAGCTGCGCGCGTGATCGGGATACTCATCATCTCGCACGGCACGCTCGGCGACGCGCTCATCCACGCGGCAAGCCATGTGCTGGGCACGCGTCCGCAGGCGGTGCGCCATCTCGGCGTGGCCGTCGACGACGATCCCGAGGCGGTGCTGCCGCGCGCGCTGCAGCTGCTGAAAGAGCTAGATAGCGGGCAGGGCGTCCTCGTGCTGAGCGACATCCACGGCGCGACGCCGGGCAATATCGCGCTGCGGCTGCTCGAGCGCGGCCGCGTGGCGGGCGTGGCGGGGGTGAACCTGCCCATGCTCGTGCGTGCCCTGACCTACCGCAACGAGCCGCTCGCCACGGTGGTGGACAAGGCGCTCTCGGGAGGCCGCGAGGGGGTCGTGAACATGAACACCGACCGCTGCAATGGCAAGCATTGAGACAACGATCGTCAACAAGCTCGGCCTGCACGCGCGCGCCTCGGCCAGGCTGACGCAGGTCGCGAGTGGCTTCAAGAGCGAGGTTTGGCTTTCGCGCAACGGCCGGCGGGTGAACGCCAAGAGCATCATGGGCGTGATGATGCTCGCGGCGGGCAAGGGCAGCTCGGTCGTCGTCGAGGCGGAGGGCGACGACGCGCAGGCCGCGCTAGACGCGATCTGCAATCTGATCGCCGACAAATTCGGCGAGGGCGAGTGAACTTCGTCCTGCACGGCTCGAGCGTCTCGGGCGGCATCATCATCGGTCACGCGCACCTCGTGTCGAGCGCGCGCCTCGAGGTGGCGCACTACGAGATACCGGAAGAGTCGGTCGAAGCCGAGATTGCGCGCTTCGATGCCGCGATCGCCAGCGTCAAGGACGATCTGCGAGCGCTAGAGCAGCAGATCCCGCCGGATTCTCCGGCGGAGTTCGGCGCCTTCGTCAACCTGCACCGCATGATCCTCGAGGATCCGTCGCTGTCGTTCGCGCCGCTCGAGCTGGTGCGCGAGCGGCGCTGCAACTCCGAGTGGGCGCTGGTGCAGCAGATGGACAGGCTGACGGCGCAATTCGAGGAGATCGACGACCCGTATCTGCGCGAGCGCAAGGCCGACGTTCGCCAGGTGGTCGAGCGCGTGTTGAAGGCGCTGATGGGCGGCCAGACGCTCGCCGAGCCGCGCAGCGCCGAGGAGCGCAACCTGATCGTCGTGGCGCACGATTTGTCACCCGCCGACATGATCCTGTTCAAGCGCCATCAGTTCGGCGGCTTCGTCACCGACGCGGGCGGCGTCACCTCGCATACCGCGATTCTCGCGCGCAGCCTCAACATCCCGGCGATCGTCGGCCTGCACCAGGCGCGCCAGACGATACGCGAAGGCGAGCTGCTCATCGTGGACGGCGCGCAGGGCGTGCTGGTGGTCGACCCGGACCCGATCGTGCTGGCCGAATACCAGCTGCGGCAGTCGCAGATCGAGCTCGAGCGCAAGAAGCTGCGGCGACTGAAGTCCACGCCCGCCGCGACGCTGGACGCCGAACCGGTCGAGCTGTACGCCAACATCGAGCTGCCACAGGACGTGGCGCAGGCGCTCGAGGCCGGCGCCGAGGGCATCGGGCTGTTCCGCACCGAGTTCCTGTTCATGAACCGCAAGGACCTACCCTCGGAGGACGAGCAGTTCGAGGCCTATCGCGAGGTCGCCGCGGCGCTCGAGCGCAGGCCGGTCGTGTTGCGCACGCTGGACATCGGCGCCGACAAGACGCTGTCGGGAAACGGCCACGTGATGCCCAACCCCGCGCTCGGCCTGCGCGCGATCCGCTTCTGCCTCGCCGAGCCGCAGATGTTCCTGACGCAGATCAGGGCGATCCTGCGCGCCTCGCATTACGGGCGCGTGCGCATCCTCCTACCGATGGTCGCGCACGGCCACGAAATCGAGCAGGCGCTCGCCTTCGTCAGGCAGGCGAAGCAGCAGCTCGACGAAAAGGGGATCCCCTTCGACCGCGCGCTCGAAGTCGGCGGCATGATCGAGATCCCGGCGGCGGCGCTTGCGCTGCCGATGTTCCTGCGGCACCTAAACTTCCTTTCGCTCGGCACGAACGACCTGATCCAGTACACGCTCGCGATCGACCGCACAGACGACTCGGTCGCCCACCTGTACGACCCGCTGCACCCAGCAGTGCTGCATCTGGTGGCGCATACCATCCGCACGGCGGGCCGCGCCGGCGTGCCGGTCGCCGTGTGCGGCGAGATGGCCGGAGACCTGCAGCTCACGCGCCTGCTGCTCGGCATGGGCCTGCGCAACTTCTCGATGCATCCGGCCCAACTGCTCGCCATCAAGGAGCGCATCCTGCGCACCAACCTCGCCGAGCTGCGGCCTCTGGTGCAGCGCGTGCTGCGCAGCGTCGATCCGGCGCGCACGCGCGCGCTGCTCGCCAAGCTGAACGCCTGACGACGGATGGCCGGGCCGCTGGACGGCGTGCGCGTGCTGGATCTCACCACGGTGGTGATGGGTCCCTACGCCACGCAGATCCTGGCCGACCTGGGCGCCGACGTGATCAAGGTCGAGCCACCCGAGGGCGATGTCATGCGCCATGCCTGGCCGGCGCGACACGCAGGCATGGGGCACATCTTCCTGAACGCCAACCGCAACAAGCGCGCGATCGCGCTCGACCTGAAGCAGCGGGCCGCGCACGACGCGCTGCTCGCCCTGGCGCGCAACGCGGACGTTCTCGTGTACAACATCCGCCCGCAGGCGATGGCGCGGCTCAGGCTCGCGTACGAGGACCTGCGCGCGGTCAATCCGCGCATCATCTACGTCGGCGGCTTCGGCTACAGCCAGCGCGGCCCGTACGCGGCGAAGGCCGCCTACGACGACCTGATCCAGGGGGCGGCCGGCATTCCATGGCTGCTGGAGGCGCAGGGCGCCGACGTGCCGCGCTACGCGCCGGTGATCATCGCCGACCGCACCGCCGGGCTGCACATCGTCAACGCAGTGTGCGCGGCGCTCTACGCGCGCGAGAAGACGGGCGCCGGGCAGCGCGTCGACGTGCCGATGTTCGAGAGCCTGCTGCAGACGGTGCTTGGCGAGCACCTGGGCGGCTACACCTTCGAGCCGCATGCGGGCGAGCTCGGCTACGCCAGGATGCTGGCGAGGGACCGCCGGCCCTACCGCACCTCCGACGGCTACGTCTGCGCGCTGATCTACAACGACAAGCAGTGGCGCGCGTTTCTCGCGCTCGTCGGCAAGCCCGAGCTGATGGAATCGGAGGCGTTCCGCAGCCAGGAGGCGAGAAGCCGCAATTTCGACGTCGCCTACGCGCTGGTCGACGAGGAAATGAATAAGCGCAGCACCAAGGACTGGATCACGGCGCTCGAGGCGGCCGACATCCCGGTGCAGCGCATGAATAGCCTCTCTGACATCGTGCACGACCCGCATCTCGCGGCGATCGGCTACTTCGTCGTCGTCGAGCATCCGAGCGAAGGGCGCATTCGCTCGATGGCCGTGCCCTCGGAGTGGTCCGCGACGGCGCCCGAATACCGTCGCCACGCGCCGCGCTTCGGCGAGCATACGCGCGAGGTGCTCGCCGAAGCGGGACTGGACGACAACTCGATCGAGGCGCTGCTCGCCAGCGGCGCCGCCAAGGCGGCCGATTGAGGAAGCTCTCCGCTCGGCTATAATTCCGCGTCGGCGCCGATTTGATGTTCAGCTTGCGGGCGCCCTACAAATCCCGCTAAAGAGACGCACTTGAACGCTCCTCACGATTCCTCTTCCGTCGGCGCCGTCGTCGCGCACAAGGCGCGCTTCGACGAGCCGATCCGCCTGCGCGGCGGCGCCGAGCTGCCGGGATTCGAGCTCGCGTACGAGACCTACGGCGAGCTGAACGCGGCGCGCTCGAACGCCGTGCTGGTGTGCCACGCGCTCAACGCCTCGCACCACGTCGCCGGGTACTACGCAGACCGACCCGAGGACATCGGCTGGTGGGACAACCTGGTGGGCCCGGGCAAGCCGCTCGACACACGCAGGTTCTTCGTGATCGGCGTCAACAACCTCGGCGGCTGTCATGGCTCGACCGGGCCGATGAGCCTCAACCCGGCCACCGGCAAGCCCTGGGGGGGCGATTTCCCGGTGGTCACCGTCGAGGACTGGGTCGAGGCGCAGGCGCGGCTCGCTGACCGGCTCGGCATCGAGCGCTTCGCGGCAGTAATGGGCGGCAGCCTCGGTGCCATGCAGGCCCTGCAGTGGTCGCTCGCCTACCCCGAGCGCATCCGCCACGCGCTAGTGATCGCGGCGACGCCGAAGCTCTCGGCGCAGAACATCGCCTTCAATGAAGTCGCCCGCCAGGCGATCACCACCGATCCCGATTTCCATGGTGGGAATTACTACGACAAGGGCGTGGTGCCGGTGCGCGGGCTGCGCATCGCGCGCATGATCGGCCACATCACGTACCTCTCGGACGAGGCGATGATGGGCAAGTTCGGGCGCCAGCTGCGCCGCGCGGCGCTCGGCTTCGACTTCGACATCGATTTCGAGGTCGAGAGCTACCTGCGCTACCAGGGCGACAAGTTCTCCACCTATTTCGACGCCAACACCTACCTGAGAATCACCAAGGCGCTCGATTACTTCGACCCGGCGGCCGACTTCGGCGGCGATCTCGCCGCCGCGGTGGCGCGCGCAAAGGCGGCGTTCCTCGTCGTGTCGTTCAAGTCCGACTGGCGCTTCGCGCCGTCGCGCTCGCGCGAGATGGTCAGGGCGCTGCTCGATGCGCGCAAGATCGTGTCCTACCTGGAAATCGACGCGCCGGGCGGGCACGACGCCTTTCTCATGGACGATGCGCGCTACTTCGGCGCGCTCGCCTCCTACTTCGGGAACATCGGGCTGTGAGCGAAACGCAGCAGGCCCTGCTCGCCGGACGTCCCGACTTCGCGGCCATCGCGCGCTGGGTGACGCAGGGTGCGCGCGTGCTCGACCTCGGCTGCGGTGACGGCGCGCTGCTCAAGTACCTCTGGCAGGCGCGCGAGGCGCCGGGCTACGGCGTCGAGATCGACGACGCCGAGGTGATCGCCTGCGTGAAGAACGACATCAACGTGCTGCAGCTCGACCTGGAGAGCGGCCTGTCGCTGTTCCGGGACGGTTCCTTCGACACCGTGATCCTCTCCGAGACCCTGCAGACGATCCACCGCATCGAGCAGCTGCTGCGCGAAATGCTGCGCGTCGGCCGCGAAGCGATCGTCTCGTTCCCCAACTTCGGCCACTGGAACTCGCGCCTGCAGGTGCTGCTCGGGCGCATGCCGGTGTCCGCGGAGCTGCCATACGAGTGGTACGACACCCCGAACGTGCACCTGTGCACCACACTGGACTTCGAGGACCTGTGCCGCAAGCTCGGCGTGCGCATCCGCGAGCGCGTCGCGCTGCACCAGGGCCGGCAGATCAACTTCCTGCCGAACCTTTTCGGCAGCCTCGCCGTGTACCGCTGTGCGGCGGCCTAGCTTCGCGCGCCCGGAACGCGTGACGCTCACGGGGCGCTACGCCCGCCTCGAGCCCCTCGACCCGGCGCGCCACGGAGACGACCTTTTCGCCGCCTCGATGGCCCCGGGCGCACAGGAGCGCTTTCGCTACCTGTTCGAGTCGCCCGAGGATCGCGGCGCCTTCGGCGCCTGGCTTGCGCGCGCGGCTGCGTCGCAGGATCCGCTGTATTGCGCCGTGATCGACGCCGCGAGCGGGCGTTGCGAAGGCCGCCAGGCCCTCATGCGGATCGTCCCGGAGCATGGCGTAATCGAGATCGGCTCGATCCTGTGGGGGCCGGCGATCGCGCGCACGCGCGTCGCGACGGAAGCGTTCTTTCTCGCCGCGCGCTACGCCTTCGACGAGCTCGGCTACCGCCGCTTCGAATGGAAGTGCAATGCGCTGAACGAGCCCTCGCGCCGCGCCGCCGCACGCTTCGGCTTCGCCTACGAAGGCACCTTCCGCCAGCACATGCTGGTCAAAGGCGAGAACCGCGACACCGCCTGGTTCTCGATCATCGACCGGGAGTGGCCGGCGCTCGAGCGGGCCTTCGAGCTCTGGCTCGCGCCGTCCAACTTCGACGCCGCGGGGCGGCAGAAGCGTCGCCTCGAGGAACTGCGCTAGGAACCGGACGGTGTTCGTCGGCCACATCGGCGCGGGACTCGCGCTCAAGCGCGTCGAGCCGCGGCTCAACCTCGGAGCGCTGCTGTTCGCCGCGCTGTTCGCCGACGCGCTGCTTTGGCTGCTCGTGCTCGCCGGCGTCGAGTCGGTCGGCCACCCGGTGGACGCGGGCCGCAGCAGGTTCTTCACCTTCGTGTTTCCGTACTCGCACGGACTGGCGGCGAGCATCGGCTGGTCGGCGCTCGCGGCGCTGCTCGGCTGGTTCGCTTCGCAGGGCGCTGGCGGACGCGCGCGCGTTGCGTGCGCCCTCGCCGCCGCGGTGTTCTCGCACTTCGTGCTCGATCTCATCGTGCACGTGCCCGACATGCCCCTCCTGGGCGGGCAGTCCGCGAAGCTCGGGCTCGGACTGTGGCGGTCGATGCCGGTGGCGATCGCCTTCGAGCTCGCGCTCGCGGCCGCCGGGCTTGCGCTCTACCTGCAGCGCGCGCGGCTGCCGCGCGGGCGGGCGGCGCTCGTCGTCGGGCTGGTGGCGGTGGCGTCGGCGATGACGGCGTCGGGTCCCTACATCCCCGGTCCTCCTCCGCCGCCCGCGGCGCTTGCGGCGGCTTCGCTCGCCACAGTGTTCGCCGTCGTGCTCGTGGGCTTCGCGGTCGAACGCCGCTTCAGCGCCGTGCTGCGCGGCTAGTCGCGCGGTGCGACGTCGATCGCCTCGATGCGGCGCCGCTGCCAGACGAGCATCGCCAAGCCCGGCAGGGCGATGAGGAAGGTGGCGAAGAAGAACTCGGGCCAGCCCAGGCTCTGCGCCATCGCGCCCGCGGCCGGTCCGACATAGACCCGCCCGAGCGCGGCGAGCGCCGAGAGCAGCGCGTACTGGGTCGCGGAGTGGCGCCGCTCGCACATCGCCATCAGCAGCGCCACGAACGCGGCCGTGCCCATGCCGCCGCACAGGTTCTCGGCGGCCACCGCCGCGATCATCAGCACATAGCTCTTGCCGGCCAGAGCGAGCAGCATGTAGCCGAGGTTGGTGACCGCCTGCAGCACGCCGAAGAGGACGAGCGACCGGTACAGCCTGAGGCGCGCCATGAGCGCACCCCCTGCGAGCGCGCCGGCGATGGTCGCGATCACGCCGAGCCACTTGTTCACGACGCCCACCTCGGTGAGGGAGAAGCCCGGCCCGCGGATCAGGAACGCCGTGGAAAGCGATCCGGCGAAGGCGTCGCCCAGCTTGTAGAGCACAATCAACGCGAGCAGGATCCATGCCCCGTCGCGGCCGAAGTATTCGCCGAGCGGCTCGCGCACTGCCTGCTCCAGCGTGTGCGGCGCGCGCGGGGGCGCGCTCGGCTCTTCCGCCGCCCATGTCGCGGCGACGCCGACCAGCATCAACGCCGCCATCAGCCAGTAGGTGCCCCGCCAGCCGAGCCACTCGTCGGCCAGAATCAGCGCCAGGCCTCCGGAAACCAGCATCGCGATGCGGTAGCCGAGCACCGAGACGGCGGCCCCCGCGCCGCGCTCTTCCGCGCCGAGCACGTCGGTGCGATACGCGTCGAACACGATGTCCTGCGAGGCCGACAGGAACGCCACGGCGAGTGCGAGTCCGGCGAGCAGCCAGGGCGAGCGCTCGGGTGTGAGCGTTCCCATCCACGCGATTGTCGCCAGCAAGCCCAGCTGCGTGACGACCAGCCAACCGCGGCGCCTGCCGAGCAGCGGGATCGTGAAGCGGTCCATGAGCGGCGCCCACAGGAACTTGTAGGTGTAGGGCTGTCCGACCAGGGCGAACATGCCGATGGTAGTGAGATCGACCCCGCTCACAGTGAGCCACGCCTGCAGCGTGGCGCCGGTCAGCGCGAGCGGCAGGCCCGAGGAGAAGCCCAGCAGCAGCAGCAGGAAGATCCTCCTGCCGCGGAATACGCCCAGGAGCTCAGCCCCCGAGGCGCCACTCATAGTCGATGATGAGGGGGGCGTGGTCGGAAAAGCGGCGCCGCTTGTAGATCGACTCGCGCACGGCGGTCTTCGCCACGCCGGGCGTGGCGACCTGGTAGTCGATGCGCCAGCCGACGTTCTTCGCCCAGGCCTGGCCGCGGTTCGACCACCAGGTGTACTGCTCGGGCTTCTGGTTCAAGCGCCGGAACACGTCGACGAACCCGACGTCATCGAACACCTTGGTGAGCCAGGCGCGCTCCTCGGGCAGGAAGCCGGAGTTCTTCTGGTTCGAGCGCCAGTTCCTCAGGTCTATCTCCTTGTGCGCGATGTTCCAGTCGCCGCACAGGATGACTTCGCGCCGGCTGCGCCTGAGCTTCCGGAGATAGGGCAGGAAGACGTCCAGGAAGCGGAATTTGGACGCCTGACGGTGCGGGCCCGCGGAACCCGAAGGCACGTACAGCGACACCACCGACAGGCGGCCGAAGCGCGCCTCGAGGTAGCGCCCCTCGCCGTCGAACTCGCGCACGCCGAACCCCTCGCGCACCGAATCGGGCTCGGCGCGGCAGTAGAGCGCGACCCCCGCGTAGCCCTTCTTGTCGGCATGCGAAAAGAATCCGTGCAGCCCGCGCGGCGCACGCATGGTGGCGTCGAGGTCGGGCTCGTGCGCCTTAATCTCCTGCAGGCACACCACATCGGCGCGCTGCGCCGCCAGCCAGCGGTACAGGCCCTTGCGCGCGGCCGAACGGATGCCGTTGACGTTTAGGGTGACGATCCTCACGCGGAGGGAAAACTCGACACGCCGCCGTGCGCCGCCGACCAGTCCGCGGGAGCGTGTAGGAACTTCTCCACTTGCGCGATCTGCGCGGCGGGCAGATAGCTCCCCGTCTTCACTACGGCGAGCACGTCCCACCAGCTCGCGAGGTAGTGCAGCCGCACATTCAGATCCGCCAGGATCTTCTTCGACTCGGGAAAGATGTCGTAATAGAAGTTCACGAACACGTGCTCGACCACCGCGCCCGCGTCGCGCAGCGCCTTGCAGAAATTGATCTTCGAGCGCCCGTCGGTCGTGAGATCCTCGACCAGCAGCGTGCGCGCACCCTCGCGGATATCGCCTTCGATCTGGGCATTGCGGCCGAAGCCCTTGGGCTTCTTACGCACATACTGCATGGGCAGGCCGAGCCGGTCCGCGATCCAGGCCGCGTACGGTATGCCGGCCGTCTCTCCGCCCGCGACTACGTCGAACTGCTCGAAGCCCACGTCGCGCGCGAGCGTCGCCTCGGCGAATTCGACGAGCTGCGACCGGATGCGCGGGTAGAAGATCAGCTTGCGGCAGTCGATGTATACCGGGCTCGCCCAGCCGGAAGTGAAGATGAATGGCCTATCGTCGGAAAATAGCACCGCCTTCACCTCGAGCAGCATCTTTGCGGTGGTCTCGGCGATGAAGCTGCGGTCGGCGGAATGCATGAAAAAAGTCGCGCGGAGGGTGGCGCGGATTTTAGCAGGGTCAACGCGGGCCGCGCGCGACGCGTTAGAATTGACTGGGTCAGCCGAAACGAAGGGGAAAGAGATGTTACGGAGCATCGCCATCGGCGCAGCGGTCACCGCCTTTGCTGCAGCGGCTTTGCCGCTCCACGCCGCGACGCCGATGTATCGCTGCACCAGCAAGGATGGCCGGGTGTACTACGGCCAGACGATCCCGAACCAGTGCATCGGCCAGGTGGTCGAGCAAATCAACTCGCAGGGCCTGGTGATCAACCGAATCGTACCGACCAACAGCTCGCTGGAGGACCCGGCGGCGAAAGAGGCGGAGGAGAAAAAGAAACAGGAAGAGGCCGCCCGCGCCAAGGACGAGGAGCGGCGTGACAACGCGCTGCTCGCGACCTACACCAGCGTCAAGGACGTCGACGACGCCCGCGCGCGGGCGCTCTCGGAGCCGAGCGCGCGGGTAGGCGAGATCGCGGCGCGCATCGCCGAGCTCAAGAAGAAACAGGAGGCCCTTGCCAAGCAGCGGGCTACGTATACCGGAAACCGGGTGCCGCCCATCTCGCTTACCGAGCAGATCCAAAACGTCGAATCCGAGCTCGGCCTGCAAACCGAGTTGGCGGCCTCCAAGCGCCGCGAGATCGACAGCATCAACGCCAAGTACGACGAGGACAAGAAGCGCTACATCCGGCTCACCGGGCGCTAGCGACGCGCCGCTAGCCGAGCCGGCGGCGCAGGATCTCGTTCACCTGCGTGGGATTCGCCTTGCCCTTGGTCGCCTTCATCACCTGGCCGACCAGCGAATTGAACGCCTTTTCCTTGCCGGCGCGGTAGTCCTCGACCTGCCTGGGATTGGCCGCCAGCACCTCGTCGATCAGCTTCTCGAGCGCGCCGGTATCGCTGATCTGACGCAGGCCCCGTTTCTCGACGATCGTGTCGGCATCGCCCTCGCCCGTCCACATCGCATCGAACACTTCCTTGGCCATCTTTCCTGACAGCGTGCCGTCGGCGACGCGCCGTAGCAGGCCGGCGAGCAATCCGGCCGCGACGGGGCTTGCGTCGATCGCGCGGCCCTCGCGGTTTAGCGCGGCAGCGAGCTCACCCATGACCCAGTTCGCGCACAACTTCGGTTCCGCGCCGGACGCCTTGACGAGCGTTTCGTAGTAGTCCGCGGTGGCACGCGAGGCGGTGAGCAGCGCGGCGTCCTGCATCGGCAGCGCGTACTGCGCGGCAAAGCGCGCACGGCGCGCTTCGGGCAGCTCTGGCAGCGCCGCGCGAATGCGCTCGATATCCGCCTCCGCAACGAGGAGCGGCAGCAGATCGGGGTCGGGGAAGTAGCGGTAGTCCTGCGCCTCCTCCTTGCTGCGCATCGGGCGCGTCTCGTCGCGCTCCGGATCGTAGAGGCGCGTTTCCTGAACCACCTTGCCGCCGTCCTCGAGCAGCGCGATCTGGCGCCCGGCCTCATGCTCGATGGCGCGCTCCATGAAGCGGAAGGAATTCAGGTTCTTGATCTCGCAGCGCGTGCCGAGCGCGGCATCGCCCCCGCGCCGCACCGAGACATTGGCGTCGCAGCGAAACGACCCCTCCTGCATGTTGCCGTCGCAGATGCCGATCCACATCACCAGGGCGTGCAGCGTACGCGCGTAGGCCACCGCTTCTTTCGCCCCGCGCAGGTCGGGCTCGCTCACGATCTCGAGCAGCGGCACGCCGGCGCGATTGAGGTCGATGCCGGACATGCCGCGAAAGTCCTCGTGCAGGGACTTGCCTGCGTCCTCCTCGAGGTGCGCGCGCGTGATGCGCACCGTCTTCTCGCCCGCGGGCGCCAGGATCTTGAGCGATCCGCCTTGCACAATCGGGATCTCGTACTGGCTTATCTGGTAGCCCTTCGGCAAGTCGGGATAGAAATAATTCTTGCGCGCGAACACCGAGCGCCGGTTGAGCACCGCGCCGATCGCCAGCCCGAAGCGGATGGCATGCTCGACCGCGGTGCGGTTCAGCACCGGCAGCACCCCGGGCAGCGCGATGTCCACCGCCGAGGCCTGCGTGTTCGGCGCGGCGCCGAAGGCGGTCGAGGCGCCCGAAAAGATCTTGCTGCGGGTGGCGAGCTGCGCGTGCGTCTCGATACCGACGACGATCTCCCAGCTCACAGCGGCGTCTCCGCGGGGACCCTGAGGTGCCAATCGGTGGCCTGCTGATAGCGATGCGCCGCGCCGAGCATGCGCGCCTCGGAGAAGTAATTGCCGATCAGCTGCAGCCCGACCGGCAGTCCCTTGCGGTCGAACCCGCAGGGGATCGACAGCGCGGGCAGCCCGGCGAGCGGGGCGGGAATGGTGAAGATATCGTTCAGGTACATCTGCACCGGATCGTCCATTTTGGCCCCGATCGGAAACGCGGTGTCCGGCGCAGTCGGCCCCAGGATCAGGTCGCAGCGCTCGAACGCCGCCGCGAAGTCGCGTGCGATCAGCCGCCTGAGCTTCTGCGCCTTCAGGTAGTAGGCGTCGTAATAGCCGTGCGACAGCACGTAGGTGCCGACCAGGATGCGGCGCTTGACCTCCGCACCGAAGCCCTCGGCGCGCGAGCGGCAGTACATGTCGGTGAGGTCGTCGTAGGATGCAGCGCGATGGCCGTAGCGTACGCCGTCGAAGCGCGACAGGTTGGACGAGGCCTCCGCCGGCGCGAGCACGTAGTACACGGGCACCGCAAGCCGGCTGTTGGGCAGCTCGATGGGCAGGGTGCTCGCGCCCTGGGACGCGAACCAGCGCACCGCCTCGTCCACTGCCGCGCGCACCCCGGGCTCCACGCCCTCGCCCGTGAACTCCCTGGGCAAGCCGATGCGCAGGCCGGCGAGCGGCATGTCCAGGTCCCGCGCGTAATCCTCCGCGGGCCGCTCGAGGCTGGTCGAGTCGCGCGCATCGAAGCCTGCCATGGCGTTCAGCAGCAGCGCGAGGTCGGCGGCGCTCTTCGCCATGGGCCCTGCCTGATCGAGCGACGAGGCGAACGCCACCATGCCGTAGCGCGATACCACACCGTAAGTGGGCTTCAGGCCACAAATGCCAGTAAGCGACGCCGGCTGACGGATCGAGCCGCCCGTGTCGGTGCCGGTGGCCGCCGGTGCCATGCGCGCGGCCACCGCTGCGGCCGAACCTCCCGAGGAGCCGCCTGGCACCAGGCGCTTATCCCACGGGTTGCGCACGGGGCCGAACCAAGAGGTCTCGTTCGACGAACCCATGGCAAATTCGTCCATGTTCGTCTTGCCGAGCATCACCACGCCTGCGGCGCCGAGCTGCTCGACCACGTGCGCGTCGTAGGGGCTGACGAAGTTGGCCAGCATGCGCGAGCCGCAGGTGGTCGGCATCCCGCGGGTGCAGAAGATGTCCTTGTGCGCGAGCGGGATTCCGGTGAGAGGGCCGCCCTGTCCCGCAGCACGGCGCGCGTCGGCACGGCGCGCGTCCTCCTGCGCGCGACCCTCGTCCACCGTGATGAATGCGTTCAGCGCTCCGTTCAGCGCCCGGATGCGGGCGAGAAATAGTTCCGTCAGCTCGGCGCTCGAGACGCGCCGGGCCGCCAGCGCCGCGCCCAACTCGGTCAGGGTGGCGTTCAGCACCCGCTACTCGATGACTTTGGGCACCAGGTAAAGCCCCTGCTCGACCGCCGGCGCGATCGCCTGGAAGCGCACATGCTGGTCCGTCTCGGTGACAGAATCCTCACGCGTGCGCTGCACCACGTCGAGAGCATGCGACATGGGCTCGATGCCGGACGTATCGACTGCCCGCAACTCGTCGATCAGGCCGAGCACGCGGTTCAGCCGGGCGGCCACCGCCTCGCCCTCGGCGGGGTCGAGCGCAATGCGCGCCAGCCGCGCGAGGCGTTGGATCTGGTCTTGGGAGAGGGACATTGCGCGGCAAAAAAAGCCCGCGGCAGGGCCTTGCCGGGGTCGCCGTTAGAGTATCATAGCGACACCGTTGAGAGGGAGATTTAGCTTCCGAACCCCAATCGGGACACGGCCTTAGCGGAAGATGTTAAGGCTCAACGAAACGCTCCACGACACGCGAAGCACCACGCACATGCTCGGATTCCTGCGCAGTTATTTTTCCAACGATCTCGCGATCGATCTCGGCACGGCCAACACGCTCATCTACGTGCGTGGCAAGGGCATCGTGCTCGACGAACCTTCCGTCGTCGCGATCCGCCAGGAAGGCGGCCCGAACGCGAAGAAGACCATCCAGGCGGTCGGCAAGGAAGCAAAGCAGATGCTCGGCAAGACGCCGGGCAACATCACTGCGATCCGACCGATGAAGGACGGCGTGATCGCCGACTTCACCATCACCGAGCAGATGCTCAAGCAGTTCATCAAGAAGGTGCACGACAACAAGCTGTTCTCGCCGAGCCCTCGCATCATCATCTGCGTTCCCTGCGGATCGACGCAGGTCGAGCGGCGCGCGATCCGCGAGTCGGCGATCGGCGCCGGCGCGGGGCAGGTCTACCTGATCGAGGAGCCGATGGCCGCAGCGATCGGTGCCGACCTGCCGGTTGCCGAAGCGACCGGCTCGATGGTGGTCGACGTGGGCGGCGGCACCACCGAAGTGGGCGTGATCTCGCTCGGCGGCATGGTGTACGCGGGTTCGGTGCGCGTCGGCGGCGACAAGTTCGACGAGGCGATCATCAACTACATCCGTCGCAACTACGGCATGCTGGTCGGCGAGACCACGGCCGAGCTGGTGAAGAAGGAGATCGGCTCCGCATTCCCGGGCAGCGAAGTGCGTGAGATGGAAGTGAAGGGGCGCAACCTCGCGGAAGGCATTCCGCGCAGTTTCACCATCAGCTCCAATGAAATCCTCGAAGCGCTCACCGAGCCGCTCAACCAGATCGTGTCGGCCGTCAAGTCCGCGCTCGAGCAGACGCCGCCCGAGCTGGGAGCCGACATCGCGGAGAAGGGCATGGTGATCACCGGCGGCGGCGCGCTGCTGCGCGACCTCGATCGCCTGCTGATGGAGGAAACCGGACTGCCGGTCATCGTCGCCGAAGACCCGCTCACCTGCGTCGTGCGCGGCTCGGGCAAGGCGCTCGAGAAGATGGAGCATTTCGGGCCGATCTTTACGAATGATTGAGTGATTGGGGGGATGGAGCACAGCCCCCCACCGTTCTTCAAGCGCGGGCCCGCCCCGGTCGTCCGGCTCGCGTTCTTCGCGTCGCTGTCTCTCGCCCTGCTGGTTCTCGACGCGCGCTTCCACTACACCGAGGGATTGAGGCGCGTCCTCGCGATCGCAGCATATCCGCTGCAGCTCGCCGCCACCGCGCCGCTCGTGCTCGGCTCGCGCCTGGCTGGCTACTTCACCAGCCAGGCGGCGCTGCGCGAGGACAATGCCGAGCTGCGCACGCGCCTGCTCTCGGCGTCGCTGGACGCACAGCGCTACCAGGCTGCCGAGGCCGAGGCGGAACGCCTGCGGCACCTTATCGGCGCTTCCGCGCGCATCGATCGCCCCAGCATCCCGGCGGAGATCGTGTACGCCGGACGCGACCCGTACAGCCTGAAGGTGATCCTGGACAAGGGCACCCAGCAGGGCGTCGTCGCGGGCGATGCGGTGATCGACGATACCGGGGTAATCGGCCAGGTCACGCGCGCCTATCCGCTTACATCTGAAGTGACGCTGCTGACGGACAAGGACCACGCCACGCCGGTCCTGGTGCTGCGCAGCGGCCTGCGCGTCATAGCCTTCGGCGGTGGCTCGTCGGGCCTGCTCGAGCTGCGCTATGTCGCGCCGGACGCGGAAATCGGCAGCGGCGACGTCCTGGTGACTTCCGGCATCGACGGCACCTATCCAGAAGGTCTGCCAGTGGCGAAAGTCGCGCGCGTGGAGCGCGACGCGGCGCACTCCTTCGCGCGCGTTCTCTGCGAGCCGACGGCCGGAGTGAATCGCGGCCGGTTCGTGCTCGTGCTCGGCCCAGGCCGCAAGCTACCGCCCTATCCCGAGGCGCAGCCGAAGCCAAGCGAGCGGCCGCGCGACAAGCCGCATCGTGCAGCACCGAAGAAGGCCACACGATGACTCCCGATCGGCCGCAACGCATACTTCAGCCGGTGCGCGTGAGGACGATCGCCGGATCGTTCGCGCTCGCCCTGCTGCTCGACTTCATGCCCTGGGCGGACCTGCGCCTGATGCCTGAGTTCGTCGCGCTGGTGCTCACCTTCTGGTGCGTGCGCCAGCCGCGGCTCGTTGGCCTGGGCGTTGGATGGACGCTCGGACTGCTCATCGACGCCGGCAACGGCGTGTTGCTCGGCCAGCACGCGCTCGCCTATTCGCTGCTCGCCTTTCTGGCGATCTCGCTCTCGCGCCGCATCCTCTGGTTCGGGCCGCTGCAGCAGGCCCTGCACGTGGCCGCCCTATTGTTGTTCAGCCAGGGCGTGACGGTTCTGGTTCGCCTGGCTGCGGGCGCCGAGCTGCCCGGCTGGCAGGTCCTGATCGGGCCCGTGATCGGCGCTGTACTGTGGCCGCTGGTGAGCTTCCTGCTGCTCATTCCGCAACGACATCCGGTCGAGCCGCAAGAACCGCGGGCGTTGTAGCGCGATGCGCCTCGCGGAGCTGAAGGACCACGAACGGGAGCTGCACCGCTTCCACCTGCGAGTCGCGATCGCGGGCATCGCGGTGTTGCTCGCGTTCGGGCTACTGCTGGCGCGCATGTTCTACCTGCAGGTAGAGCAGCACGACTACTACCAGACCAAGGCCGAGGACAATCGCATCACGATCGTGCCCATTGCGCCGCCGCGCGGTCTGATTTTCGATCGCGGCGGCACCGTGCTGGCGCGCAACGACTCGGGCTACACGCTGGAGATTTCGCTGTCGCGCGTCAAGGACCTCGCAGACACGATCGATCGGCTCTCGAAAATCGTCGAAATCGGGCCCCGCGACATCGCGCGCTTCAAGAAGTTGCTCGCCGAAACGCGCAGCGCCGACAGTCTTCCGATCCGCACCCGCTTGAGCGACGAGGACGTCGCGCGCTTCGCCGTGAACCGCTTTCGCTTTCCCGGAGTCGAGATTCGGGCGCGCCTGTTCCGGTCCTACCCGCTGGGCGAAAGCGCCTCGCACGTGATCGGCTACATCGGCAGGATCAACGAGGATGATCAGGAGCGGCTCGACGAGCTTGGCGTCGCGTCCAACTACCGCGGCACCGACACCATCGGCAAGCGCGGCATCGAGGCGAGCTACGAGCAGGATCTGCACGGCACGACGGGATTCGAGCAGATGGAGATCGACGCCGCGGGCCGCGGCGTGCGCGCGCTGTCGCGCACTCCGCCGCAACCCGGCAACGACGTCTCGCTCACGCTCGACATCGGCCTGCAGCAGATCGCCGAGCGCGCGTTCGGGGACCGGCGCGGCGCGCTCGTGGCGATAGAGCCCAGCACCGGCGCGGTGCTCGCGATGGTGTCCGAGCCCGGCTACGATCCGAACCTGTTCGTCGACGGCATCGATCCGCAGAGCTGGGACGCGCTGAACAACTCGCCCGATCGGCCGCTGAACAACCGCGCGATCGCCGGCCTGTATCCGCCCGGCTCGACGCTCAAGCCCTACCTCGCGCTGGCGGCGCTCGAGCTGGGCAAGCGAACGCCCAAGAGCGCGATCCACGATCCAGGCTATTTCATGTTCGGCGACCGGCGCTTCCGCGATGACAAGCCAGGCGGGCACGGCGTGGTCGATCTGTACAAGTCGCTCGTCGTCTCCTGCGACACCTACTACTACACGCTCGCCAACGATCTGGGTATCGATGCGATCGCGAAGTCGCTTGCGCCGTTCGGCTTCGGCTCGCGCACGGGCATCGATATCGATGGCGAAGCCGCAGGCGTGCTGCCCTCGCCGGAATGGAAGGAGCGGCGCTTCGCGCGCCCGGATCAGCGGAAGTGGTACCCGGGCGAGACGATCTCGATCGGCATCGGCCAGGGTTACAACGCGTACACGCCCGTGCAGCTCGCCGTCGCGGTCGCGACGCTCGCCAACGGCGGCGCCATGTACCGACCGCACCTCGTCGATCACATCGATAATTCGCGCACCGGCGAGCGCCGCTACGTCGAGCCGCAGCTCGAGCGGCGGCTGCCGCTGCAGGAGGCGAACTTGCAGTTCATCCGGCACGCCATGGCGGGCGTCAACAGCGATCCCGAGGGCACGGGCGCGCGCGCGTTCGCCGGCGCGCAATACACCAGCGCCGGCAAGACCGGCACCGCGCAGGTGATCGCGATCAAAGAGAACGAGAAATATAGCGAGAAGAATGTCGCCGAAAGGTACCGCGACCATTCGCTTTTCATCGCCTTTGCGCCGATCGACAGCCCCAAGATCGCGCTCGCGGTAGTGGTCGAGAACGGTGGCTTCGGGGCGGCCGCCGCAGCTCCGATCGCGCGCACGGTGCTCGATTACTACCTATTGGGCAAGCTGCCCGACCAGCCGAGCGCCCCGACGCGCGCGGACGAGAGCGCCAAGGAGAGCGACCGATGAACCCGGCCCCGACCCCGCAGCGCATCGCCGCTCGGCTGTTCTCCGGCCTGGATGCGCCGCTGCTCGCGATTGTGCTGCTCCTTTCGGGCATTGGCCTGGCGACCCTGTACTCGGCCAGCTACGAAACGCCACCGCGCATCGTGGCGCAGCTTGTCAATTTCGCGGTTGCGCTGGCTGCGATGTGGGTCGTCGCCCAGATTCCTCCGCAAGTGCTGATGCGCTATGCGGTGCCGGTTTACCTGGTCGGCCTGGCGCTGCTGCTCGGCGTCGCGCTGTTCGGCGAAGTGGTGAACGGTGCGCGTCGCTGGCTGCATGTAGGAGTGACGCGCGTGCAGCCGTCCGAAATAATGAAGATCGCAATGCCGCTCATGCTCGCGTGGTACTTCGAGCGCCACGAGGCGACGATCAGGCTGCGAGACTTCGCCCTGGCAGGCATGCTGCTCGCAGTCCCGGTATTGCTGATCGCGCGCCAGCCGGACCTCGGCACGGCGTTGCTCGTGGCCGCGGCGGGCTTCTACGTCATTTTCTTCGCGGGCATCGGCTGGAAAGTGCTCGCAACGCTCGCACTGCTCGCGCTCGGCAGCGCGCTGCCGCTGTGGGGCATGCTGCACGAGTACCAGCGCCGTCGCATCCTTACGCTCCTCGACCCGAGCCAGGATCCGCTTGGCGCGGGCTATCACATCATCCAGTCGACCATCGCGGTCGGCTCCGGCGGAATTGCAGGGAAGGGCTGGCTGCATGGAACGCAGGCGCACCTCGAATTCATACCCGAGCGCAGCACCGACTTCATCTTCGCCGTCTTCTCCGAGGAGTTCGGTCTCATCGGCAACTGCGTGCTGCTGTTGCTCTACGCGCTGCTAATCGGCCGCGGGCTGATGATCGCCGCCGGCGCGCCGACGCTGTTCTCGCGGCTGCTTGCCGGATCGGTGACGCTCACCTACTTCACCTACGCATTCGTCAACATGGGAATGGTGTCCGGGATTTTGCCGGTCGTCGGAGTGCCGCTGCCGTTCGTGTCCTACGGCGGCACGGCGCTCGCCACGCTGTTCGTCGGTATCGGCATCCTCATGAGCGTGCAGCGCCACCGCAAGCTCGTGCAGACTTGAATGAACGCCTGCCGCGGCGCAGCATATTTTTGAAATAGCGCACCGCATGACGAAACGCGGTGTAGCTAACTCCTTGTAACCTCTTGTTTCATCCATGTTTGCGCCTGTTTCAGGGCGTTATTGCTGCGCGCCATTTGGCTACGGTAAGGTCGTCCTATCGCGTGCCTGACCATTGCCGCTGGCGCGCGGGCAGACCGACGACTTCACCGACATAAGGACGACGATGGATCAGAGACAGCAAGAGATCGCCGCATTGAACAAGGACTGGGCGGAGAACCCGCGCTGGCAGGGCGTCAAGCGCGGCTACAAGGCCGAAGACGTAGTGCGGCTGCGCGGCAGCGTGCGCATCGAACACACGCTGGCGAAGCGCGGCGCCGAAAAGCTCTGGCGGATGGTCAACGAGCGGCCTTTCGTCAATTCGCTCGGCGCCCTCACCGGCAATCAGGCATTGCAGCAGGTCAGGGCCGGCGTGCCGGCGATATACCTGTCCGGCTGGCAAGTGGCGGCCGATGCGAACGACTCGCTGTCGATGTATCCCGATCAGTCGCTGTATGCGGTCTCGAGCGTTCCCACCGTGACCAGGCGCATCAACAATGCGCTGCTGCGCGCCGACCAGATCCAGTGGATGGAAGGCAAGGGCGACATCGACTTCCTGGCGCCGATCGTTGCGGACGCTGAATCGGGCTTCGGCGGCGTGCTGAACGCCTTCGAGCTCATGAAGGCGATGATCGAGGCGGGAGCCGCCGGCGTGCACTTCGAGGACCAGCTCGCTTCGGTAAAGAAGTGCGGTCACATGGGAGGCAAGGTGCTGGTGCCGACGCAGGAGGCGGTGCAAAAGCTCGTCGCCGCGCGCCTCGCGGCAGACGTGATGGGCGTGCCGACGCTGCTCCTCGCGCGCACCGACGCCGAGGCGGCCGATATCGTCACCAGTGACGTCGACGACAACGACAAGCCGTTCCTCACTGGCGAGCGCACTGCGGAAGGCTTCTACCGCACGAAAAGAGGTTTCGATCAGGCGCTTTCCCGCGGCCTTGCCTATGCGGAGTACGCCGACATGGTGTGGTGCGAAACGGGCACGCCGGATCTGGAATTCGCGAAGAAGTTCGCCGAGGGCATCCGCCGCAAGTATCCGGGCAAGATGCTCGCCTACAACTGCTCGCCGTCGTTCAACTGGAAGCGCAATCTTGACGATGCGAGCATCGCCAAGTTCCAGCGCGAGCTCGGCGCCATGGGCTACAAGTTCCAGTTCATCACCCTTGCCGGCTTCCACGCGCTCAACTACTCGATGTTCGAGCTCGCCTACGGCTACGCGCGCAACAACATGAGCGCCTTTGTCGAGTTGCAAGAGAAGGAGTTCGCCGCGGCCGAGAAGGGCTTTACCGCGGTCAAGCACCAGCGTGAAGTCGGCACCGGCTATTTCGACGAGGTCACCCAGGTCGTGACGGCCGGCAAGGCTTCCACCACGGCACTGCACGGCTCGACCGAGGACGAGCAGTTCTTCGACGAGAAGCTGGCGCGCAAGAAGGTGGCCGGAGTCAAGTGAACGCGGGAGCCCACCTCCTACGCGTTCACGGGGAGCGCGCCGAACTCGCTCAAGGGGTCGCGCGCGCCATCCTCGCCGGATTCGACAAGCACTATCGCCTGTTTCGCGATGCGGCCCGTCAGGCGAAGCGGCACTTCGAGGGTGGCGACTGGGTCGCGATGCGTGATCTGGCGCGCGAGCGAATCCAGATGTACGACCGCCGCGTGCAGGAGGCAGTCGAGGCGGTGCTCGAAGCCTACCCGCGGGCGGCGCACGAAGAATCGCTCTGGCCGGCGATCAAGCTCGCCTACATCGGGCTGCTGCACGAGCATCGCCAGCCGGAGTGCGCCGAGACCTTCTACAACTCGGTCGCCTGCCAAGTGCTGCACCGGCGCTACTACCGCAACGAGTTCATCTTCTGGCGGCCGGCGATCGCCACCGAGCATCTCGAGGGCGACGAACCGAGCTACCGCTGCTATTACCCGCGGCAGCGGGGCCTGCGCGCGATGCTGCGGACCATCCTGGCCGATTTCGGACTCGCCAATCCCTTCGAGGACCAGCGGCGCGACCTGCGCAGCGTGCTGCGTGCGCTGCGCGCGAACTTTCCGCGCCCGGCCAAGGCCTACCCCAGCCTGCAGGTCCAGGTGCTTGGATCGCTCTTCTTCCGCAACAAGGCCGCTTACGTCATCGGCAAGATCGTCAATGGACCTCAGGAATATCCGTTCGCCGTGCCGATCCTGCAGAACGACCGGCGCGAGCTTTTTCTCGATGCGCTGCTGCTCGATCCCGACCAGCTGTTGCTCCTTTTTTCCTTCGCACGCGCCTATTTCCTGGTCGATATGGAGGTGCCGGCGGCTTACGTGTCGTTCCTACGCCAGCTCATGCCGAAGAAGCCGCGCGCAGAGATGTACATGGCCGTCGGACTGCAGAAGCAGGGCAAGACGCTCTTTTACCGCGACCTGCACTATCACCTGAAGCATTCGACCGACAATTTCGTGACCGCACCCGGCATCAAGGGCATGGTGATGCTGGTGCTCACGCTGCCGTCCTTCCCCTACGTGTTCAAGGTGATCAGGGACCACTTCGCGCCGCCCAAGGAGCTGGACCGGCAGACGGTCAAGGACAAGTACCTGCTTGTGAAATACCACGACCGGGTCGGACGGATGGCCGATACCCTCGAGTACTCGCTCGTCGCCCTGCCTCGCGACCGGTTCGCCCCGGAGCTCATCGAGGAATTGATGGCGAATGCCGCCTCGTCGGTCGAATTCGAGGACGATCAGATCGTGATCAAGCACATGTACATCGAGCGCCGCATGGTGCCGCTGAACCTGTACGTCGAGGAGGCGGCGCGCGAGGCGGACGAGCCTCGCCTGCGGCATGCCCTCGTCGAATACGGCAACGCGATCAAGGAACTCGCTGGAGCCAATATCTTTCCAGGCGACATGCTGCTCAAGAATTTCGGCGTGACACGCCACAACCGCGTCGTGTTCTACGACTACGACGAGATCGCCTACCTGACCGACTGCAATTTCCGGCGCATCCCGCCGCCGAGCAGCTACGAGGACGAGATGGCGAGCGAGCCCTACTGGTCCGTCGGACCGAACGACGTCTTCCCCGAGCAATTCGAGCGCTTCCTGGTCGCCGATCCGCATTCGCGCGCGGTGTTCATGCAGTACCACGGCGATCTCACCGATCCCGCGTTCTGGACGCGAAAGCAGACGCGAGTGAGGAGCGGCATCCAGGAAGACGTGTTCTCCTATCCGGAAGCAATGCGCTTCCGGCGCCGCCCTCAACTTACCGGATAGAGCGCCTCGGGACCCCGCTTGGCGCCGCGCACTGCGACGCGCTTCACGCGCGCGCCGACGCCCGCCTCGATAGTCACGTCGCGCCGTGCCGCGCCGAGCTGCTCGGCGATGAAGGCGATCAGCGCCGCGTTCGCCTGACCTTCCACGGCGCGTGCCGCGAGGCGCAGCTTGAGGCGCCCGCCGTGCAGCCCCGCGACCTCGGTGCGCGCCGCGCCGGGCTGCACGTGCAGCTCGAGCAACAGACGGCCGGCCTCGCTGCGGTGCCAGCTCCTCAGAATGTGCCCCCGCCGGAAAGTACGCGCAGGTACCAAATCGGAATCAACAGGACCTGCAGCACGATTAGCAGCACGAGCGGCGACAAATCGACATTCGCGATCGGCGGCAACACGCGGCGCAGCGGGCGCAGAAACGGCCGGGTCAGTGCGTCGAAGACCGGCCCGAGCGGCGTTGCGGGATTCACCCAGGACAGAATCGCCTGTACCACGACGGCGAAGCTGAGGATGTAGAGGCTGAAGCGCACCAGGTCGACAAGCGCGACCACCGCGAGCGCGGCGATGCCGGGAGCGGGCCGGCTGAGCGCCGCGAGCAATACCAAGGCGATCAGCTGCAGCAGCCACGCGGCGACCACGCTGGCGAGATCGAGCCCGGCGAGCGGCGGAATCACGCGCCGCGCAGGCTGTACGATCCAGTTGGTAGTCGCCACCACGAACTCGCCGATCTGGTTGCGGAACGGCACGCGCAGCCATTGGAAGTGAAAGCGCGCGAGCAGCAGGTAAACGAAGAACGCCGCCAGCGTCTCGATCAGGAAATGCAGGATCTGCTGCAGCACGTCAGCGGTCCTTGCCGAGCTGCTCGCCGAGCTCGGCGCCCCGCCGGCTCGCCGCCTCGACGGCGCGCATGAAGCGCTCGGCGAGCCGCTCCTCGCCGAACACGCGCAGCGCAGCCTCGGTCGTGCCGCCCTTAGAGGTGACCTGCGCCCGCAGCGTTCCGGGCGACTCGCCGCTTTGCGCGACGAGCTGCGCCGCACCAAGCACCGTATGCAGGGCGAGCTTGCGCGAGACCTCGGGGGGCAGGCCGAGCTTCTCGCCGCACAGCGCCAGCTGCTCGATGAACCAGAACACGTAGGCGGGCCCGCTCGCCGAGACTGCGGTCACCGGATCGAGCAGCGCCTCGTCCTCGACCCACACGGCCTCGCCAACGGCGCCGACAATCCGTTCGGCGCGGCGGCGCTCCTCGGCGCTCACCTCGGGCGAGGCGTAGAGTCCGGTGACGCCGGCGCCGATCAGAGCGGGTGTATTCGGCATACAGCGCACCAGTCGCGCGTGCCCGCCCAGCCAGCGCGACAGGTCTGCGATGCGCAGGCCCGCGGCGATGCTGATGATCAGCTTGGAGGCCGCCACACCGCCGAGCGAGGCAAGCGCCTGCTTCATGTCCTGCGGCTTTACTGCGAGCACCAGCGTGTCGGACTCCCTCGTCGCCGCATCCGGTGCAGCGCTTACGTGCACGCCGTGGCGCGCCGCAAGCTTGTCGCGTGCCGCAGGATTGACCTCGATCACCGAGATCGATGCGGCGGCGAAGCCCTGCGCACGCAGTCCGCCAATCAGCGCACTCGCCATGTTTCCGCCGCCGAGAAAAGCGATCTTCACGCCGCGGACCTCGCTCTTTCGCGCGCGCCGAAGATCGCGGTGCCGACGCGCACGAGCGTCGCGCCCTCGGCAATCGCCGCCTCCAGGTCGCCCGACATTCCCATGGACAGTGTGTCGAGCGCGAACCCTTCCTGCTGCAGGCGCTCGTAGAGCTCGCGTAACGGCCGGAAGCGTGCGCGCTGTACCGCGGGGTCGCCGCTCGGCTCCGGAATCGCCATCAGCCCGTGCAGCTCCAGTCGCGGCATGTCCGCAACGGCGCGCGCGAGCGCCGACACCTCCTGCGGCGCGACGCCGCTCTTTGAGGCTTCGCCCGACAGATTCACCTGGATGAGGACCTTGAGCGGCGCCACCCCCGGCGGCCGCTGCTCCGAGAGCCTGCGTGCGATCTTCTCGCGCTCCAGCGTGTGCACCCAGGCGAAGCGCTCGGCGACGAGCCTGGTCTTGTTGCTTTGCAGCGGCCCGATCAAGTGCCACTCGAGCCGGCGCGCCGAATCGGAGCCGAGCCGCTGCACGAGCGCCTCCATCTTCTCGATCGCTTCCTGCACGTAGTTCTCGCCAAAGGCCGCCTGTCCCGCGGCATACGCTTCGGCAACGAGCGCGGCGGGGTGTGTTTTTGACACCGCGAGCAGCCGCACGTCGTCGGGTGCACGCCCGGCGAGCATCGCCGCCGCACGAATGCGACTTTTTACACCTTGCAAATTACCCGCAATTGTTGCCATAATTCTTTGAATGTCTGCGTGATTTTTTTGCAGGCAGCGCGCGCCGCGCATCCTCCGGAGAATTGTAATGGATCTGACCGAGCTGCTCGCCTTCGTCGTCAAGAACAAGGCCTCCGACCTGCACCTGTCTGCCGGACTGCCGCCGATGATCCGGGTGCACGGCGACGTACGGCGCATCAACGTGCCGCCGCTCGAGCACAAGGACGTGCACGGCATGATCTACGACATCATGAACGACGGTCAGCGCAAATTCTACGAGGAGAACCTCGAGTGCGACTTCTCCTTCGCGGTGCCGAACCTCGCGCGTTTTCGCGTCAATGCGTTCGTGCAGCAGCGCGGCGCCGCCGCGGCGATGCGTACGATTCCATCCAAGATCCTGTCGCTCGACGACCTGAAGGCTCCCAAGATCTTCAAGGACATCTCGGAGTATCCGCGCGGCATCGTACTCGTCACCGGACCTACCGGGTCAGGCAAATCGACCACGCTGGCGGCGATGGTCGACCACATCAACGAGAGCGAATACGGTCACGTGCTCACCATCGAGGACCCGATCGAGTTCGTCCACGAGTCCAAGAAATGCCTGATCAACCAGCGCGAGGTCGGACCGCATACGCTTTCCTTTGCCAATGCGCTCAGGAGCGCGCTGCGCGAGGACCCTGACGTCATCCTGGTGGGCGAAATGCGCGATCTCGAGACCATTCGCCTCGCGCTGACGGGTGCGGAAACCGGCCACCTGGTGTTCGGGACGCTGCACACCTCCTCGGCGGCCAAGACGATCGACCGGGTAGTGGACGTATTCCCGGCCGCGGAAAAGGAAATGGTGCGCGCGATGCTGTCCGAGTCGCTGCGGGCGGTGATCTCGCAGACGCTGCTCAAGACCAAGGACGGCTCGGGCCGGGTGGCCGCGCACGAAATCATGCTCGGCACGCCGGCGATTCGCAACCTGATCCGCGAGAACAAGGTCGCGCAGATGTACTCGGCGATCCAGACGGGCGCACAACTGGGCATGCAAACGCTCGACCAGAACCTGCAGGAGCTGATCAGGCGCAACGTCGTCTCGGTGGCAGAGGCGCGCGGCAAGGCACAGAACAAGGATATGTTCGGCGGCTGAACGGCGCAGCACAGCCGCCGCAAGCCCGCCCATACGGAGGTTAGGCATGGAACGTGAGCAGGCAACCAAATTCATGTACGACCTGCTGCGCGCGCTGCTCGCGAAGCGGGGCTCGGACCTGTTCATCACGGCGAACTTCCCGCCGGCGATGAAAATCGACGGCCGCATGACGCCCGTGTCGCAGCAGTTGCTAAGCGGCCAGCACACCGCGATGCTCGCGCGCTCCATCATGAACGATCGACAGGCGGCGACCTTCGAGGCGACCAAGGAATGCAACTTCGCCATCAACCCGGCCGGCATCGGGCGCTTCCGAGTCAACTGCTTCATGCAGCAGGGCCAGGTCGGCGTGGTACTGCGCGTGATCACCACCACTATCCCGAAATTCGAGGAGCTGAATTTGCCCTCGGTGCTCAAGGACGTCTCCATGACCAAGCGCGGCATGGTGATCTTCGTAGGGGGCACCGGCTCGGGCAAGTCCACCTCCCTCGCAGCGATGGTCGGCTACCGCAACGAGAACTCGCACGGCCATATCGTGACCATCGAGGACCCCGTCGAGTACGTGCATCCGCACAAGAACTGCATCATCACGCAGCGCGAGGTCGGCGTGGACACGGACTCCTGGGAGGCGGCGCTCAAGAACACGCTGCGCCAAGCGCCCGACGTGATCCTGATCGGCGAGATCCGCGACCGCGAAGTGATGGAGCATGCCATCGCCTTCGCCGAGACCGGCCACCTGTGCCTCGCTACGCTGCATGCCAACAACGCCAACCAGGCGATGGACCGCATCATCAACTTCTTCCCCGAGGACAGGCGCGCCCAGCTGCTGATGGACCTCTCGCTCAACTTAAAGGGCGTGGTCTCCCAGCGCCTGCTGCCGCTGAAGGAAGGCAAGGGACGCATCCCGGCGGTCGAGGTCATGCTCAACTCGCCGCTCATCTCCGATCTGATCTTCAAGGGCGAGGTGCACGAGATCAAGGAAGTGATGAAGAAGTCGCGCGAGCTCGGCATGCAGACCTTCGACCAGTCGCTGTTCGACCTGCACGAGGCCGGACGCATCAGCTACGAGGACGCGCTGCGCTTCGCCGACTCGACCAACGAGGTACGGCTCGCCATAAAGCTGCACGGCAAGGAAGCCAAGGACCGCGACCTGAGCAAGGGCATCGAGCACCTCGACATCGTCTAGTCGTGCGCTTCCCGAGCGGGGAATGAGCCACGCGGATTTTCACGGCGTCTTCCCCTACCTCGTCTCGCCGCTGGATGACGCAGGCGAGGTCAACGCGCCGGTGCTCGCGCGCCTGTGCGAGGACCTGATCGCCGCTGGCGTGCACGGCCTGACGCCGCTCGGCTCGACCGGAGAATTCGCCTACCTCACGTTCGCGCAGCGCCGCCGCATCGTCGAGGTGGTCGTGCAGGCGGCTGCGCGCAGAGTCCCCGTGGTCGCAGGCGTCGCCTCCACCACGATCGCCGACGCGGTCGTGCAGGCGCGCGAGTGGCAACGTCTGGGATGCGATGGCGTCCTGGCGATCCTGGAAGCCTACTTCCCCGTAACCGACGAGGGCGTCTATAGGTACTTCGAGGCGATCGCCGAGGCGGTATCGCTTCCGGTGGTGCTCTACACCAATCCGAGCTTCCAGCGCTCGGATCTCAGCCTACCCGTCATCGAGCGGCTAAGCCGCGTGCCGAACATCCGATACATCAAGGACGCCTCGGTGAATACCGGGCGATTGTTGTCGATCATCAACAGGGTCGCCGGCCGCATGCGCGTGTTCGCCGCGTCCGCGCACATTCCGGCTTGCGTCATGCTGATCGGCGGCGTCGGCTGGATGGCGGGACCCGCCTGCGTCGCGCCGCGGCAGAGTGTCGAGCTCTACGAGCTTTGCCGGCGCGGCGCCTGGGACGAAGCGATGGCGCTGCAGCGCCGCATGTGGAATTTGAACGAGGCCTTTGCCAAGCACAACCTCGCGGCCTACGTGAAGGGCGGCCTCGCGCTGCAGGGCTACGCGGTGGGAGCGCCGCTGCCGCCCCAGGCACCGCTCAGCGCGGCGGGTGTCGAGGAAGTGCGCCGCGCGCTCTCCGTGCTGGGAGCACTCTGAAATGCTGCGGATTTCGGCGCACGTCTCGATCCCGCTTGCGGAGATCGAGCTGAACGCAGTGCGCGCCCAGGGAGCGGGCGGACAAAACGTCAACAAGGTCTCCAACGCGGTGCATCTGCGCTTCGACATCCGCGCTTCATCGCTGCCGGAGACCTGCAAGACGCGCCTGCTCACGATGCGCGACCAGCGCATCACGCGCGAGGGCATCGTGGTCATCAAGGCACAGCGCCACCGCAGCCTGGAGCTCAACCGCCGCGAGGCGCTCGGGCGGCTGACGGAGCTCGTGCAGCGGGCGGCCCACGTCCCGCATAAGCGCGTGCCGACGCGCCCGACGCGCGCCTCGCGCGTGAGGAGAGTCGAGGAAAAGACGCGGCGCGGCCGCATCAAGGCGCTGCGCGCCCCGCTGCGCGACTGACGCCACGCCGGTGGCTGCCGGCGACGATGTAGAACTCGTAAAGCCGGCACTCGAGCGCGCCGTTGTAGAGCGGAACGCGGCGCGCCGGCTCGAGGCGGATCAGCTTGGGTAGCCTCAAGTCGGCGGTGAAAATGAAGCAGCGCCAGCCCGCGAAGCGCCGCTTGAGCGCGTCGCCGAGCGCCGGATAGAAGCGCGCCAGCTCTTCGGGCGAGCCGAGGCGTTCGCCGTAGGGCGGGTTGGCGACCAGCACGCCCGAGGGCTCCGGCGCGACGCGCTCGAGGACGTCGGCCTGCTCCAGCTTCACCCAGCGTTCGACGCCGGCCTCAGCGAGGTTGCGGCGCGCGGCGGACAGCGCCGCCGGGTCGCGGTCGCTGCCGTAGAGTCTCGGAGTTGTGGTGGGCGCCTGCGCGGGCTCGCGCTTGATGCGCTCCCAGGCTTCCGTATCGAAGCTCGATAGCTTCTCGAATCCGAAGCGGCGCTTCGCCCCGGGTGCCCGGCCGCGCGCCATGGCCGCGGCCTCGGTTAGCAGCGTGCCTGCGCCGCACATCGGATCGAGCAATGCTTCATCGGGCTGCCAGCCCGTCAGCATGACAATGCCGGCCGCGAGGTTCTCGCGCAGCGGCGCCTCATGCGCCGCGCCGCGCCAGCCGCGCTTGAACAGCGGCTCGCCCGACGTGTCTAGATACAGCGTGGCGGCACGCTCCTCCAGAAACGCGTGCACGCGCACGTCGGGGCGCACCCGCTCGACACTCGGACGGCGGCCGCTCGCGTCGCGAAAGCTGTCGCACACTGCGTCCTTGATGCGCAGGGTGATGAACTCCAGGCTCTTCAACGGGCTGCGCTGCGCGGTCACGTAGACGCGCAGCGTGCACTCCACCGGAAACAGCGCCGCCCAGTCGAGCGCGCGAACTGCGCGATAGACGTCGTCTTCGCTTGCATAGGGGAACTCGGCGAGCTTCCACAGCACGCGCGAGGCGATGCGCGACCAGAGGTTCGCGCGGTAGCACAGCGCCCAGTCTCCGGCGATCGCCACCCCACCCGCCAGCGCGCGCGCGGCGCGCGCGCCGAGCCCCGTCAGCTCCGTGGCGAGCAGCGCCTCGAGCCCGCGCGGACACGGAGCGAAGAACTGCTCCTCAGAACGGCTTGACGACAACCAGGATCACGATGCCGAGGAGGATCAGCACCGGCAGCTCGTTGAACCAGCGGAACCACACGTGGCTCCGCGTATTTCGCTCATTGCGGAAGTCGAGCATCAGCTTCCCGCACCATACGTGATAGGCGATGAGCAGCGCGACCAGCGCGAGCTTGGCGTGCAGCCAGCCGCCGCGGAAGTTCCAGCCGAGCCAAAGCCAAGTACCGAACGCGATGGTGAGGACGGCCCCCGGAGTCATGATGCCCCAGAAGAGCTTTCTTTCCATCACTTTGAAGCGCTCGCGCGACGGGCGGTCCTCGGACATCGCGTGGTAGACGAACAGCCGCGGCAGGTAAAAGAGGCCCGCGAACCAGGTCACCATGAAGACGATGTGCAGCGCCTTGATCCAGAGCATCGGCGGGCTATCCCGAGAAGCGCCGGCGCGTAAGGACGACGGCGAGGTAAAAAGCCACGATAGCATAGGCGGCCAGCACCACCGCGTGGCCGAGCACCGCGCTCGAGGCCCGGCCCGCGAGCAGCGGCCGCACGATCGCCACCCCGTGGTACAGCGGCAGCGCCACGGCGACCGCCTGCACGGCCGCGGGCAGGCGCTCGACGGGGAAGAACACGCCGCTCAACATCATCATCGGCGTGAGCACCAGGGTCAGATAGTAGCTGAAGAAATCGTAGCCGGTGGCGAGCGCGTTGATAGCGAGGCCCAGCGCCGCGAATGTGAGGCCGACGAGCAGCACCACCGGCAACGCCGCGAGCGCGCGCGGCACGCTTGCGTAGCCGAATGCCGTAATCACCAGCAGCATGCACAGGCCCGCGGCGAGCGCCTTGGTTGCCGCCCAGGCCCATTCTCCCGCGACCACGTCCTCGAGCGTCATCGGCGCGTTCAGGATCGCGTCCCAGGTCTTCTGCACATGCATGCGCGAGAATGCGGAGAACAGCGACTCGAAGGTGCCTGCGTACATGGTCGCCGAGCCGACGAAGCCCGCGGCGAGATAGGCGAAGTAGGAAGTGCCCTGCATCTTCCCGAGCACCGCCCCGAGTCCGTAGCCCAGCCCGAAGAGCATGATCAGCGGATCGGCAAGGTTGCCGAGAATCGAGGGTATGGCGAGCTTGCGCCACACCAGCCAGTTGCGGCGCCACACCGCGACGAAGCGCAGGCTGAGGACGGGCGGGGCGAAGAGCCTGGCGCGCAGCATGTCAGTCGCGCAGGTCGCGCCCGGTCAGCTTGAGGAACACATCCTCCAGGTTGGCCGGGCGATGCAGGTAAGTGAGCTCGCTCTGCCCGCGCAGGCCCGCGATCAGCGGTGCGACGTCTTCCGCGTAGCAGAAGACCGTATCGCCGGCGCGCTCGACGCGCGGCGCGAGACGCCGCGCGTCGGCCATCCACTGCTCCACTCCCGGGCCGTGTACCTCGAGCACCTGTGCCTCGATGTGCCCGGCGATCAGCGCGCGCGGGCTGCCCTCGGCGACGATCCGGCCGCGGTCTAGAATCACCAGGCGGGAGCACAGGCGCTCGGCCTCCTCCATGAAGTGCGTGGTGAGCACCAGCGTCTTGCCTTCCTGCGTGAGCCGCCGCAGGCGCTCCCAGATGAGGTGCCGCGCCTGCGGATCGAGCCCCGTGGTGGGCTCGTCCATGAATACCAGGCTCGGGTCGTTGACCAGCGCGCGCGCCAGCGTGAGGCGTCGCTTCATGCCGCCCGACAGCGTGTTCAATCTAGCGCGGGCGCGACCCGCGAGGCCGGCGTACTCGAGCAGCGCAGGTATGCGCGCTTCGATCTCGCGCGCCGCGAGCCCGAAGTAGCGGCCGAATACCACCAGGTTCTCGGCCACCGTGAAGTCCGGATCCAGATTGTCGAACTGCGGCACCACGCCCACCCTTGCGCGCGCCTCGCGCGCGCGTTGCGGCACAGGCTCGCCGAGCAGCTCGATCGCGCCGCCGTCGGCGTCCGTGAGGCCCAGACAAAGCCTGAGGATGGTGGTCTTGCCGGCGCCGTTCGGACCCAGAAGGCCGAAGCATTCGCCCTGAGCGACCCGCAGATCGACCCCGCCGACCACCTCGACCCCCGCGTAGGACTTGCGCAGCCCGCGCGTGGCGAGTACCGCCGCGCTCATCGGCCCCAGCGTTGCCGCACGATCGCGCGCAGCACCGGCAGCTTGCGATGGAAGAAATGGTCGGCGCCGGGCACCACCACCACCGGCAACTCTTGGGGTCGCGCCCAGGCGAGTACCGCGGCAAGCGGCACCGTCTCGTCCTGCTCGCCGTGGATGACCAGAGTATCGGGCGGCACGACCGGCACCTCGAAGCTGCCCGCCGCGACGCCCACCAACGCCATGCGCTGCGGCGCTGCGCGCGCCGCTAGGCGCGCCTGCATCGCCGCACCGAACGAGAATCCGGCCAGCGCGACCGGCAGAGCGCCGAATTCGCGTCGCCCCCAGTCGAGAACGGCGGCCAGGTCCTCGACCTCGCCGCGCCCTTCGTCGTACACGCCCTCGCTCGCGCCGACGCCGCGGAAATTCGGGCGCAGCGCAACGCAACCCAGCTCGACAAACGCGCGCGCCAGCGTTTGCACCACTTTGTTGTCGAGCGTGCCGCCGAATTGCGGGTGCGGGTGCGCGATGAGCGCAATCCCGCTCGCCTCGCCGGCAGGCCCATCGATCGCGCACTCCAGGCGCCCGGCAGGTCCGGCGACGAACGCGCGCCGGGTGCTTGGCCGCATCAGATCTTGAGCCGCTCGACGACGCGGCCGTGGCGCACGTGCTCCTCGATGATCTCGTCGATGTCGTCGCGGTCGACGTAGGTGTACCAGACCGCCTCGGGGTAGATCACGATGCACGGACCTTCCTCGCAGCGATCGAGGCAGCCGGCCTGATTGATGCGCACCTTGCCCTTGCCCGCCAGGCCGAGCTCCTTGATGCGCTGCTTCGCGTAGTCGCGCATCTGCGAGGCGCCCTTGATGTTGCAGCTGGTACGTTCGGCCGGGTCTCGCTGATTGCAGCAGAAGAAGACGTGGTGCGCGTAGTAGGGCATGGCGGCGCGATTCTACCCGAGCGCGCTGCGGCGGGCGGCGACCCATGTCAGGTAGCCGAGGGCGGCGAACGGCCACGTTGAGGAGACCAGCCGCGTCAGGCCGTTGAAGTTGAGGAAGTGCCCCTGCTGCCACATGGCAAAGTTGGCCGCGAGGTACGGATTGGGCGGCGCGAGATTTACCAGCACCGTTGCCGCCATGAGCAGCAGCGCCGCGAGTACGGCGCGCGCGGCGCGCGGCAGGGCGACGGCCGCGAGTGCCGCAAGCGCCCCGATGGCGAGCCCCTGCCAAGCGCCGGGCGTGAGCCAGGCGAGCACGTTCTCGGCGCGCATCAGGATCGCGAACGCCGCGGTTTTCACCGCCAGGGCGAGCAGCATGAGCGCCAGGAAAACGATTCGCACGCGACTGGCCGGCGACGCGATCAGGGACACGAGCAGCGCGACGGCGACGAGATTCGCCCCTGAGGTCAATGCCTCGACCGAAACGAAAAGCTCCGGCGCGTGCAATGCGCCGCCCGGGCCGGCGAGGAGGTTTCTCAGGTCGCCCGCGCCGAACAGCAGCGTCGTCGGATCGAGCTGCGTAAACAGCCACAGGCCGAGAAGCACCAGTCCCAGGTCGGCGGCGAGGCCGGGCCGGAACAGTGCGCTGCGCATCCGGTGCAGCGGCCCGGTGCCGAGGAGCCAAGGCGCGAGACGCACTGCGAGCGCGCCGCCTGCGAAGGTTCCGCCGAGGTTGCACAGTACGTCGAGGTTGGAAGCGAAGCGCGCCGGCAGGTAGCTCTGCAGGGCCTCAAGGCAAAGGGACAGCAGCGCGCCGCTGAATGCCGCGACGCCGAGCGCGCGCCCCCGCTGCAGCCGCGGATGCAGCGCCACCACGCACAAGAATCCGTAGGGCAGGTAGCCGATCAGGTTCGCCGCCACGTCGAAGGCGGTCACGAAGCGCGGGACCGGGGCAACGACGAACGCGAAGGGCGACAGGCCTTGATCGCGCCAGCCGGTGAAGGGGTAGAGCGAGCCGTAAACGACCAGCAGTAGATAGACGACGAAAGCGGCCCGACCGAGCGGCGAGGCACGCACCCGCGCTAGCGAACCTTGATCTCCACCCACAGCCGGTTGAGCATGCGCCTGGTCCTGCGGTCGTAGTCGCGCAGCATTTCCAGGTGCTTGAAGTGCTCTGCGTCGGGAAAAATTGCCTCATTGCGGGCGATCTGGGGATCGATGAGCGGCAGGGAGGCCTGATTGGGATTGCCGGCCCCGATCAGATTGGTGAGTTCCGCCGAAGCGCGACCCTCGAGCCAGTAATTCATGAACGTCTGCGCCAGGTCAGGACGCTTGCCGGACTTGTCGATCACCAGGTTGTCGAGCGCGAACACCGCCCCTTCCTTGGGCGTCGAGTAGGAGATGGTGAACGCTCGCCCGGCTTTCTTTGCGTCCTGCTGCGCCGTGTACAGGTCGTTGGAATAGCCCTGCACCAGCCAGATGTTGCCGACCGTGAGCTCCTTGAAGTACGACGCGGCGTTGAACGCGGCCCAGTACGGCTTCGCGCGCAGGATCAGGTCGCGCGCCTGCTTTAGCCTCTCCTCGCTGCTCTCATTTACGGAATAGCCGAGGTACTTGAGCGCCGCAGCGAACAGCTCGCGCTGGGAATCGAGCACCGTTACCTTGCCCTTCACCTTCTCCAGGTAGCGCGGCTCGAAGATGACGGCCCAGGTATCGGTAGGCAGGCCGAGCGCGCGCATCTTCTCGACGTTGTAGCCGATGATGGTGAGCGAGTACGCGTAGGGCACCGAGTAGCGGTTGCCCGGGTCGAACCAGGTGTTCAGGTATTCCGGCTTGATGTTCTTCAGGTTGGGAATCTTCGACTTGTCGATCGGCCGCAACTGGCCTGACTTGATCAGCGCCTCCACCGCGTTGCCCGTAGGCACGATCAGGTCGTAGCCCGTCGCTCCCGCAGCGAGCTTCGCCAGCATCTCCTCGTTGTCCGAGTAGTAGTCCTGCACCAGGCGGCAGGTGCACAGCGCTTCGAAGCGCGTGACCGCATCGTCGGTCATGTAGTTGTTCCAGTTGAACATGCGCAGGACGTCCTGCGACGCGCCGAAAGCCGCGCCCGCGGCCAGCGCCAGCGCGGCAGCGAGCAGGCTGCGAAATGCACGCCTCAGCATCAGGCCTTCGCCCGCATGAGGTCGGGCGCCAGCTTGCTCGCGGTGACGATCATGGCGAGCGTCAGCACCATGAGCAGCGCCGAGACCGCATTCACCTCGGGCGTCACCGCCACCTTGATCATGGTGTAGATCTCGAGCGGCAGCGTCTTCGTCCCCACGCCGGAGGTGAAGAAGGTGATGACGAAATCATCGATCGAAAGCGTGAAGGCCATCAGCGCGCCGGCGATCACGCCGGGCAGGATGAGCGGTAGCGTCACGAGGCGGAATGTCTGCCAGGGCGTAGCGCCGAGGTCGCGCGCCGCCTCGAAGATCGACTCGTCCATTCCCGCGAGTCGTGCACGCACGATGATCGCCACGAACCCGATGCAGAACGTGATATGGGCGATGACCACGGTCGTCAGCCCCAGCCCCATCTCGATGCCGAACGCGTCCAACAGCGGCTTGACCGTATTCAGGAAGAAGATGAGCAGCGACACCCCGAGCAGGATCTCGGGCATCGCGACCGGGGTGAACACAAGGAACGGCAGCAGCCGCGGCCTGAAGCGGTGCATCGAGATCCCGGCCATGGTTCCCAGGACCGTGGCGATGAGCGATGCGACGCAGGCGATGGTCACGGAATTTAGCGCCGCGTGCAGCATCTCTTGGTCGGCGAACAGCTTTGCGTACCAGTCGGTGGTGAACCCGACCCATTCGGCGTTCAGCTTCGAGTCGTTGAACGAGAAGATCACCACGATGATCAGCGGGATGTACAGGAACGCGTACACCAGCAGGCTCGCGAACCACAGCCAGAATCGCTCCAGCTCGCCGCGCCGTCCGGCAAGCCCCAGGGCGAGCGCGAGTCCGAGCATCGCGAACGCCGCGCCCGCGAGCACGGTCTTGCCGCCGGGCGCGAGGAAGCTGCCGAACAGGACGGCGATGGCGAGCCCCTCGACGGCGAGCGCGAGCCTACGCACCGGCGCTCCGCCCCGCCCTCACGCGCGCCTCATGCCGCGCGCCGCGAGCCAGCTCGTCGCGCCGGCGACTGCCAGTACGGCGACGGTCAGCATGAGCGAGAGCATGCTGCCGAAAGGCCAGTCGCGCGTGCCGAGGAAGGATTCCTTGATCATGTTGCCGACGATCCAGTCGTCCTTGCCGCCCAGGATCTCGGGGATCGCGAACATGCCGAGCACCGGGATGAACACGAGCGCCGAGCCGGAGAAGATCCCTGGCAGCGAGAGCGGGAACGTCACGCGCCAGAAGCGTTGCCAGGCGTTCGCGCCAAGGTCCTGCGCCGCATCGAGCAGCACCGGATCGTGCTTCTCCAGGTTCGTGTACAGCGGCAAGATCATGAAAGGCAGGTGCACGTAGACCATGCCGCAGATCACCGCGAAGCGGTTGAACAGCAGGTCGAATGGCCCGAGGATGATCATCCAGGCGTAGACCCGCACCAGAAAGTTGGACGCGAACGGCAGCACCACCAGCAGCACCATCAGGTTGCGCTCGGTTTTCGGCCGGCGCGCGATGAGCGCGGCGAGCGGATAGGCCATCAACAGGCACACCAGCGTGGTCAGCCCCGCCACGCTGAAGGACTTGGCGAAGATCTCGAAGTACACCCAGTCGCCGAAGAACACCCTGTAGCTCTCGGCGGTCAGCCCGGAATCTTCTCCCGGCCGGGCGCCAAACAGGGGCGCGAGCCCGCCGAACTCGCCTGGATAGCGGAATGACGCCACCACCATGATGAGCGCCGGCAGGAGGAAGAAAACGACCAGGAACAGGAACGGTGGCCCGCCGACGAGCCACCTGAGCGTGCGCCGCGAGCCCATCTATTCGGTCAGGACTACGCCGGCCTCGGCCGGCCAGGCGACGGACACTGGATCGCCGACCTCGAAGAACTTGGCCCGCCCGGGCGAGGAATTCGGCAGCAGCGCCTGGAGCTGCTGGCCGTTCGGCAGATCGACGATGTAGGTCGTGACGTCGCCCACGTACAGGAAATCGTGCACCTTGCCGCGGTAGCGATTCGGCAGATCGAGCGACGCGTCCGGACCGGCGATCCTGACCTGCTCGGGGCGCAGCGCCACGGCCGCCGATGAGCCTGCCCGCGGCGGGCTGTCCACGCGCGCTTGGATTTCGCCCAGGCCGGGGACGCGCAGTCGAACGCGCCCGTCGCCGGAGTCGGCGACCTCTCCTTCAAGCATGTTGATCTTGCCGATGAAGTCGGCGACGAAGCGGTTGCGGGGGATGCCGTACAGCCGCGATGGCTCGTCCAGCTGCTCGATGCGCCCCGCGTTCATCACTGCGATGCGGTCCGACAGCGCGAGCGCCTCGGACTGCGAGTGCGTCACGAAGACGAAGGTGATGCCGACTTCGCGCTGCATCTCCAGGAGCTCGACCTGCATCTCCTCGCGCAGCTTCGCGTCCAGTGCGCCGAGCGGCTCGTCGAGCAGCAGCAGGCGCGGCCGATTGACCAGGCTGCGGGCGAGCGCGACGCGCTGCTTCTGGCCGCCCGAGAGCTCGTGCGGGTAGTGGCGCTCCTTCTCCTCCAGGTGCACCAGGGCGAGCGCCTCCTTGACGCGCGCGGCGATCTGCACGGGCCCGATGCCCGCCATGCGCAGCGGAAACGCGATGTTCTGCGATACGGTCATGTGCGGAAACAGCGCGTAGCTCTGGAACACCGTGTGGATCGGCCGCCGCTCGGGCGCCGTATCGGCCATGTCCACGCCGTCCAGCACGATCGCGCCCGCATCGGGCAGATCGAAGCCGGCGATCATGCGCAGCAGCGTCGTCTTTCCGCAGCCGGAGGGTCCGAGAAGCGTGAAGAACTCACCCGCTTCCACCGAAAAGCTGACGTTGTCGACCGCGGTGAGCGAACCGAAACGCCTGGTGACGTTGCGAATCTCTAGTAGCGCCATGCTGCGGGCAGTGAACGGACGCGGAATACTAGCAAAGAAGCTGCACCGCGAGCAGCACGGCGAGCAACGCCGCGATCAGGGCGAGCAGGCGATTGCGCCGCCCGCTCTGCTCGGCGAGGCGCGCCATCGCCCGTTCCAGCGCGCCGAGCCGGTCCGCGGCGAGCGCACGGTGCACGAGCCTGGGCAGCTGCGGCAGCGTCGCCGCCCAGTAGGGCGCCTCCTGCCTGAGCGCCTTGCGCAAGCCGCGCCAGCCGATCTGCTCGCTCATCCAGCGCTCGAGGAAGGGCTTCGCGGTCTTCCACAGATCGAGCTCCGGGTCGAGCTCGCGTCCCAGGCCCTCGATGTTGAGCAGCGTCTTTTGCAGCATGACCAGCTGGGGCTGGATCTCGACGTTGAAGCGGCGCGAGGTCTGGAACAGGCGCAAGAGCAGCTTGCCGAAGTAGATCTCCTTCAGCGGCCGGGCGAAGATCGGCTCGCACACGGCCCGAATCGCCGCCTCGAACTGATCGACGCGCGTGTCCTCGGGCACCCATCCGGCGTCCAGGTGCGCCTGCGCCACGCGGCGGTAGTCGCGATTGAAGAAGGCGATGAAGTTCTGCGCCAGGTAGTTCTTGTCGGTCTCGGTGAGCGCGCCCATGATGCCGAAGTCGAGCGCCACGTAGCGCCCGTCGTCGGCGACGAAGATGTTGCCCGGGTGCATGTCGGCGTGAAAGAAGCCGTCGCGGAACACCTGCGTGAAGAAGATCTCGACGCCCGCGCGCGCCAGCTTGGGGATGTCGATGCCCCTTGACCGCAGCGTCTCGGTCTGGGAGACGGGGGTGCCGTGCATGCGTTCCATGACCATGACGCGCTGCGAGCACCAATCCCAGTAGATCTCCGGCACCTGCAGGAGCGGCGAGCCTGCGAAGTTGCGCCGCAGCTGGCTCGCGTTCGCCGCTTCGCGCATCAGGTCGAGCTCGTCTTCGAGGTGGCGCGAGAACTCGGCCACCACCTCGCGCGGCTTGAGGCGGCGACCGTCCGGCCACAGGCGCTCCACCACGCGCGCCGCAGTCTCGAGCAGTGCCACGTCCCTCGCGACGGCGCGCTCGACGCCGGGACGCAGCACCTTGACTGCGACCTCGCGGCCGTCGTGCAGGACGCCGAGGTGCACCTGCGCGATCGACGCGCTTGCCACCGGCTCGCGCTCGAAGCTTGAGAAGACCTCGTCGATCGGCTTGCCGAGCGCGCGCTCGATCTCCGCGCTCGCCAGCGAAGAAGCGAACGGCGGCACCTGGTCCTGCAGCTTCGCCAGCTCGTCGGCGATGTCCGCTGGCAGCAGATCCCGTCGCGTGGAGAGCACCTGGCCGAATTTCACGAAGATCGGGCCGAGCGTCTCGAGCGCGCGCCGCAGCCGCTCGGCGCGCGCTACCCGGGGCGCGTGCGTGAGCGCGGCGAGCAGGCGGCTTTCGCCCAGCCGCGGCACGAATTCGTACAGGCCGAAGCGCAGGCCGATCCAAAAAATGCGCAGGAGGCGGAGAGAGGCCTGCATTGTCGGTGTCAGGCAAGGCGCCCGATGCGCTTTTCCAGCCGCTCGAGCGCGTCGCGCAGCTGGGCGGCCTCGGCGGCGAGAGAATCGAGTTCCGCGCGCTTAACCAGCATGCGCCGCTCCTCGACCGCATAGTCGACCAGGCTGTCGGCCAGGCGGCGCACGGCGTCCGTCTGCCATGCTGCGAAATCGCGTACGGCGGTCGCGAGCCGGTGCGCGGCGACGTCGCCGACCAGCCGCGCCAAGTCTTCCTCGGCGTCCCAGCGCAGATGCCGCACCAGCAACAGCACCTCGCTCGCCAGTCGCGCGTTGCCGGTCACCTGGACCGAGCGCATGAAATGCTCCTCGCCGCGCGTCAGTGCGGCAAGCGCGTCGGGGCGCAGCGTAACCGTAAGTGAAGCCTCGGCCCCAGCGGGGGCCGGCGCCACGTGTCCGTCGGCCAGGATCGCGAAGCGCAGCTCGGGAAGGGGCGGCGTGGCGAAGGTGACCGTTTCGCCGGCAAATGGCGCGAGCCGCGCGCTCGCCCAGCTTTCGGAAGCAAGCAGGTGGTTCAGGGCTGCTACAAACGGCGATTCCAGCGCGATCATCGTAGTCTCGGAAAAAACAAAGGCCACCTCACGGTGGCCCGCGCGCGCGCCGGGCTCCGCTCAGTGCATCTGCTGGATGCCCGCAAGCAGCCAGCCGGAGGCTCCGTCAACGGGCTTGGCAAGGTTCCACACTTCCGAGAATGCGGCAGGCGCCGCGCCTGGCGCCTCGCGCGTCGTCCCGGAAAAGCGCACGCTTGCGTGATGCCTGTCTCCTTCCGTCACTGCCTCGAGCAGCTGTGCCTCGAGGGCGACAACGCCGGTCCGTTGCGCGGCGCCGCCGCGCGCAGCGAGGTCTTTGACGAGCGCATCGAATATTTCGGGAGTCGTGAATTCTCGGATCTGGTGCAGATCGCCCAGGTCGTTGGCGACCTGCAGCTTGATGAAGTTGAGCTTCGCCGCGCGCACGAAGCCCGCCACGTCGAATCCCGCAGGAACCTTGGGAGCCGGTGCGGACGGCGCACTGAATGCCGCGGGCTGCTGAGGTGATGCGGCCGGCGACGCGTTGCGCAGGTCTAGCGCGCCATATTTGACGGGAGGCAAGGGCTCAGAGTTGCGCGCGCGGGCGCGCAGCCAGTGGTACGCGAGCGCACCGAACGTCAGCACGACGAGGACGAACGCACCGCCAAATCCGCCTCCGCCGAGCAGGCCGCCAAGCAGTCCGCCAAGGGCCAGCCCGCCGAGCGTAGGCAGCCACCGGCCGCCGGTTGCAGCCGGGGTAGCCGGCGCCTGGCGCGCGGGAGCGACGGACTGGGCGGCGACGTTGCGCTGCATGCCCATCGAGCCCGCTCCGCCCAGACGCTTCGCCTCGGCGTCCGTGACGAGCAGCGTCACGCCGATGACTGTCCCGGCAAGCACCGCAAGCAGATTTTGCATGCGCAATCTCGGTATCGGATCTCGGACCACGCGCATCCTACCGCAGCGTCGGGTCGGGCAACAGCGCCTCGCCTCAGATCTTGTAGCCCCGGTGCACGGCAACCACGCCGGCGGTGAGATTGAAATACTCGACCTGCGCCAACCCGGCGTCGTGCAGCATGCGCGCGAGGTTCGCCTGGTCCGGATGCATGCGGATCGACTCGGCGAGGTAGCGGTACGCCTCGCCGCTGCCGGCGACGCGCTGCCCCAGCCACGGCAGCACGTTGAAAGAATAGTATTCGTAGGCGCGCTCGAGGGGCTTGGCGATATGCGAGAACTCGAGCACCAGGAGGCGGCCGCCGCGCCTTAGCACGCGCGTCATCTCGGCGAGTGCGCGCTCCTTGCGCGTCATGTTGCGCAGGCCGAACCCGACCGTCACGCAGTCGAAGCTGCCGTCGCTAAAAGGCAGGTGCTCGGCGTCGCACTGCACGGACGGCGGCAGGAAGCCGGCGTCCGCCAGCCGGTCGCGCCCGCGCGCGAGCATGTGCGCGTTGATGTCGGTAAGCAGAACCTGCCCCCCGGGCGCGACGCGCCGCGCGATCGCGCGCGCGAGGTCGCCGCTGCCCGAGGCGACGTCCAGCACGCGCTCGCCCGGGTGCAGGTGCGCGAGCTGCACGGCAAACCATTTCCACGCGCGATGCAGGCCGAACGACATCAGGTCGTTCATCAGGTCGTAGCGCTCGGCGACGCGGTCGAACACCTCGCCCACGCGCGCCGCTTTCTCGTGTGCCGCGACGCGCTCGAAGCCGAAATCCGTCTCGGAAGTCATGCGTATGTGCTTGCTACCCTCACCTGCTCGCGCCCGCTGCTTCGAGCCGAGCGAGATACTCGGCCCAAAGGCGCTCCTGATTCGCGCCCAGCTCGTAGAGGTAATCCCAGGAGTAAATGCCGGTGCTGTGGCCGTCGGAGAACACCGGCTGCACGGCATACGATCCCACTGGTTCAAGCGCGGTGATATCGACCTCGCGCTTGCCCGTCTGAAGCACCTCCTGGCCCGGGCCGTGCCCGCGCACCTCGGCCGATGGGGAGTACACGCGCAGGAACTCGAACGGCAGCCGGAAGCCGCGGCCATCGCCGTACGTGAGCTCGAGCACGCGCGACTTGCGGTGCAGGCGAATTTCGGTCGGAACGGAGGCTTCTGAGCTGGGCATGACGGGCCGGCGCAGGGCGGATGATACCCCGTGTCGATGCAACATTAACGTCACAAAAAGTTCTTACAATCGTCGCATTGTTGGGCGGGCAGGACGATGGCGGTCAATATCTTGGTAGTAGAGGACGAGCCGGCGATACAGGAATTGATCGCGGTCAACCTGGAGCACGCCGGCCACCACGTGATCCGCGCGCGTGACGCCGAGGAAGCGCTGCGCGTGGTGCGCCACGCGCTGCCCGACCTGCTGCTCATCGACTGGATGCTGCCCGGCATGTCGGGCGTATCCCTCGCCCGGCAGCTGCGCCAGAGCGAGCGCACGCGCCAGGTTCCGATGATCATGCTCACGGCACGCGCGGAGGAATCGGACAAGATCATGGGCCTCGAGGCGGGCGCCGACGATTACGTCACCAAACCCTTCTCGCCCAAGGAGCTGGTCGCGCGCATCAAGGCTTTGCTGCGCCGGCGCGCGCCGCAGATGACCGACGAGCCGGTCGAGCTCGGCGGACTGCGGCTTGAGCCGGGCACGCGGCGCGTGTTCGGCGATCGGCGCCCGCTCGAGCTCGGTCCGACCGAATTTCGCCTGTTGCACTTCCTGATGACCCATCCGGAGCGCGTGCATTCGCGCGCCCAGCTTCTCGATCAGGTGTGGGGCGACCACGTGTTCATCGAAGAGCGCACCGTCGATGTGCACATTCGTCGGCTGCGCAAGACGCTCGAGCCCTCGGGTCACGACCGGCTGATCCAGACCGTGCGCGGCTCGGGCTACCGCTTCGCCGGCGCGCCGATGTGAGACAATCGCCGCGGGGCTCGGACACGGTGCTCCCGAGGCGTATGAACCGAGTTTGGACCAGCACCTTCGGCGTCGCGGTGGCGGCGGCTGCCGCGGGACTCGTGCTCTGGCCGTTGGCAGGGGCAGCCTGGGCCTGGGCCGCGGTCGCGGCGGTGTTCGCAGTGCGGCTGCTGTACCACACCAGGCAGCTCGCCTCGTTCTTTTCCTGGCTCGCGCACCCGGGCGCCGAGGCCCTGCCTGTCGGCGCCGGGGTATGGGAAGACGTCTTCGCGCGCTTGCACCAACGCCTGAAGCAGCGCGACGAAGAACACCAAGGGCTCATGCGCGCGCTGTCACGCTTCCGCGCGGCGGGACGTGCGCTGCCGGATGGCGTCGTGATACTCGACGGCGAGGACCATATCGAATGGTCCAATCCCACGGCCGAACAGCACTTCGGCATCGACGCGCGCCGCGATTTCGGACAGGCGATCAGCAACCTCGTGCGCCAGCCGGATTTCGTCGCCTACCTGGGGGCGCGGCGCTATGCGGAGCCCCTGATGCTGCGCTCGGCGCGCACGGACGCCGTGCTGTCGGTGCGCGTGATCGAGTTCGGCGCCGAGCAGAAGCTGCTCCTGTCGCGCGACGTGACGAGCGAGCAGCGCGTCGAGACTATGCGGCGCGATTTCGTGGCAAACGTGTCGCACGAGCTCAAGACACCCGTCACCGTGCTGTCGGGATTCGTCGAGACGCTCGCGGACCCCGCGATCAGCCTGAGCGAGGCGCAGCGCAGCCGCTTCCTCGGCCTGATGCGCGAGCAGGCGCAGCGCATGCGTCGCCTGATCGAAGACCTGCTCACCCTCTCCGCGCTCGAGGCGAGCGGCGCGCCGGATGACGAGCAGGAGATCGAGGTCGCGCAGCTGGTTGAGAAGCTGACCGAGGAAGCGCGGGCGCTCTCCGGCGGGCGACACCGCATCGCCACTTCGGTGCAGGCCGACAGCCGCGTCAAAGGCAGCCTGAAGGAGCTCACCAGCGCGTTTTCGAATCTGGTCTCGAACGCGGTGCGCTATACGCCCGAGGGCGGCTCGATCCGGCTCGCGTGGCGGCTCGAGGGGGGGCGCGGAATCTTCAGCGTCGAGGACAGTGGAATCGGCATCGAGCCGCGCCACATCGCGCGGCTCACGGAGCGCTTCTACCGCGTGGATAGCAGCCGCTCGCGCGAGACGGGCGGCACCGGCCTGGGGCTGGCGATCGTCAAGCATGCGCTCACGCGCCACCAGGCGAGCCTGAACGTGCAAAGCGAGCCTGGACGCGGCTCGGTCTTCAGCGCCGTGTTCCCCGCCTCGCGCGTGCGCGCCTCGAGCGCAGCGCGCGCGGCCTGAGAGCGCTAGGGCAGTATCTCGTAGGCGACGCGCTCGAAATCCACGCCGCGTTCGATCACCTCGGTGAGCCGTACCCGCACCGGCGAGTCGACGTACACCTCGATGACACGCTTGGGCCTGTACCAGCCCGTGGGCAGCACAACCGTGGGCGGCGAATCGAGCGCCGGAACCCCGGTGAGAGACAGCCCGGGAACGTACTGCTCCTTCATCGCGTTCACCCCTGACGGGCGCACGGCCATCGCCGCCGGCAGGCCCGGAAGCAGCCGCACGCCGGCGAAAACGTCGCCCTTGTCGTTGATCATCAGCCAGCGCACCTGGCCCAGCATGAAGTTCTTGCTGTCCGCGGGGCGCACGCCGACCAGCTGGCCGTGCGCATACCGTTTTCCGGGGTCGCTCGCCGGGCGCAGCATCTTGAGCCCCTGTGCGCTCTCGTCTTCCAGCTTCCAGCGCTCCAGCACGATTCCCTTCGACTCGCTGTAGTCGTCCTCATGGCGCGTGCTGATGCGTCCGAAGGTCGCGATCTCCTCCCGCTCTTTCTTGGTAAGGTCGGCTTGCCCACCCGGCTGGCGGAATGCCTGGCCCGAGATGTGGTAGTGAATCGCGGCCATGCCGTTACACACGTCCGCCGCGTGGCTCGCGCTGCGCCGCTCCTGTACGCGAGTCGGGCGCGACTGGTACCACTGGCGATACAGGAACACCAGCAGTTGCTCGCACGAAGGCTGCACGCAGTCCTCGCCCAGCGCGAGCTTGGCCGGGGACTCGCCCTTGCGCAGCAGGCCGATGCGGTTGCGCAGGCTCTTGGCGAGCCGCCGCGCGTCCAGGTAGCGCGGCTCCTTCATCGGCGCGACTGCCTCGTCGCGGGCGACGCGCTCCGGGCAGCGATCTGACGCGAGGTCCACCACCAACTCCGGCACGTCGGCCTCACCAACTGGGTGCGTGAGGATCTCGACGCGCTCGGCCCAGCGCTCCAGCAGGAACGCGACGAACGTGAGCTGGCGCTGCCCGAGCTCGTTCGGACTGCACATCCCCATCAGGATCGCGCGCAGATAGGCGATGCGCGGCGAGGTGTCGTGCACGTCGCGGTTCATGTAGTCCTTGACCGGCTCGTTGGACACGCCAAGCGCCTCCGCCCGCGCGTACGCCCGGTGCAGCGCGGCCCATTCGCGCGGCGACACCTGCCGGTATGCGCGGTAGTGATGGAACATCTTTAGGCCGGAGTAAGCAAGGGCGCGCTGGCACACCAACGCCGCCTGCGCGCGCATTCCCGGTTCGCCCTCGCCCACGGCGTCGATGCAGCGCAGGTAGCCGATATGCATCTGCCGCCACAAGGCGACCGTGTCTTGGAACACCTGCACCTCGTTCTCGGCCATCGGCAGAGCGCGATTGGTGAAGCGCTTGGCCTGCTCCATCTGCACGAAGTGCACCGGCTCGCGCAGCGTTTCCATCACCGCCAGCCGGTTGGTCGCCCTGGTCGGGAAGCGATTGAACTCCTCGACGGCCTCGAGCAGCTGGCGCTGCGCGGCAGGAATGTTCGAGAGCGGGACGTTCTCGACCCAAGCCTTGCAGGCCGCTGCGTCGAGAAAATCGGGCGACGCATTCGGAGCAAGGCCGGGAAGGACGATGTCGTTCATGGACGGCGCCTCATGCCGCGGGCTGCGCGAGCAGCGCCGCGAGGCGTGTGCCGAGCCGCGCGTCCGAAACATCGTTGCGCAACGCGCGGGGCGGGGCGCTCGCGCGCCTCGGCACGGCCCAGATCGGATCCGGGAAATGCGGGTCGTCCGCGTGGCGGGCTATCACGTGCCAGTGCAGGTGCGGCACCAGATTACCCAGGCTCGCCAGATTGATCTTGTCGGGATCGAACAGCTCGCGCAGCGCCGACTCGCAGGCAAAGACCGCAACCATTAGCCGCGCCCGCTCGGCGGGCGCCAGGTCGGTCATCTCGCGCGCGTGCCGATTGAGAATCACGCGGCAGAAGCCTGCGTAGTCCTGCGACGGCGCACGCACAATGCGGCAGAAGCCGTCGCGCCAAAGCACGGGACCACCGTCTCGGTCGCAGAACTCGCAATCCATCAGAGCAGCACTCGCTCAATGCCACCGGCGTTCGCGCGGGCGACGAACTCCGGCAACCAATTCTCGCCAAGCAGGCGGCGCGCCATCTCGACCACAATATAATCGGCTTGCGCAGCAGTGTCACCAGAGAAGCGCGCCAGTCCCTGCAGGCACGAGGGGCAGGATGTGAGAATTTTCACACTGCGGCGCGAGTCGCCGGCGCGCAGGGCGGCGACGCCGGCCTCCAGCTCTTCCTGCTTGCGAAAGCGCACCTGCGTCGAGACGTCAGGGCGCGTCAGCGCGAGCGTGCCGGCCTCGCCGCAGCAGCGCGGCGAAAGTGCTACCTCGGACCCGGTCAACGCGCGCGCCACCTCGAGCGGCTGGTGCTGCTTGATGGGGCTGTGGCAGGGATCGTGGTAGAGATAGCGCTCGCCGGACACGCCGTCTAGCTTCACGCCCTTCTCGAGCAGGTATTCGTGGATGTCGAGCAGACGGCTGCCGGGAAAGATCCTGTCGAACTCGTAGCTCTCGAGCTGATCCAGGCACGTGCCACAGGAAACGATCACCGTGCGGATGTCCAGATAGTTGAGCGTGGTCGCCAGCCGGTGGAACAGCACGCGGTTCTGCGTGATGATGCGCTCGCCGCGCTCCGCCTCGCCCGCGGCGGTCTGCGGGTAGCCGCAGCACAGGTAGCCCGGAGGCAGCACGCACTGCACGCCGACCCGATACAGCATCGCCTGCGTGGCCAGGCCGACCTGGGAGAACAGCCGCTCCGAGCCGCAGCCCGGGAAGTAGAACACCGCTTCGCTGTCCTCGCTCACCCTGGCCGGATCGCGCACGATCGGAATGATCTTCGGATCCTCGATGTCGAGCAATGCGCGGGCGCTCTTCTTCGGCAGGCCGCCGGGCATCGGCTTGTTTATCAGATGGATGATCTGCGTCGCAACTGCCGGCCGGCCGGTGCTTGCCGGCGGATGCGCGCTCTGCGCGCGCGCAAGGCCGAGGCCGCGCGCCACGCGGTGGGCAGCACGCTGCAGGCCGTAGCCCCAGCCGATCATAGCCGCGCGTGCCAGCTTCACCGTGCGCGGGTCGGTCGCGCTCAGAAACAACATCGACGCGCGCGTGCCGAGATTCGCCCGGCGCTTGCCGCTGCGCCGCAAGAGGTTGCGCATCGCGATCGACACGTCGCCGAAGTCGATGTCCACCGGGCAGGGACTCTCGCACTTGTGACACACGGTGCAATGATCGGCGACATCGCCGAACTCCGCATAATGCGAGAGCGCGACGCCGTGGCGCGTCTGTTCTTCGTACAGGATGGCCTCGATCAGCAGCGACGCGGCCAGGATCTTGTTGCGCGGCGAATAAAGCAGGTTGGCGCGCGGCACGTGCGTCGCGCACACCGGCTTGCACTTGCCGCAGCGCAGGCAATCCTTGATCGAATCCGAGACGCGGCCCAGATCGGACTGCTCCAGGATCAGCGATTCCGCGCCGATCAGCGAGAAGCTGGGCGTATAGGCGTCGCTCAGGTCGCCGCCGGCGAGCAGCTTGCCGGCGTTGAAGCGTCCCTGCGGGTCGACCGCCTGCTTGTAGGCGCGGAACGCCTCGAGCTCGCCCGGCTCGAGGAACTCGAGCTTGGTGATGCCGATGCCGTGCTCGCCCGAGATCACCCCGCCCAGGCTCTGGGCCAGGGCCATGATCCGCGCCACCGCCTCGTTGGCCTGCTGCAACATGCCGTAGTCGTCGGAGTTGACCGGGATGTTGGTATGGACGTTGCCGTCGCCTGCGTGCATGTGCAGCGCCACGAATACGCGGCTCTTCAGCACCGACTGGTGAATCCCGTCGCACTGATCCAGCACCGGCAGATATTCGCGGCCGGTGAAGATTTGATGCAGCGCCGCCCGCACTTCCCGCTTCCACGACACGCGGATGGTGTGGTCCTGCAGCGCCTGGAACACGGTGCGGCCGCTGTCCGCGCCCAGCCCCGGAACTTCCGCCTCGGGCAGGGTGGCGTCCAGATTCTCCAGCAGCCAGCGCCACCGCTGGCGGGTTTCGATCAGCAGGCGCAGCGCCCGCTCGCGGCGTTCCGCCTGGAGTTCCGGGTCGGCCACATACTCTTCGTCCCGCTGCAGGGGGAGTTCTCCCTGGAAAAACGCTTCCAGGGCATCGAGCAGTTTCAGCTTGTTGCGGATCGACAGTTCGATGTTGAT
>DATGDH010000049.1:0-9268 GCA_035310985.1 Burkholderiales bacterium
GGCCGGGCGCCGCGCACCCCCCGCGTGACGAGCACCGCGCCGAGTTCGGTCTCGAGCTGGCGCAGGCTCTTGGTGAGCGCCGGCTGGGTGAGGGCGAGACTCCTCGCCGCGGCGCGGATGCTCCCTGTCTCGACGATCGCCATGAAATCGCGGATGTGGTTTAGGCGCATCGATAACTCCCGGTAATCGATATGCCAAATGATACGTCTTCAGGTTTTCGCTTGCGCTCCGTATGCTTGCCACGCTTAGGCTCGCGCACGAGGCCGGGCAGCAAAACAAAACGAGGAGGAGACCGACATGCACGCCAGGACAGCCAGCCTGATCCTCGCCGGCGCGGTGCTCGCGGGGGCCGGTGGCACGCCGCGGACTGCGGCCGCGCAGACGATCCTGTACAACTGCTTCTTCCCGCCGCAGCACTACACTTGCCGCGTCATGCTGCACGACTGGTCGCAGCAGATCGAGAAGGCAACCGAAGGGCGCGTCAAATTCAGCGTCCCGCCCAAGAGTCTTGCCGCGCCCGAGGACCAGTACGACGGCGTGGTGAACGGCGTGATGGACGGCGCTATCCAGTTCAACCAGTTCATCTCGAACAAGGTCACCGGGATCCAGATCGGCCAGCTGCCGTTCATTGGCACCGAGAGCGCCGAGTCCGGCAGCGTCGCGCTGTGGCGCACCTACGAGAAGTTCTTCGCCGCCAAGAACGAATACGGCCCGGTGAAGCTGCTCGCCGACTACGCAACTAACGGCGCCGAGTTCTGGTCGATGACCGACCAGCCGATCCGGAGCATCGAGGACCTCAAGAACCGCAAGATGTGGGCGCTCCCCGGGGTTAGCGCCAACATCATCAAGGCCACCGGCTCGGCGGTTGTCGCCGGGCCGGCAGTGCAGATGCTCGAGATCATCTCCAAAGGCGTGGTCGACGGCTACGTCGGCGTTCCGTACTCCTCGGTCGTCTCGTTCAAGCTGCTCGACTACACGAAGTCCGCGACCATCTTCCCTGACAAGATCTTCACCCCCACTTTCTCGTTCTTCATCAGCCGCAAGAAGTGGGACACGATCTCGCCTGCGGATCGCAAGGCAATCGAGGCGTTGAGCGGCGAGAAGATCTCGCGCCACTTCGGCCAGGTGCAGGACGGCGTGCAGAAGCAGGCGAAGGCCGATGTCCTGAGGCACGGCATCAAGACCTACGCCGGCGACCCCGCCATGCTCGCCAAGCTGGAAGCGCTCGGTCAGCCAATGATCGACGCCTGGTTGACCAAGGTGGCGGCGATGGGCATCGACGGCAAGGCGGCGATCGCCTATTACCGCAACGTGCTCGCCGAAGAAGACGCCAAGCGCAAGTAGCGCGCATGCTGCGGCGCTTCGAGGCCATCGCATCGCGCGTGCTCGGCGTCATCGCCGCGGCCGCGCTGTTCGCGATGATGGTGCTCACCTTCGTCGATGTCATCGGCCGCTACGGATTCCACCATTCGATCTTCGGCGTCGCCGAGATCGTCGAGAACCTGATGATCGTTTCGGTCTTCGCCGGGCTGGCGTTCATCACTGCGAGGAACGAGCACATCACGGTGTCGCTGATGGAGCCGCTGATAGAGCGCACCATCGCCACGCCCAGGCGCTGGGCGTCGATCGCGATGTCGGTGGGCTGCACCCTGCTCATTTGCTGGCAGATGTTCGCGCGCGCGCTCGACCTGCTGAGGAGCGCCACGCACAGCGCGGTGCTCGACCTGCCGAAGTGGATCGAGCCGATGTCAGCTGCCGTGCTCTCGCTGACCGGCTTCGTGCTGCTTCTGATCGCCCTCGCGCGCACGCGCGGGCATCTCGACGGCAGCTCGTCGAACTACGACTGACGCGAGCCCGACATGACGATCGCGCTGATCGGCTTCACCTGCCTGCTGCTGCTCTGCTTCCTCGGCTTTCCGCTCGGCTTCTCGACGCTGCTCAGCGGGCTGGCGGGATTTACCTACATGCGCGGCTGGGACTGGCACGCCGGTGTGACGATGATGGCGCAGCAGATCGTCGACACCGGCGCGAACTACGGCCTGTCGGTGATCCCGCTCTTCCTCCTCATGGGAGTGTTCATCCACCGCGCGAACATCTCCGAGGACCTGTTCGAGGCCTCCAATGCGCTGCTCGGCCGCTACACGGGTGGGCTCGCGCACTCGACGGTGCTCGCCTGCGCCGGCTTCGCCGCCGTCTCCGGCTCCTCGCTCGCGACGGCGGCGACCATGACCAAGGTGGCGATGCCGCACATGCGGCGCTACGGCTACGACGACGCACTCTCTTCCGGGGTGATCGCGGCGGGCGGAACCCTCGGCATCATGATCCCGCCGTCCGTCCCGCTGGTCATCTACGGCCTGGTCGCCGAGCAGGACATCGGCAAGCTGTTCATTGCGGGCGTCGGCCCGGGAATCCTGCTCGTCCTGCTGTACATGGCCACCGTGTGGGTGGTGGTGTGGCGCCGGCCCGAGGCGGGCCCGGCTGGCGCCCCGGTGCCGCGCGCCGAGCGCGTGCGCGCCTATCTGAATGTCTGGCCGGTGGTGGTTCTGTTCATTGTCGTGCTGGGCGGGATCTACTTCGGCGTCTTCACCTCGACCGAAGCCTCGGGAATCGGCGCCACCGGCGCCGCGGCCTTCGCCTGGTGGCGCCGGCGGCTGCGCACGCTGGCGCAGCTCTACGAGTCCCTGCTCGAGGCCTGCCGCACGACGGCGGCGCTCTTCATCGTCATCTTCGGCGCGCAGGTGTTCTCCAACTTCATCGACCTCTCGGGCCTGCCGAACGCGCTGGTGGACCTCGTCGGAGGGATGCACCTCTCGCCGACGGGCACGGTGTTCGCGATCTGCGTCATCTGCATCCTGCTCGGCATGATTTTCGAGTCGATCGGCATCCTGCTGGTGATCGTCCCCGTCTTCCTGCCGATCCTGATTTCCCAGGACGTGAACCTGATCTGGTTTGGCGTCGTGATGATCCTCGTCGTCGAGCTCGGGCTTGTCACGCCGCCGATCGGGATGAACGTCTTCACGGTTCGCGCGATGATGCCGGACATCGAGCTGTCGCGGATCTTCCGCGGCGTGATGCCCTTCGTCATCGCCGACCTCGTCGCGCTCGGCCTGCTCTTCGCCGCGCCAGCGATCGCCACCTGGCTGGTCACATTCAAATGGTAAACAGACCGAATTTCATCTTCATCCTCGCCGACGATCTCGGCTACGCCGACCTCGGCTGCTACGGCGGGCGCTCGGCGCAATCGTCGCGCGGATCCTGCTCGCCGCACATCGACCGCATGGCCTTCGAGGGCCTGCGCTTCAGCGACGGCTACTCGAACTCGCCGGTCTGCTCGCCGACGCGCTTCGCACTCGCCACCGGGCGCTACCAGTATCGGCTGCGCGGCGGCTGGGATGAACCGATCGCCAGCCGTGCGCGCGCCGACCCGACCTACAGTCCCGTGCTCGGCCTGCCGCCCGAGCATCCCACCCTGCCCTCGCTGCTGCGCGACGCCGGCTACGCCACCGCACTGGTGGGCAAGTGGCACCTGGGATATCCGCCGCACTTCGGACCGCTGAAGAGCGGCTACGCGGAGTTCTTCGGCGCGCTGAGCGGCGGGCTCGATTACTTCACCCACCGCGACACGGGCGGCACGCACGATCTCTGGGACGGCGAGACGGAGGTGCACCGCATCGGTTATCTCACCGACCTCATCAGCGAGCGCGCGGTCGACTTCGTCGCGCGCCGGCGCAGCGACGCCCGGCCTTTCCTGCTCTCGGTGCACTACACCGCGCCGCACTGGCCCTGGGAGGCGCGCGGCGACGAGGCCGAGGCGAGGCTGCTCTCGAGCAGGCGCGAGCACATCGGCCACGTCTCGGGCGGCTCGGTCGACACCTACCTCGCGATGATCCACCACATGGACGAGGGAATCGGCCGGCTCCTCGCCGAGCTGAAGGCGGTGGGCGCCGACGAGAACACCGTGGTCGTCTTCACGAGCGACAACGGCGGCGAGCGCTTCTCCGATGTCTGGCCGCTCACCGGCAAGAAGATGGACCTGCTCGAAGGAGGGATCCGCGTGCCTTACGTCGTGCGCTGGCCCGCGCGGGTGAAGCGCGGCGGGCTGACCGCCCAACTCGCCGTCACGATGGACTGGGTGCCGACATTCCTCGAGGCCGCGGGAGTCGCCCCGCACCCGGACTATCCCCTCGACGGCGCGAGCCTGCTTGCCGTGCTCGAAAACCCGGCGGCGACCTTCGAGCGCGAGCTCTTCTGGCGCATGAACTTCCGCGACCAGCGCGCGATGCGCGCCGGGCGCTGGAAGTACCTCTCGACCGAGGATGGCGAGTTTCTCTACGATCTCGGCACCGATACACGCGAGCGCGCCAACCGCGCCGGGCGCGAGCCCGCGCGCCTCGAGGCGATGCGCGCGCGCTACGCCGAGTGGGAGAAGACCGTTCCCGGCGTGCCCGAGAGCGCCAAGGCTTCGCTCATCACCAACAAGAGCAACATGGCGACGCCGACGCCGTGAGCGGCGCTAGGCGGCGAGGAACTGCTCTTCGGCGAGCGCGAGCGCCCCGGCGCCGCCCGACTTGACCACCGCGGTGAGCCCCGGCGCCTGCGTGAGCAGCTGGTCGGCGTAGAAGCGCGCCGTGGCGATCTTGGCCTGGTAGAACGCGCGGTCGCCCCCGCCCGCGGCGAGCTTCGCCTCGGCCGCCAGTGCCGAGACGGCCATCTGCCAGCCGCCTGCGACGATGCCCATCAGCCTGAGGAACGGCACCGCGCCCGCCGACGCCGCCTTCACGTCGCGGCCGAAAATGCCGAGTAGCCAGTCGACGGCCTCGCCGACGGACGCGGCGCCTTGGGCGAGCGCCTGGCGCAGGCGCGCGATGTCCGCGCTCTGCGACTTCGCCAGCCGCGCGTCGAGCTGCTTCAACTGCGCGAGCCAGGCCTTGACCGTGGCGCCGCCCTCGCGCGCGATCTTGCGCCCGATCAGGTCGTTCGCCTGGATGCCGGTCGTGCCCTCGTAGATGGTGGTGATGCGCGCGTCGCGCAGGTGCTGCGCGGCGCCGGTCTCCTCGATGAAGCCCATGCCGCCGTGCACCTGCACGCCGAGCGAGGCGACCTCGATGCCGGTCTCGGTCGACCAGCCCTTCACCACCGGGATCATCAGGTCGACGAACGCCTGGTGCCGCTTGCGCTCTTCCTTGTCCGGATGGCGCTGCGCCATGTCCGTCGCCGCCGCGACCGTGTAGGCGAGCGCGCGCATCGCCTCGGTCTGCGACTTCATCAGCATGAGCATCCTGCGCACGTCCGGGTGGCGAATGATCGGCACGGTCTGCGCGCCCTCGACCAGGTCCTTGCCCTGCATGCGCTCCCTGGCGTAGGCGAGCGCGCGCTGGAACGCGCGCTCGGCGATCGCCGGGCCCTCGAGCCCGACCGCGAAGCGAGCCGCGTTCATCATGATGAACATGTAGGCGAGGCCCTTGTTCTCCTCGCCCACCAGGTAGCCCACCGCGTTCTCGAACACCATCACCGCTGTGGGGCTCGCGTGGATGCCGAGCTTGTGCTCGATCGAGGCGCACTTGGCGCCGTTGCGCGCGCCGAGCGTGCCGTCCGCGTTCACCAGGAACTTCGGCACGATGAAGAGCGATATTCCCTTCACCCCCTCGGGCGCGTCGGGCGTGCGCGCGAGCACCAGGTGCACGATGTTCTCGGTCAGGTCGTGCTCGCCGTAGGTGATGAAGATCTTCTGCCCCGAGATGCGGTAATGGTCGCCTTCGCGCACGGCCTTGGTGCGCACCAGCGCGAGGTCCGAGCCTGCCTGCGGCTCGGTCAGGTTCATGGTGCCTGCCCAGGCGCCGGCGACCATCTTCGGCAGGAAGATCTTCTTCAGCTTGTCCGAGCCGGCGGTGAGCAGCGCCTCGATCGCGCCCTGCGTGAGCATCGGGCAGAGCGAGAAGGACATGTTGGCCGAAGTGATCATCTCGGTCACCGGCGTCGACACGAGCCGCGGCAGTCCTTGCCCGCCCCACTCGGCTTCCAGCGGCAGCCCGTTCCAGCCGCCCTCGACGAACTGGCGGTAGGCCTGCTTGAAGCCCTTCGGCGTGGTGACCACGCCGTCGCGGCAGGTCGAGCCTTCCTGGTCTCCCGAAGCGTTGAGCGGATCGAGCACCTCGGTGGAGAACTTCGCCGCCTCATCGAGGATCGCATCGACCGTATCCGGCGTCGCCTCCTCGCAGCCGGGCAGCGCCGCGACGGTCGCCAGGCCCGCCACCTCGTTCAGCACGAAGCGCATGTCCTTGAGGGGAGCGACGTAGGCGCTCATTTGCTCAGCTCCTCGACCAGTTGGGGCACCACCTGGAACAAGTCGCCGACGATGCCGTAATCCGCGACGGCGAAGATTGGCGCTTCCTCGTCCTTGTTGATGGCCACGATGACGCGGCTGTCCTTCATCCCGGCGAGGTGCTGGATCGCGCCCGAGATGCCGACCGCGACGTACAGGTCCGGCGCCACGATCTTGCCGGTCTGGCCGACCTGCCAGTCGTTCGGCACGAAGCCCGCGTCGACCGCGGCGCGCGAAGCTCCCATCGCCGCGCCGAGCTTGTCCGCGAGCGGCTCGAGCAGCTTGAAGTTGTCGCCCGAGCCCATGCCGCGCCCGCCCGAGACGACGATGCGCGCCGAGGTGAGCTCGGGACGCTCGGATTTCGACACCTCGCGCCCGACGAAGCTGGAAAGGCCGCTGTCCGCGGGCGCCGCGACCGTCTCGATCGCGGCGGAGCCGCCGCTCGCGGCCACCGCGTCGAAGCCGGTGGCGCGCACCGTGATCACCTTGATCTTGTCGCTCGACTGCACTGTGGCGAGCGCATTGCCCGCGTAGATCGGCCGCACGAAGGTGTCGGGCGACTCGACGGCGACGATCTCGGAGATCGCCTGCACGTCGAGCAGCGCGGCCGCGCGCGGCATCACGTTCTTGCCGTTCGAGGTCGCGGGCGCGAGCAGGTGCGAATAGCCCCTGGCGAGCCCGGCGAGCAGCGCGCCGATGTTCTCGGCGATCTCGTCGTCGAGCTGCGGGGCGTCCGCGTGCAGCACTTTCGCGACCCCGGCAACCTTTGCGGCGGCCTGCGCCGCGCCACTGCACTGGTGGCCGGCGACCAGCAGGTGGATCTCGCCGCCGATCTTCTGCGCGGCAGCGACCGTGCTGAGGGTCGCCTTCTTGACCGACTTGTTGTCGTGCTCGGCGAATACGAGGATCGCCATCAGATCACCTTCGCTTCGTTTCTGAGCTTTTCGACCAGCGCCTTGGCGTCGGCCACCTTCACCCCGCCCTTGCGCTTCGCCGGCTCGGTCACCTTGAGCGTCTTCAGGCGCGGCGCGACGTCGACGCCGAGCGCATCGGGCTTCAGGTTCTCGAGCGGCTTCTTCTTCGCCTTCATGATGTTCGGCAGCGTGACGTAGCGCGGCTCGTTCAGGCGCAGGTCGGTGGTGACCACCGCGGGCAGCTTGACCGATATCGTGTCCAGGCCCCCGTCGACCTCGCGCGTCACCTGCGCCTTGCCGCCTTCGATCTTCACCTTGGAGGCGAAGGTCGCCTGCGGCCAGCCGAGCAGCGCGGCGAGCATCTGTCCGGTCTGGTTCGAGTCGTCGTCGATCGCCTGCTTGCCGAGGATGACGAGCTCGGGCTTCTCGCGCGCCGCGACCGCTTTCAGGAGCTTCGCGACCGCGAGCGGCTGCAGCTCGGCGTCGGATTCGACCAGGATCGCACGATCCGCGCCGAGAGCGAGCGCGGTGCGCAGCGTTTCCTGGCAGGCCTGCGGTCCGCAGGACACGGCGACGATCTCGGTGACGACGCCGGCCTCCTTCAGGCGCACCGCCTCCTCCACCGCGATCTCGTCGAACGGGTTCATCGACATCTTGACGTTCGCGGTCTCGACACCGCTGCCGTCGGCCTTGACGCGCACCTTGACGTTGTAGTCGACGACGCGCTTGACGCTGACCAGGGCTTTCATGGGCTGGGGAGCTATGCGTTTAGGGGTGTGCAATTATATCGACCGTGAGCTGGAAGGGTGAACTGTTGCACGTGCATATCGCGGCCGGCGCGTCGCAGCCGATGCGCGCGCTCGCGGAAGCGCGTCTCATTGCGGACGTCGGCATCGAGGGTGACCGCTACGCGACGCGCACCGGAACCTACTCGGTGCGCCATCACGCCGACAGGCAGGTCACGCTTATCGAGTTTGAAACGCTCGAGGCCCTCGTCCGCGACCACGGCATCGAGCTCGCCGCGCACGAGCACCGGCGCAACCTGACCACGCGCGGCGTGCCGCTAAACCACCTGGTCGGCCGCAAGTTCCGCGTCGGCGAGTGCGTGCTCAACGGCGGGCGGCTGAACGTCCCCTGCCAGTACCTCGAGGACCTGCTCGGCAAGAAGGTCTTCAAGCCGCTCCTCAACCGCTCGGGCCTGAACTGCCGGATCGTGACCGGAGGCATCGTCCGGCCCGGCGACGTAATCGAGCCCTGCTGACGTTTCAAACGCCTCCTTGAGCTGGTCGATTCCCGCGCGCGCAGTCCTCGCCGCGCTCGCCATCCATACCCTCTGGGGCGGCAATCCGGTCGCGGTAAAGCTCGGCCTCGAGGCGTTTCCGCCGCTGTGGAGCGGCCTGCTGCGCTTCGCGCTCGGCAGCGCCTGCGTCGCGGCGTGGGCTCGCTATGCGCGCATCCCACTCGCGCCGACGCGAGCGGAGTGGCCCGCACTGCTCGCCGTCGGCGTGCTGTTCACGCTGCAGATCGCGCTGATGAACTTCGGTTTCAGCGCCACCTCCGCGGTGAACGGTTCCGTGCTGATAGCGACCAATCCTCTGTTCGCCGTGGTGTTCGCGCACTTCCTCGTGCCGGGCGACCGGCTGCGCCCGCGACGCACCCTCGGCGCTCTCGTCGCCTTCGCCGGGGTAACGCTCGTGCTCACGCGCGGCACGGCGCCCGGCGCAACCGGGCACGGCGACTGGATCGTGCTCGCAAGCGCCTGCCTGCTCGGGCTGCGCCTGGCGCTCTCGGGCCGCCTGCTCAAGCGGGTGAACGAGGCGCGCCTCGCCTTCTGGCAGATGATCGTCTCGCTGCCGCTGTTCGCCGCCGGTGCGCTCGCGACCGAATCGATCCGCTTCGAGCGCATCGGCGCGGTGCCGGTCGCGGGCATCCTGTACCAGGGCGTCGTCGTGGCCGGCCTCGCCTTCACCGTGAACTTCGCTCTCATCCGCCGCTACACGCCGAGCGTGATGATCAGCTTCAACTTCATCGC
>DATGDH010000050.1:0-12253 GCA_035310985.1 Burkholderiales bacterium
GTCGAGCGCGGCGAGCAGGTGCAACGTGGCGAGCGCGCCGGGGCCGAAGTAGGGTGAGTGAGGCGCGAGCCGCACGCCGTGCCGCGCGGCGAGCGCCGCGACGCGGCGGAACTCCGTGATCCCGCCCACCTTGGTGACCGACGGTTGCGCGATCTGGACCGCCCGAGCCTCGAACAGCGCGGCGAATTGCGTCGTGAAGCAGCAGTTCTCGCCCGCCGCGATCGGGATGCCGCAGGCCTCGCCCACCGCGCGCAACCCGGCGCCGTCCTCGGGCGGGAAGACCGGCTCTTCGAACCATCCGAGCCCGAGCGGCGCGAGGCGCCTGCCGACCGCGATCGCAGCCTCGACGCTCCACTCGCAGTTGACGTCCAGGAGCAGTGCGGTTTCGCGCGGCACCGCGGCGCGCGCCGCCGCGATCACGGGCTCGCTGACTTCGTGCAGCTTGATCGCGCCGAACCCTTCGCCGAGCGCCTTTTCGCAATAGCGGGCGGCGAGCGGGCCGTCGGCGTAGCGCAACAGGCTCGCGTAGCACGCGAGCCGCTCGCGGCGCTCGCCGCCCAGCAGGGCGTGCAGCGGCTCACCGGTCGCCTTGCCCGCGATGTCCCAGAGTGCGATATCCAGTCCCGAGAGCGCAAACGCCGCGATGCCGAAGCGGCCGAAGATGTGCAGCCGGCGCTGGATCGTTGCGTGCAGCCCGTCGATGTCCGCCGCGTCGTGCCCGACGGCCAGCGGCGCGATCATGTCGTTGACTGCCGAGGCGACCGGGCGCCGGCAGGAATAGGAGAACGCCTCGCCCCAGCCGGTGAGCCCCGCGTCGGTGTCCACGCGCACCAGGCAGAAGTCGAGCGCCTTCCAGCCACCGGTGCCGAGCGTCCAGGCATCGGCGCCGTAACGGGCCGGAATCGAGAGCGGAATCGCTTCGACGCGGATGATCTTCATGTCTGGATGATAGCCTTTGCGCAGGCATTGACTGCGGGGTACATTGTCGCGGCCCGTCATTGGAGGAGGGCGCAGGATGATCCGTTCCACCATGCAGCGCGTGCCGCTGTCGCTCAATCATTTCCTGGAACGCGCCGGGAAGCTGTTTCCCCAGTCCGAGATCGTCAGCCGGCTGCCCGACAAGTCGCTCAAGCGCCAGCGCTTCGCCGATTTCTACCGCCGCGCGCGGGCCCTCGCGGCGGCGCTCGTCGCAGCGGGGCTCAAGAAGGGCGATCGCGTGGCGACGCTATGCTGGAACCACTACGCGCACCTGGAGTGCTACTTCGGCATTCCGGCCGCGGGCGGCGTGATGCACACGCTCAACCTGCGCCTTTCGCCCGACGACATCGCCTGGATCGCGACGCATGCCAAGGACCGCTTCCTGGTGGTCGACGACATCCTGCTGCCGCTGTACGAGCAGTTCAAGGGCAAGGCTTCGTTCGAGAAGGTGATCGTGGTGCCGTTTTCGGGCAAGCCGGTTGCCGCGCCCTTCGTCGACTACGAGGTGTTCCTCGAGCGCGCGCCGCAGAAGTTCGACTATGCGCCGCACGACGAGGACGACCCGGTCGCGATGTGCTACACCTCGGGCACCACCGGGCGGCCGAAGGGGGTCGTCTATTCGCATCGCTCGACGGTGATTCATTCGCTGGTCGCCAACCAGCCCGACTACTGGTGCCTGTCCGCCAGGGACTGCGTGATGCCGGTGACGCCGATGTTCCACGCCAACAGCTGGGGCGTGCCCTACACCTGCATGATGATGGGCGTGAAGATGGTGTTCCCAGGGCCGCACCTGCACCCGGAGGACCTGCTCTCGCTCATGGCCGCCGAGCAGCCGAGCTACGTGCTCGGCGTGCCCTCGATCTGGATCGCGATGGCGCAGTTGCTCGAATCCGATCCCGCGCGCTACAAGCTGCCGAAGGGCATCCGCATGCTGGTCGGCGGCGCGGCAATGCCGGAGGCCGGGATCCGCACTTATGCGAAGCACGGCGCGCAGGTGATGCACGGCTGGGGCATGACTGAGATGAGCCCGCTCGGCACCGTCTCCTACCTCAAGCCCGAGCTGCAGGGCGCGGGCGAGGACGAGCGCTTCGGGCGCTTCGCCATGGCGGGCGTGCCGGTGGCAATGGTCGACATGCGCATCATCCGCAACGACGGCTCCGAGCAGCCCTGGGACGGCAAGAGCGTCGGCGAGATCCAGGTGCGCGGCCCGTTCATCGCCGGCGGCTACCACGAGGTGCCGACCGATCCGGACAAGTTCACTCCAGACGGCTGGCTGCGCACCGGCGATGTCGCCTCGCTCGACGCGCACGGCTACCTGCGCATCGCCGACCGCACCAAGGACCTGATCAAGTCGGGCGGCGAGTGGATCAGCTCGGTCGACATGGAGAACCTGCTGATGGCGCATCCTGCGGTGCAGGAGGCGGCGGTGATCGCGATCGCCGACGCGAAGTGGGGCGAGCGGCCGCTTGCCTGCGTGGTGCTGAAAAGCGGCAAGAAGGCGGCGCCCGAGGAGCTGCGCACGCATCTTTCGGGCAAGTTCGCCAAGTGGCAGCTGCCCGATCGCTTCGAGTTCCTCGAGGCCATCCCCAAGACCTCCACCGGAAAGTTCTGGAAGGTCAAGCTGCGCGAGCAGTTCCGCTAGCGATGTTCGTCGTCGAGCGTTGCGCGGCCTTCGCGCAGGCGATCCGCGCCCGGCCGCTGGCACCCGAGGTGCTGCACCACGCCAAGCGCGCGGTGATCGACTGGCACGCGGCGCTCTTTCCCGGCGCGGTGATGGCGCCCGCGCGCCTGCTCGAGCGCGCGCTCGCCGAAGAGCTCGACCGCGGCGACGCGCGCCTCGCGCTGGGGCGCAGCGCGAGCGTGCGCGCGGCGGCGCTCGTCAACGGCACCGCCGCGCACACCGCCGAGGTCGACGACATCTTCCGCGACGGCATCTACCACCCAGGCGCGCCGACCATCGCCGCGGCACTCGCGCTCGCGCAGGCGCACGGGGCATCGGGCGAACGGTTGCTGCGCGCGGTGACGGTCGGCTACGAGACCTCGACGCGCATCGGCGTGGCGCTCGGCCGCGCGCACTACCGCTACTGGCACAACACCGGCACCGTCGGCGCCTTCGGCGCCTGCGCGGCGGCGGCCGAGCTGCTCGAGCTCGACCGCATGCAGTTCGCGCACGCGCTCGCCACCGTCGCCACCTTCTCCGCGGGGTTGCAGCGCGCGATGCGGGGCGAGTCGATGTCCAAGCCCCTGCACGGCGGACGCGCCGCCGAGGCGGGCGTCACCGCCGCGCTCGCCGCGCGTGAGGGCGTGATCGGCGCGCTCGACGTGCTAGAGGGCGAGGGCGGCTACGGGCGCGCGATGGGCTACGACGGCGCGGAGGCGGGTCCCGACTGGGACGCGGCATTCCGCTCGCTGAACCGCGAGTTCAACATCACGCGCATGACCTTCAAGAACCACACTTGCTGCGGGCACAGCTTCGCCGCCATCGACGGCGCGCTCGCGCTGAAGAAGCGCATGGGCGTAAGCGGCGATGACATCGCGCACGTGCGCGTCGGCACCTACAAGGCGGCGCTCGAGGTGGCCGGGATCGAGTCGCCGAAGACCGCCTCCGAGGCGCGCTTCTCTACCAAGTACACCGTCGCGACCGCGCTCGTGCACGGCAGCGTGCGCTTCGCCGCCTTCGAGCCGGAACGGCTCGAGGATCCGGCGACGCGCGCGCTCATGAAGAAGATCGAGCTCGCGGTCGACCCCGAGCTCGACGCAGCCTTCCCGCGCCAGCGCGCCGCGCGCGTCGAGATCGAGACGCGTACCGGGCGGCGCGAGCAGCACCTTCAGCCCACGCGCATCGGCGACCCGGACGCGCCGCTGTCCGACGCGCAGCTCGACGAGAAGTACCTCGAGCTCACGGGCCCGGTGCTCGGCGCGCGCCATGCGCGCGCGTTGCTCGCGCGCCTGTGGCGCCTGGAGCGCGAGCAGAACTGCGACTTCGCGGAATGAGCCTGGCGCAGGCCCTGTTCGCGCCGCGCGCGGTGGCGCTCGTCGGCGCCTCGGGCGACGCGAAGAAGAACACCGCGCGGCCGCAGCGCTTCCTCGCCAAGCACGGCTACGCGGGAAGCGTGCTGCCGATCAACCCGACGCGCACCGAGGTGCTGGGAAAGAGGGCCTACCGCAGCATCGCGGAAGCGCCGCAGCCGATCGACCACGCCTTCATCATGATCCCGGAGGTCGAGCAGGCGATCGAGGATTGCGGGCGCTGCGGCGTGCCGGTGGCGAGCATCTTCTCCGACGGCTTCGCCGACGTGGGGCAGGCAGGCGCGGCGCGCCAGGCGCGCCTGGTCGCGCGCGCCAAGGCGCTAGGCGTGCGGCTGCTGGGCCCGAACAGCATGGGCGTGATCGATCTCCCCGGGCGGCTCGCGCTCACCGTGAACGCGGTGCTCGAGATGGACGCGCCGCCGGCCGGCGGCATCAGCATGGTGTCGCAGAGCGGCACCATGCTGGGCACGGTGCTCTCGCGCGGCGCCGCGCGCGGGCTCGGATTCGCAAAGCTCGTGTCTGTGGGCAACGAGGCGGACCTCGGCGTCGGCGAGCTGGTCGGGCTGCTCGCGGAGGACCCGGCGACGCGCGTGATCCTGCTCTTTCTCGAGACGGTGCGCGACGCCGCGCGGCTCGCCGAAGCGGCGCGCCGCGCGCACGCGGCGGGGAAGCCCGTGGTCGCCTACAAGCTCGGCCGCTCGGCGCTCGGCGAGCGCCTGGCGCGCTCGCACACCGGAGCGCTCGCGGGGAGCGACGCGGCGATGGACGCTTTTTTCCGCGACTGCGGCATCGCGCGCGTCGATCTGCTCGAGGCGCTGTTCGAGAGCGCGCCGCTCTTCGAAGGGCGGAGTCCCGCAGGGCTCGCGCGCGTCCCGCGCGTGGCTGTAGTCACCACCACCGGCGGCGGCGCGGCGAGCGTCGTCGACCGCCTGGGCCTCGCCGGCATCGAGACCGTGGCGCCTGGGCGCGACGCGCCGATCATCGACCTCACGATGGCCGGTACCTCGGCCGAATACGCTGCAGTGCTCGGCTCGCTCATCGACTCGCCGGAGTGCGACGCGGTGCTCGCGGTGGTCGGCTCCTCGGCGATGTTCCACCCCCAGCACGCGGTCGAGCCGATCCTGCGCGCGCGGCGGGCGGCGAAGCCGCTCGCGGCGTTCCTCACGCCGCACGCCGACGCTTCGCTCGCACTGCTCGCCAAGGGCGGCGTCGCCGCGTTCCGCACCCCGGAAGCCTGCGCCGACGCGTTTCGTGCTTATTTTGCGTGGCAGGCGCCTCGAACTCGGGTTTCTTCACCCGAATTCGAATTGAAAATTCAACAAGCGAAACTCGACGAAAAGTCTGCCCTCGAGCTGTTCGCGGCGCTCGGCGTCGAGGTCGCCGAGTCGCAGGTAGCGCGCGCCCCGGCGTTCGCGCATTCGGTGCCCTATCCGGTCGCGGCGAAAATCCTGTCTGCCGAGATCGCCCACAAGACCGAGGCCGGCGGCGTCATACTGGGGATCGCCGATCGGGACGAGTTCGAAAAGAAAATTGCGAGCTTGAATTCCGAGACCATTCTGGTCCAGGCGATGCAGTCTGGCCTCGCCGAGGCGATCGTCGGCTACCGCGACGATCCGCTCGTGGGGCCGCTGGTGCTAGTTGGCGCCGGCGGCGTGCTCGCCGAGCTGTACCGCGACACCGTGCTGCGCCTCGCGCCGGTGAGCGTCGAGGAGGCCGAGGCGATGATCGGCGAAGTGAAAGGCCTCGCGCTGATTCGCGGCTACCGCGGGCTGCCGCGCGGCGACGTGCGTGCGCTCGCCGAAGCGGTCGCCGCGCTGTCGCGCCTCGCGCTCGCGCGCGGGCGCCCGGTGGCCGAGGCCGAGATCAACCCGGTGATCGTCAAGCGCAGGGGCGCCGTGGCGGTGGACGGCCTGGTGGTGCTAAAGGACTAGCCGTGCCGTACACAGCGCTCGCGCAGATTCTCGCAGCCGCCGGCGTCAAGGCGCCGCAGGAGGGCGAGATCGCGATTCGCGGGGCGGACCCGGTGTTCAAGACGCGCTATCGCGTCGGCACCGCCGGCGCGGCGGTGCTCGCCGCGCTCGGCCTGGCCGCGGCGCGCCTCTGGCAAACGCGCGGCGGACGCGCGCAGAAGATCGCGGTCGAAGTCCCGGCCGCCGCGGCGTCGCTGCGCAGCACCAACTACCTCAGGATCGACGGCAAGCGTCCGGCCGAGCTGTGGGACCCGCTGAGCGGAATCTACCCGGTGACGGACGGCTGGATCCGGCTGCACTGCAACTTTCCTCTGCATCGCGAAGCCGCGTTCGGCGTGCTCGGCTCCGACCAGACGCGCGAGGCCGCCGAGGCGGCGTGCAGGACCTGGACGGGGGTAGCGCTCGAGGACGCGATCCACACGGCGGGCGGCTGCGCCGGTTACGTGCGTAGCAGCGAGGCCTGGGCGCGCCATCCGCAGGCGCAGGCGGTGGCCACGCAGCCGCTCATCGAGATCCGCCGCATCGGCGACGCGCCGCCCGAACCCCTGCCCGCCGCCGCGCGCCCGCTCGCCGGCGTGCGCGTGCTCGATCTGACGCGCGTGCTCGCCGGGCCGACCTGCGCGCGCAGCCTGGCCGAGCACGGCGCCGACGTGCTCAAGATCAGCGCCGCGCATCTCGCCGACTCGGGCGCGGTCGAGCTCGACACCGGCATCGGCAAGCTCTCCGCGCGCCTCGACCTGCGCAAGGAGGAGGGGATGAAGACGCTGCGCGCGCTCGTGCGCGAGGCAGACGTGTTCTCGCAGTCTTATCGTCCGGGGACACTCGCCGCGCGCGGGTTCTCGCCCGAGGCGCTCGCCGCGCTGCGCCCGGGGATCGTGTGCCTCTCGCTCGACGCCTGGGGCACGACAGGCCCTTGGCGACTGCGCCGCGGCTTCGACACCATCGTGCAGGCGGTGAACGGCATGGCGCAAGCCTCGGCCGGCGCGGACGGCAAGCCCCGCCAGCTGCCGGTGGCGGCGAACGACTATGTGACCGGCTACCTGATGGCGTTCGGCGCGCTCGTCGCGCTCGAGCGGCGCGCGCGCGAAGGCGGCAGTTGGCTGGTGCGGGCGGCGCTCGCGCGCACGGGCAAGTGGATCACGGACCTGGGCGAGGCCGCCGCAGGCGGAGCCGACGAGCTGCCCGATGAGATGCTGAGGCGGCTGCTAGCCGATACCGAAGCGCCGGAAGGGCGCATCACGCATCTGCGCCCGGTGCTCGAGATGTCCGCGACACCGCCGCACTGGGATCGGCCGCCAGTGCCGCTCGGCTATCACCCGGCGCAGTGGCCGCCGCGCTGAGCGCAGCGACGGCCGGTCCGATCAGTTGCTGCTGCCGTGCGGCGATTCCAATTTCTTCATCGCCGACTCGATCGCCTTTCGCATGCTCAGCGTGTCCGCACCCTGGCTCGGGGGGAAGTCCTGCAAGCTCTTCAGGTGAGCCGCGAGGAACGGGGTGGCGGCCGTCGGCGCCCACAGCTTCTGGGCAAGGAACTTTTTGCCGGCGTAGCCCCATTCCTCGGAATCCGGCGTGATCTTTTCCATCGGGTCCATTAGCAGGTTCACCACGTAGGGCACGCTGGGATAGGACTTCTCGTCGAACCAGCTGCCATGGTGCTTCACGCCGATGTGCATCTTCCAGGCATCCACCCGTATGGCCATCAGGTCGGTCTCGTCGTAGTAGAAATATTCCCGGCGCGCCGACTTCTCTGACTGGCCGGTCCAGAGAGGGAGATTGTTGTAGCCGTCGAGATGAACCTTGTAGGTCCTGTCGCCCAACTTCTTGCCGGTGAGCAGTTCCTGTTTCAGGTTCGGCAGGCCCGCGGCCGCGGCCAGCGTGACGAACAGGTCCTCGTGGCTCTGGATGCCGTTGGACACGCTGCCGGGCTTGATCTTGCCGGGCCATTCGACCAGCATCGGCACCCGCACGCCGCCCTCCCAGGTAGTGCCCTTCTCGCCGCGGAACGGCGCGTAGCCGCCGTCCGGCCACATCATCAGCTCGTTGCCGTTGTCGGTGCTGTAGATGACGATGGTGTTGTCGGCGACGCCGAGCTCCTTGAGCTTGTCGAGGAGCGAGCCGACCTGCTTGTCGTGCTCGATCATCTTGGCGCGTGCGACATCTTCTTCGGCGCGGCCTTCATCCACCGCCTTCTGGATGTATTTCTTGGGGGAATGCGACCAGATGTGAATGGCGGTCGAGTTGAACCAGACGAAGAAGGGCTTGCCGCTCTTGCCGTGCTTTTCCAGCCACTTCAGCGTCTCGTCGGTCACTTCCTGGTCGAAGGTTTCCATCCGTTTGCGGTTGAGCGGGCCGGTGTCTTCGATCTTCTGTTTGCCGACACGGCCGAATTTCGGGTCGGTCGTCGGGTCGTCCTTGTCGGTCGCCCAGGCATGCAGAACGCCGCGCGGACCGAATTTCTTCAGGTATTCGGGGTTCTTCTGGCCGGGGTAGTCGAGCTCCTCCGGCTCCTCCTCCGCGTTCAGGTGGTAGAGGTTGCCGAACCATTCGTCGAAGCCGTGCACCGTGGGCAGGAATTCATTGCGGTCGCCCAGGTGGTTCTTGCCGAACTGCGCGGTCGCGTAGCCCTGCGATTTCAGGACTTCGGCCAGCGTCGGGTCCGATTTCTGGATGCCGCGCGGCGAGCCGGGAATCCCGATCGTGGTCATCCCGGTGCGGATCGGCATCTGCCCCGTCAGGAAGGCGGCGCGCCCCGCGGTGCAGCTCGGCTGGCCGTAGTGATCGGTGAACAGCATGCCTTCGTTGGCGATGCGGTCGATGTTCGGCGTCCTGCCCATCATGCCGTGCGTGTAAGCGCCGACGTTCCACATCCCGATGTCATCGCCCCAGATGACGAGGATGTTTGGCTGCTTCGCCTGGGCCTGGGCGCCCGCCATCCAACCGAGCGAGGCTGCGGCAAGAAGGCCGAGAGTCAGCCGTCGGAATATCTGTAACATGGGGATTGCCCTTCCTAGGAGGTTTCGTCGCGAATCGGACGAGTGAATCAAGCTAACGGACCTGTAAGCTTGCGCCGTTGACATGGATCAATCCCGCTCGATTCAGCCAGCGATCACCCGATTCCTCGCCCGCTCGCCTTGGCGGCAAACGTCTATGCATCCCTTACCCGAGTGACGTCAGGATCCGACAAGACCAAGGCCGCTCCCGCCGCAGCCGTGGCGAAGAGCTGGCCGAAGGTCGTAGCGGGCGGGATCGCCGTGCTACTCGTCGCCTTGGCGATCGCGTCATGGTGGTTACTCGGCCGGCCGCGCGCGACCCCGCAGCCCGCCGGGCCGCGGGTGCAGGCGAGCTTCGTCGGCAGCGCGGCGTGCGAGTCGTGTCACGCCGCCGAGTACCGGGCGTGGAAGGGCTCGCAGCACGAGCGCGCCATGCAGCATGCGAGCGCCGATACGGTGTTGGGGGATTTCAACGACGCGAAGTTCCGCTATGCGGGCGTCGAGTCGCGCTTCTTCAAGCGCGACGGCAAGTTCTTCGTGCGCACCGACGGGCCGGACGGCAAGCTCGCCGATTTCGAGATCCAGTACACCTACGGCGTCTTCCCGCTGCAGCAATACCTGATCGAGTTTCCGGACGGGCGCATCCAGGCGCTTTCGATCAGCTGGGATGCGCGCCCTAAAGCGGAGGGCGGGCAGCGCTGGTTCCACCAGTACCCGAACGAGAGGGTCGACTATCGCGATGAGCTGCACTGGACCCGGCGCGCGCAGAACTGGAACTTCATGTGCGCCGACTGCCACTCGACCGACGTGCGCAAGAACTACGATGCCGCGACGAACCGCTTCGACACCAAGTGGGCGGAGATCAGCGTCGGTTGCGAGGCCTGCCACGGGCCGGGCTCGAACCACCTTGCGTGGACGCGGGACAAGACGGCCGACGCGACCAAGGGGCTCACGGTGACGTTCGACGAGCGCCGCGGCGTCAGTTGGCGCATCGATCCGGTCACCGGCAATGCCGGACGCAGCGCACCGAAGGACAGTGACGTTGAAATCGGAGTCTGCGCGCAGTGCCACGCGCGCCGTGCGCAGATCGCCGAGGGCTATCACGCGGGCGAGGGCTTCCTCGACCATTATCTGCCGGCGCTGCTGACGCCGCCTCTGTACTACCCCGATGGCCAGCAGCGCGGCGAGGTCTACATCTGGGGCTCGTTCCTGCAGAGCAAGATGTACGCGAAGGGCGTCACTTGCAGCGATTGCCACGATCCGCACAGCCAGAAGACGCGCCTGTCCGGCAACGGCGTGTGCGCCCAGTGCCACCTGCCGGCCAAGTACGATTCGCCCGCGCACCATTTCCACGTCGCGGGCAAGCCGGGATCGCGCTGCGTCGATTGCCACATGCCGACGACCACCTACATGGTGATCGACCCGCGCCGCGACCACAGCATGCGCGTGCCGCGGCCGGACCTGAGCGCGAGCCTCGGCACGCCCAACGCCTGCAACGGCTGCCATAAGGACAAGGACGCGCGCTGGGCCGAGGCCGCGATGGAGAATTGGTACGGCCACCAGCCGCGCGGTTTTCAGCAATTCGCCGCCGCGTTCGACGCGGCCGAGCGCGGCGCCGCGCAGGCGGGCCCGGAGTTGGTCGCGATGCTGAACGACCCCGCGCAGCCGGCGATCGTACGCGCGACGGCGGCCGCCGCGCTGCAGCGCTACCCCTCGCCGGAAATGCTCGCCGCGCTGCGCCGCGGCTTGCAGAATTTCGATCCGCTGCTGCGCCACGCGAGCCTCGGGGCGCTCGAGGCGCTGCCCCCGGAGCAGCGCGCCGCGCTCGCCGCGCCGTTGCTCGGCGACCCGGTGCGCACGGTGCGCATCGAGGCGGCGCGGCTGCTCGCGCCCGCGGCGGCTTCGCTTGTCGGGGCGCAGCGCGACGCATTCGATGCCGCGGCAAAGGAATACGTGGACACGTTGCGCTACACCGCCGACCGCCCGGAATCACGCACGGCCCTCGGGACGTTCTACGGCACGCTCGGACGCTACAACGAGGCCGAGCGCGCGCTGCGCTCGGCGATCGCGCTCGCGCCGCGCTACGTTCCGGCCTACGCCAATCTCGCCGACCTGCGCCGTGCGCAGGGGCGCAATGCGGACGCCGAGGCGCTACTGCGCGAAGGGCTCGCGGCGGTGCCCGACGATGCGAGCCTGCACCACGCGCTCGGCCTCGCGCTGGTGCGGCTCAGGCGCATGCCCGAGGCGCTACGCGAGCTCTCGCGCGCGGCGGCGCTCGCCCCGGATGATGCGCGTTTTGCCTACGTCTACGCCGTGGGCCTGAACTCGGCCGGCCGGCGCGCAGAGGCGCTGAAGGAGCTGGAGCGCGCGCTCAAGCAGCATCCCGACGACCGGGAGCTGCGCGCCGCCCGCGCCGAGTTCGCGCGCTAGGTCGCGACCGTGCTCGTCAGGCGCGCTTGCGGCCCTCGACGGGTTTGTTCGGCAGCTTCTCCGGTTTCTCGGGGCCCCACACTCGGCTGTAGTAGGTGTCGGCGAGCTGCAGCGCGGCCACCGGGTTGTGCGCGAGCACCCGGTCCTTGGCGACCAAAGTGGTGACCAGCCCCTGCGAATGGCGCATGAACAGGCTGTCGTGCCCGACGCACAGGCCGACGATGACGTTCAGCTCGCAGCCCGCGCGGTTGAGCAGCGCGGCCTGCGAGATGGGATTGCAGATCGCCTCGAAGGTCCCGGGGCGGATCTTCTCCTCGTCCTTGAGGCCGATGTCTTCCTTGGGCACGCCGCCGTTCTTGCACGCGACCGAGGCGACCTCCAGGCCGTGGCTCTCGAGGACCGCGCTGAACACGCGCGAGAGATCGACGAAGCTGATGCAGGTGGCGATGCCGACGCGGCGAAAGCCCATGCGCTTGGCGAACTGGCAGATCTCCTCGACGCGCGTCCACTTGCAGTAGCCTTCGCTCTCGACCAGCGCCGAGGCGCGCGCGACGCGCTCGACGAAGGGGTCGCGGAGGTAATCCTCGGCGCCGGCGACGCCTTCGGCGTCGACCTTGGACGGGCAGTAGCCCGGCCCGCGCGTCTCGCTTTCTCCCACGCGGCAGGCGCGCACTGTGCCCGGGCAGTAGGCGCAGCCCGGGGTTTCGTAGGTGGTCATGGCTTGGCTCCCATTACGTCGAGGCGAAGTTTCGTTTCGACCGTGTCTTTCGGCGCCTCGCCGGTCGCCTCGGTCTTGCCGGGCGCCACCCGCGACGCATCGACATGGGCGTCCTTGACGAGCGCCTGGGCCACGGC
>DATGDH010000051.1:0-1622 GCA_035310985.1 Burkholderiales bacterium
AGAGCGTGTCTCGGAACCACGGAGCGTGGCTGGTCTCACCAGTTGTAGGCAGGTAACGCCCCTGTTTGCAGTCGGGCCAGCCGGCGGGCCATCAACGCGACCATCGCCCACTTGACCATGGCTTCGGCGTGTTCGGTGGTCCGCTCGTAGTCGCAAGCCAGCCGGCGGCAGCTGGTGATCCAAGAGAAGCTGCGTTCCACCACCCAGCGGCGGGGCAGCACCTCGAAGCCGTGCTGGCCGGCCCGCTTGCGCACGACGGTGACCAGCAGGCACAACGCCGCCTTGGCCCACTCCACCAGCCTGCCGGCGTACCCGCCGTCCGCCCAGACCAGGCTGACCCCAGGCAGCGCCGCGCGCAGCCGGGCCAGCACGTCCCGACCGCCGTCGCGGTCTTGCACGCTGGCCGCGGTCACCAGCACGACGAGCAGCAGGCCGAGGGTGTCCACCACGACGTGGCGCTTGCGCCCGTTGGTGCGCTTGCCCGCGTCGTAGCCGCGGCTGTCTCGCCCGACGGTGGTCGCACCCTTCACCGACTGGGCGTCGACGATGCCGGCGGTGGGCGGCTGGTCGCGGCCTTCGGCGGCCCGCAGCCGGTCCCGCAGCAGATCGTGCAGCCGGTCCACGGTGCCGTCGACGCGCCAGGCCCGAAAGTATCGGTAGACGGTCTGGTAGGGCGGAAAGTCGTCCGGCAGCTGCCGCCAGGCGCAGCCGGTGCGCAGCAAGTACAGGATCGCGTTGACGATCAGCCGGAGCGACGCCGCCCGCGGCCGGCCGCCGGCCGGCCCGGTGTTGCGCGGCTTGGGCAACACCGGCTCGACCAACGCCCACTCCTGGTCGGTCAAATCAGATGGGTAGCGGCGTGTAGGACGGGGGGAAGACGCCATCCACCCAACCTGAACAGGCAGCGCCCACCGCTGTGGGAGGCGCGCCGATCAAGTTCCGAGACACACTCTAAGGGACTGCGAGCTGGCGACCATCGAGGTCGCGCTCGGCCGGCCGAGGCAGGCGCTGGCTCTGGTGCAGTCGTACCAGAAGGGACCGTTCGCGCTCACCGCCGCGGTTCCCGGGGCGCTGGCCTGGCTGGCCGCCGGAGACGACGCCGCGGCGGAGCGCCGGCTGCAGCAGGTGTTCACCACGCCCGGTGCCCAGGTGGATCGACTCCTCCTGGTGAGTGCCTTCCTCTGCCGGGCGCAGCTGGCCCAGCACCGTGGTGAGGAGGAGCAGGCGCTCGACGTCATCGTCCGCGCGCGGGAGCTCGCCGGCGACGAGATCATCGTCCCGTTCGTCCGCGCCGCCCCCGCGCTGGCCCCGCTCCTGGCCCGGCATCCCGAGATAGCCGAGCGCTGGCCGGCTGCCGTGCCCGTGCCGGGCGACGGCGCCGAGCAGACGGCGCCTGCCCAGAACCGGCTGCTCGAGCCGCTGACGGAACGGGAGCGGGCCGTCCTGCGGCTGCTCACCGGCGTCCTCTCGGCCGGCGAGATCGCCGAGGAACTCGTCGTCTCGCCGAAGACGGTGAAGACGCACATCGCCGCCATCTACCGCAAGCTCGGCGTCAGCCGCCGCCGCGAGGCGGTGCTGCGCGCCCGCCAGCTCGAGCTGCTCTGAACCGGTGCCCATCACCC
>DATGDH010000052.1:0-38069 GCA_035310985.1 Burkholderiales bacterium
TCTGCTGCGACCAGTCGTGCAGCATGACGCGGCAAGTGTAGTGCTGCGGCGGGAAGAAGCAGTTGTACAGGATCGTCTGCGCGGCCGCGGTCCGCGGCGCGGCACCGACCCCCGCGAGCACCGCGCCGGCGAGGATCAGGCTGGCTGTCCTGAAGTGCATGTCGGTCTCCTCCTAGTATTGTTCTGCCGCCCGGCCTCGTTCACGAGCCTGAGCGTGGCAAGCATACGGAGCGCAAGCGAAAACCAGAAGACGTATCATTTGGCATATCGATTACCAGGAGTTATCGATGCGCCTAAACCAAATCCGCGATTTCATGGCGATCGTCGAGGCAGGGAGCATCCGTGCCGCTGCGAGGAGTCTCGCCCTCACCCAGCCCGCGCTCACCAAGAGCCTGCGCCAGCTCGAGACCGAGCTCGGCGCGGTGCTCGTTACGCGCGGGGTGCGCGGCGCCCGGCCCACCGAGATCGGGTGCGCCTTCCTCGCGCGCGCCCGCGCGGTCACCGTCGAGCTGCAGCGCGCGCGAGACGAGATCGACCAGCTGCGCGGTGGGCGCGCCGGAAGTCTCGCCGTGGGGAGCGCACCGGGCCCCGCGCTCGGACTATTGCCGGAGGCGCTGGCGCGCCTGCGCATTCGCTGGCGCGAGGCGAAGGTCTGCGTGACCGACATCTCCCCTTCCGAGGTGCTGCCCGCGCTGCGCGAGGGTAGGCTCGACGCGGCTCTCAGCGTGCGCATCGGGCCGCTCGCCGAACCGGGGCCGGAATGCATCGTCGAGCCGCTGTACCGCAACGAGGCGCGCATCGTCGCACGGCGCGGCCACCCGCTCGGCACGGCGCGCTCGCTCACCGAGCTCGCCGGCGCCGAGTGGGTGCGCACGGGAGGGACCGACAACACCTCGCTGCTGCCTGCGGCATTCCGCGTGGCCGGCGTCGGGCCTCCGCGCTACCGTATCGAGTGCAGATCGTTCTTCGCACTCGCCGAGATCGTGGCGCAGAGCGACCTGCTGGCGGTCGTACCGTGGCAGCTGGCCGCGCGCGAGTCCGCCGCCGGGCGCGTCGTCGAGCTGCCGGTGTCAGACGCGCTGCCGGCGCGCGAGATCTGCCTTTTCACGCGCGCTGACATTCCGCTGACGCCGATCGCACGCGAGTTCGTGGACGTGTTGCGCGAGGCCGCAAGGCGTGTCGGCCCGGCCGCCGGGCCCCGCCTCACCTAGGCTCCGCCCCGAGCTCGAGCGTCGCGCGCGCGAGGGTCGGGTCGCCGGCGTGGCGCTCGATGCGGAAGCCGAGCTTGCGCGCCATGCCGAGCATCGCGTGGTTGGTCGACAGGATGTCGCCGTACATGCGCTTCAGGCCGCGCAGGCGCGCGACCCTCACCAGCTTCTGCAGCATGCGCCTGCCGATGCCGCGCCCCTGCCAGGTGTCGGCGAGCACGATCGCGAACTCGCAAGCCTCGCCCGATTCGTCGATCACGTAGCGCGCCACGCCGATGATGGTCTCGGTGTCGCCCAGCATGGTGATCGCGGCGAGCGCCACTTCGCGCGTCCAGTCGAGGTGGGTGAGGCGCCGGATGTACTCGTCGGTGACTTTGATCGCGCCGCCGAGCAGCCGGTTGTAGCGCGTCTCGTCCGACAGGCCGCTGACGAAGTCGCGCTCGATGCCGAGGTCGTCGGGCCGCAGCGGCCGGATGGTCACCGGCGCGCCGATGATCGGCTGGAACGACTCGTCCAGGTCCTCGGGGATCAGAGATCGATCTTCCCGACGACGATGTCCTTCCACATCACCCAGTCGCCGGCGAAGCTGTAGAAAGGGTACTTGAAGGTCGCAGGGCGGTTCTTCTCGAAGAAGAAGTGTCCCACCCAGGCGAAGGCGTAGCCGATCATCAGCGCGGCGAGCACGAACCACAGGCTGAGCGTGATGAACGCAATGATCAGGCAGGCGAGGCCGACGCTGGTGCCGGCGAAGTGCAGCCGCCGGCATACGGGGTGCTCGTGCTCCGAGAGGTAGAACGGGTAGAACTCGGCGAACGAGCGGTACTTCACAGCAGTTTCCTCGCGCATAGGACGATCCCATCCTCGTCTGCGTAGAGCCACTCGCCGGGCGTGAACTTGACCCCCGCGAAGGCGAGCGGAATGCCGCGCTCGCCGAAGCCCTTCTTCTGCGGCCGCGTCGGATTGGCGGCGAGCGCCATGAGGCCGATCGCCATGCGCGCGCACTCGACGGTGTCGCGCACGCAGCCGTTGATCACGAGCCCGGCGTAGCCGTTGTCCAGCGCGCGCTTGGCGAGCATGTCGCCGACCAGCGCGGCCCTGAGGCTCGCGCCGCCGTCGACCACGATCACGCGGCCGGCGCCGGGCTCGTCGATCTGCTCGCGCACCAGCTGGTTGTCCTCGAATACCTTGACGGTGCAGATCGGTCCCGCGAAGCGCGTACGCCCGCCGTAGTGGCGCAGCCCGGGCAGCGCCACGTGCAGCTCGGCGCCGTGCGCGTCGTACAAGTCTGCGGTCTTGAAGTCCATGGCCTCACATGTTCGGGTAGTTCGGTCCGCCGCCACCCTCCGGGGTCACCCAGACGATGTTCTGCGTCGGATCCTTGATATCGCAGGTTTTGCAGTGCACGCAGTTCTGTGCGTTGATCTGCAGCCGCGGATTGCCGCCGTCCTCGTCGCGGACGATCTCGTACACACCCGCCGGGCAGTAGCGCTGCTCCGGCGCGTCGTACAGCGCCAGGTTGACGCGCACCGGCACGCCCGGGTCCTTGAGCGTGAGGTGCACCGGCTGGTCCTCGTTGTGGTTGGTGTTGGAGAACGACACCGAGGTGAGCCGGTCGAAGCTGAGCACGCCGTCGGGCTTGGGGTAGTCGATCGGCCAGGCCTCGGTCTTCTTCTTGAGCGTCTCGTGGTCCGCGTGCGCGTGGTGCAGCGTCCACGGCGCGCGGCCGCGCAGCACGACCTGGTCGATGCCGAACATGAGCGAGCCGGTGACCAGGCCCTTCGCCATCCAGGGCTTGAAGTTGCGCGCGCGGTACAGCTCGTCGTGCAGCCAGCTGTCGTGGAACGCGTCGGTGTAGCCGTCCAGCGCGTCGCGCTCGCGCTTCACGCCCAAGGCGTGGAACGCAGCCTCGGCGGCAAGCATGCCGCTCTTGATCGCCGCATGGCTGCCCTTGATGCGCGAGGCGTTGAGAAAACCCGCCTCGTCGCCGATCAGGCAGCCGCCGGGGAACACAAACTTCGGCAGCGACTGCAGCCCGCCTGCGGCAATGGCGCGCGCGCCGTAGGCGACGCGCTTGCCGCCCTCGAAGAAGCCGCGGATCGCCGGGTGCGTCTTGAAGCGCTGGAACTCTTCGTAGGGGCTGAGGTAGGGGTTGGTGTAGGCGAGGCCCACGACGAAGCCGACCGCGACCTGGTTGTTCTCGAGATGGTACAGAAACGATCCGCCGTAGGTGTCGCGCTCGAGCGGCCAGCCCGCGGTGTGCACGACCAGGCCTTGCTTGTGCTTTTCGGGCGGCACCTCCCACAGCTCCTTCAGGCCGATTCCGTACACCTGCGGGTCGACGCCGATGCGCAGCGCGAACTTCTCCTGCAGCTGGCGCCCGAGGCTGCCGCGGCAGCCCTCGGCGAAGAACGTGTACTTCGCATGCAGCTCCATGCCGGGCTGGTAGGAGTCGGTCTTCTCGCCCTTGCGGTTGACGCCCATGTCGCCGGTGGCGACACCCATCACCGCTCCGCGTTGGTCGTACAGCACCTCGGCGGCGGCGAAGCCCGGAAAGATCTCGACGCCCAGGCTTTCGGCCTGCTGCCCGAGCCAGCGGCACAGGTTGCCCAGGCTGATCACGTAGTTGCCGTGGTTCCTGAAGCACGCCGGCAGCAGGAAGTTCGGCACGCGGCGGACCGAAGACGCGCCGAGGATCAGGAAGCGGTCTTCGGTGACCGGCGCGTTCAGCGGTGCGCCCTTCGCCTTCCAGTCGGGATACAGCTCCTCGAGCGCGCGCGGGTCCATCACCGCCCCCGAGAGGATGTGCGCGCCGACCTCGGAGCCCTTCTCAAGCACGCACACCGAAGTCTCGCGCCCCTTCTCGGCGGCGAGCTGCTTCAGGCGGATCGCGCAGGCGAGCCCCGCGGGGCCGGCCCCGACGATCACGCAGTCGTACTGCATCGATTCGCGGCTCATGCGGCAATTATAATCGCCGTACGATGAGCCAAGACCGGACGCTCGGCCACGTGGCGCGCATCCCCATCCGCTGGGGCGACATGGACGCGATGGGCCACGTGAACAACACGGTGTACTTCCGCTACATGGAGCAGACGCGCATCGACTGGTTCGATGCGCTGCTGCCGCGCGCGGCGCGCAAGGAGCACGGCATCGTGATCGTCAGCACCGCCTGCCATTTCCGCCGCGCGCTGACTTATCCGGGCACGGTCGAGGTGAGGCTGTACGTCGGCGCGCCGGGCGCCTCGAGCATCCCGACCTTCTACGAGATGCGCGTCGACGACGATCCCGAGCCCTACGCCACCGGCGAGGCGGTGGTGGTGTTTATCGACGCGGCGCGCAACAAGCCGGTGCGCATCCCGGAAGAGCTGCGTGCCCGGCTCGCGGAGGCGGCGCGGTGAGCGAGCGGCCCTTGTGGCGGCCCTCCGCCGAGCGGGCGGCGCGCAGCGCGCTCGCGCACTTCATGCGGCGCGCAGGGGGCTTCGCCGACTACGCCGCGCTGCACCGCTGGTCGGTCGAGAAGAGCGAAGACTTCTGGAGCCTGGTGTGGGATTTCTGCGGCGTCCAGGGGGCTAAGGGCGCGCGGCGGCTCGTCGACGGCGATCGCATGCCCGGCGCGCAGTGGTTTCCCGACGCGCGCCTGAACTTCGCGCAGAACCTGCTGCGTGCGCCCGACGATTCGGACGCGATCGTGTTCTGGGGCGAGGACAAGGTGAAGCGGCGCTTGAGCCGCCGCGAGCTGCATGCGCTCGTGTCGCGCCTGCAGCAGGCGCTCGCCGCGGCGGGCGTGCGAAAGGGCGACCGCGTCGCCGGTTATCTCCCGAACCTGCCCGAGAGCGTGGCGGCGATGCTCGCGACCGCGAGCCTCGGTGCGGTGTGGTCGAGCTGCTCGCCGGACTTCGGACCGCAGGGCGTGCTCGACCGCTTCGGGCAGATCGAGCCGAAGGTGCTGTTCTGCTCCGACGGCTACCTGTACGGCGGCAAGGAGTTCGACACGCAGGACAAGGCGGCGGAGGTACTGGCGCAGCTGCCGAGCGTGCGCAAGTGCGTGCTGCTGCCCTACCTGGGCGCGCCGCTGCGCGTGGGCGAGAGCCTGGAGCAGTTCATCGCGAACTTCGAGGCGAAGCCCGTCGCGTTCGAGCAGGTGGAGTTCAACCACCCGCTGTATATCCTCTTCTCCTCGGGCACCACCGGGGTGCCGAAGTGCATCGTGCACGGGACCGGCGGCACGCTGCTGCAGCATCTGAAGGAGCACCGGCTGCATTCCGACGTGGGCCCCGGCGACCGGGTGTTCTACTTCACCACGCTCGGCTGGATGATGTGGAACTGGCTGGTGTCGGGCCTCGCGGCCGGCGCGACGCTGCTCCTGTACGACGGCTCGCCGTTCGTCGCGCGCGCCAAGGTGCTGTTCGATTTCGCCGACGCGGAAGGCATGACGCACTTCGGCACCTCGGCCAAGTTCATCGATGCGATCGCCAAGGTGGGGCTCAAGCCGCGCGCCACGCACAGGCTGGACAGGCTGCGCGCGATCCTGTCCACCGGCTCGCCGCTGCTGCCCGAAGGCTTCGACTACGTGTACGCGAGCGTTAAGCAGGACGTCTGCCTGTCCTCGATCTCCGGCGGCACCGACATCGTGTCCTGCTTCGTGCTCGGCAACCCGATGCTGCCGGTGTGGCGCGGCGAGATCCAGTCGAAGGGCCTCGGCCTCGCAGTAGAGGTCTTCAACGAGCACGGCGAATCGGTCGTCGGCGAGAAGGGCGAGCTGGTGTGCACGCGGCCTTTTCCCGCCATGCCGATCGGCTTCTGGAACGACCCCGGCGGCGCGAAGTACCGCGCGGCCTACTTCGAGAAATATCCCAACATGTGGCGCCACGGCGACTGGTGCGAGATCACGCCGCACGGTGGCATGGTCATCTACGGGCGTTCGGACGCGGTGCTCAACCCGGGCGGGGTGAGGATCGGCACCGCCGAGATCTACCGCCAGGTCGAGCAGCTCGACGAGGTGCTCGAGTCGCTGGTCATCGGCCAGGACTGGGATGGCGACGTGCGCGTCGTGCTGTTCGTCAAGCTCGTGGACGGCCAGGTCTTGAATGAAAATCTGATCAATAGGATCAAGAAGCGGATTCGCGACAACACCACGCCGCGCCACGTGCCGGACAAGATCCTGCAGGTGCCCGACATCCCGCGCACCAAGAGCGGCAAGATCGTCGAGCTGGCGGTGCGCGACGTGGTGCACGGTCGCCCGATCAAGAACGTCGAGGCGCTCGCCAACCCCGAGGCGCTCGAGCACTTCCGCGGCCGCGCGGAGCTCGCGAGCTAGCTGCCGGTGAACTTCGGCGTGCGCCGCTCGGCGCTCGCCTTGACGCCCTCTTTGAAATCCTGCGTGCGGCGCAGGCGCGTCTGCTCGGCGAGCTCGTGCACGGTCGCCGCGCGCACGCGCTCCGCCAGCCCCGTGCGCAGCGTGGCGCGCGTCGCGCTCACCGCGAGCGGCGCGCATTCGGCGATCTCGCGCGCGAGCGCGAGCGCGGCGCCGCGCACGTCGGCCTGCGGCACGAGCACGTTGGCGAGGCCCATGGCGTAGGCGTCCTCGCCCTTCACGCGCCGGCCCGTGTAGAACATGAGCGCCGCCTTGCCGCGCCCGATCAGCTCGGGCAGCGTGACAGTCAATCCGAAGCCGGGATGGAACCCGAGGCGCGTGAAGTTCGCGCTGAAGCGCGCCTCGGGGCAGGCGACGCGAAAATCGGGCACCAGCGCGAGCCCCAGGCCGCCGCCGACCGCCGGTCCGTGGATCGCGCCGACCACCGGCTTCCTGCAGGCGAACAGCCGGACCGCTTCGGTGTAAAGGTGTGCCGTGTTCGATGTTCCGACGCTCGTTTCCTGGGTTCCGTCTCCCAGGTTCGCTCCGGCGCAGAAGGACTTTCCCTGCGAGGCGAGCACGATCGCGCGGCATTCCGGATTGCGATCGAGCGCCTCGAAGGCGTCGGCCAGCTGGCGAACGAGCGCCAGGTCGAAGAAGTTGTGCGGTGGGCGCCGGATCTCCACCGTCGCGACCGCGTCGGCGAGCTCGATGTGCAGCTCGGGAAAGGCGATGTGGTCTTTCATGCGGTCCTCCTCGATTGGCTTCAGCGCAGCCCGAGGCCGCGCGCGATGATGCCGCGCAGCACCTCGCTCGTACCGCCCTGAATGGTGAGCTTCGGCGCAATATTGATCGCGTAAGCGAGGCGTTCTTCAATCATCAGGCCCTTTTCCGCAAAGGCCGCGAGCTCGCGTGCCCGGGAAGGCAGGGCCTGCTCCCACACCGTGCCGAGGTCCTTGACGATCGACGCTTCCAGCACCGGCTCCTTGCCGCGCTCGAGCATGCCCGCGACCGATACCGACATGCGGCGCAGCACGTGGAGCTGCGCCGCGAGACGTCCCAGGCCCTCGGCGCCGCGCAGGTCGGGCTCGGGCCCGAGCAGGCGCATCAGGTCGAACAGCACGTAGGAGGTCTCGAGGAAGCGCTCCGGGCCGCTTCTCTCGTAGGCGAGCTCGCTCGTCGCCTGCTGCCAGGCGAGATCGAGCGCGCCGAGCCGGTACTCGTCGGGCACGAGCACGTCGTCGAACACCACCTCGTTGAAATCGTGCCGGCCGCTCATGTCGAGGATCGGGTTCACCTTGATGCCCGGCCACTTCATGTCCACCAGGAACTGCGTCAGGCCGTGCCGTCGGTCGTCCTTGGTGGGAGGCGAGGTGCGGAACAGGCCGATCATGTAGTCCGCGTGGTGCGCCTCGGTGGTCCACACCTTGGTGCCCGTGACGCGCCAGCCCGCGTCCGCCCGCACGGCGCGCGTGCGCGCCGCGAACAGGTCGGAGCCGGAGCCGGGCTCGCTCATGCCGATGCAGAAGCAGCACTCGCCGCGCGCGATCCTCGGCAGCACTTCGGCCTTGATGCGCTCCGGGGCGTACTTGAGCAGGATCGGCCCGCTTTGCCGGTCGGCGACGAAATGCGCTCGCACCGGCGCGTTCGCGGCCGAGAACTCTTCGGTGACGACGTAGCGCTCGAGGTAGCTCCTCTCGCCGCCGCCGTACTTCTTCGGCCAGGTCATGCCGATCCAGCCGCGCGCGCCGACCTTGCGGCTGAACTCCAGGTTGTAGCCGCGCGCCGAGCCGGCGGCGTGCGGATCGAAAGTGCCGGCAGCGATCTCCGCGTCGAGGAACGCGCGCACCTCGGCGCGCAGCGCCTGCGCCGCGGGCGGCAGGCGGATCGGGTCGAAGCGGATCGGCGTCATGGTGCCGGCCTTCAGCGCGAGGCGACGAGCGGCCAGAGCGCGTCGGCGCCGCGCGCCGCGAGCGCGCGCCCGAGCCGCTCCGCCCATTCGGATTCGCTGCCGAAATCGTCGCGCCAGGCCCACAGGCGCCGCGTGTAGCGGTGCAGCACGTGCTCGGCGGAGAAGCCGATCGCGCCGTGCAGCTGGTGCGCGATCGCGGCGCCGGCACCTGCCGCCTCGCCGGCGCGGATCTTGGCGCCCGCCACTTCGAGGAGCAGCGCCGCGTCGGAGGCCCCGCCGCCTTCGAGCGCGTCGGCCGCCGAGCCGGCCGCGGCGAGCGCAGCCGCGGTCTCGCTCGCCAGGCGCGCGAGGGCGTGCTGCACGGCCTGGAACCTTGCGATCGGGCGCTCGAAGGCGACGCGCTCGCCGCAATAGGCCACCGTGCGCTCGAGGATCGCCTCCAGCGCGCCGCTCATTTGCGCCGCGCGCACCGCCGCGCCCAGCGCGAGCAGGCGGCCTTCATCGAGCCCCTGCGGGGCTTCGGCCGCCGCAAGCGGGCGCACGCCGGCGAGGGTCAGGGCGTCGCGCGGCTCGCCCGCCTGGCCGCTGCCGGGCTCGAGCGCGCACTGCGCGCACGCGACGAGCGCCACCACCGCGCCTGTGCCGCGCCGCGCGAGCAGCGCGACGCGCTCGGCATCGCGCGCGAAAGGCACGGCGCGCGCGCGCCCCGATACGCGGCCTGCGGCGTCCATCTCCACGCGGTCCGCCGCGCGCGCGGGCGCCACGGTCAACGGGCCCGCGGGCACCTCGAGGCCGGCCTGCGCGAGCAGCCAGCCGGCGAGCAGCGTCTCGGCAAGCGGCAGCGCGACCGCGTAGTTTCCGGCCACGCGCAGCACCTCGAAGCCGTCGGCGAGCGACGCGCCCGCGCCGCCGAGCGCCTCGGGCACCCAGGCGCGCGTCAGGCCCGCGTCTTCGAGCGCGCGCCACAAGGGCGCGCGCCAAGCCTCGCCGCGGGCGGCGATCAGCGCCTGCGGATCGCCCAGATCGCGGAAGATCCGGCTCGTGGTGTCGGCGGCGAGCGTGGCGCTCTCGGTCATGCGGAACGTAAGTTTACTCGGCAGCCGCGGCGTTGAGAGGCCGGGCGAACTCCGGTAGACTTGTCCATCCGTGCACGACGTCGGGTGATGACCAAGTATGTTTTCGTAACCGGTGGAGTAGTTTCCTCTCTGGGGAAAGGCATCGCCGCCGCGTCGCTCGCCGCGATCCTCGAATCGCGCGGCATCCGAGTCACCAACATCAAGCTGGACCCGTACATCAACGTGGACCCGGGCACCATGAGCCCGTTCCAGCACGGCGAGGTATTCGTCACCGAGGATGGCGCGGAGACCGACCTCGACCTCGGTCACTACGAGCGCTTCCAGAGCTCGAAGATGCACCGCGCCAACAACTTCACCACCGGGCAGATCTACGAGTCGGTGATCAAGAAGGAGCGCCGCGGCGACTACCTGGGCGGCACGGTGCAGGTGATCCCGCACATCACCGACGAGATCAAGGCCTTCATCAGGAAGGGGGCGGGCGACGCCGACGTGGCGATCGTCGAGATCGGCGGCACCGTGGGCGACATCGAGTCGCTGCCTTTCCTCGAGGCGATCCGGCAGATGGGGCTCGAGCTCGGACGCTCGAACGTGTGCTACATCCACCTGACGCTCGTCCCCTACATCGCGAGCGCGGGCGAGATCAAGACCAAGCCGACGCAGCACTCCGTGAAGGAGCTGCGCGAGATCGGCATCCAGGCGGACGTGGTGCTGTGCCGCACCGACCGCCCGCTGCCGGAGGACGAGAAGAGGAAGATCGCGCTCTTCTGCAACGTGCAGAAGGAGGCGGTTATCTCGGCCTGGGACGTCGACTGGATCTACAAGATCCCGATGATGCTGCACGAGCAGATGCTCGACGAGATCGTGTGCCACAAGCTTGCGATCCTGGCGCGCGCCGCGGACCTGTCGATCTGGAGCAAGCTGGTCGACGCGCTCGAGCATCCGGAGCACGAGATCGACATCGCCTTCGTCGGCAAGTACGTCGATCTGCACGACTCGTACAAGTCGCTGACCGAGGCGCTGATGCACGCCGGCATTCACACGCGCAGCCGGGTCAAGATCCACTACGTCGACTCCGAGGAGATCGAGCGCTCGGGAGTCGGCGCGCTGGAGAAGGTCGACGCGGTGCTGGTGCCGGGCGGCTTCGGCAAGCGCGGCACCGAGGGCAAGATTTGGGCGATCCGCTACGCGCGCGAGAACAGCGTGCCGTACCTCGGCATCTGCCTCGGTATGCAGCTCGCGACCATCGAGTTCGCGCGCAACGTGTGCGGCCTCGCGGGCGCCAACAGCACCGAGTTCGATCCCGACACGCCGCATCCGGTGGTGGCGCTCATCACCGAGTGGGTCGACCGCACGGGGTCGATAGAACGGCGCAGCGAGAAGTCCGACCTCGGCGGCACCATGCGGCTCGGCGCGCAGCGCTGCCCGATCGAGCCCGGCACGCTGGCGGCGCAGATCTACGGCGCCGAGGTGAACGAGCGGCACCGCCACCGCTACGAGGTGAACAACATCTACGTGCCGCAGCTCGAGGCGAAGGGCTACAAAATCTCTTCGCGCACGCCGAGCGAGAATCTGCCCGAGATGATGGAGCTGCCCGGTCACCCCTGGTTCGTCGGCTGCCAGTTCCACCCAGAGTTCACCTCCACGCCGCGCGCCGGCCACCCGCTGTTCAAGTCCTTCGTCACGGCGGCGCTCAGGAACCGCCTGCGCGGCAAGCGCTCATCGCCGGGCGGCAGCCTGTCCGTCGTCGCGGCATGAAGCTTTGCGGGTTCGAGGTCGGCCTCGACCGGCCCCTGTTCCTGATCGCCGGTCCCGACACTCTGGAGAGCGAGCAGCTGTGCATCGACGTCGCGGGGCACGTGAAGGAGCGCGCCGCGCGCCTGTCGATGCCCTACATCTTCAAGGGTTCGTTCGACAAGGCGAACCGCTCCTCGGGCGCGAGCTACCGCGGTCCCGGCATGGCTGAGGGGCTGCGCATCCTCGAGTCCGTGCGCCGGCAGACCGGGGTGCCCGTCCTCACCGACGTGCACGAGGACACGCCGCTTACCGAGGTGGCCGCGGTGGTGGACGTGATCCAGACCCCGGCGTTCCTGTGCCGGCAGACGAACTTCATCCGCAACGCGGCGCGCCAGGGCAGGCCGCTCAACATCAAGAAGGGGCAGTTCCTGTCGCCCTGGGAGATGAAGAACGTGGTGGACAAGGCGCGCAGCGCGGGCAACGATCAGATCCTGGTGTGCGAGCGCGGCTTCAGCTTCGGCTACAACAACCTGGTGGTCGACATGCGCGGCCTCGCGGTCATGCGCGACACCGGCTGCCCGGTGGTGTTCGACGCGACGCACTCGGTGCAGCTGCCCGGGGGGCTGGGAAGCGCGAGCGGCGGGCAGCGCGAGTTCATTCCCGTTCTGGCGCGGGCGGCAGTCGGCGCCGGCGTGGCGGGCGTATTCATGGAGACGCACCCGCGGCCCGACGAAGCCCTGTGCGACGGCCCGAACTCCTGGTCGCTCGGGCTGATGGGCGAGCTGCTCGAAACGCTGGCCGAGCTTGATCGCACGGTGAAGAAGAAGGGATTCGCAGAAAACCTCGTGAAAGGGACCAAGCCATGAGCTCCATTGTCGACGTCGTCGCGCGCGAGATCCTCGATTCGCGCGGCAATCCCACCGTCGAGGCCGACGTGCTGCTCGAATCCGGGGTCATGGGGCGCGCCTCGGTACCCTCGGGCGCCTCCACCGGCAGCCGCGAGGCGCTCGAGCTGCGCGACGGCGACGCGCAGCGATACGGCGGGAAGGGGGTGCTGAAGGCCGTCGAGGCGATCAATACCGAGGTTTCCGAGGCGATCGTGAGCCTCGATGCCTCGGAGCAGGGCTTCATCGACCGCACGCTGATCGAGCTGGACGGCACCGAGAACAAGGAGCGCCTCGGCGCGAACGCGCTGCTCGCGGTGTCGATGGCCGTGGCGCGCGCGGCGGCGGAGGAGTCGGGGCTGCCGCTGTACCGCTATTTCGGCGGCTCGGCGCCGATGCAGATGCCCGTGCCGCTGATGAACGTCATCAACGGCGGCGCACACGCCAACAACAGCCTCGACCTGCAGGAATTCATGATCGTGCCGGTGGGCGCGCAGTCGTTCCGCGAGGCCCTGCGCTGTGGCGCCGAGGTGTTTCAGGCCCTGAAGAAGCTAATCGACGGGCGTGGCATGCCGACCTCCGTGGGCGACGAGGGCGGCTTCGCCCCCAACCTGGCGACCCATTCCGCGGCGATCGATCTGATCCTCGAGGCGATCGACAAGGCGGGCTATGCCGCAGGCAGCGAGGTGCTGCTCGCGCTCGATTGCGCCGCTTCGGAGTTCTACCGCGACGGCGTCTACGCGCTCGCCTCCGAAGGCCTCAAGCTGAATTCGGCGGAGCTGTGCGACTACCTGGCGGGCCTCGTGGAGCGCTATCCGATCGTGTCGATCGAGGACGGCATGGCGGAGTCCGACTGGGACGGCTGGCAGCTGCTCACCGACCGCCTGGGCGACACGCTGCAACTGGTGGCCGACGACGTCTTCGTCACCAATACGCGCATCATCAAGCAGGGCATCCGCCAGGGCATCGCCAACTCGGTGCTCATCAAGGTGAACCAGATCGGCACGCTCACCGAGACCTTCGCCGCGATCGAGCTCGCCAAGCGCGCGGGCTACGGCACGGTAGTCTCGCACCGCTCGGGCGAGACCGAGGACACCACGATCGCCGACATCGCGGTCGGCATGAACGCGCTGCAGATAAAGACCGGGTCATTGTCGCGCTCCGAGCGCGTGGCGAAGTACAACCAGCTGCTCCGGATCGAGGAAGACCTGGGCGAATCGGTGAACTACCCGGGGCGCGAGGCCTTCACCCAGATTGGCTAGCGTGAAGATCCTGGGCGGCGTGCTGGTCGCGCTGATCGTCCTCATCCAGTACCCGCTGTGGGCTGGCAAGGGCGGCTGGATCCACGCCTGGGAAGCGGAGCAAAAGCTTGCGGTGCAGCGCGCGCGCAATCAGCAGCTCGAGCTGCGCAATGCCTCGATGGAAGCAGAGGTCAAGGACCTCAAGCAGGGCACCGACGCGATCGAGGAGCGGGCGCGCTACGAGCTCGGCATGATCAAGAAGGACGAGGTATTCTTCCAGATCGAGGAGGCCCGCAAATGAAGCTCACTGCTGCCCAGCTGGAACAGTTCGAGCGCGACGGCTATCTGTTCTTCCCGAGCCTGTTCTCGCCCGCGGAGATCAAGGTCCTGACCGACGAGGTGCCGGCGCTGTACGCGCAGCGCAGGCCGGAGAACGTGCGCGAAAAGACCGGCGACGCGGTGCGCACGAACTTCGCCGCGCACATGTACAGCTACCCGTACGCCAAGCTCGCACGCCATCCGCGCATGGTGAAGCCGGTCGAGCAGCTGTTCGGCGAGCCGGTGTACATGCACCAGTTCAAGATCAACGGCAAGATGGCCTTCGACGGCGACGTGTGGCAGTGGCACCAGGACTACGGCACCTGGAGGAACGACGACTTGATGCCCGAGGCGCGCGCGATGAACGTCGCGATCTTCCTGGACGAGGTGAACGAATTCAACGGGCCGCTCATGTTCATCCCGGGCAGCCACAAGCTCGGCGTGCTCGAGGCCGAGCACGACTTGACGACCACCAGCTATCCGCTGTGGACCATCAACCACGACACGATCAGGAAGCTGGTCGCGCGCGGCGGCATCGCGGCGCCGAAAGGACCGGCCGGCTCGATGATCCTGTTTCACGGCTGCCTGGTGCACGCCTCGACCTCGAACCTGTCGCCGTGGAACCGGGTGAGCGTCTACCTGTCGCTGTGCGCGGTGTCGAACCACATCCGCCGCTTCAAGCGGCCGGGCTACATCGCGCAGCGCGACTTCGCGCCGCTCGAATGCCTGCCGGACGATTGCCTGCTCCGGCACTACGACGTGCCGCTGCCCTGGAAGGACGGCACTCCGGCCGAGGAGCTGCAGGGATCCCTGAGGGCCGCATGAATCTCTACGCCAAGCTGCTGCAACGACGCGACGACCCGCTGCGTGTCGGCGTGATCGGCGCGGGCAAGTTCGGCGCCATGTACATCGCGCAGGTGCCGAATACGCCAGGGGTGCACCTGGCGGCGATCGCCGATCTCGCTCCCGAAAATGCGAAGGAGAACCTGAAGCGGGTGGGTTGGGCGGCCGAGCGCTACGGCGCGGTCTCGCTCGATGCCGCCCTGAAAGCGAAGACGACTCACGTCTCGGACGACTGGCGCGCGCTCGTCTCGCATCCGGCGATCGACATCGTCGTCGAATCGACCGGCCATCCGCTGGCGGCGGTGGAACACGCGCTGGAAGCCTTCCGCCAGGGCAAGCACGTGGTGATGGTGACGGTGGAGGCCGACGCGTTCTGCGGCCCGCTACTCGCGCGCAGGGCGGCGGAGGCGGGCGTCGTCTACAGCCTCGCCTACGGCGACCAGCCGGCGATCATCTGCGACCTGGTCGACTGGGCGCGCGCTGCCGGCTTTCCGGTGGTCGCCGCGGGACGCGGCCACAAGTGGCTGCCGCACTTCGCTCAATCGACGCCCGAAACGGTGTGGGGCCACTACGGCCTCACGCCCGAGCAGGCGAGGATCGGCGGCCTCAATCCGAAGATGTTCAACTCGTTCCTCGACGGCTCGAAGCCTGCGATCGAGACGAGCGCAGTGTGCAATGCGACCGGCCTGACGCCCGCGCCCTACGGTCTCGCGTACCCGCCGGCGGCGGTGGACGACATTCCGTTCGTCATGCGGCCCAGGGAGGAGGGCGGGCAGCTGCACCACAAGGGCCAGGTCGAGGTGATCTCTTCGCTCGAGCGCGACGGGCGTCCGATCCCGTACGACATCCGCTTCGGCGTGTGGGTGGTGTTCGAGGGCGAGAGCGAGTACGTGCGCCGCTGCTTCACCGAGTACGGCGTCAAGACCGACCCGTCGGGGCGCTATGCCTGCCTGTACAAGCGCTGGCACCTGATCGGGCTGGAGGTCGGCATCTCGGTCGCTTCGGTCGGCGTGCGCCGCGAGCCGACCGGCTGCGCGACCGGCTGGCGCGCCGACGCGGTCGCGACCGCCAAGAGGGAGCTCAAGCCTGGCGAGCTGCTCGACGGCGAAGGCGGCTACACCGTGGTCGGCAGACTCATGCCCGCGGAGGATTCGGCCGCGCAGGGCTGCCTGCCGCTCGGTCTCGCGCACGGCTGGAAGGTGGTGAGGCCGGTGGCCGCCGGTCAGCCGTTGAAATGGAGCGACGTCGCGGTCGACGCGAACAACACCGCCGTGAAGTTCCGCCGCGAGATGGAGACGCAGTTCCGCGCGCCGCAGCGCGACGCGGCCTAGCGAAGGCGTCGCGTCAGCTTTTGCCGCCGTGCGTGGAGGGCGGCATCCTGAAGGGTACCGACGTCTTGATGCCGGGCGCCGGAGCGGCGGGCTTCTTAGATTGCTTGGGTTTCTTGTGTTCGCGATTGCTGCGCAACTGGCTCTTGGCCATTCGAGTCGTCCTGGGAGGATTGGCGTAGTAGCGTTACCCCGCCATTATCCGCCCAACTGCGGCGCAGTGCCGCGACGCGCGCGCAATTAGGCGACTAGAATCGGGCGCCATGATCGTGCCCGCCCCGACTCCGATGACCAAGTACGGCTTCCGCATCCGCACGCGCAGCGGCACGCCGGTCGACAACCTCGCGGTGCAAGGGCGCGACCAGGCCGAAGCCGAGCGCAAGATCAACCAGATCTACCCGGGCTGCGAGATCGTCGAGTGCCGCGTGATCCAGGCGCCGGCTGGGCAGGACGGCCTCGATCTGGACAACATCCTGACGCTGATCGCGCGCCAGCCGGACGAGCCGTCCAAGGACTAGGGCGCGGGACGGGGCTCGATGAATCCCGTGGCGACCAGCTCGTCCGCGAGCGCGTCGTAGTTCTGCGCGCCGCGGCTCTCGGGCGCATGCGCGAATACGTCTTTGCCCACCGCCGGGCTCTCGGCGAGCGCGACGTTCTCGGAGATGCGCGTGGCGAGGATCTCGTCGCCGTAGCGCGCGCGCAACTCGCGGTCGATTTCGTGCGACAGCTTGCGCCGCGCGTCGAAGCGTGTGATCAGGTAACGCCGCGCGACGCGTTTCTTGAGCACGTGCTCGAGCGCCTTGAGCGTCTTTTCGGTCTGCTGCACGCCCTTCAAGGCGAGGTAGTCGGCCGATACCGGGATGAGCACGCGGTCGCCGGCGAAGATCGCGGCTAGCGAAAGCACGCCGAGCATCGGGCAGCAGTCGATCACGATCGGGCGGCCCGTGTTCAGGTTCTCGCGCACGATGCCGTGGTTCAGGCGATTGAGCACGTCGGCCCCCCTGCCGAACTGGGTGTTGACCTTGGAAAGCTCGATGTGCGCGGGGATCAGTAGCCATCCGCCGCTCGCGGCGCGGATCAGCTGGGTGAGCGGCCTGGACTGCTGGTAGAAGCCGAACACCGATTCGTCGGCGCGCGCCACGGTCGTACCACACACGAACGACAGGTGCGCCTGCGGGTCGAGGTCGATCGACAGGGGGTTGTAGCCGCGCCGAGCGAGGGCGGCGCTCAGGTTGAGCGAAGTGGTGGTTTTTCCGACCCCGCCCTTCTGGTTGAAGATCGCGATCTTGGCCACGTCACGACGCTACTCAGCGCGGCGCGCGGCGTCAATGCACGGCCGCCGCCAAGGCGGACTTATGTCACTCGCCCTTGGCGAAGCGGTAGTACTCGGTGTGATCCGCGCCCCCGCCGAGCCGCCCGGCCGCGTCCTTCCACAGCTCGACGCAGCGGTGCGCGAGCGGGGCGTCGAAGCCCATCGCCTCGGCGAGCGACACTGCGGTGGCAATGTCCTTGACCATCAAGGCGGTGGAAAAGCCCGAGTTGAAGGCGCCGCTCAGCATGAACGCCTTCACCTTGACTTCGCTGGTGTTGGTGCGGCCGCTCGAGACGTTCAGGATGTCGGTCATCACCGCGGGATCGAGACCGAAGCGCGCTCCGGCCGCCAGCGCCTCGCAGGTCGCCGCCAGGCCGGCCGCCGAGACGTAGTTGTTCAGCGCCTTCATGGCGTGCCCCGAGCCGAGCGGGCCGGTGAGGAAGATCTTGCCGCCCATCTTTTCGAGCAGCGGCCGCGCGCGCTCGATCGGCGCGGGCTCGTCGCCGCCCACCATGATCGCGAGGCTCGCGTCCAGCGCGCGCTTCACGCCGCCCGACACCGGCGCGTCGACGAGCCCCACTCCGCGCGCCGCTAGCTCCTTGCCGAGCTCCCGCGTGCCGACCGGGTCCGACGAGCTCATGTCGAGCACCAGCATGCCGCGCGGCAGCTCGGCCCCGAGCACCGACTCGCGCACCGCGCGGCCGTCGGGCAGCATGGTGAGGAACACGTCGGCGCCGCGCGCCGCCTCGGCGGCCGACACGCAGTTGCCGCGGCCGTTCAGATCGAAGCTGCGCACCGCGAAGCCGGCTTTCTCGAGATGCGCCGACATCGGCCTGCCCATCTGCCCCAGGCCGATGAACGCCACGGTCTTGACCGGCTTCACACGCCGCGTTCCTTGAACACCTCGCGCGCGCAGCGGAAGGCGACCACGGCCGCGGGAACGCCGCAGTAGATCCCCACCTGCAGCAGCACTTCGCGTATCTGTTCCTTGGTGAGGCCGTTGTTCAGCGCGCCGTTCAGGTGCAGCTTCAGCTCGTGCTCCTTGCCGAGTGCCGAGAGCATGGCGAGATTGAGCATCGAGCGCGTCTTGCGGTCGAGCCCGGGCCGGTTCCAGATGTCGTTCCAGCAGTAGGTGTTGAGCAGCTCCACGAACGGCCGGCTGAAATCGTCGGTCGCGGCCATCGCCTTGTCCACGTACTGGGCGCCGAGCACTTCGCGGCGGGTCTTGAGGCCCGCGTCGTAGCGTTCCTTGTGGGCGCGTTTGTCCATCGTTTCTCCTAGGTTGGTCAGACGAGATCTTCGTAGCGGATGCCGGCGCGGCGCAGAAGCGCGTCGAATTCGAGCCCGCCGGGACGCGGCACGTTGCGGAACGCCGCTACGCGCGCCGGAGTGGCCTCCAGCACCGACCGCGCGATCGCCAGGTTCTCGCCCTGCATCGCGTCCATGGTGGCCTGGATCTCGCAGGCGCGCTGCAGCGTCCAGTACGTGCGGAACGCTTCAGGAATGCTCGGGCAGGCGACCAGCAGGCCGTGGTTGCGCAGGATTAGGATCGATTTCGACCCCAGGCTCTTCACCAGGCGCGGCTGCTCCGCGGTGTCGGTGGTGACGCCCTCGAAGTCGTGGTAGGCGACCTCGCCGTAGAGCGTCGTGCTGTAGAAATTGTCGAAGCGCAGTCCGTCCTCTTTCGACGCGACTGCGCTGCCTGCAGTAGTGTGGGTGTGGATGATGCAGTGCGCATCGTCGCGCGCGGCATGGATCGCGCTGTGAATGACGAAGCCCGCCTTGTTCACCGGCAGCTTCGAGCCGTCGATTGCGTCGCCCTTGGCGTCCACCTTGACCAGGTTCGTCGCCGTGACCTCGCTGTACCACAGCCCGTAGGGATTGATGAGGTACTGATGGCCTCCGCCGGGAACTCGCGCAGTGATGTGGTTGTAGATCAGCTCGCTCCAGCCGAACCAGTCGAAGGCGCGGTACAGGGCGGCGAGCTCGAGCCTCGTCTGCCATTCGCCTGCGCTCATGCCCTCAGGCTTGAGGCGCAGCAGCCGTTCGCTCAGGTCCATGGTCGGTTCCTCCGGGGTGAGCCCCGAAGTTTACCGTTCGGCACGGCGAGCGCGCGCTGCCGGTTCGCAGCGCCGCAGCTACCGCGCCCGGCGCGCCGCGACTGCGGGGCCTACGGTGAGCGAATTGACGACCTTGCCGACGCCCTCGACCTGCGAGGCGAGGCGCAAGGCGGTCCGCACTTCCTCGTCGCTGCGCACCGTGCCCGAGAGCGTCACCGTGCCGTTGCGCGTCGTCACGCTGACCAGCGGCCCGTCGACCTCATCGTCCAGCAGCAGCACCGCTTTCACCTTCGCCGTGGTCCAGGCATCGCCCGCATACTCGGCCGCCTTGATGCGCGCATCCCAAGAGCGCGCCTTGACAATCTCGTCGCCGTCCAGGCGGCCGTCGCCGTCGGCGTCCGAGCCGCGGAACGCGCGCGCGTCGCCGCCGCTCCGGAGCCATTCGGCGAGCGACACCGATTGCCCCCCTGCGTGCGCGCTGGGGCAGGCGAGCGCGAGCAACCCCGCGATCACGGGGCGAAGAAGCGTGCGCCTCAGCATCCTGGCCATAGCCCGCACAACTAGCGAAGCTTGTGCCAACTTGAGAAGTAAATATAAAAACAGTAAGTTATAAACATGTGTTCATAAAACACCTGACGCGATTCGTCGCTTGGCCCCGACGTATTTCGCCGCCTCTGCGCCAAGCGCTTGAATGCACGGCAAATCGCTGTCGCGGGCGGGCGACGAGGCGCAATATTCGGTACATGCCGGTGCACAACGCCGATATCGCGCGAGTGTTCGCGGAGATCGCCGACCTGCTCGAGCTTGAGAACGGCAATCCGTTTCGCGTGCGCGCCTATCGAAATGCGGCCCGCATCGTCGAAGGGCAGCGGATCGAGCTGGCGGGGCTGCTCGCGCAGGGCAAGGGGCTGCCCAAGCTGCCCGGGATCGGCGCCGACCTTTCGGCCAAGATCGCCGAGATCGCGGCGACCGGCACCTGCAAGCTGCGCGAGCAACTCACGAAGCGCGCTCCCGCCGGCATCACCGAGCTGCTGCGCCTGCCGGGGCTCGGCCCGAAGCGCGTGCAGGCGCTGTACCGCGAGCTCGACGTGCATACCCCGGCGCAGCTGCAGCGCGCGGCGCAGGACGGCCGCCTGCACGGCCTGCCGGGTTTCGGCGAGAAGACCGAGGCGAAGCTGCTCGAGGCGGCGCGCGCGCACCTGTCCAAGGCGCGCCGCTTCAAGCTGGCGCTCGCCGGCGAGTATGCGCGCAGCCTGCTCGAGCACCTGCGCCAGACGCGCGGCGTCGGCCAGGCGGTCGTAGCGGGCAGCTTCCGGCGCATGAAGGAGACCGTCGGCGACCTGGACGTGCTGGTCACGGCCGCGGACGCCGCACAGGTGATGCAGCGCTTCGCCGGCTACGGGGAGGTGAAGGAGATGCTCGCGAGCGGCGCGACGCGCGCCAGTGCCGTGCTCGCCTGCGGCATCCAGGTCGACCTGCGCGTGATGCCGCCGGAGAGCTTCGGTGCGGCGCTGCACTACTTCACGGGCTCGAAGGCGCACAACATCGCGATCCGCAGGCTCGGCCAAGAGCGCGGGCTGAAGATAAACGAATACGGCGTGTTCAAGGGCAAGCGCCGCATCGCGGGCGAGACCGAGGAGTCGGTGTACGCGGCCGTCGGGCTGCCCTATATCGAGCCCGAGCTGCGCGAAGACCAGGGCGAGATCGAGGCAGCGCGCCGCGGCGCGCTGCCCAAGCTCGTGACGCGCGACGACCTGGCGGGCGACCTGCACGCGCACAGCAAGGCGACCGACGGGCGCAATACCGTGCGCGAGATGGCGGAAGGCGCGCGCGCGCGCGGCCTCGCGTATCTCGGCATCACCGAACATTCGCGCCGCGAGACGATGGCGCACGGCCTCGACCCGGTGCGCCTGGCGAAGCAGATCGACGAGATCGAGCGCCTGAACCGCATGCTGCGCGGTGTCACGCTGCTCGGGGGCATCGAGGTCGACATCCTCGAGGACGGCAGCCTCGACCTGCCCGATTCGATCCTCGCGCGCCTCGACCTGGTGATCGGCGCGGTGCACAGCAAGTTCAACCTGTCGCGCGCGCGCCAGACCGAGCGCATCCTGGCGGCCATGGAGCGCCCGTATTTCTCGATCCTGGCGCATCCCTCCGGGCGCCTGATCGATGCGCGCGAGCCTTACGACGTGGATATGCTGGCGGTGATCCGCAAGGCGCGCGCGCAGGGCATATTTCTCGAGCTGAACGCGCACCCCGAGCGCCTCGACCTGACCGACGTGCACTGCCGCATGGCGAAGGACGAGGGCGTGCTGGTGGCGCTCAACTCCGACGCGCACGACGTGAACGGCTTCGACAACCTCGCGTACGGCGTGGGGCAAGCGCGCCGCGGCTGGCTGGAAAGGAAGGACGTGCTGAACACCCGACCGCTCGGCGAGTTGAGGAAGCTGCTCGCCGCGCGGCGCGGCGCGCGCTGAACGTCCGGCGGATTTGCATGCCTGAGGTAATGGCACCCGCTATAACAAGGCAAATACAATGTTCCAACTTGTCGTAAAGCTGTCGCGTACTCGCGTCAACTACTGGCTCGAACCGGCTCTCGATGGCGCGCTCGTGTGGGCGCTGCTGGCGGAAGGGCTCAGGCGCCACGTTCCTGTGCCGCTCGCCGCGCTACTGTTCCCGGCCGGCCTGTTCGTCTTCAGCTTCATGGAGTACATCGTGCACCGCTGGGTATTCCACGGTCCGCTGCAGACGTTCGCGCGCGGCCACGCAGCCCATCACCGCCAGCCGCGCGGCTACGATGCGCTGCCGTTCTTTGTGCCCGCGTTGGTGCTCGCGGCAGTGATCGGATTGTGTGCGCTGTGGATGCCTGCGCCCGACGCCCTGGTGCTCGCGAGCGGCATCGCGCTCGGCTACGTCGCCTACGGCATTTGCCACTTCGCGATCCACCACCGGCGCTTCCGGCATCCGTTTCTGCGCGGCTGGGCCGCGCGCCATCATGTCCACCACTACCATCCTGACCGCAATTACGGGGTGACGAGCGCGCTGTGGGACGCGCTGCTTGGGACGCGCTACGTGCGCCTGCGGTCGCACTCGTCGGCGAGCGCGCGCAGCGCCGGCGACACTTCGACGCGGTAGCCGGGCTCGGCGCGCGCGAGGCCGCGCAGGCGATCGGGCAGCGCGGCGAGCGCCTCGCGCGTGCGCGCGCGCATCGCCTCCAGCGGCTCGGGCGGCGCGAGGCGCCGCCCGGAGCGCATCGCCGGGCGCAGCAGCGGCTCGCCGGGACGGCGTTCGCTCTCCAGCGCGAGCACATCGCCCGCGGGCGCGCGGAACACCTGCTTGCGGCCCGGCCACGTTGCCTTACCTTCGGAGCGCTTGCGCCGCGCGACGCCGGCGTACTCCTGCAGCTTGTAGGCGCAGTCCAGCCCGGGCGCGTCCGACGACGTGGTGAGGCTGGTGCCGACGCCGAAGCCGTCGATCGGCGTCGCGGCGAGGCGCTCGAGCTCGTACTCGTCCAGCCCGCCGCTGGCGAAGATGCGGATCGAGCCGCAGCCGCCGGCGTCGAGGATCGCGCGCACCTTGTGCGCGTGCGCGCCGAGGTCGCCCGAGTCGAGCCTCACCGCCCTGATGCGGATGCCTTCGCGCTCGAGTTGCGGCGCAAGCTCGACCACCTTCTGCGCCCCGGCCTCGGTGTCGTAGGTGTCGATGAGCAGCGTCGTGTTCTGCGGGTGCGCGCGCGCGAAGTCGAGGAACGCCGCACGCTCGTCGTCGTGCGCCTGGACGTAGGAATGCGCCATCGTGCCGTACAGCGGGATGCCGAAGCGCTCGCCCGCGAGCACCGTCGCCGTGCCGCCGAAGCCCGCAAGGTAGGCCGCGCGCGCGGCGAGCAGCCCGGCCTCGGCGCCGTGCGCGCGCCGCAGCCCGAAATCGACCAGCAGCTTGCCGGGTGCGGCGAGCACGCAGCGCACGGCCTTGCTGGCGATGAGCGAGCAGAAATGCATGAGCGCCACGATACGTGTCTCGACCAGCTGCGCCTGCGGCAGAGGCGCGGCGATGCGCAGGATCGGCTCGTCGGGAAAGAACGGCGTGCCCTCGAGCATCGCGTCGACGTCGCCGGTGAAGCGCAGCTTGCCGAGCCAGTCGAGGAAGCGCGCGTCGAACCCGGGCTGGCCGGCGAGCCAGGCGAGATCGTCCTCGGTGAAGCGCAGGTTCTCGAGGAACTCGAGCGCCTGCTCGAGGCCCGCGGCGAGGAAGAAGTTGCGCGCCGCGGGCAGCTTGCGCACGAAGAACTCGAACACGGCGACCTCGGTCATGCCGCGCTCGAAGTACGACTTGAGCATCGTAAGCTGGTACAGGTCCGTGAGCAGCGCGCTCGCCCCCGGATCGCGCCCGTAGGGGCTCATGCGGCCTCCAGCCAGGCGCCCGCCTTGCGCATGGCCTCGAGCGCGCGCGCGCCGTCGCCTGGCCGGACGTCTACGGCGCGTATCGCATGGGCCAGGACCAGCACGTCGAACCCGGCGGCGCGCGCATCGAGCACGGTATTTACAACGCAGTAATCGGTCGTGAGCCCGCCGATCACGACGCGGCGCACCCCCTTGCGCTTCAGCTGCGCCGCGAGGTCGTTGCCGCCGAAGGCGGAATAGGCGTCGGTGTCCGCGCTGTCCGCCTTGGAGATGACGACCGTGGCAGGGGGCAAGGCGAGTCCGTCGGCGAACTCGGCGCCGCGCGTTCCGGCGACGCAGTGCGGCGGCCAGGGCCCCCCGCGCGCCTTGAACGAGCAGTGGTTTGCGGGATGCCAATCGCGCGAGGCGTAGACCGGGCGCCCGGCGCGCTCGAAGGCTTGGATCGCCGCGTTCAGCGGCGCGACCACCTCGTCGCCGTGCGCCACGGCGAGCGCGCCTCCCGGCAGGAAGTCCTTCTGCACGTCGACGACGAGCAGCGCGTCGCGCGCGCCGGGCCATGCCTTGTCCATGAGGCCGATTCTGCGGAGCGCTCGGGGCGCGGTCTTGATCTCCGTCAATCGCCGTCCGTGCCGCGGCGCTAGCCTGTGAAGTGGAAACCCTCGGAGGCGGCCATGCCTGCAAAACAGCTCCTGTTCGGCGAATCGGCGCACGCGCGGATCGTCAGGGGAATGAACATACTGGGCGACGCGGTGCGCGTCACGCTCGGCCCGAAAGCGCGCACCGTAATGCTCGAAAAGTCCTACGGGGCGCCGATGGTGATCAACTCCGGCGTGATCGTGTCCAAGGAAATCGAGCTCAAGGACCACTTCGAGAACATGGGCGCGCAGATGATGCGCGAAGTCGCGGCCAAGACCTCCGAGGTGGCCGGCGACGGCACCACTACCGCCATCGTGCTCGCCGCCGGCATCGTCACCGAGGGCATGAAGTACGTCGCCGCCGGCATGAACCCGATGGACCTCAAGCGCGGCATCGACCTCGCCGTCGAAGCGATCGTCGTCGATCTCAAGCGGCTCGCCAGGCCCTGCGCGACGCGCACCGAAATCGCGCAGGTCGCGTCGATCTCGGCCAACAACGACAAGGCAATCGGCGAGATGGTCGCCGAGGCGATGGAGAAGGTCGGCAAAGAAGGCGTGATCACGGTCGAGGACGGCAAAGGGCTGGCCAACGAGCTCGAGGTGGTCGAGGGCATGCAGTTCGACCGGGGCTTCCTCTCGCCTTACTTCATCAACAGCCGCGACAAGCAGGAGGTGGTGCTGGAGGACGCGTACCTGCTGCTGCACGACCAGAAGATCTCGGCGGTGCGCGACCTGCTGCCGGTGCTCGAGCACGTCGCCAAGAGCGGCAAGCCGCTGCTCGTGGTGGCCGAAGAAGTCGAAGGCGAGGCGCTCGCGACGCTGGTCGTCAACACGCTGCGCGGTGTGATCAAGGCCTGCGCGGTGAAGGCGCCGGGCTTCGGCGACCGGCGCAAGGCAATGCTGGAGGACATCGCGATCGTCAGCGGCGGCGCGGTGATCGCCGAGGAGGCGGGGCGCACGCTGGAGAAGTTCGCGCCCGGGGACCTCGGCCGCGCCAAGCGCATCGAGATCGACAAGGACAACACCACCATCATCGGCGGCGCCGGCGACGCGCAGGCGATCAAGGCGCGCGTGGCGCTGATCAAGCAGCAGGTCGAGGACTCCGACAGCGACTACGACCGCGAGAAGCTGCAGGAGCGCGCCGCCAAGCTGTCGGGCGGTGTCGCGGTGATCCGCGTCGGCGCCGCGACCGAGACCGAGATGAAGGAGCACAAGAGCCGCACCGAGGACGCGCTGCACGCGACGCGCGCAGCGGTCGAGGAGGGGGTTCTGCCGGGCGGCGGCGTGGCGCTGCTGCGCGCGCGCCCGGCGCTCGATGCGCTGCACGGCGAGAACGCCGACCAGAACGCGGGCGTTCAGATCGTGCGCCGCGCGCTCGAGGATCCGCTGCGCCAGATCGTCGCCAACGGCGGCGAGGAGTCGTCGGTGGTGCTGCAGAAGGTACTCGAGGGCAAGGGCAATTTCGGGTTCAATGCCGCGAGCAACGAATACGGCGATCTGGTGCAGATGGGCGTGCTCGACCCCTGCAAGGTGACGCGCAGCGCGCTGCAGAATGCGGCGTCGATCGCCGGGCTGGTGCTCACCACCGACTGCATGATCGCGCAGCTCGAGGAGCCGCGCGAGCCGGCGGGCGTGCCCGCGGGCGAGATGTGACTCAGGCGAGCGCGCGCCGGTAGGCCGCGAGATAGGCGCGCGCGGGCGCCTGCCAGCCGAAGTCGCGCGCCATGCCGGCGAGCTGCCGCGCGCGCCATTCGGCGCGGTCGTGCCAGGCATCGAGCGCGCGTCCGAGCGCGGCGCCGAACGACTGCGCGCTCGCCTCGTCGAACAGGAAGCCGGTCTGCTCGCTCACCGAATCGGCGAGGCCCCCGGTGCGCCGTACCAGCGGCAACGTGCCGTAGCGCATGCTGTAGAACTGGTTCAGCCCGCAGGGCTCGAAGCGCGAAGGCATGAGAAACAGGTCCGCGCCCGCTTCGACGAGATGCGCCAGGGGCTCGTCGAAGGCGATACGCGTGGCGATGTGCCGCGGATGGCTCGCGGCGAGCGCGCGCCACGCGTCCTCGAGGTCGCGCTCGCCGGTGCCGAGCAGCGCCAGTTGCGCGCCGCGGCGCACGATCTCCTCGGCGGCGCCGGGCACCAGGTCGGCGCCCTTTTGGGGCACCAGGCGGCTCGCCATCGCCGCCAGCGGCACGTCCGGCGCCTGCGGCAGGCCGAACGCGCGCTGCAGCGCCGCCTTGTTCGCCGCTTTCGCGTCCAGGCGCGCGGCATCGTAGCGCTCGGCGATCAGCGGATCGCGCGCCGGGTTCCAGGTGTCGGTGTCGATTCCGTTCAGGATGCCCACCAGGTCCGCGGCGCGCTGCCGCAAAAGCCCATCCAGTCCGAAGCCGAGCTCCGGCCCCTGGATCTCGCGCGCATAGGTCGGGCTCACCGTGGTGAGCAGGTCCGCGTAGCGCAGGCCCGCCTTGAGGAACGAGAGCTTGCCGTAGTACTCGAGCCCGTCGGGCGTGAAGGACCCCGCCGGCAGCGCCAGCTCGGCGAGCACCGCCGCCGGGAACAGGCCCTGGTAGGCGAGGTTGTGCAACGTCATGACGCTCGCCGCGCGCGCGCCGTCGGCGAAGGCGAGGTAGGCGGGGGCGAGGCCGCACTGCCAATCGTTGCAGTGGAGCACCTCCGGACGCCAGGCGAGCGGGCCCGCGCCGCCGGCGAGCAGCGCGGCGACGCGCGACAGCAGCCCGAAGCGCAGGTGGTTGTCGGGCCAGTCGATGCCCTGCGGGCTCTGGTACGGGCCGCCGGGCCGCGCGTAGTAGGCGGGACAGTCGAGCAACCACAGCGCCGGCTCGCCCGGCGCGCCGAGCAGCCGGGCCGCGGGGAAGGACGCGAACGGGGCGAAATCGGCGATGACGGTCGTGCGCGACAGTTCGCGCGTGATCGACGGATAAGCGGGCACGAGTACGCGCACGTCGGCGCCGGCGGCTTCCAGCGCGCGCGGCAGCGCCTCGGCGACGTCGCCCAGACCGCCCGTCTTGGCCCAAGGCGCTGTCTCCGGCGTTGCATACAGCACGCGCAGCCGCTGCGCCATCGGCGCGCTAGCCTAGAGCCACACCATCATCCCGAGCTCGAACGGGTGCGTCAGCAACGCGCTCGCGGGATAGGCGCGGATGCGGTACTCGATGCGGCCCGAGAGCTGCGGCGCGAAATCGAGCGCGAACAGGTGCTCGCCGGTCTCGGGCAGGACGCGCTCGAAGGGCAGGCGCTCGCTCGCCGCACGGTGACTCGCCAGCTCGGTGCCCGGACGCGCCAGCACCAGCTCCACGGCGACGTCCTCCGGCGCAAGGCCGTTCAGCTTCGCCGCCACCGCGATGGGCAGCCTGCCGCCGAACGCGACGCGCGCGACCGGCTGGTCGACGCGCCGCAGCGTCACGCCGCCCCAGGCCGCGCGCAGCTTTTCCTTCCAGGCGGCGAGCTCGCGCGCCGCCCGGTAGTCCTGCTCGGCGAAGCGCTGCCACTGGCGCGTCGCCGGCCGATAGAAGCGATCCACGTACTCGGTCATCATGCGCATCGACGACAGGCGAGGCACGATCGAGGCGATCGACTCCTTGGCCATCGCCACCCAGCCGGGCGAATAGCCCGCCGGAGTGGCGGCGTAGTAAAGGGGGATCACCTGGTCCTGCAGCAGCTCGTACAGCGTGCGCGCCTCTTCCGCGTCGCGGCGCACCGCGTCGAGCGCGTCCGAGGCCGGCTTGATCGCCCAGCCGTTCTTGCCGTCGTAGCCTTCGCCCCACCAGCCGTCGAGCACCGAGAGGTTGATCACGCCGTTGATGGCGGCCTTGATGCCCGAGGTGCCGCTCGCCTCGAGCGGATGCACGGGGTTGTTCAGCCAGACGTCGACCCCTGCGACCAGCCGGCGCGCGAGCCGCAGGTCGTAGCCTTCGATCATCAGGATCTTCGACTCGAACTCCGGCATGCGCGCGACCTCGCCGATGCGGTAGATGAGTTCCTGCGCGGGCTGGTCCGCGGGATGCGCCTTGCCGGCGAAGATGAACAGCACCGGACGCTTCGGGTCGCCGGTAATCTCGCGCAGCCAGTCGAGGTTGTTGAACAGCAGGGTGGCGCGCTTGTAGGCGGCGAAGCGGCGCGCGAAGCCGATCGTGAGCACCGTCGGATTCGCCGGATCGGCGAGCTTCAGCATGCGATCCAGGTGCGCCTCCGAGCCCTGGTTACGCGCGTGCTGCGCGCGGATGCGGTGGCACACCAGGTGCAGCATCTCGGCCTTCAGGTTCTGGTGCACGTTCCAGAACTGCGCGTCCGGAATGTCGTGCACGCCCTTCCAGCACGCGGGATCGAACAGGCGCTGCGGCCAGCCCGGCCCCAGGTGATCGTCGAACACCTCGTACCAGCCGTCGGCGAGGAAGGTCGGCACGTGCACCCCGTTGGTCACGTACTGCAGCGAGTTCTCGTCGGCCTCGATCTGCGGCCACAGCTCGGCGCAGATCTGGGACGAGACGCGTCCGTGGATGCGCGACACGCCGTTCTGGTAGCGCGAGGCGCGCACCGCCAGCGCCGTCATGTTGAAGTCGCGCGACGAGGGCGAGTGCCCGAGCGCGACCGCCGCGTCGAGGTCGCCGCGCAGCTCCGGGCACGCCGCCTCGATGTGCGCGCGCACCAGCGCCTCGGGGAAATGATCGTGCCCAGCGGCCACCGGGGTGTGCGTGGTGAACACGGTGTTGGCGGCAGCCGCCTCGAGCGCGGCGTCGAAGCCGAGCCCGCCGATCATCAGCGTCCTGATTCGTTCATACGCGAGGAACGCCGGGTGTCCCTCGTTGACATGCCAGCAATCGGGCCGGATGCCGAGCTCGGCGAGCGCGCGCGCGCCGCCGATGCCGAGCACGATCTCCTGCTCGAGGCGCGTGGCGCGGTCGCCGACGTAGAGCTGGTCGGTGATGGCGCGATCGTGCTGGCTGTTGTCCTCGATGTCGGTGTCGAGCAGGTAGAGCATGACGTGACCGACGCGCGCGCGCCACAGCTTGAGCTGGATCCGCCGGCCGGGCAGGTCGAGGGCGATGCGCCGCTCGCTGCCGTCGTCGCGCAGCACCGGGTCGACCGGCAGCAGCTCGAAGTCGGTGTCGGTGTACAGCGCGTGCTGGCGCCCTTCGCCGTCGATCGTCTGCTGGAAATATCCCTGGCGGTAGAGCAGGCCGACGCCGACGAAGGGCATGCGCAGGTCGCTCGCGGTCTTGGTGTGGTCGCCGGCGAGAATCCCGAGGCCACCCGAATAGATGGGCAGGCTCTCGTGCAGGCCGAACTCCGCGCAGAAATAGGCGATGACGTCGCCTTGCTGCAGGTGCGCGGTGCGGTCGCCGCGGGTCGGGTCGCCGTGATAAGTGTCGTAGGCCGACAGCACCCGGTGATAGGCGTTGAGGAACACCGGGTCCTCGGCGGCGTCGTCGAGCCGCTTCTGGCTGACGTTGCGCAGGAAGGCCTTCGGGCTGTGTCCGATCGCCTGCCACAGCGCGCGGTCGAGGCGCGCGAACAAGGTGCGCGTCGGCCGATCCCAGCTGTACCACAGGTTGTTCGCCAGTTCCTCTAGGCGCTGCAGGCGCGGCGGCAGCGAGGGCCGGACGTCTAGTCGGTAAGGAGTGCCACGCAAGATGGCGCAATTCTACAGGGGCCCGGCGCGCGCAGGCTTCAGCGCACGTGGTGCAGCGGCTGGCCGAGCATGTCCGGCGTCACCACGGTCACGCCGTGCTCGGTGACCGTGAAGCGCCTGCGGTCCTCCTCGTGATCGAGCCCGATGACCATGCCCTCGCGAATGCGGCAGCCGCGGTCGATGATGGCGCGCTTGACCACCGCGCGGCGCTCGATCAGCACGTCGGGCAGGACCACCGAATCCTCCACCCGAGCGTGGTTCTCGACCCGCACGTTGGAGAACAGCACCGAGCGGCGCACCGTGGCGCCGCTGATGATGCAGCCGCCCGAGACCATCGAGTCGACCGCCATGCCGCGCCGCCCGTCCTCGTCGAACACGAATTTGGCCGGCGGCTGCTGCTCCTGGTAGGTCCAGATCGGCCATTCCGTGTCGTACAGGTTGAGCTCGGGCGTCACCTTGATCAGCTCCATGTTGGCTTCCCAGTATGCGTCGAGCGTGCCGACGTCGCGCCAGTAGGGCCTGCCCTCGCGCATGCCCACGCAGCTTTCGGCGAAGCGGTGCGCGTACACGCGGTAGCGCGACAGGATGTACGGGATCACGTCCTTGCCGAAGTCGTGGCTCGAGGAGGGGAGGTCAGCGTCGCGAATGACCTGCTCGAACAGGAATGCGGCGTTGAACACATACACGCCCATGCTGGCGAGGCAATGATCGGCCGAGCCGGGCATCGGCTCGGCGCGTTCGGGCTTCTCGGCGAAGCGGGTGACGCGTCCCTCGCCGTCCACGTCCATCACGCCGAAACTGCTCCCGTCGCGCAGCGGCACCTCGACGCAGGCGACGGTCATGTCCGCCCCGCGCGAGACGTGCTGGGCGAGCAGCCGGCCGTAGTCCATCTTGTAGACGTGGTCGCCCGAGAGGAGCAGCACGTAGCGGCAGCCGTCGGAGCGCAGGATGTCGAGGTTCTGGTACACCGCATCGGCGGTGCCGCGGTACCAGCGCTCGGCAATCTGCTGCTGCGCCGGAAGGATGTCGATCGACTCGCGGATGCGCCCGTCGAGGAAGCTCCAGCCGCGCTGCAGGTGCTTGATCAGGCTCTGCGCCTTGTACTGCGTCGCCACGCCGATGCGCCGCACCCCGGAATTGACGCAGTTCGAGAGCGTGAAGTCGATGATGCGGAACTTGCCGGCGAAGGGCACCGCTGGCTTTGCGCGCCAGTCGGTGAGCGCCTGCAGGCGCGCCCCGCGGCCGCCGGCGAGCACGAGGGCGTAAGTCTCCTTGGTGAGGTGACTTACGTAGCGGAGATCGGGCAGCTCTTGCGAGCTGCGGCGGACATCATGGGAGCGCTCGGCGGCAGAGGTTGCCGTCGCGAGGCCTTTCCGGTCGACGTCGCCCACGAGGTCCCTCCCGCCCCGGCTTGGCCGGACATTCCATCGAATCGCGGCCTATTGTTCTTGCAAACGCGCGCCGTACGCTTGACGCAGGTCAAAGGTGCTTCCTCGCTTAGGCGCCGCGCTTCGGCGGAAGTTCCAAGTCCGCATTAGTGCATCATCCCGAGCGCCCGCGGCAGCCACAAGGTCAGTGCCGGCCAATAGGTGATGATCACGAGGAATACCAGCATGGTCAGCAGCCAGGGCCAGACGGCAACCGTGAGCTCGGTGATGCCCATCTTCGTGATGCCGGAGGCTACGTAAAGGTTGAGGCCGACCGGAGGGTGGCACATGCCGACCTCCATGTTCACCACCATCATGATGCCGAAGTGCACCGGGTCGACGCCGAGCTTCATGGCGACCGGGAACAGGATCGGCGCCATGATGAGCACGATCGAAGAGGGCTCCATCACATTGCCGGCGAGCAGCAGCAGCACGTTGACGAACAGCAGGAAGGCGATGACGCCAAGGCCCTTGTCGAGCATCCACGCGGCCATGGCCTGCGGGATCTGCTCCGAGGCCATCAGGAACGAGAAAAGCACCGCATTGGTGATGATGTACAGCAGCATGGCGCTCATGTTGGCCGAGTCGAGCAGCACTTTCGGCACCTTCCTGAGCGGCATGTCCTTGTAAACGAAGACCGCGACGAAAAACGCGTACACCGCGCTCATGGCAGCGGCCTCGGTGGGCGTGAAGACTCCCGTGTAGATACCCCCGATCACCACCAGGATCAGCAGCAGGCCCCAGATGCTCTCGCGAAACGCCCGCCAGCGCTCGGGCCAGCTCGCCCGCGGCAGCCTGGGATAGTCGTTATTGCGCGCGCGATACCACGTCGTCATTCCCAGCATCGTCGCCAGCGCGATACCCGGGACGATCCCGGCGATGAACAGTTGCCCGACGGAGGTGTTCGTGGCAACCGCGTACATCACCATCACGATGGAAGGCGGGATCAGGATCCCCAGGGCGCCGGAGGTCGTGATAACCCCTGCACCGAAGCGTGTCGGAAATCCCTGCTTGACCATGGCCGGCAGGATGATCGAGCCGATTGCCACGACGGTGGCGGGGCTCGAACCGGACACGGCGGCGAAAAGCGCGCAGGCGAGCACCCCCGCAAGGCCGAGGCCCCCGTGCCAGTGGCCGACCATGGAGGAGGCAAAGCGGATCATGCGCCGCGCGACGCCGCCGTGCGTGAGGAAATTTCCGGCCAGAATGAAGAACGGGATCGCCATGATCTCGAACTTCTCGATGCCGGTGAAAAGCTTGAGCGCCACGGCGGTGATCGGCACGCTGGTCATGGCGAACATGTAGGTGAGCACCGTCAGGCCCAGCGCGATCGAGATCGGCATGCCCGTGAGCATCAGGCCGACCAGCAGCAGGAACACCACCAGGGCGGTCGGAGGGTGCAGCCCGAGCAGCCAGGCCGCCAGCGGCAGCACGATGAGTGCCGCCGGCAACCAGGCGAACGCGCGCAGCGCGGGGCTCACCGCGCGCCTCCCGGCCCGGCGTCCGCCGGGTGCAGATCATCCTCGATCCCTTCGACGTGCGCGATCTCGTGATGCGGCAGGTGGCCCGTCGCGAAGAACGACGCGGCGACCTGCAGGAAGCGGAAGCACATCAGATACGAGCCGCAGGGAATGCACAGGTACACGATCCACAGCGGGAGCTCGAGATCGGCAGATGTCTGGTCCGTATGGCCGATCTGCCAGACGTAGTGCGCGCCGAGCGAGCCGATGGTGCCCGTGAACAGCGCCCCCGCGAGCAGTCCGAACAGGATGTAATTGCGGCGGAAGGGCGCGTCGAGCCGGTTGATCAACACGTCCACGCCGACGTGGATCCCCGTTCGCACGCCGTACGCGGCGCCGAACTTGGCCATCCAGATGAACATGTAGATGCACAGCTCCTGCGCCCAGGAAAGGTGGATCTTGAGCAACGCATCCTGGAGCACCGGGAGCGGGAGCCCGGCCGCGTAGCGGTGCAGCACCGCGACGAAGATAAGCAGCGTCGCGCCCCCCATCAGGAGCGCAATCAGCCACTCCTCGAGATGGTCGAGGGCTCTGAGCATCCGCTCAGGGCTTGAAACCGGTTTCGCGGTAGACGGCCTGGATGACGTCCTTGCCGATGCGGCCCTCCATCTCGCGATGCACCGGCAGCAGCGCCTTCTTCCACTCGGCTTTCTGCTCTGGGGTCAGGGTGATGAATTCCGTCTTGCCGGTCTTCTTGACTTCCGCCAGCGCTTTGTCGTTTTCGTCCTTGGCGATGTCATTGGCGTATTGGGTCGCGTCCTTCATCGCCCCTTCGAGCGTCGTGCGGATGTCGGGCGGCAGGCCGCTCCAGAATTGCCTGTTCACGATCACCGCGTAGCCGATGTAGCCGTGGTCGGACAGTGTCAGGTACTTCTGCACCTCATACATTTTCTGCGTGTAGAAGTTCGACGGCGGGTTCTCAGTACCGTCGACGACCCCGGTCTGCAGCGCCTGGTAGACCTCCGAAAAGGCCATGACCTGAGGGATCGCACCGAGCGCGCGCATCTGTGCCTCGAGCACCTTGGAGGACTGAATGCGCAGCTTCAGCCCCTTGAAGTCGGCCGGTGTGCGCAGGGGCTTGTTTGCGCTCATCACCTTGAAGCCGTTGTCCCAGTAGGCGAGCCCGATGATGCCTTTTGCTCCGAGCTTGTCGAACAGCATCTTGCCGACCGAGCCCTCGGTGACTTTGTGCAGCGTCGCGTAGTTGTCGAAGATGTATGGGAGGTCGAACACTTCGAACTCCTTCACCCCGAGCGGCCCGAACTTGGCGAGCGACGGCGCGAGCATCTGCACCGAGCCGAGCTGGAGCGCCTCCATTTCCTCGCCGTCCTTGTAGAGCTGGCTGTTCGGATAGACCTCGACCTTGACGCGACCCTTGGTGCGTTCCTCGGCGAGCTGCTTGAAGCGCTCGGCCGCCTTGCCCTTCGGCGTGTCGACGGCCACGACGTGGCTGAACTTGATGATGATCGGCTGCGCCTGCGCTGCGATTGAGAGGCAGAGCGCGAGCGCGCCCGCCAGCACTGCCGCGATGATTCGCATAGTTCTGCTCCCCCTTAATTGGACGGTGGACCTTGTGGCTGGCCCCTGTTGCGCGCGTCATCGTACGCGCGTAAGGTGGGTGCAAGCTTGACGTGGGTCAAATGAGAATCGGGTTTGCCCCGCGATGCGCGCCGACTATCGAGACTTGCCCCGCGCCAACCGGAACGAGCGTGGACTGCCCCTAGCGAATACCCTAGAATCCGATCGAATGCTGCGTTGGCTGGACACAACGGATCTTGACCGGTTCGTAGACGAGGTCGTACGCGATTTGGTCGAGAGGATTCCGCCGCGGGGTGTGGGAATCGAACCGAGCATGGCGGCGCCGCGGGCCGCGAAAAATCCGAAAAAGCAGGAGTCGCGGGCGGCGAAGGCGCACCAGTCGCTGCTCGATCGAATCGAGCGCTACGCGCGCGAGAACAGCCTGAATTTCTACAAGAAGGCGCACCTCGGCAACCGCATCAAGTGGGCGCTGAAAGAAGCGGGCTACGAGCCGGAGTTCGTCGATGCTTTCACCCAGGAAGCGGTCACCGCGGCCACCCTTGCAGGTCGTGGCAAGTAGCGCCATCCGGTCGGCCCGGTGAAGCGGCCCTCCGGCGGCGGCGGTGGTGCCGCGGATTTCTTCAGGTCGGGCACGGCCGCGGCGCAGCGCGGCGACCTCGACGCGGCGATTGCCGCCCTGCGCCGCGCAGTCGAACTGGATCCGCGCCTGGCGGCGGCGCATTGCAATCTCGGCGGCGCTTATCGGGACAAGGGACTGTTGGATGCCGCGCAGGCCTCGTACTTGCGCGCGGCCACGCTCGAGCCTCGTCTGATGGAGGCGCACTTCGGGCTCGGCCAGGTGCTGGCCGAAATGCAGCTCTGGGAGAAAGCCGCCGAAAGCTTCGCCAAGGCGGTCGCGCTGGCGCCCGGCTCAGTCGACACCCAATACGACGCCGGGCTTGCGCAGGTGGCGGTGGGCAACTGGCGCCAGGCGTTGAAGCACTTGCGCCGGGCGATCGAGATTCGGCCGGGGTTCGAGATGGCGCGCTGGGCCCTTGCGATGGCGCAGATCCCGGCGGTGCTCGACGCGGAGACCGACGCCGAGGAGCGGCGCCGCGCCTTCGGTCGCGAGCTCGACGCTTTCGATCGCTGGATTTCGCGCGGCGAGCATCCACAGGCGTATCGCGTCGTCGGGTCGCAGATGCCGTTCTATCTCGCCTATCAGGAGGCGCCGAATCGCGAGCTGCTCTCCCGCTACGGTTCCCTGTGCTCGCGCCTGATGGCGCCTTGGCAGCAGGCGCAGGGCTTGAAGACGCGCACACGCTCCGATCGGGGCCGGGTGCGCGTGGGGATCGTTTCGGCCCACTTCCTGAACCACGCGGTATGGACCGGGGTGGTGCGAGGTTGGGTCGAGGATCTCGATCGCGGGAAGATCGAGCTCGAGCTGTTTCATATCGGCCGTGCGGAGGACGAGGAGACACGCAGGGCGCGCTCGCTGGCGGCGCGCTTCCACGCCGGTGCAGGCGACTTCGGACGCTGGGCGCGGGCGATCGTCGAGCGTGAGCTCGACGTGCTGATCTATCCCGAGGTCGGCATGGACCCGACCACCACCAAGCTCGCCAGCCTGCGTCTCGCTCCGGTGCAGGCGGCGAGCTGGGGCCATCCGGAGACGACCGGTTTGCCGACTATCGATTACTTCATCTCCGCGGCGGATCTCGAGCCACCTAACGCCGAAGAGAACTACAGCGAGAAATTGGTCAGGCTTCCCGGCCTGGGCGCACGTTATGTCGCAGCGGCGGTGCAACCCGACCTGGCTGCCGCACGCCGGCTCGCCGAGGGTGCGACTGCGCCGCTGTTCGTCTGTCCCGGCACGCCCTTCAAGTACGCTCCCGTGCACGATCGCCTGCTCGTCGACATCGCGCGGCGCAGCGGCGGAACGCTCTTCTTCTTCATCGGCAATCTGAAACCGCTCTCGATGCTTCTGCGCGAACGCCTGCGGCGCGCATTCACGGCAGGAGGAGTCGACTTCGACGCGCACGTGCGCTTCGCTCCTTGGCAGAGCCCAGCCGTCTTCCACGGCCTGCTTGCGCATGCGCAGGTGTGCCTGGACACGATCGGCTTTTCCGGCTTCAACACCGCGATGCAGGCGGCGCTCGCGGGCATCCCGATGGTTGCGCGGGAAGGGAAGTTCATGCGCGGAAGGCTGGCGAGCGGAATCCTGCACCGCTTGGGCGCTTCCGAGCTGGTTGCCGCATCGGACGAGGAATACGTCGGGCTTGCGGTCGCGCTTGCGCGCGACCACGAGCGGCGCGGCGAGCTCGCCCGCCGAGTGCGCGCAGGCGCCGCCTCGCTGGTTGCCGACGTGGCCCCGGCGCGCGGCCTTCAGGAATTCCTGCTGGCGGCCGTGCGAGGGACGGCCGGCCGCGCTCCGTGAGGAGGAGCGGCCAGACCGGGAAGATGCCGCCCCGAGAGCCCAGCCGCGAAGCGCTGCGCAACCCGCTCGCGCGCTACCTGCTCGCGACGCGGCCGGCGTTCCTGAGCGTCACGCTGTGCGCCTGGCTGGTCGGCATCGGCGCGGCGCACTACTCCGGGGTGGCGCTCGAGCCGATGCGCGCTGCGCTCACGCTCGTGTTCGCGCTTGTCGCGCACGCGGGCGTCAACGTGCTGAACGACTACTACGACGCCCGGATCGGCACCGACGCGATCAATGTCGAGCGCATCTTTCCTTTCACCGGCGGGAGCCGCTTCATCCAGAACGGCGTGCTCGGCCTCGCGCAGACCGGGAGGTTCGGTGCCGCACTGTTCGGCGTGGTCATCGGCGCGGGACTGTGGCTCATCACCCTGTCGGGTCGAGGGTTGTTCTGGATCGGCGCCGCGGGTCTCGCGATCGGCTGGGCCTATTCGGCGCCGCCGCTCAAGCTGAACTCGCGCGGTCTGGGTGAGTTGTGCGTTGCGGCCGGCTTCGCGCTGATCGTGGTCGGAACCGACTACGTGCAGCGCGCGGAGTTCGACGCTTTTCCCTGGATTACGGCGATGCCCTACGCCCTGCTGGTGACGAACCTGCTCTACATCAACCAGTTTCCCGACCGCGAGGCCGACCGGCGCACCGGCAAGTGGCACCTCGTCGTCCGGCTCGGCCCGGCGCGCGCACGCTGGGGCTACTTGGCGATCGCCGCGGCGGCCTTCGCCTGGCTCGCGCTGGCGGTGCAGGCGGGCGCGCTGCCCCCGCGCGGGCTGCTCGCGCTGCTCGCGGCGCTTCCTTCCGGGCTCGCCGCACGCGAGCTGTGGCGCCACGCGGCGCAGCCCGCGCAGCTCGCCGGCGCCATCAAGCTCACCATCGTCGCAGCGCTCGCGCACGGACTGCTGCTTTCGGTGGCGCTGATGAGCGTCTGATGCGGAACGTGTAACAATCGCATTGCGATGCAACATGAAACCGTCAGCTTCCCGATAGACATGCAAATTAGACTTGCCCGGGACAATTTCACGCAGAAGAATAGGCGGTCCTCAGTGGACGCCACGCAACGTCCGTCTCATCAACCGTAGGAGGAGAGTGAAATGGCAGCAAGAAAATTTGATCGTCGTCGGTTCATCAAGACGACGGCCGCGGCGTCCGCCGTCGCGGTGGCCGCGCCGTATATCCGCACGTCCCGCGCCGCGGG
>DATGDH010000053.1:0-9353 GCA_035310985.1 Burkholderiales bacterium
CCGCTGCGTCCGGCAGGAATCGGCGCGGCGCACCCGGCGCCCCAGGCCTTCATGGAAATCGTTGGCGTGGCCGGCGCGAGCCAGGACCCCGCGCACCGGGGCTGGATCGAACTCTTGACGGCGAGCCTGCAGGACCGAGGCGCGGATCCCGCCGCTACCGGTTGCCGACGACTTGGGCTTTCGGCGACGAAGCTCGTCGACAGCGCTTCGCCGCAGCTTGCGAGCCTTGCCGCCTCGCATCGTACCGAGGACGTTACGCTCGACGGACTTACGGGGCGCCGGACGCTGCGCGGTGCGGTGATCGAGTCAGTGACCCAACTCGGCGCGACGGTGGGCGGGGCCCCCGCGCACGAATCGCTGTCGGTGGTCGGCCTCGAATGCATCTCGGCCGCGCCGCCGCGCGGCATCGGTGCGCTCGGCGGGACGACTGGCGGCACAATCGGCATCCGCAATACGCCGCCTTCAGGCGGTATCGCGGTGAAGAACGGGCCGGCGCATACTCCCGGAATCGCGCAGGCTCCGCCGGGCGCGCCGCGGCCGGGCATCGCGCCCATTCCAAAAGGGCCAATCAACGTGACGGTCGCCGCACTACGGGTCGACGTCGCGGCACCCGCTGCGCTCCAGCCGATCGCGCAGACGGTACCGCCGCTCAAGCTGGAGGTTGCGCCAGGAGTGGCGCCCAAGGCCGTGACGCTCACCGTCCAGACGCTGCGCCTCGATGTGACGCGCGCGTATTCTTCGCTGAACGTCGCGACCGCCAAGGTCGCAAGCGGCGGGGTGTCGGTCGCTGTCGCGCCTCTGCGCATCGACGTTGCCGCCGCGCCGCCGTTGGCGCCAATCACCGTTGCGGTCCCAGCGCTGCAGGTCGCGGTCGGTCAGGCGCCGCCTCCGACCCCGTTGTCGATCAGTACGGCGCCGCTCACGTTGAGCGTGGAGCGACGCTGAACGATTGCCCGAAGATGAACGAACGATTCGAATCCAGAAGGAGACCGAAATGATCGCATCACGGCTTGGAAGCATTGCGCTTGCGGCGGTGGCCGCGCTTTCCCTATCGACCGCGTACGCGGCAACGCAGATGCAGGCCGTCACGCTAAACGTGCCGATCTCCATCACCTGGCCGGACTCGGACGTGGCGCAGGCATTCAGCGACGGCGCGCCTCAGGTGACGTGCAACATCTACAATTTCAAGGTCGGCAATCCGACCTTTCTCCCGGGCCAAAAGCCGCTTGCCACCGCGACCGAGCCCTTGCTCATCGATTCCAGCGGCAAGTACTCGAAGACGGTGAGTCTCAGTTTCTCGGTGCCCGCAGGGCAATTGGCGCCGCAGGGCGGCTGGTCATACTGGTGCTATCTGGCGCGACACAATTCCAAGAATTACTGTGAACTGAGCAAGTACGCGCAAAACCGCGGCCTCAAGGTGAACACGGACAATTGCCAGCAGTACGGGGTCGAGAACCAGCCTTAACCTCTCGCTGCGGCCAAGCCCGCAGCGCCGCTCTGGTACGAAGGCGGTACGCGATCGCTATAATGCCTCGGCAGGGAAGCGACCGGGCGGTCGCGGGGGTGTCGGGTGCAGCGCAGGCTTGCAGCCATTCTGAGTGCCGATGCCGCGGGCTACAGCCGTCTGATGGGCGAGGACGACGTGGCCACGGTGCGCACGCTGTCGACATGCCGCAGCGTGGTGACCGAGATCATCGCTTCGCACGCCGGGCGCGTCGTCGACGCGCCGGGTGACAACATCCTCGCCGAGTTCGGCAGCGCGGTGGACGCGGTCACGGCCGCCGCCGCCATGCAGGTGAAGCTGCGCGAGTGCAACGCGGAACTGCCCGAGCCGCGCCGCATGGCGTTCCGCGTCGGCGTCAACCTGGGCGACGTGATCGTCGAGGAGGGACGGCTGTACGGCGACGGCGTGAACGTCGCGGCGCGCCTTGAGGCGCTCGCCGAGGCGGGCGGCATCTGCGTTTCGGGCAAGGTGTACGACGAGGTGCACCGCAAGCTCGATCTGGCGTTCGAGGACATCGGCGAGCAGGCGCTGCACAACATCGCCGCGCCGGTGCGCGCGTACCGGGTGCGTCCCGGGACGCAGGTGTCCGCCACCAAGGCGGAGGCGCTCGCGCGCCCGGCCAAGCCCTCGATCATCGTGCTGCCGTTCGCGAACATGAGCGGCGTCGCCGAGCAGGAGTTCTTCGCCGACGGGCTCACCGAGGACGTGCTCACCGAGCTGTCGCGCTTCCGCGACCTGTTCGTCATCTCGCGCAACACCTCGTTCAAGTACAAGGGCCGGGCGATCGACGTGCGCAAGGTGGCCGCGGAGCTCGGCGTGCAGTACGTGCTCGAGGGCAGCGTGCGCCGGGCGGGCAACCGCGTGCGCGTCACGGTCCAGCTGATCGACGCCGAGTCGGATCGCCACCTGTGGGCCGAGCGCTACGACCGCGATCTGGAGGACATCTTCGCGATCCAGGACGAGATGACCAAGGCGATCGTCGCGGTGCTGCCAGGCCGCGTCGAGGCGGCGACGCGCGACCGCGCGGCGCGCAAGCCGACGCACAACATGGCGGCCTACGAGTGCGTGGTGGCGGGCAAGGTGCTGCACCACCGCGCGAACCCGCAGGACAACGCCGAGGCGCTGCGCCTGGTCTCGCGCGCCATCGAACTCGACCCGAAGTACGCGCACGCGCACGCCTGGAAGGCCTGCATCCTCGGGCAGAGCTGGACCTACGGCTGGTGCGACGACATCGGGGCGACCGAGAAGGAGATCGCGCGCGAGCTGGAGGTGGCGCTCGCGATGGACGACAACGATAGCGACGTGCACCGCATCCTGGCCGCGCTGCACCTGACGCGCAACGAGCACGACAAGGCGGTCTATCACCAGCAGAGGGCGCTAAGCCTCAATCCGAACGACGACCTGATCGTGGTTCAGCAGGGCGAGATGCTCACCTGGCTCGGCCAGCCCGAGGAAGGCGTTGAGTGGATCAGGAAGGCGATGCGCCTCAACCCCTTTCACTCCGACCGCTTCTGGAGCCACCTCGGGCGCGCGTACTTCGGCGCGCACCGCTACGCCGAGGCAATCGATGCGGTGCAACACATCGCCGCGCCGAGCTTCCTGCACCATGCCTTTCTCGCCGCCTGCCACGCGCAGCTCGGCGATGCCGCCGCCACCGAGAGCCACCTGCGCGAGGTGCTGAGGGAAAAGCCGCATTTCCGCATCGACAAGCACTATCTGCCGCTGCTGCACTACAAGCGCGAAGCCGACCTCGCGCACGCGCGCGACAGCCTGCGCAAGGCGGGTTTCAGGGACTGAGCCGCGCGCGCACCAGCGCGATGTGGCTGCGCAGGTTGTACAGCTCGTCGGCGTAGGACAGCGGCACGGTGATCCTGGCGGCGCGCGCGTCCAGCCTGTCGAGCTCAGCGATCAGCTCCGCGCGCGGTGCCGACGCGTCGGCCACCTGCGCCTCGACGCTGCGCAGCTGCCGGTACCAGCGGAAGATGCGCCGGCGCACGCGGAACTGGTACAGCGGAGGCACGACGCGCGACAGCGGGATGAGCGCGGCGATGATGGTGAACAGCGCCACCCACATGCGGTCGATCAGGTTCGCGAGCCAGAACGGCAGGTAGCGCTGCAGGAGCGGCGGCCCGGTGCGGTAGTAGCGCGCCGCCTCGGCCGCGAGCGGGAACTCGGTGCCCTGCGACGTCGGGAAGCGCCCGGCGCGCGAGATCCAGCCGGCGCCGCCGTGAATCCGCGCCGCGGCCTGCACGAACAGCTGCTCGAGGGCCGGGTGCGTGCCATCGCGCGCCACCAGCGAGGTGGTCGCCGCGATGAGCGGCACGTCGTGCGCCGGTACGTTGCGCGCGAGGTCGGCGATGCCCTGCGGCAGCGTCACCGGACTGAGAAACGGAAAGCGCCGCGCATAGGCTTCGGCCTCCGGGAACTCGAGCAGCCGAACGCCCGGAGTCTGCAGCAGCATCTGCACCATCGGCGACTCGGGCGCGGAGGCGAACGCCATGGCGTCGAGCTTGCCGTCGAGCAGCGCCACCACCGCGGGAGTCAGTTCGAGGTAGGAGGGCGTGAGGCGGTCGCGCTCGAGCCCGTTCGCCTCCAGCAGCTTGCGCATCAGGCCCGGCGTGCCGCTGCCGCGCGCGCCGAGGTTGACGCGCCAGCCGGGAAGCTGCGCGATGCTGGCGAGCGTGCCGCCCGGCAGCGCGCGCGCCGCGTCCTCGCGGTAAAAGACCCACAGCGGCTCGAGGAACAGGCTGCCGAGCGACTCGAGCGGCTCGCCGCTCCTGTCCTCGTCGACGGTGCGCGCCACCTCGCTCGAGCCGCCCTGCACGAAGCCGAGGTCCACCTCGCGCTTCGGGTCGCGCAGCGCACGCAGGTTATCGAGCGAGCCGCGCGTCGGCAGCAGCACGACCTCGATGCCGTAGCGCTTCAGCTCGGCCGCGTAGCGCTTGCCGAACTCGGCGTAGGCGCTCTGCTCCGGGCCGGTGGCGAGCACGACGCGCTTGGGCGGCATCGGCTCGAGCAGGAAATAGGCCGCGACAAGCAGCACGAGCGCGAGCAGCACGAAGGGCAGGGCGGCGACGGCGAGGTCGCGCACCGAGATGAGCGTGTCGCGAATGATGCGGGGCAAGGCGCGGTCGGGCTAGTTGCGGCGTCCGCAGTCGGCCGCCAGCCAGCGCCCCGTGAAACTGCCCTGGCTCGTCATGACGCGGCCGCCGCCGCTGAGCTTGCTGCGCACGGTGCCCTTGACGTGCTCCGGCGAGAGCGCGCTGACGTCGATCTCGACCTCGCGCCTGCGCGCGCCCAGCGTGCACACGCTCTTGCCGCGCCAGTGGCTCGCCGTGTGCTCGAACACCGAGTCGACGCAGGTCTGTGCCTCGCCCTCGAAGCCGGCGAAGGGCGCGCGCTCGAGCTCTTCCTGCGTCAGGCACTCCTTGCCGGTGTGGGTGCGCGGCCCCTCGGCCTCGCGCCGTTTGATCATCTCCTCGACGCGCGCCTTCTGCTCGGGCGTCATGCGCCCCTCTTCGAGCGGCGGAACGCCGCGCGATTCGACGGTCCGCGTCGTCTCCCACAGGCCCGTCTTCACGTCGAGGGTCTGCGACGCAGCCGGGCCGGCGAGGATGGCGAGCGTGCCGGCAAGCAGGATTGCCTTCATGACCGCATTTTCGTTCAGCGCAGGGTGCGGGTCCAGCCCTTAAGGGCCGCTTCAGGACGCGGGATTAGGCTTTTTCTCATGCGACTTCGGGCTTTAGCGATCACGGTCGGCCTGCTGGCGCCTGCGCTCTCCGCGACCGCGGCGCTGCCTGCGCGCGCGCAACACGTACTTGCGCGCGGCGACGTGCGCGCCGAGGAGCGGCTCGCCGCGCTCTACGATCAGGGCCGCGGCATGGCGCCCGACCCGGTGGTCGCGGCCCGCCTGTACCGCGATGCCGCGCGCCGCGGCAGCGGCGCCGCGCAGCTGAACCTCGCGCAGATGTACCTCGACGGCCGCGGTGTGCCGCCCGATCCGGTCGAGGCCTATGCCTGGGCGGATGCCGCCGCGGCGAACGGCGAGCCGGGCGGCGAGCACATCATCGACCAGCTCGCCAAGGTGATGCCGAAGGCGCAGCGCGAGCGCGCGCGCTCGCGCGCCGCACGCTACGTGGAGCTGTACGTGAGCGACTTCAGCTCGAGTTGACCGCGCGGGGCGCAAGGCGGTTAAAGTTGCGCCCGTGAACGACCGCGATGCGCCGCAGGAAGTGCGCAGCTGGATCGACGCCGCCCGGCGCGTGGTGGCGCTCACCGGCGCGGGCATCTCCACCGAGTCGGGCATTCCGGACTTCCGCGGGCCGAACGGCGTGTGGACGCGCGACCCGGCCGCCGAGAAGCTCTCCACGCTGCAGCACTACCTCGCCGACCGCGAGCTGCGCAAGGCCGCCTGGCGCGGGCGCCTGGAGTCGCCCGCCTGGAGCGCGCGCCCGAACGCGGGGCACCTCGCGCTCGCCGAGCTCGAGCGACGCGGCAGGCTCCACGCGCTGGTGACGCAGAACATCGACGGACTGCACCAGAAGGCGGGCAACTCGCCCGAGCGCGTGATCGAGGTGCACGGCACGATCCACTTCGTCACTTGCTGGAGCTGCGGCTGGAAGGGCCCGATGCAGCCGGTGCTCGAGCGCCTGCGCGCGGGCGAGGAGGATCCGCCCTGCGCGCTGTGCGGCGGGATCCTGAAGAGCGCCACGATCTCGTTCGGCCAGCAGCTGGTGCCCGAGGTGATCGCGCGCGCCATGCAGGCCGCCGAGGAGGCCGACCTGCTGCTCGCGGTCGGCTCGAGCCTGCAGGTCTATCCGGTCGCGGGCGCGGTGCCCGCGGCGAAGGCGGCGGGCGCGAAGATCGTGATCGTGAACGCCGAGCCGACGCCCTTCGACGACATCGCCGATGCGGTGCTGCGCGGAAACATCGGCGAAGTGCTGCCGCGCCTCTGTCAGGCGGCGAGCCGGTAGCGCCCCTGTTCCTCGCGCACGCGCCCCGCGGCGGCGAGCGAGGCGAGGTGCTGGGCGATCGTGCGGCGCTCGGCGTCCTCGACGAACACGTCCTGGTGGCCGCGCGGGTACATGAAGCGGTGCGCGGCAAGCTCTTCGAGCGTACGCGGCCCGGCGGCGGCGAGATGCGCGACGATCGCCTGCTCGCGCGCCTCGAGCTTCGCCGCGAAAGCTTGCAGCAGCGCGAGGAAGGTCGCGCGCTCGGTGACCGCGCCCTTGTGGTGCGAGGTGATCCAGACGCGCGCCGGCACCTGCGCGACCGCGCGCAGCGTGCGGCGGAACGCCTCCAGGCTCGAGGTCGCGTCGCCGTAGTACGGCCCGAAGGAGGACAGGTCGATGTCGCCGATGAAGGCGATGCCGCCCGGCTCGACCAGCAGCACGCTGTGCCCGCTCGTGTGTCCGGGCATGTGCAGCGCACGCACCGTCACGCCGCCGCCGAGGTTCCAGGCCGCGCCGTCGCCGTAGCCCTCGCCGTCGGGGCGCGCGACGTAGCGGAACTCGCGCTCGATCTTCCTTCTCATCGCGGCGAGCGCCGGCGCCGCGTAGCCGTAGTGGCGCGCGAGCCCGTCCCAGCTGCGCAGCGCCGCGAGGTCGCCCTGCGGCGCGAGAACCCGCGCGCGCGGCAGCAGGTGCAGCCCGGCGATGTGGTCCTCGTGCACGTGGCCGAGGATCACCAGCTCGGCCGCGCGCAGCTCGGGGATGCGGTTCGCCACCAGCGGCGTGTCGAATGCGGCGAGCGTGTCGCCGCCGCGCACCAGCAGCTGGTTGCCGTCGGGGTACTTGCCCGATTTCTCGCCCAGGTAGACGCTCACCGGGCCGAACTGCAGGGAAGGGCTCAAGGTCCGGACTTCCTCGATCGCGGCCCTTTACTCTACATTACGCGTATGCGCATCGCCGTCGTCGGAGCCGGGCCCGCGGGGCTGCTGTTTTCGCTGCTCGTCAAGCGCCGCTTCCCCGCGTGGCGCGTCGAGGTGTTCGAGCAGAACGCGCCGGACGCCACCTTCGGCTTCGGCGTGGTGTTCTCGCAGGGCGCGCTCGCGTTCCTCGAGCGCGACGCGCCCGAGCTGCACCGCCAGCTCGCCGGGCACATGGAGAGCTGGCCCATGCAGCGCGTCGTGCACCGCGGCGAGCGCGTCGACATCGACGGCAACGGCTTCTCGGCGATCGCGCGGCTCAGCCTAAACCAGCTTCTGCAGGGGTTCTGCCTCGAGGCCGGGGTCAAAATCGACTGGGGAAGAACCGTCGCCTCGCTGGAGCAGCTCGGCGCGGCCGACCTGATCGTCGGCGCGGACGGGGTCAATTCGCTGGTGCGGCGCGCGCTGGAGAGCGAGTTCGCGCCGCAGCTGCGCTGGCTGACGAACAAGTTCGCCTGGTACGGCACCGCGCAGCGCTTCGACTGCCTGACGCTCACCTTCCGCGCGAACGCCGACGGCGCCTTCGTCGCGCACCACTACCGCTACAGTCCGCAGATGAGCACCTTCATCGTCGAGTGCGACGCTGGCACGTGGCGGCGCGCGGGGCTCGACCGCACGACGGACGCCGAGTCGCGCGCCTACTGCGAGCGCGTGTTCGCCGAAGACCTGGAAGGCCACGCGCTGGTGTCGAACAAGTCGATCTGGCGCCAGTTCCCGCTGCTCGGCAACCGGAACTGGAGCGCGGGCCGCGCGGTGCTGATCGGCGATGCGCTGCGCACGGTGCACTTCTCGATCGGCTCGGGCACGCGGCTCGCCTTCGAAGACGCGATTGCACTCGATAGGGCGTTCGGCGAGGCCGGTTCCGACGTTCCAGCCGCGCTCGCGGCCTTCGAGCGCGAGCGCCGGCCGGTGGTGGAGAAGCTGCTCGCCGCGGCGAACGCGAGCTCGTACTGGTACGAGGACTTCCCCGCCAAGATGGCGCTCGCCCCCTGGCAGCTCGCCTACGACTACATGACCCGCAGCGGCCGCATGAGCGACGAGCGCCTGGCCGAGCTGGCACCCTGCTTCATGGCGCGGGTCAGGGCCGCGCGCGGCTCAGGGAGTGCTTGACCCGGGGACGGCTTTGCTCGCGCGCTCCTCGGCGAGCCTGGCGGCGATGCGCTCGCGCAGTTCGCGCTTGAGGATCTTGCCCACGGGGCTGAGCGGCAATTCCGGCACCACCTCGAGCCGTTCGGGAAGCTTGAAGCTCGCGATTTGCCGCGCGCGCAGGAATGCCACGAGCTCGGCCAAGCCGAGCGATTCGCCGGGCCGGGTCACGACGAACGCGCAAGCCTTCTCGCCGAAGATCTCGTCCGGCATCGCCACGAGCGTCGCCGCTTTCACCTTGGGGTGCGCGAGGATGTAGTTCTCCACCTCGTCGCAGCTGATCTTCTCGCCTCCCCGGTTGATGATGTCCTTGCGGCGGCCTTCGGTATATACGGTGCGGCCGCGCTTGCGCACGATGTCGCCCATGCGGTAAAAGCCCTCCGCGCTGAACGCCTCGTGATTCTTGCCCGGCGCGTTGTAGTAGCCGCGGATCGTGTAGGGTCCGCGCACGATCAGCTCTCCGGGGCTGCCGTCGGGCACTTCGTTGCCGTCGTCGCCGACGACGCGGATCTCGTCGTCTGGACAGACCGGCGTGCCCGAGCTGTGCAGGATCGCCTCGTCGTCCGCGTCGAGCGGAACCATGTTGATGAGCCCCTCGGCCGTGCCGTAGATCTCCTGTGGCGTGCAATGCAGCCGCTGGCGAAGCCTCGCGCGCAGCTCGGGAGCGAGCCGCGCACCGCCGTTCTGGATCACTCTGAGCGAGGACAGGTCGTGGCGGTCGGGGACCGGCGAACCGAGCCAGTTCGCGATCAGCGGAACCGCGGCGGCGATGACCGT
>DATGDH010000054.1:0-32954 GCA_035310985.1 Burkholderiales bacterium
GCAGACGCCGGCCAAGATCTACTACAAGTACGAGGGCGTCTCGCCCGCCGGCAGCCACAAGCCGAACACCGCCGTGGCGCAGGCGTTCTACAACAAGCAGGCCGGGGTCAAGAAGATCACCACCGAGACCGGCGCCGGCCAGTGGGGCTCGTCGCTCGCCTTCGCGGGTGCGCTGTTCGGCATCGAAGTGAGGGTGTACATGGTCCGGGTCTCCTATAACCAGAAGCCGTATCGTCGCGCCCTCATGGAGACCTACGGCGCGAAATGCATCGCTTCGCCGTCAAACGAGACGCAGTCGGGCCGGGCGATCCTCGCGCAGCGTGCGGACCATCCCGGCAGCCTCGGCATCGCGATCTCCGAGGCGGTGGAAGTCGCCGCCACGCACGACGACACCAAGTACGCGCTCGGCTCGGTGCTGAACCACGTGCTCACGCACCAGACGGTCATCGGCCAGGAGGCGATGGCGCAGCTCGAGATGGCGGGCGACTATCCGGACGTGGTGGTCGGGTGCACCGGCGGGGGCTCCAACTTCGCCGGCATCGCGTTCCCGTTCCTCGGCGTGCAGTTGCGCGGAGGAAAGAAAGTGCGTGCGGTTGCGGTCGAGCCGGCGGCCTGCCCGAGCCTGACGCGCGGAAGATACGCCTACGACTTCGGCGACACGGGGCATCTCACGCCGCTCGTCAAGATGCACACGCTCGGCTCGACCTTCACCCCGCCCGCGTTCCACGCCGGGGGCCTGCGCTACCACGGCATGGCGCCCCTCATCTCGCACTGCAAGGAGCTCGGCTTGCTGGAGGCGACTGCCTATACGCAGACGGAAGTCTTCTCGGCGGGTGTGCAATTCGCGCGCGCCGAGGGCATCCTGCCGGCGCCGGAGGCGAACCACGCGGTGAAGGGCGCGATCGTCGAGGCGCTGCGCTGCAAGCTCGAAGGCAAGCCGCGCACCATCCTGTTCAACCTGTGCGGGCACGGCCACTTCGACATGCAGGCGTACATCGACTACTTCGCCGGCAAGCTCACCGATCAAAGCTACGACGAGAAGGAACTGGCGATGGCCCTGGCGGGCCTGCCATCGGTCCCCGCGTGATCGATCACGACGCGGCTTCCTTCTCCCGCACCGAGTCGTAGTCGCGCCTGGCCCCCTGCGGCGTGACCTTGCCTTCGCGGATGTCCCGCGCGAGTGCAGCGGAGTCGCGCTCGCGCGGCTCGCCGTAGCCGCCGCCGCCCGCGGCGTCCATCACCACGGTGTCGCCGGGCTTGAGCGCCGTCAGCCCGTACGGATTGCCCGGCTTGCCGTTGACGAGGAAGCGCGCGAGCGCTCCCGGCTTGCCGCCGAACAGGCCTTCCGGCGGCAGGCGGAAACGCCCCGACTGGATCGCGAGCATCACCGGGGGCTGGGGCGCATACGCGTCGTCCGGGACGCGGAACACTTCGCGCCGCCCGAGCGCGCCGCGCTGCTTGCCCGCGCCGCCCGAATCGGGCAGCAGCTCGCGGCGCTCCACGATGAGCGGCGCGTCGCTCTCCAGAATTTCCACCGGCGTGTTGGCGCCGTTCGCCGGGAAGATGAAGCAGCCTTCGCCGTCGCGCGCGGCGCTCGCGCCGAGGCCGCCGCCCCGGATGAGCACCGAGTGGAAGGGCCGGCGGTCGCCGCGCCTGCCGTAGAACATCTGCATCGTCGCCGGAGCCCCGCCGCCCGCCGCGACGACGCGCCCCGGCAGCGCCTGCGCGAGCGCGCGGTAGATCACCTCGGTGACGAAGTGGCCGATCTGCATGCGCGCCGCCACCGCCGCGGGAAAGCGGCAGTTGACCACCGTGCCCTCGGGCGCGACGAGACGGATCGGCGCGGCGATGCCGTGGTTGTTCGGGATCTCGGGATCGAAGATGCTCTTCACCGCCATGTGCACGTAGGCGTAGGTGAAGTTGTAGACGACGTTGCCGCCCCAATCGACCTGCGGCGAGGCGCCGCTCAGGTCCACCGTGATGTCGCTGCCTTCGATGGTGACCGCGCAGGGAATGCGCACGTCAGGGTGGCCGTCCATCTGCTCGATCACCCCCTCGGCGCGGTACACGCCGGGGCGCGCCTTGGCGATCGCGGCGCGGATGCTGCGCTCGCTGCGCCCGATGATCTCGTCGGCGAGCGCGTCGAGGTCGTCCAGGCCGTACTCCTCGAGCATGCGCACGACCTTCTCCGCGCAGACGTGATTGGCGGCGATCTGCGAGCGGATGTCGCCGTTCACCTGCTCGGGCGTGCGCACGTTGGCGAGGATCATGGCGAGCACGCCCTGGTTGAGCGCGCCCGCGTCGTACAGCTTGACCAGCGGTATGAACAGGCCTTCCTCGAATACCTCGCGGTTGTCGGAGGCGACCCGGCCCCCGACGTCCGAGTGATGCAGGATGCAGGCGGTGAACGCGGCGAGCCGCCCGCGGTGGAAAATCGGGCTCAGCACGCAGACGTCGTTCAGGTGCCCGGCGAGCGCCCAGGGATCGTTGGTGATGTACACGTCGCCCGGCCGAAAGGCGCCCAGCCCGAGTCCCTCGACCAGCTTGCGGATGCCGAGCGCCATGGCTCCGGACTGCCCGGGCGTCGCGAGCGTGCCCTGCGCGAGCTCGCGCCCGCGCGAGTCGGTGAACATGCAGGTGTAGTCGTGCGCATCGCGCAGCAGGCTCGAGAACGCGGTACGCGCGACCGCCGCGTCCGACTCGTCCACGATCGACACCAGGCGCCGCCACAGGATTTCGAGCGTGATGGGGTCAAAGCCCTGCTTCATGAGCTTGCTCCTTCGGCAGGCCGATCCACAGAAAGCCGAACTCGTCCACGCGCGCCTCGCCGCCGTCGCCCACGATTACGGTGGACTCGCGCTCCTCGACGATCGCCGGTCCAGCGATCGCGGCATCCGGCGGCAGCCGGTAGCGATCGTACACGTCGTAGGCGATGAAGTCCCTCGCTTGCGGGCAATAGGCCTTGCGCGTGCCCTTGAGCGCGTCGCCGGACCGTCCCTTCAGCGCGAGCCGGGGCAGCTGGAGCAGCTTGACCGGCAGGCTGGCGCGTACGCAGAAGTTGACGAACTCGACCGGCGATTCGGGATACGTGCGGCCATAGAGCCGCTCGTAGGTCTCGTCGAAGCGGCGGCGCAGCTGCGCGGCATCGAGCCGCGCGAAATCGCCCGGGGGCAGGGCGAGGCTGGTCTCCGAGCCTTGCCCGATGAAGCGCGCCTCGACCGAGCGGGAAAACGCGATCGGCCCCTCGGCGCCCGCCTTGCGCAGCGTGCGCTCGCCCTCGGCCTCGAGCTCCCGGAACAGCGCCTCCAGTTTGCCGAAATCGGCGCTCGCGAACGGCACCTTGTGGCTGCGCACCAGGTCGAAGGCGCGCGGCGCCGTGAAGAATCCCAGCGCCGATCCGACGCCGGCGTTCGGCGGCACGACCAGGCGCGGGGCGCCGAGCTTGCGCGCCAGGCCGTAGGCGTGCACCGGACCGGCGCCGCCGAACGCCGCCACGGTGACCAGCTGCGGGTTGCCGCCGTGCTCCGCGATGTGCGTCTTGGCGGCCGCCGCCATGGTCTCGTTGATGAGATCGTGGATTCCCCACACCGCGTCGAGGAACGTCACGCCGAGCGGGCGCGCGACGCGCTCCTCGACGCCGCGGCGCGCGGCCTGCGCGTCGAGCCGCATGCCGCCGCCGAGGAAGTAGTCCGGGTCCAGGTAGCCGAGTAGCAGGTCGGCGTCCGTGACGGTGGGCTCCACGCCGCCGCGGCCGTAGCAGATCGGGCCGGGCTCGGCGCCTGCGCTCTCGGGGCCGACCTGGAGCGTGCCCAGACGGCTCACGCGCGCGATGCTGCCGCCGCCGGCCCCGATCTCCATCAGGTCGACGACCGGCACCTGGATGGTCAGCCCGCTTCCTTTCTGGAAGCGCTGCACGCGGCCGACCTCGAAGGTCGGCACGACGCCCGCTACGCCGTGCTGGATGAGGCAGGACTTCGCCGTGGTGCCGCCCATGTCGAAGCAGAACATGTCGGGACAGTCGAACAGGCGGCTGTAGTACTGCCCCGCGATCACCGCGGCGGTCGGGCCGGACTCGATGATGCGCACCGGGAACTCGGCGGCCGTCTCCGCGGAGGTCACCCCGCCGGAGGACAGCATGATGAACAGGCGCCCGCCGAAACCGAGCGCGGCGAGGCGCTCGCGCAGCCGGCGCAGGTAGCTCTCGGTGAGCGGCTTGACGTAGGCGTTGGTGGCCGTCGTGCTGGTGCGCTCGTATTCGCGTATCTGCGGCAGCACCTCATAGGAGATCGACAGCGGGACCCCGGGCAGCTCCTCGCTCAGCAGCTTCTTCAGCGCGAGCTCGTGCGCGGGATTCTCGAACGAATTGAGCAGGCACACCGCGACCGACTCCACGCCGAGCGCCTTGAGCTCGCGCACCGCGCCGCGCGCCTGCGCCACGTCGAGCGGCTCGAGCACGCTGCCGTCGGCGCGCAGACGTTCGTGTACTTCCAGGCGGCGCTCGCGCGGCACGAGCGGCTCGGGCATCTGCGCGAAGGCGTCGTAGGCGGCGTAGCGGATCTCGCGCCCGAGCTCGAGCACGTCGCGGAAGCCGCGCGTGGTGAGCAGGCCGGTGCGCGCGCCCTTGCGCTCGATGATGGCGTTGATGACGAGCGTGGTGCCGTGGATCAGCTCCTCGAGCGCCTCGATGCAGCCGGGCTCCTCGCGGGCCAGCGCGCGCATGCCTTGCTCGATGGCGTCCGAGGGGTTGCGCGGCGTGGTGAGGCACTTGTAGGTGCGACTCCGCCCCGTGGCGTCGTCCAGCAGCACGAAATCGGTAAAGGTGCCGCCGACGTCGATTCCGATGCGCATCGGGTCTTGCCTTCTGGGTCTTGCCTTCTGACGGTATACCGTATACTGTACACGTTATGGCAGCGGCGCGTAACCCCCTGCTCGAGACCCCGGCGCGGGCCATGCCGGCGCGCATCGCGCTGATCGGCGCGGGCACCATCGGCCCCGACATCGGCTACTACCTGAAAAGCGCGCTGCCCGGCCTCGAGCTCGTGCTGGTGGACGTCTCGCAGGCGGCCCTCGACCGGGCCGCGGCGCGCTTCGCCGAATACGCAAAAAAGGCCGTGGCGCGGGGCAAGATGAGCGAGGCCCAGGCCACGGGGGTGACCCGGGGCTTGCAGTTCACGACCGACTACGCGGCGATCCGCGGCGCCGACTGGGTGCTCGAGGCGGCCACCGAGGATCTGGCGCTCAAGCGGCGCATCTTCGCCCAGGTCGAGGAGCTCGTCGCGCCCGAGGCCCTGATCACCTCCAACACGAGCTCGCTGCCTGCGGCGCGCATCTTCCCGGGGCTGAAGCGCAAGCAGCGCGCCACGGTGACGCATTTCTTCGCGCCGGCCTGGCGCAATCCGGTCGTCGAAGTGGTGCGCGCGCGCGACGCCGACCCGCAGACCGTGCAATGGCTGCGCTGGTTCTTCTGCATGACCGGCAAGGTGCCGATCGTCACGGAGGACGTCGAGTGCTTCATGCTCGATCGCGTCTTCGACAACTGGTGCAACGAGGCCGCGCTTTGCCTCGGGCGCGCGAGCGCCGCGCAGATCGACGGCGTCGCCGGGGAGTTCGTGCACGCCGGGCCGTTCTTCGTGCTCAACCTGGCGAACGGCAACCCGATCATCGCGGAAACCAATTCGCTGCAGGCCGAGGCCGAGGGCGAGCACTACCGGCCGGCGCCGATCTTCCGCTCGGTCGCGACCTGGGCCACTGCTCCGCTCGGAAAGCGCGCCGAGGTCCCGCCCGAGGCGGCCGGCGCGGTGCGCGATCGCCTGCTCGGAGTGCTGTTCTCGCAGACCGTGGACATCCTGGACCGCGACATCGGCCAAGCGGCCGATCTCGACCTCGGCTGCCGCCTGGCGCTCGGCTTCCGCCAGGGGCCGCTCGAGCTGATGCATGCGCTCGGCGAGGCCGAGGTGCAGCGCCTCCTGCAGCGTTTCGCCGCGGAGCGGCCGGGCATGCCGATGCCGGGGCGCGCGCTCGCCGACTACCAGCGCTACGAGCGCAACGTGCTGGTGGACGATCTGGACGGGGTCAAGGTCGTCACGCTGCGCCGGCCGGAAGCGCTCAACGCGCTGCATGACGGGCTGAACGACGAGATCCTCGCGGTGATCCGGCGCTACGAGTCCGACCCGTCGGTGCAGGGCTTCGTGCTGATCGGCTACGGTCCGCGCGCGTTCTGCGCCGGCGCCGACATCGGGCGCTTTCCGTCGATGCTCGGCGACGCGGCGGCCGCAGGCCAGTACGCGCGCGACTGCTCGCGCCTGCTGCGCCACCTCGATACGATGGACAAGCCGGTCGTCGCGGCGCTGAACGGCATGGCCCTCGGCGGCGGGCTGGAGCTGGCGATGCGCTGCCATGCGATCGTCGCGCAACGCGACGCCTGGCTGCAGTTCCCCGAGGTGACGCTCGGCATCGCGCCTGGCATCGGTGCGATGGTGGTGCCGTACCGCCGCTGGCCGCAGGCCGCGACGCTGTTTCACGGCATGCTGCGCGAGGCGGAGCGCCTCGGCGCGGCGCGTGCGCACGAGGCCGGGATCGTCGCCGAGCTCGCCGACGACTACGCGTCGCTCGTGCGCAAGGCGGTCGAGCGCGTGCACGCGCTCGCCGGCGGGCGTCGCGGCGCGCTCGACGGCGCGGTGAGCGTGGCGCCATTCCCGCCGGCGAAGGGCAAGTACAGCGGCGAAGTGACGGGCATCATCGAGCAGGCCGTGCAGGCGGCCGCCGCGGCGCCGACGCTCGCCGAGGCGCTCGAGATCGGCTACCAGGCATTCGGCAGGAGCGCGTGCACGGCCGCGGCCCGCAAGGGCATCTCGGCCTTCCTCGAGGGCGCGGCATGATGGCCAAGCTGCAGGTGCTGGAGCGCCCCGAGCCGCTCGGCGACCGGGTTTACGGCACGCTGCGCGAATACCTGCGCGCCGGCCGCATCGCCACCGGTCAGCCGCTGCAGGAGGCCGCCCTCGCCGCGCAGCTCGGCGTGTCGCGCACCCCGGTGCGCGAGGCGCTCGCGCGGCTCGCGAGCGAGGGCCTGGTGGTGGCCGATGGGCGCAGCTTCAAGGCCCCGGCGCTCGGCATGGGCGACGTCGAGGACATCTACCAGCTTCGCTTTCTGCTCGAGCCCGAGGCGCTGCGCCAGGTGGCGGCGAGCGAGCCGGAGCGCAAGGTGCTCGCGCCGCTGCGCGCGGCGCTCGCCGACATGGCCGTCGCCCACGAGGCGGGCGACGGCGCCGCGTTCATGGAGGCGAACTACCGCTATCGCGACGCGTGGACCGCGCTCGTGCCGAACAAGCGGCTGGTGCGCGCGATCCAGCTGTACGCCGATCACGTGCGCTATCTGCGCGCCTTCACGCTCGACGAGCCCGCGGTGCGCGCGGTGGTGCTGAAGGGGCTCAAGCGCCTCTCGCTCGCCCTCGCGGCGGGCGACGGCGAAGCGGCCGCGCAGGCGATGCGCGCGCATCTCGAGACGGCAAGGACGGTTCTCATCGACAAGATCCGGCGGACCCGATGACCTACAAGGCGGAGATACCCTACGGCTGCTACTGGAGCACGCCGTTCGCGCGCTGGCAGGGCGCGCTCGCAAATCTGAACTCCGTGGAGTTCGCCGCCCAGGTGGTGCGCCGCGAGCTCGCGCGGCGCGACCTACCGGCGCAGGCCTTCGACCACGGCGTGCTCGGCTTAAGCGTGCCGCAGAAGCATTCCTTCTACGGGCTGCCGTGGCTCGCCGGCGTCGCCGGCCTCGGCCATGTCGGCGGGCCGACGCTGATGCAGGCCTGCGCCACCGGCGCGCGCGTGCTGCTCGCCGGCGCGCAGGAGATCGAGTGCGGCATGTCGAACGTGTCGCTCGCCGTGACCTGCGATCGCACCTCCAACGGGCCCCACCTGTACTACCCGAACCCGCGCGGCCCGGGCGGGACCGGGGCGCACGAGGACTGGGTGATGGACAACTTCGGCTGCGACCCGCTCGGCGCGCACGCCATGGTGAGCACCGCGGAGAATGTGGCGAAGAAGCACGGCATCGGCACCCTCCAGCAGCACGAGGTGGTGCTGATGCGCGAGCGCCAGTACCGCCAGGCCGTCGAAAGCGGCTTTCACAGGCGCTTCATGACGCTGCCGCTCGAAGTGCCCGGGAGCAAGGCCGTGCTCGAAGGCGACGAGGGCGTGCGCGCTTCCAGCGCCGAGGGGCTGGCGAAGCTCAAGCCGGTCGTCGCTGGCGGCACGGTGACCTACGGCGGACAAACCTTTCCGGCCGACGGCAACGCGGCGATCGTGCTCGCTTCGCGCGAGCGCGCGCGGGAGCTGTCGCGCGACCCGAAGATTCGCATCCGCCTGCTCGGCTTCGGCCAGGCGCGCGCCGCGCTCGCCTACATGCCCGAGGCCCCCGCTCCGGCGGCCGAGCGCGCGCTCGCGCAGGCCGGCGTCGCGGTCAAGGACCTCAAGGCGATCAAGACGCACAATCCGTTCGCGCTGAACGACATCGTGTTCGCGCGCGCGACCGGCGCCAGCCTCGAGCGCATGAACAACTACGGCTGCTCGCTCGTCTGGGGCCACCCGCAGGCGCCGATGGGCACGCGCGCGATCATCGAGCTCATCGAGGAGCTGGTGCTCGCCGGCGGCGGCCGCGGACTGTTCACCGGATGCGCGGCGGGCGACACCGCGATGGCGGTGGTCCTCGAGGTGACCGGGAGCTGAGCATGGACCTGTCGCACTGGATCGAGCGGCACGCGCGCTTCGCGCCGAAAGCGCCCGCCATCCGGTTCGAGGGCCGCTCGATCGGCTACGCCGAGCTCGCCGAGCGCGTACGCGCCGCGGCCGCGGCGCTCGCAGCGCGCGGCGTGCGTCCGGGCGACGCCGTCGCCTACCTCGGCTTCAACCATCCAGCGGCGCTGGTGGCCCTGTTCGCCTGCGCACGGCTGGGCGCGATGTACGTGCCGCTCAACTGGCGGCTCGCGCCTCCGGAGCTCGCCCGCGTGCTCGCCGACTGCCCGCCGCGCGCGCTGCTCGTCGGGCCCGGCTTCGCGGACACGGCGAGCACGATCGAGGGCGCGCCGCAGGGGCTCGACGTCGATGCGCTCGAGCGCGCGGCCGGCGCGCCGCCGCCGCCGACGGGCGCCGAGGACACGCCGCTGCTGCTTTGCTACACCTCGGGCTCGACCGGCGCGCCCAAGGGCGTCGTGCTGCCGCAGCGCGCGCTGTTCTGGAACGCGGTGAACAGCACGCACATGCACGATCTCACGAGCGCCGACCGCATCCTCACCACGCTGCCGCTGTTCCACGTCGGCGGGCTGAACATCCTGACCACGCCGGGCCTGCACGCCGGAGCGAGCATCACGCTGCACGCGCGCTTCGATCCGCGCGCCACGCTGGAGGCGATCCGCGGCGAGCGCACCTCGCTCACGGTGCTCGTGCCGGCGCAGCTCAGCGCCATGATGGAGCTGCCGGACTGGAAGGGCGCCGATCTTTCCAGCCTGCGCATGATCACCACCGGCTCGACCATCGTGCCGGAGGCGTTCGTGCGCAAGGTGTCCGAATGCGGCGTGCCGCTGGTGCAGGTCTACGGCGCGACCGAGACGTGTCCGGTGGCGGCCTACGTGCGCGCCGCCGATGCGTTGCGCAAGGCGGGCTCGGCGGGCGCCGCCGCGCTGCACTGCGAGGTGAAGGTCGTGGCGGAAGACGGTGCCGAGTGCGCAGCGGGGCGCGACGGCGAGATCCTGGTGCGTGGGCCGAACGTGGCGCGGGGCTACTGGCGGGCGCCGGAGGAATCGGCGCGCGCCTTCAGGAATGGCTGGTACCACTCGGGCGACGTCGGCCACTTCGACGCCGAAGGCCACCTGTACGTCGTCTCGCGCCTCAAGGACATGATCATCTCCGGAGGGGAGAACATCTATCCCGCCGAGGTGGAAAGCGTGCTGCTCGAAAGCCCCGCGATCGAGGAGGCCTGCGTGGTGGGCAGGCCGGACGCACGCTGGGGCGAGGTGGTCGCGGCGGCGGTGGTGCTCAAGTCCGGCTGCAGCATGACCGAGGCCGAGGCAATGGCGCTATGCGACGGGCGCATCGCCCGCTACAAGCAGCCGCGCGAGGTGCGTTTCCTCGAGCGGCTGCCGCGCACCGCCCTCGGCAAGGTGCAGCGGGAAGCGGTACGCGTCGCGATCGCGCGGCGCGCCGGGCAGGCGGAGGAGCGATGAAAGCGAACAAGATCGACCATATCTGCATCGCGGTGCGCGACCTGGAGGCCGCGCGCAGGATCTGGGAGCCGATCCTCGGCAAGGACAAGCCCGACGACGCCTACGTGGACGAGCCGGAGAAGATCCGCGTCGCGCGCTACTGGCTGGGCGGCGTGGGCTTCGAGCTGATGGAATCGCTCACGCCGGACGGCGAGGTGGCGAAGTTCATCGAGAAGCGCGGCGAGGGCGTGATGATTGTCTCGCTCAACGTGGACGACACGCGCGCGGCGCTGGGCGAGCTGAAAGGCAAGGGCTATTCGCTCATCGGCGGACCGCGCAAGTTCCGCGACTGCGAGTTCGGGTTCGTGCACCCCAAGGCCGTGAACGGTGTGCTCCTCGAGGTGATCGACTACAAGTGGCATGAACTTCGAACCAAGCCCTGAGCAGCGCCAGGTGCGCGAGACCTTCGCGCGCTTCTGCGACGAGCGCATCGCCCCGCAGGCGGCGGCGCTCGACGAGGCGCACGCCTTTCCGCGCGAGCTGTTCGGCGAGCTCGCAGCGATCGGGCTATTCGGCATGCGCTATCCGGAGGAGGCGGGCGGCAGCGGCATGCAGCTGTCGGAGTTCTGCATTGCGCTCGAGGAGATCGCGCGCGGCTCGATGTCGCTCGCCGGCTGCGCGGCGATGCAGTCGCTGATGGGCACCAAGTTCGTCCACATGCTCGGCAGCGCCGACATCGTCGAGCGGCTGTTCAAGCCGGCGCTGCGCGGCGAAAAGATCGGCGCGATCTGCATGACCGAGCCCGACGCGGGCAGCGACCTCGACTCGATCGCCACCCGCGCGCGCAAGGTCGAGGGCGGCTACGTGATCGACGGGCGCAAGACCTGGGTGACCTCCGCGCCGGTGGCGGATTTCTTCACCGTGTTCGCCAAGGCGGGGGAGGAGAAGAAGCTCACCATCTTCCTCGTCGAGCGCGGCTTCGCGGGCCTGAACGTCGGCCGGACGATCGAGAAGATGGGCGTCTGGGCGCTGCCCACCTCCGAGCTCGCATTCGACGGCTGCTTCGTGCCGGACGGCCACCGCCTGTCCAGGGAAGAGGGCGACGGCGAGGCGCACCTGCGCAAGACGCTGGCCGAGATCCGCATCATCACCGGCGCCATGGCCGTGGGCCAGGCGCGCGCCGCGCTCGACGCGGCGCTGCGCTACGCGGCCGAGCGCAAGCAGTTCGGCAAGGCGATCAACCGCTATCAGGCAATCCAGATGAAGCTCGCCGAGATGGCCGCCGATCTCGAGGCGGCGACCCAGCTCGTGTACCGCGCCGCGTGGTTGCGCGACGCGGGCCGGCCGCACCACAAGGAGGCGGCGATGGCGAAGCTGTTCGCGAGCGAGGCCGCCGCGCGCATCGCGGACCAGGCGGCGCGCGTGTTCGCCTCCTACGGCTACGCCATGGAGTACCCGGTGCAGCGCTTCCTGCGCGACGTGCGCTTCACGCTGATCGGCGGCGGCACGAGCGAGATCCTGAAGCTCGTCATCGCCAAGGAGCTCGCGGGATGAAGAAGATCAAGGTGCTGCTCGCCAAGCCCGGCCTCGACGGCCACGACCAGGGCGCCAAGGTGGTGGCGCGCGCGATGATGGACGCGGGCTTCGAGGTGATCTACACCGGGCTGCGCCAGACTCCCGAGGCGATCGCGCGCATCGCGCTCGACGAAGACGCGGACGTCGTCGCGCTGTCGTCGATGGCGGGCTCGCACCTGCCGGTCTGCCGCAAGCTGCGGCCGCTGCTCGAGCAGGCCGGGCTTTCCGACAAGCTGTGGATCATCGGCGGCAACCTGCCCGAGCGCGACCATGCCGAGCTGCGCGCCCTGGGCTTCAAGGGCATCTTTCCCTCGAGCTCGCGGCTCGAGGACATCGTCAATTTCATCCGCGCGAACGCATCATGAAACCCAAAGACCTACCCAAGGAAGTGCGCCCCGTGGTGAACGAGTCGGGGATCGAGGTGAAGCCGCTCTACACGGCGGCGGACGTCGCCGCGAGCGGCGGCGAGGCCCTGATCGGCGCGCCCGGCGAGTATCCGTTCACGCGCGGCATCCATGCGCTCATGTACCGCAAGCAGCCGTTCACCATGCGGCAGTACACCGGCTTCGGCAACGCCGCCGACACCAACAAGCGCTTCCACTACCTGATCGCCAACGGCCAGACCGGCCTGAACGTCGCCTTCGACCTGCCCACGCAGTGCGGCTTGGATTCGGACGATCCGCTCGCCGACGGCGAAGTGGGCCGCGTCGGCATGGCGGTCGACACGCTGCGCGATTTCGAGATCGCCTTCGACGGCGTGGACCTCGAGCGCATCACGGTGTCGCTCACGATCAACGGCGCGGCCGCGGTGCTGATCGCGATGTACCTCGCGATGGCGGAAAAGCGCGGCTACGACCTCGCCAAGCTGCGCGGCACGGCGCAGAACGACATCCTCAAGGAATTCATCGGCCGCGGCACCTGGGTCTACCCGGTGCAGCCCTCCATCCGGCTGGTGGGCGATACCATCGAGTACTGCGCCAAGCACGCGCCGAAGTACAGCCCGGTCTCCGTGTGCGGCTACCACATCCGCGAGTCGGGCGCCGACCCCGCGCAGGAGATGGCTTACGCGTTCTGCATCGCCAAGGCCTACGCCGACGAGGTGATCCGCCGCGGCCTGCCGGTGGACGAATTCGCCGGTCGGCTGTCGTTCAACTTCAACTGCTTCGGCAGCATCTTCGAGCAGGTGGCCAAGTTCCGCGCCGGCCGCAGCCTGTGGGCGAAGATCATGAAGGAGCAGTACGGCGCGACCAAGCCCGGCTCGATGTGGGTGAGGATGATCGCCGGCGGCGGGGGCGGGGGCCTCACCTACGAGCAGCCCGAGCTGAATATCGTGCGCGGCGCCTACTACGCGCTCATCTGCGCGCTCGCCGGCACGCAGACCATGGCGCTGTGCTGCTACGACGAGGCCTACACCATTCCTTCGGAGTACGCGCAGCGCATCTCGCTGCGCACGATGCAGATGCTCATCGAGGAGATGGGGCTCGCCGACACGGCGGACCCGCTCGGCGGCTCGTACTACGTCGAGACGCTCACCAATCAGATGCGCGAGCGCATGGAAGCGATCATGGCCGAGGTCGACGCGCAGGGCGGCATCGTCAAGCTCGTCGCGGAAGGGGCGATCCAGGCGAAGGTCTCGGCGCAGGCCTACCGCCGCCAGCGCGACATCGAGGAGGGGCGCTTCCGCAAGGTCGGGGTCAACTGCTACCGCACCGAGGACAAGACGCCGCAGATGGAGTTCCACCCCTACCGCGACGACGACGCCCGCGCCCAGTGCGCGGCGCTCGCCCACACGCGCGCCGAGCGCGACGGCCCCCGCGTGCAGGCCGCCCTCGCGCGCGTCGAGGCCGACGCGCGCTCCGGCGCGAACCTGATGCCCGCGATCATGGAGGCGGTCAAGGCCTACGCCAGCGTGGGCGAGATCACCAAGGTGCTCGTGGGCGTCTTTGGCCGCTTCCGCGAGCCGGTGAGGTTCTAGATGAACCCGATCGAGAGCTACCGCGCGCCGCGCTCGCTCGACGAGGCGGCGGAGATCCTGCGCACGGGAAACGTCACGGTGCTGGCCGGCGGCACCGACGTCATGCCGCAGGCGAACGCCGGGCGGTTGCGCTTGCAGCCGGTGCTGATGAACGTGCGGCGCGTGGCCGAGCTGGGCGGCATCGCCGAGGAGGCGGGCGTCGTGCGCATCGGCGCGCTCACGACGATGACCGAGCTGCTCGCGAGCGCGCTCGTGCGCGAGCGGATCGGATTGCTGTGGCAGGCCTGCGATCATTTTGCGAGCGACCAGATCCGCAACGCGGCGACCCTCGGCGGCAACGTGTGCAACGCCTCGCCCGCGGGCGACACGCTCGTGCCGCTGCTGGCGCTGGAGGCGCGCGCGCTGCTCGCGTCGAAGCCCGACGGCAGGCTCGAGATGCGGCGCGTGCCGCTCGAGCAGTTCTTCACCGGGCCCGGACGCACGGCGCGCAAGGCCTCCGAGCTGCTCGCCGCGATCGAGATTCCGCTGCCGCCCGAGGGTTTCGCAGGCGAGTTCTACAAGCACGGCGCGCGGCCCGCGCTGGACATCGCGACGATCTCCATCGCCGCGGGAGCGCGCCGCGAGGCGGGCGTGCTGCGCGGCGTGCGCGTCGCCTTTGGCGCTGTCGCGCCCACCCCCATGCGCGCGCGGCGCACCGAAGCGGCGCTCGAAGGCCGCGCGCCGGATGCGGCGACGCTCGAGGCGGCGGCCGCTGCGGCGGAGGCCGAAATTCATCCCATCTCGGACGTGCGCGCGTCGGATTGGTACCGGCGCGAGCTCGTGCGCAATATGCTGAAGCGAGCGATGAGCCATGTCGGCAAACTGTGAAATCGAGTTCACCCTGAACGGCGTGCGCCGGCGACTGACCGTGCCCGCCCAAATGAGCACGCTCGAGATGCTGCGCGAGCGCCTCGGACTGCGCGGCACCAAGTACGCGTGCGGCGAAGGCGAGTGCGGCGCCTGCACCATACTCGTGGACGGCGCGACGCAGAATTCCTGTCTGATGTTCGCGGCGGACTGCGACGGGCGCGATCTCGTTACCGTCGAGGGCGTGGCGGCGAGCGGGCTCGGCGAGCGCCTGCGCGATGCGTTCGTCGCGAACGGCGCGGTGCAGTGCGGCTTCTGCACGCCCGGTCTCATGGTGCAGGCGAGCCACCTGATCGAGCAGCACCCCGGCGCCGACGAAGCGACCATCCGGCGCGGCATCGAGGGCAACCTGTGCCGCTGCACGGGCTACCGCAAGATCATCGACGCGATCCACGAGGCCGCGAAGGCGAAAGCCCATGAGTGAGACACTGATCGGCAAGCGCATACCCAAGCTCGACGCGCCGGACAAGGCGATCGGCAAGACGCGCTACATCCACGACCTCGAGGTGCCGGGCGCGCTGCATGCGAAGATCCTGCGCTCGAGCGAAGTGCACGCCAGGATCCTGTCGATCGACACTTCTGCGGCGAAGCGCCTGCCCGGCGTGCATGCGGTCATTACGGCGGCCGACGTCCCCTGGCAGCGCCCGATCGGAGTCGCCAAGGACCACCTGCCGCTCAAGACGGACCGCGTGCGCAGCCTGCGCGACGAGGTGGCGGCGGTGGCGGCCGACAGCGAGGAGATCGCGCAGGCCGCGCTCGCGCTGATCAAGGTGCGCTACGAGCCGCTGCCGCTGCTCGCCAGCACCGACGACGCGCTGGCGCCCGGGGCGCCGCTGCTGCACGAAGGCCGGGAGCGCAACATCGCGATGACCTTCGATTATGCGCAGGGCGACGTGGCGCGGGGCGAAGCCGAATCCGACGTGGTCGTGGAGGACGTGTTCCGGCTGCACTACGTCACGCACTGCTGCATGGGCGTCTCGGGCGTGATCGCCGAGTTCGATCCGGGCGGCGGCCTGCTCCTGTACTCGAACACGCAGGTCCCGTTCCTGCACAAGCGCGAGTTCGCCGAGATGCTCGGCATCGACCCGGCGCGCATCCGCATCATCCAGCCGCCGATCGGCGGCGGCTTCGGCTCCAAGCTCGACATCTATCCCTTCGAGCCGATCGCCATCTTCCTCGCGAAGATCACCGGGCGGCCGGTGAAGCTCTTGTTCACGCGCGAGGAGGAGTTCCTCGCCTCGCCGACGCGCCAGCCGGTGCTGCTGAAGCTGCGCTCGGGCTGCCGCAGGGACGGCACGCTCAGCTTCCGGACGGTGGAGACGGTGCACGACAACGGCGCCTACACGTCCTGGGGCGCCACCACGCCGTTCGTGATGATGCAGACGATTTCGTCGCTGTACCGCGTGCCCCACTGCAAGTACCACACCTCGGCGGTATACACGAACAATCCCTACGCCGGCTCGTTCCGCGGCTACGGCAATCTGCAGGCGACCTTCGCCGTCGAGGCGCACATGGACAAGCTCGCGGAGGCCGTGGGCATGGACGGCCTCGCCTTCCGCCTGAAGAACGCGCAGGATCCCGGCGAGATCACGCCGCAGGGCATGCACTTCAAGACCTGCGGCTTCAAGCAATGCCTTACCACCGCGGCCGAGCGCAGCGGCTTCCTCGAGAAGCAGGCCGCGAACCGCGCGCGCTGGCGCGATCCGGGCCCGGTCAAGCGCGGCATCGGCATGGCCTCGATGCTGCACGTGGGCGGGGGCGCCAAGATCTACCCTTCGGATGGCTGCGGCACGATCCTCAAGATCGACGATTTCGCGCACGTCACGCTGATGACCGGCGCGTCCGAGATCGGGCAAGGCTCGGAGACCGTGCTGGCGCAGCTCGTGTGCGAGGAGCTCGGGCTGCCGCTGTCCGCGGTGAGCGTGGTCAACAACGACACCGACATCACGCCCTGGGACGTGGGGGTGCACGCGTCGCGCACCACTTTCATCGCCGGAAACTCGGCGATCGGCGCCGCGCGCAAGGCAAAGTCCAAGATCCTCGCCGCCGCGGCGGCGAGGACCGGCGTGCCGGCCGATGCGCTCGCGCTGCGCGAGGGCTGCATCGTCGACGCGGGCGGCAAGAAGCTTTTCGAGCTCGGCAAGTTCCTGCGCGGCCTGCACTTCTCGGACCGCGCGGAGCTGGTGATGACCAGCTTCTACTACGAGCCGCCGAGCAAGCACCAGGACAAGGAGTTCCGCGGCGACGTGTCGGCGGCCTACGCGTGGGCGACGCAGGTCTGCGAGGTCGAGGTCGACACGGCGACGGGCATCGTGCGCCTGCTAAAGGTCACCGGTGCGCACGACGTCGGGCGCGTGCTGAACCGGCTGGGCATCGAAGGTCAGATCGAGGGGGGCATCGTCATGGGCATGGGCTACGCCCTCACCGAGAGCCTCGTGGTCGAGAACGGCGCGGTGCGCAACCCGAACTTCCGGGACTACAAGCTCGTCACGGCGCCGGAGATCCCGGAGATGGACATCTCGTTCATCGAGACCATGGATGGCGAGGGCCCGCAAGGCGCGAAGGGCGTGGGCGAGGCGCCGGCCATCTGCATAGCGGCGGCGCTGGCGAACGCGATCTACAACGCGACCGGCACGCGCCTGTACGCGCTGCCTTTCACGCCAGAGAACGTGTACCGCGCGCTGCATGGCGCTGCGCAGGCGCCCGCGTGGGGCAAGGCGGCGTGAAGCGTCGCACCGTCCTGAGCCTCGAGCAGGCGCTGTCGCTGCCGTACGCGACGCTGCGCTTCGTGCAGCTCGGCTGGCGCGTGATCCGTATCGAGGCGCTCGGCGGGGGCAAGGGCCTGCCGGGAGACCCCAACCGCTACATCGGCGCGCGCACCGATCCGAAAATGAGGGACGACGACCGGCGCACCTACTTCGTCGCGCCGAACGTCGGCAAGGAGGCGATCGCGCTCAACCTGAAGTGCGCCGAGGGGCGCGAGGCGCTCAGGCGGCTGGTGCGCGGCCTGGACGCCGACGTGTTCTGCTGCAACACGGTCCCGGAGCGCTACCGGCCGCTCGGCATCGACTTCGCGACGCTCTCCGCGGTCAAGCCCGACCTCATCTGGGCGGGCATCTCGGCGCTCGGCCCCGAGTATCCCGACGTGCCGGGCTACGATCCGGTGGTGCAGGCGATGGCCGGCTATGTCGAGCTGACCGGCGACCCGCGCGGCACGCCCGTGCTGTGCGGCGTGCCGGTGATCGATCTCAAGGCGGGCGACGAGGTGTACGCGAACGTGCTGCTCGCCCTGGCCGAGCGGGCCGAATCCGGTCGCGGGCGCGAGATCCACGTTTCCATGCTGCAGGCGGCTGCGTCCTGGCTGATCACCACGCTGCCGCTCATCGATTTCGACTGCGAGCCCTGGGAGATCACGCGCGCCGGCAACGAGCACCGCAAGTTCGTGCCGACGAACGTCTACCCGACGCGCGACGGGTTCCTGTACATGGCGATCGGCAGCGACGTGCAGTGGCGCCGCCTCACCGCGCTGCCGCACTTCGCCTCGCTCGCGAGCGAGCAGCGCCTCACCAACGAGGGCCGCATCCGCGACCGCGAGCATCTGCAGCGCGATATCTCCGCGCTGACCGCGGCCATGCGCACCGAGGAGGTGATCGCCGACCTGCTCGCCGCCACCATCCCGCACGCGCGCATCAACGGCGTCGCCGCGGTGCGCGAGCTCGAGGCGCTGCGCAGCCGGCTCACCGCGACCACGACGCCCGAAGGAAAGCGCGTGCGCATGCAGCCGATGGCGGTGGACCTGGCGGGCGCGGCGCGCGAGTTCTCCTTCCCGCCCAAGTACGGCGAGCACACCCGGCCCGTGCTGCGCGAAGCGGGCTTCTCGGAGGCCGAATGCCGCTCGCTCGCAGCGGCCGGGGCGATCCCGGATTGAGCCTCTGGTCGAGCGGATTCCGCCCGTTCTTCCTGCTGGCGCCGGCCTACGGCGCCTCGAGCCTCGCGCTGTGGTTCGTCGCGCGCGACACCGGCTGGCCGGCGTACGCGGCGGTCCCGCTGTGGCACGGCCACGAGATGCTGTTCGGCTTCGCCGCGGGGCTAGTGTGCGGCGTGCTCCTCACGGCGCTGCCGAGCTGGACCGGCGCGGCCGAGGTGCGCGGGGCGCCGCTCGCCGCGCTCGCCGCGCTGTGGCTCGCGGGCCGCGTGGCGATGCACGCCTCCGGATGGCTGCCGCGCCCTCTCGTCGTCGCGCTCGACTGCGCGCTGCTGCCGACGCTCGCGGTCATGCTCTTCCTCACCATCGGGCCCGCGCGCAGGCGGCTGTTCTGGTGGACGCTGCCGCCGCTCGCCGCGTTCGCCGCGGCGAACCTGGTGTTCCACTTGTGGAATGCGCAATGGGGGCTGCTGCTCGGCGTGCACGCGCTCGCGTTCCTGGTCACGCTGTACGGCGGGCTGTTCATCCCTGCATTCACGCGCCGCTACCTCCAGGCGCGCGGCGAGCGCCCGGCGGCGATCCTGATGCCGCTCGAGTACGCGACCGCGGCGGCCATGGTGGCTTTCGCGGCGGCAGACCTGCTCGGCGCGCCCGCGGCCTGGATGGCCGCCGCGGCGCTCGTCGCCGCGGCCGTGCACGGCCTGCGTTTTGCGCGCTGGCGCGGCTGGCGCACGTGCGGTGAGCCGCTCCTCTGGTGCATCCACCTCGGCTACGCCTGGCTGATCGCCGCCATACTGCTGCGCGCGGCGGCTGCATTCACGCCGCGCGTGCCGCGCGATGCCTGGATCCACGCGTTCACGCTCGGAGCCTACGGCATGCTCAAGATCGGGCTCATGCCGCGCGTCGTGCTGCGCCACACCGGGCGGGCGCCCGTCGCTCCGCCGGCGATGCGCGCCGGCTTCGTCATGGTGCTCGGCGCGGCGCTGCTGCGCGTCGCGTATTCGCTGCACGGCCCGGGCGATTGGGCGCTCGGCGCCTCGGCGCTGCTGTGGGGCTCGGCGCTCCTGGTCTTCCTTTGGCTGTACGCGCCGATGCTGCTGCGGCCGAGCCTGCCGCGCCGCTAAGGGGAACGCATGCTGCGACCGCTCCCTGCCGCCTGGGCCGAACGCATCGCCGCACGCGACCGCGGCGCGATCGCGCGCGCGATCTCCGCGATCGAGAACGAGACCGCCGACGCGCCGTCGCTGCGCGCCGCGCTCGCGGGGCGCCTCGGCCACGCGCGCATTCTCGGGGTGACCGGTCCGCCCGGCGCGGGCAAGTCCACGCTAGTGAATGCGCTGATCGGCGCGTTCCTCGCGCGAGGCCGCTCGGTCGCCGTGCTCGCCGTCGATCCCTCCAGCCCGGTGAGCGGCGGCGCCGTGCTCGGCGACCGGCTGCGCATGCGCGAGCACGACGCCGACGAGCGCGTCTATATCCGCTCGGCCGCGGCGCGCGGGCATCTCGGCGGACTGACGCGCACTGCGCGCGCGATCGTCGACGTCCTGGACGCGGCGCGCTTCGACGTGGTGATCGTCGAGACCGTCGGCGCGGGACAGTCGGAAGTCGAAATCGCCGGCATCGCCGAGACGAGCGTCGTGGTCTGCCCGGCGGACTTCGGCGACGACGTGCAGGCGATCAAGGCGGGCGTGCTCGAGATCGCGCATATCTTCGTGGTGAACAAGTCCGACATGCCCTTCGCCGGCCGCGCGGAGCAGGCGCTGCTCGGCATGCTCGAGCTCGGCCGCCGCGCTGCGTGGACGCCGCCGGTCGTGCGCACGGTCGCGACCACGGGGGAGGGCGTGCCGCGGCTCCTCGCGGAGATCGAGCGCCACCAGGCCTCGCTCGGGCCGCGCGCGGCGCGCGGCGCAGAAGAAACCGCGCGTGGGTCGGGCGAGCGCCCGCGCTACCTGAAGCTGCGCGCGGACACGCTGATGGGAATGTTCCGCCGCCTGCCGCAGCCGGTCCGCGCCGCGGCGCTCGCGGCGCTCGCCGACTCGGCCTACGAGCACGGCGGGGACTCGGCGCGCCGCTATGCCCGGAGCGGCTCGGCGACCCCTGAGGCGCTGCTCGAGACGATCGAGCGGACCGCTGCGGAGCTGGGCTGGGGCGAATGGCGCTTCGGCGCGCGCGATGCGGCGCGCCTGGCGCTTGAGGTGACCGGCAGCCCTTTCGCACAGGGGCACGGCCCCTCCTCCGACGCCGTCTGTGCGCCGATCGCCGGCATGCTGCGCGCGGTGGCGGAGCTCACCTTGGGCGGCCCCTGCGATGCGCGCGAGACCGCGTGCAGCGCGTGCGGTGCGCCGGCCTGCCGTTTCGAAGCCATCCTGAGGAGCAAGCCATGACCCGACCTTCCTTCCGCAGCCTGCTCGCCGGCGAGGGTCCGCTCATCCTTCCCGGGGCGCACGACGCGCTCGCCGCGAGGCTCATCGAGCGCGCCGGCTTCAAGGGCTACTTCATCGGCGGCTTCGGCGTCGTCGGCGCACGCTTCGGCGTGCCCGACATCGGCCTCAAGGGGCTGGGCGACATCTCGCAGGCGGTGCGCGACATCCGCGCGGCTTGCGACCTGCCGGTGCTGGTCGACGCGGACGACGGCTACGGCGACGTGAAGAATGTGGTGCACACCGTGCATACTTACGAGCGCATGGGGGTCGGGGCGCTCTTCCTCGAGGATCAGCGCTGGCCGAAGCGCTGCGGGCATCTGGAAGGCAAGAGCGTCGTGCCGACCGAAGAGCACGAGGCGAAGATCCGCGCCGCCGCGGCGGAGCGCATGCATCCCGAGACGTTCCTCATCGCGCGCACCGACGCGCGCGCCGTGACGGGTCTGGACGACGCGATGCGGCGCGCCGAGCGCTATCTGCGCGCGGGCGCGGACTGCATCTTCATCGAGGCGCTGCGCAGCGTCGAGGAGCTGGAGCGCGTCGGGCGCGCGTTCGACCTGCTGGTTGCGAATCCGCTCGCGGGCGGCGTCTCGCCGATCCTGCGGCCCGAGGAGTATTTCCGCCTCGGGTTCAAGATCCTGCCCTACGGCATCGACCTCATCCTGCGCGTGACGCGCGCCATGCAGTCGGCGCTGGAGGACATGCGCGCGGGCCGCTTCGAGTCGCCGGCCGGGGGTACGAGCCTGCAGGAATACCTGTCGGTGGTGGGATTCGACGCGTGGACGCGGATCGAAGGCTACCGCGCCGCGGAGCCCAGCCCGAGGTAGGTCTCGATGACGCGCGGATGGCCCGCCAGCTCGGCGGCCGGCCCCTCCAGGACGATGCTGCCGAGCTCGAGCACGTAGGCGTAGTCCGCCACCTGGAGCGCGGCGCGCGCGTTCTGCTCGACGAGCAGCATCGACACCCCGGTACGCTTCAGATCCGCGATGATGCGGAACGTGTCGCGCACCACGCGCGGCGCGAGTCCGAGGCTCGGCTCGTCGAGCAGCAGCAACCGCGGGCGCCCCATCAGCGCGCGTCCGAGCGCGAGCATCTGGCGCTCGCCGCCCGAGAGCGTGCCGGCGAGCTGGCCGGCGCGCTCCTCGAGGCGGGGAAAGCGCGCGTACGCCTGCGCGAGGTCCGCGGCCAGCGCGCTCGCCCCCTCTCGGCGGCGATGGAAGGCGCCGAGCAGCAGGTTGTCGCGCACGCTGAGCTCGCCGAACAGCTCGCGCCGCTCCGGCACGAGGCACATGCCGCGCGCCACGCGCTCCTCGGCGGGGGCGCCCTGCAGCGGCGCGCCGTCGTAGCGCAGCGCGCCCTGCGCGGGCAGCAGGCCCATGACCGCGCCGAGCAGCGTGCTCTTGCCGGCGCCGTTCGGTCCGATCACGGTGACGATCGCCCCCTGCGCGACGCGCAGGCTCGCGCGGTGCAGGGCCTCGATCTTGCCGTAGGCGACCGACAGACCCTCGATGTCCAGCGCGGCCGTCAACCGATACCCCCGAGGTAGGCTTCGATCACGGCCGGGTTCGCCTGGATCTCGCGCGGCAGCCCCTCGGCGATCTTCTCGCCGAAATCCATCACCACCAGGCGGTCGACCAGCCCCATGACGAAGTCCATGTCGTGCTCGACCAGCAGGATGCTCATTCCCTCGGCGCGCAGGCGCAGCAGCAAAGCGGCGAGCGCCTGCTTTTCCTGCAGGCGCAAGCCGGCCGCCGGCTCGTCCAGCAGGAGCAGCACCGGGTCGGCCGCAAGCGCGCGCGCGATCTCGACCAGGCGCTGCTGGCCGAGCGCGAGGCTCGCGCTCGGCTCTTCCAGCTGCCGACCGAGCCCGACGCGCTCGACCTGCAGGGACGCTTCGCGCAGCAGCCGCTGCTCCTCCGCGCGGTCCAGCCGCAGCATCGCCGCGAGCGTGCCCTTGGCGCCGCGCAAATGCGCGCCAATCGCGACATTCTCGAGCACGGACATGCGCCCGACGAGGTTCACGTGCTGAAAGGTGCGTGCGATGCCCAGGCGCGCGATGCGCCGCGCGGCCAGCGTGTCGATGCGGGCGCCGCGGAAGCGCACCTCGCCGCCGTCCGCCGGTAGCACGCCGGTGACCAGGTTGAACACGGTGCTCTTGCCGGCGCCGTTCGGGCCGATGAGGCCGAGGATCGTGCCGCTGCTCATCTCGATCGACAGGCTGCGCACCGCGGCGAGGCCGCCGAAGCTTTTCTGCACGCCCGAGAGCGCGAGCAGCGGCTCGCCCGCGGCCGGGCGGGCGCGGCGGCGCAGCTCCGTCCCCGCGTCCGCGGAGCGCGCCGGCATGGCGCGCCGCGGCCGGCCGAGCCGCGCCAGCACCGGCATGAGGCCGTCGCGCGCGCGGTGCAGGAGCGCCAGCATCAACAGGCCGAACACGATCACCTCGTAGTTTCCGCTTTGCTCGAACAGCCTCGGCAGGAGGTCCTTGAGCCACTCCTTGAGCATCGTCAGAAGCGCTGCGCCGAGCACCGCGCCCCAGACCTGGCTCGCGCCGCCCACCACCGCCATGAACAGGTACTCGATGCCCGCGTTGACGGTGAAGGCGCCCGGGCTGACGTAGCGCGTGAAATGCGCGTACAGCCAGCCCGACAGGCCTGCGAGCAGCGCCGCGTAGAGGAAGATCACGAGCTTCAGGCGCGCGGTGTCGATGCCGAAGCTCTCGGCCATGGTGCCGCGGAAGCGCAACGCGCGCACGGCGCGGCCGGCGCGCGAGTCGAGCAGGTTGCGCGCGGCGAGCAGCGCCGCGAATGCGGCCAGCCAGATGAGTGCGTAGGAGCCGCGTCCCGTGTCCACCGTCCAGCGGAACACCTTGAGCGCCGGAACCTCGCCGATGCCGTCGTACTTGCCCAGCAGCTCCATGTTGCCGAACAGGAAGTACACGCTGATGCCCCAGGCGATGGTGGAGAGCGGCAGGTAGTGCCCCGAGAGCCGCACGGTCATAACGCCGAGCGCGAGCGCCACCAGCCCCGTGAGCGCCAGCCCGGCCGCGAGCCCGAGCCACGGCGAGACGCCGTAGTGCGTCGTGAGGACGGCCGTCGCGTAGGCCCCGATGCCGACGAAGGCCTGCTGGCCGAACGACATCATTCCGGCGACGCCCGTGAGCAGCACCAGGCCGAGCGCGACCAGCGTGGCGAGGCCGACGTAGTTCATCAGCGTGACGTAGAAATCCGACAGCACGAACGGCGCGGCGAGCAGCGAGGCCGCCAGCAGCGCGAGCGCCGCGCGGCGGCCGATCACTCCTCTTCCTCTTCGACGTGGCGCGAGCGCAACGACAGCCATACCAGCATCGGGATGATCGAGGTGAAGACGATGACTTCCTTGAAGGGGCTCGCCCAGAACGAGGAGAAGGACTCGAGCAAACCGAGGGCGAGCGCTCCGAGCGCGGCGAGCGGGTAGCTCGCCATGCCCCCCAGGATGGCGCCGACGAAGCCCTTCAGACCGATGAGGAAGCCGGTGTCGTAGTACAGGGTGGTGATCGACGACACCAGGATCCCGGTCACCGCGCCGATGAAGGCGGCGAGCAGGAAGCTGAGCTGTCCCATGAGCACGGTGGGAATGCCGACCAGGCGCGCGCCCACGCGGTTGATCGCCGTGGCGCGCAGCGCCTTGCCGTACATCGTATGCTCGAAGAGCAGCCACAGCGCGAAGATCAGGATCAGGCTCGCGGCGACCACGAACAGGCTCTGCGCGCTCACCTCCACCACGCCGAGCCTAAAGCGCGCGTCCCAGAACGACGACGAGCGCAGCCCCTCGCCGCCGAAGAAGACGAGCGACAGTCCGGTCAGCACGTAATGCACCGCCATCGACACGATAAACAGCACCAGCACCGAGGCGCCGGCGAGCGGCTGGTAGGCGATGCGGTAGACGATCGGGCCGAGCGGCACCACCATGGCCATCACGAGCAGCACCTGCACCCAATGGGCGAACCTGTGGGGCGCCGCCCAGGCGACGAGCAGCGCGACCGCAATCGGCAGCACGACGTACAGCGCGATGACGCGCGGCAGGCGGCGCCACGCGCGCGCCCGCAGCGCGGCGAGCCCGTCGACGGCCGCCGCCGCGAGGCCGCCGAACGCCAGGATGTAGATCGTGCCGGGCGTGCGTCCCGCCTCGAGCAGCGACAGCGAGAGCGCGGCGAAGGTGATGAACTCGCCCTGCGGCACGAAGATCACGCGCGTCACGGCGAACACCAGCATGAGCGCGAGCGCGAGCAGCGCGTACAGGGCGCCGTTGGTGACGCCGTCCTGCACCAGCCAGAGGAAGATATCCGCGTTCATGCAAACGAAAAGGGGACGGTCGCCCGTCCCCTTCGCGCCCTAGCGAATCCGGCGCATCACTTCATCAGCCGCCACTTGCCGTTTTCCACGCGCACCAGCACCCGCGCGCGCTCGTCCTCGCCGTTGTGGTTCTCCGGGGTGAGGTTGTACACGCCATGCGTGCCGACGACGTTCTTCACGTGCTCCAGCGCGTCGCGCAGCGCCGCGCGGAACTGCGGCGTGCCGGGCTGAGCCTTCTCGACCGCCGCCGGAATCGCGGCGCCGAGCAGGCTCACTGCGTCGGCGGTGTAGCCGGCGAACGCGTTGCGCGTGCCCGGGCCGAACTTCTCCTCGTAGCGCGTGGTGAACGCGAGCGCCACTTTCTTCACCGGGTTGCTGTCCGGCAGCTCTTCCGGAACGATCAGCGGCCCCGTCGGGGCGATCGCGCCCTCGACCTTCTTGCCGCCCACCTTGATGAATTCGGCGTTCACGGTGCCGTGGTTGTGGTAGATCCTGCCCTTGTAGCCATGGTCGACCAGCGCGATGTGCGGCAGCGCGCCGCCCGTGCCCGAGCCGCCGACGACGACGGCGTCCGGGTTCGCGGCGAGGATCTTGAGCACCTGCCCGGTCACGCTGGTATCGGCGCGCGCATAGCGCTCGTTCGTGACGACCTTGTAGCCGTATTTCGCCGCCCAGTGCTCGGTCGCCTTGTACATCAGGTCGCCCCAGGCGTCCGAGAAGCCGATGTAGCCGACGGTCTTGACGTGGTGCTTCTCCATGTCCTGGGCGACCGCGCTCATCATGAGCTCGGTCGGCTGCGGCACCGAAAACGTCCACTTGAATTGGTCCGGCTTCACCGCGATCGGGGTGAGGCACAGGAAGGGAGTCTGCGTCTCGGTCGCGACCTGCGCGATCTGGAGCGAGGAGGGCACTCCGTTCGAGCCCATCACCACGTCGACCTTGTCCTCGGTGATGAGCTTGCGCGCGTTCTTGCCGGCGGTCGTGGCGTCCGAGCCGTCCTCGAGGATGATGTACTTGACGTGCTGGCCGCCGAGGGTGTCCGGCATCAGCTGGAAGGCGTTCTTGTAATGGATGCCGAGCGAGGCGCCGGGCCCGGTGGCGCCGAGCGTCACGCCGACGGTGACGTCGGCCCGCGCGGCGGTCGCGCCGAGCGCCCCTGCGGCAAGCAATGCGATGGCAAGCGTGCGTTGCATGATTCCCCCTCCTGAAAGTGGTTCGGCCTCTATAATCCGCCGCCCGAGGGGTGTCAATCGACGCAGATCAAGAATTCGGCTTCCCGTGCGCGAGGACATCCCTTCGGCAGGCGACTGAATCCTTTGACAGCGAATTGAAACCCCATGACGTCGCGCAGGCCGCCGAATAGCTGCCGTTCTCTCCCTCAAGGCACGGCAATGCGCGTCAGGCAAGGTGCGCGAGAGGCAGCGCGGTGGTTTCCTTGATCCGCTCGAGCACGAAGTTCGTGCGGATGTCGATCACGCCGGGCTGCTTGAGCAGCTTCTCCATGATGAACCGCGAATAGTGCTCGAGATCCTCCACCTGCACGCGCATCAGGTAGTCCATGTCGCCGGTCATGGAGAAGCACGCGATGACCTCGGGCCAGGCCTGCACCGCGCGCGTGAACTGGTCGACGGGCATCTTGCCGCGCTTCTCCAGCTTCACGGTGACGAAGGCGAGCAGTCCCAAGCCCACCTGCAGCGCGTCGAGCAGCGCTGCGTAGCCGCGAATGATGCCGGCCCGCTCGAGCCCGCGCACCCGGCGCAGGCAGGGCGAGGGCGATAGCGCCACGCGCTCGGCCAGCTCTTGGTTGCTGAGCCGGCCGTCGTCCTGCAGCTGCTCCAGGATGCGGCGATCGATGCGATCGAGACGCAGCTTTTTGGCCGTTTTTGGCATTTTATTGCGCAAGTGTCGGTCCAGACGCACGAGAATGCAAGTTTATTGCGCGCCCGGAGGCATAGACTGGTGCGAGGAGGCGGCGCGGACGCGCACCCACCATGAGCGCGGTACCTCAGGCAGACATCAGTTCGACGGGAGTGCGCGAATTCCTGTCGGGGAACGAGGCCGTGGCGCGCGGCGCCTGGGAAGCGGGCGTCGAGGTCGCGGCCGCCTATCCCGGCACGCCGTCGACCGAGATCCTGGAAGCGCTCGCCGGCATGCCCGGTGTGTACGCGGAGTGGTCCACCAACGAGAAGGTGGCGCTCGAGGTGGCGCTCGGCGCATCGATGACGGGTCGGCGCGCCCTGACCGCGATGAAGCACGTGGGCCTGAACGTCGCGGCGGACTCCCTGATGACGATGGGACTGGTCGGCGTCAAGGCGGGCCTGGTGATCGCGGTATCGGACGACATCGGTTTTTCCTCCTCGCAGAACGAGCAGGACTCGCGCTTCTGGGGGCGGTTCGTGCACGTGCCGGTGCTCGAGCCGGCCGATGCGGGCGAGGCGCGCGCCATGGCTCGCGATGCGTTCGAGCTCTCCGAGCGGCACCAGGTGCCGGTGCTGCTGCGGCTGACGACGCGCGTGTCGCACGTCAGGCGCACGCTCGTCGCGAGCGCGCGCGCAGCGCAGGACGCCTCGCGCCACGGATACCGGCGCGAGGTCGAGCGCTGGATCATCACGCCGAACCACGTGGGCCGGCGGCTCGAGTTGCGCGCACAGCGGGACGCCGCGCTCGCAGAAGAGTCGGCGGCCTCCGGCTGGAACGTGCTCGAGTCCGGCTCCGACGCGCGCGTCGGCTTCGTGGTCTCCGGCGCCGCCTATCACGCCGTGCGCGAAGCCTTCCCGCACGCGCCGGTCCTCAAGCTGGGTTTTTCCCATCCGCTGCCGCTCGCGCTCGCGCGGCGCCTCGCGGAAATGGCCGAGCGGATCGTCGTCGTGGAGGAAAGCGAGCCGCTCGTGGAAGGCGAGCTGAGGGCGGCGCAGATCCCGGTGCACGGGAAGGACGTCCTGCCGCTACAGGGAGAGATGACGGCGGCGGTCGTCGAGCGCGCCGTCGGGCGCCTGCTCGGCAGCGCGCCCGCCGACACGTCCGAAAGCGCCAAGCCGCGCAAGGTTTTCCCCCGCCCGCCGACGCTTTGCGCAGGCTGCCCGTACATGGGCGTGTACTTCTGGCTTGGCCAGCTCAAGGATACGATCATCTGCGGCGACATCGGCTGCTATACGCTCGGTTGCGGCGAGCCCTGGAACGCCATGGACAGCATCATCTCGATGGGCGCGTCGCTCGGCGTGGCGCACGGCATGGCGAAGGCGTTCGAAGGCGATCGGGCCGCGAAGCCGGTGCTCGCCGTCATCGGCGATTCCACCTTCCTGCATACTGGCATGCCGGCGCTCGCGAACATCGCCTACCAGGGCGCGAACGTGACGGTGCTGCTGCTGGACAACCGCGCGACCGCGATGACCGGCGGGCAGGACAACCCCGGCACGGGGCGCCGGCTGGACGGCGGCGATGCACCGCGGCTGGACTTCGCGAAGCTGGTGCAGGCGCTCGGCGTGCGGCCCGAGCGCATTCGCGTGGTCGATCCCTACGAGCTGCCGACGTTCTTCAAGGTGCTGCGCGAGGAAATGAAAGCGCCCGAGCCGTCGGTGCTGATCACGACGCGGCCGTGCGTCCTCATCCGCGATTTCGAGCGCCGTCCGCCGCTCAAGGTGCGCGACGACCACTGCAACGGCTGCGCGCGCTGCCTGGACGTAGGCTGTCCCGCGATCACCGTCACGCGCCGCGAGCGGCAGGAGCGCTCCAACGGCAAGGTAGTCGACCTCGCCTGGGTGCGCATCGAGGCCGGAATGTGCACCGGCTGCGATCTCTGCGCCAAGGCCTGCGCGCGCGGCGCGATCGTGCCGTCATGAGCACGGACGTCCTGGTCGTCGGCATCGGCGGACAGGGGGTTATGACCGCGGCCGAAGCGATCGCCCGCGCCGCGCTCGAGGCGGGATTCGAGGTCACGAAGACCGAGGTCACCGGCATGTCGCAGCGCGGCGGAGTGGTGTGCTCGCAAGTGCGCATCGGCGAGCGCGTCGAGGCGAGCGAAATCCGGCCCGGCGCCGCGCGCCTGCTGATCGCGTTCGAAGCGGCGGAGGGACTGCGCTGGAGCCATTACCTCGCGCAGGACGGCTGCGCGCTGGTCGACTCGTGGCGCGCAGTGCCTCCGATCGTGTCCTCCGGCGTGCACCGATATCCGGAGGATCCGGCCGGGGAGCTGCGCGCTGCCGGTCACCAGGTGCGGGAAATCGAGGCGCGCCGCACGGCGGAGCGGCTCGGCGACGCCCGCCTGGCCAACAGCGTCATGCTCGGCGCGGCGGCGAAGAGCCTACCGTTCCCTGAACCGCTGCTGCGTGCCCAGGTGCTGGGGCGTTTTCGCGGCGGGCTCGCGGCGGCCAATTCCGCCGCGTTCGACGCCGGCCTCGCGCTGACTGTAACCAAGGAAGATTCATGAAGCCAGGGGAAGCCAAGCTCCCGAACCTGTTTCAACCCGGACGGCTGGGCCGGTTCAAGACGCGCAACCGCATCAAGTACGGCGCCTGCTGCGTGTCCAACTACAACACGCGCGACGGCTTCATTACCGAGCGCGAGCTCGCCCGCATGCGCGTCATCGCGCGCACCGGCTGCGGCATCATCACCAACCAGGGCGCGTATCCGGATCCGCTCGGCGAGGGCAAGGCGTACTTCCGCCAGGTGGCGATCTTCGACGACAAGTTCCTGCCGCAGTTCGAGCGCATCGCCGCCGATATCAAGTCGGAAGGTGCGGTCGCGATCCAGCAGATCCTGCATGCCGGCCGCTACGGCGGCATCGACCTGGGCTATTGCATACAGCCCTCGGACGTGCCGCAGACGCTGCCGCACTTTCGTCCGCCCAAGGTGATGACCAAGGAGGAGATCCGCGATTGCATCGGCCAGCATGCGGACGCGGCCCGGCGTGCGGTGCGCGCCGGCTTCGACGGCACCGAGGTCACGAGCTTCATGGGTTACCTGCTGGCGAACTTCAATTCGCGCTTCACGAACCAGCGCACCGACGAGTACGGCGGATCGATCGCGAACCGCGGACGTTTCATGCGCGAACTGATCGACGCCATCAAGCAGGCCACGCCGGAAAACCCGCTGGTCGTGCGCCTGAACGGCGCCGAGCTGATGGACAAGTGGGGCGGCAACAGCGAGGACGAATGCTTCGAGCTGATGCGGCAGGCGGTGGACGCCGGCGTGGACATGATCAGCGTGACCGTCGGCTGGCAGGAGGCGCCCGAGTCCTCGATCGGCCGCGATATCCCACCCGGCTACTGGAACTATCTGTCCGAGCGCGCGAAGAAGATGTTTCCGAACACGTTGATCACGTTCGGCAACCGGTTGCCCGACCCGCGCATGGCGAACGATTGTATCCGCGACGGTGTGTTCGACTTCTGGGAGGTCTGCCGCCCGCTGCTCGCCGACCCGGAGCTCATCCACAAGGCGGCAGAGGACCGCCTGGACGAGGTGCGCCGCTGCATCGGCTCGCTGAACTGCCTGTCGCGCCTGTTCCGCGACCTGCCGTACACCTGCACCATGAATCCCGCGCTCGGGCACGAAGTCGAGCCCGAGTACGAGGTCCGCCCGGCCGCGTACAAGAAGAAGGTGATGGTGATCGGTGCCGGCCCTGCCGGCATGGAGTGCGCGATCACGGCCGCAAAGCGCGGGCACGAGGTCACGGTTTTCGATCGCGCCGCGCAAATCGGCGGGAATCTGCGCGCCTATGCGTCCAACGACCTGGCTCGCCCCGACGATCTGCTATCCGTGATTTCGCATTACGAGGTCGTGGCGCGCAAGCTCGGGATCGAGATGCGCCTGAACACCGAAGTGCACGCAAGGTTCATGCGCAGCGTGCTGCACCAATACGACGTGTGCGTCATTGCCGCAGGCGCCCGTGTCGATCGAGCGCCATTCGCGCATCTGCCGGGAGCGGAGCGCATGGTCGACGCGCTCGACGTGGCGCACGGAAGGGTCGCGGTCGGCAAGAGGGTGGTGGTCGTCGGCGGCGGCAAGATCGGCCTTACGGTGGCGGAGTCGCTGCGCAAGCGCCACGGGGCCGAAGTGACCGTGGTCGAGCAGGACAAGCGCATCGCCGGCGACGTCAAGCCCTCGTTCAAGTGGCGCCACGCGGCCTGGGTGGAGGAGCTGGGCATCGCGTGCCTCACCTCCAGCCGGCCGGTCAACGTCGCTGCCGAGGGGGTAACGGTGCGCGATGCCAAGGGCGCCGAGCGACTGCTGCCCGCGGACTCGGTGATCCTCGCGGCCTCCATCCGGCCGTCGCACGAGCTGTTCGGCGAGTTCGAGTGGATGGTGGATGAGCTCCACGGGGTGGGCGACGCGGTGATCGCGCGCGGGCTCGAGCAGGCGATCCAGGAAGGTTTCCGGCTCGGCGTAAGGCTATGAGCGCGCTGCCAGACGCGGCTGCGTGGCGCGGCGCGGCGGGCCGCTTCGGCGGGCTGTTCGAGCCGCTCGATGCCGGAGCGCGGGTCGGCCTCATAGCGCGCGCCAATCCGGCGAGCATGCTGCTCTGGGAGGTGGGCGCACAGGGCGTAGCCGCGCGCGTCGCGCCGTTCCCGGGTTTCGCGTCGTGCGGCGTCGACATGCTGCTGAGCGCCGACCCCGATTCCATGGACCGAATCCTGGACGCTGTCGACGGCGACCTTTTCGCGGCGCTGCGGGCCGACATTCGCCAGGGCGGAGTCGTCTGCTACATGCTGCGCCGGCGCTGCGACCTGGAGGCGCGCGGCTTCGAAGACTTGCTGGAGGCCCTGGGCTTCGCGTTCATGGGCGCGTGCCGGTGATCTTCGAGAATCCCGCGGGGGCGCCGGAACTGGCCTGCGATGCCTGCGGCTGCCGCTGGTTCGACCGCATGACCGGGAGCTGCTACGAGTGCGGCACGCCGGTCAGCCCGCAGGCACAGGCCGAGTACCGCAAAGCCCTGGAGGAGTTTGCGGCGAGTCGCCGCGGTGAGAAGCGCGCGGCGCGTCGCCCGACTTAGCCGAACGAGCTACCTGTAGAACACGAGCCCGCCGATGTGCGCGACGAGCTTCTTTTCCTTCGCCCACGACGGCTTGATGTAGGTGGCGTGGAAGTACATCGCGCCCTGCAGCTCCGGCTCACGGCGTCCGTCGTATACGTCCTGCGCCACCTGCTGTGCGCGCGCCCAGTCCGCGCCGCCCGGCTGCGGCAGCGTGTCGAACTCGGTCCACGAGAACGCGCCGACGTAGCGCTCACGCAGCGCGTCCCAGTTCTTCTGGTAGACCACCGCGCATACCGATTGCGGATAGAGCGGCGAGGCCTTGCGGTTCATCGTCACCTCGGCCACGGCATACTGGCCCGCAAGGGGCTCGCCGCGCGCCTCGTAGTACACGTTGCGCGCCAGGCAGTTCAGTTCCTGGTTCCTGGCTTGCAGCGCCCGCTCGCGCGCCGCGTCCTGATGCGCGAAATACGCATGCAGCGCGAACGCGAAGCCCGTCGCAATCGCGCCCATGACGAGCGCGAACGCCAGCGCCTCCCCGTCCGCGCGGTACCAGAACCGGCGCAGCGCGCGCCGCGTCGGCGCAAGCGACCAGTACGCGCGCGAGGACAGATCGGCGAAATAAGTTCGCGCATTCATCCCGCCCATGGTTCGCGTGC
>DATGDH010000055.1:0-44143 GCA_035310985.1 Burkholderiales bacterium
CTGGGGCCGCAAGGTCTTCGCGCCGTCGATGATCGCCAAGCTGGTGCGCGAGGCATTCGCGCGTTTCGGCCGACGCGCGGACGAACCGATGCGCGCTCAACGCGCGCCCGCGCCCGCGCGGCGCCAGGGCTTCATGCTCGAGCCGATCGAGCCGCGGCTGCTGCTGTCGGCGGATTTGTCATATTTCGGCCCCGCCGCCAATCCGAGCGCGACGCAGTTCTGGTTAAAGGCGATCAACAGCACCCAGGTGCAACTGTTCGACAGCGCGACAGATACCAGCTCGACCCACGAGGCCACCCTCTCGGCCTTCACGATCGCGAGCGGCACGGTGACGATCGATCGCGCACTCGGCGATTCCGGGATCCCCGATACCGTGCATCTCGTGACGGACACCTTCGCGCAGCTGGATCCGGGCAGCACCGGGATTACCGGAAACGGGAACAAGCTGGAGATCAGCTTCGACGGCGGCGACCAGCGGGTATTCCAGGATTCCGTCCTGCTAGACGACAGCGCCAGCACCGATCTCACCCAGGTCAATCATGCGTTCGGGCTGTCGGTCACCAGCAACTCGCAGATCAGCGCGACCAACACCAGTATCAGCGTTACCGGAGACCTCGGCCTGATCTCGGAGCAAAAGAACATCGCGGGCGACACGCCGGGCGGGAAGGGCGTGCTCGCCATCACCAATCCGGGGATCACGCTGACCGGCGCCCATCTGACCGCGAGCGGCTCGCTGACGCTGCAGGCGCATGCCGGCCTGAATATTACGAGCGACGGCTCGAACCAGGGCGACACGAGCGGGGTGGGGGACTACAGCTCGAGCCTGCAGAGCCTGCTCAACAGCAACGTCGGCAGCGGCAACAACAGCGGCACCAATCTCTCGCCGGTGGTTAGCGTCAACGTCGCGAAGATCGATATCGGCGGCGGCTCGGTGCTCACCGCGACGAGCGGCGACATCAGCATCACCTCCAACATTGATCAAACGAGCTTCAGCGCGAACGCGAACGGGAACGGATCGATCAAGCTGGGTTTCATCGTTGGCCTGTCCGATCCGCAGGTCGCGATCCATGGCGCGTCGACCAGCCTCGTCGCGGGCGGCAAGATCGACGCATCCGCCACGACCAATCTCTCGCCCGACATGGAGGTCACGCCGGGCAGCAATTCGGACTCGAGCAAAGACGCCGCGGTCGCGCTCACGGTATTCGACAGCGAGGCGTCGCTTTCGGTCACCGACCAAGCGCAGCTCACGACCGGCGCGGGCAAGGCGGCCACGCTGAGCGCCAGCTCGACACTCAACGCGACGACGAAGGGCGACGCGACCGGCGGAACCGCCGGGGCGGGCGTGGCGGTGTCCGTGGTGTTCGGGGACACCTCGGCGTACCTCGATAACGCGACTGTCACGGGCGGATCGCTCAGCCTGGGCGCCAGCTCCGACCGGACGCTGATAACGACCGCCAAATCGTCGACCGGCGGCTCGTCGGACGATAGCGGAGGGAGCACAAGCCAGACCGCACTCTCGAACAACAAGGCGTCGACTGACGGCAGCGCCAACAACGTCAACGTGGCGGGCGCGGTGGCGGTCAACATCGACACCGGCTCGACCTCCGCGTACTTCAAGAACGCGTCGATCGATGTCGGCACCGGCACGGCGTCGGTAACGGCGGAGTCCGCCGACAAAGTCACGGTCACGGCGGACGGCAGCAACACGGGCGACACGAGCTCGACGACTAACGGGTTAGGGATCGCGGTGGCGATCAACGTCGCCGATCGCAGCGATTCGGCCTACGTCACGGGAGCGTCGAACATCCTCAACGCCGGCGCGCTCAAGATCGAAGTGCTGGAGCCCAATTCGAGCAGCTTCGACGTCGAGGCGAAGAGCGGCGTGGGCGACGGGAGCAACGTTGGCGCCGCGGGCGCGCTCGCGATCAACGTCGTGGTCACCAACCACCAGGCATATATCGACGGCAGCGCGAGCATCAAGTGGAGCGGCAGCACCGACGTCACGATCGACGCGCACGCGAATGTGACCAACACCGAGAAGGCCGACGCGAACCAGAGCGGCGGCAAGTCCAAGATCGGCGTGGGTGCGTCGGTCGCGTTCGACTACAGCGAGGACACGACCGCCGCCTACGTCGGCGACAACGCGACATTCACCGGCAGCGGCGGGGTGCACGACCTGACGCTCACCGCGGATTCGACGCACAAGATGGGAACCGAGGCGACCGGCGGCAGCAAGGGTGGCACCTCGGTCACCCCGGTGGTCGCGATCTCGGTCGCCAACGACACCGCCTACGCCACACTCGGCGCGGGGGGCCTGCTCAGCGTCGGCCGCAACTTCAGCGCGAGCTCCTCGCTTGCGGACAACGTCTCGACGACCGCCACTGGCGACACCACCTCGGGTAAAACCGGCGTCGGCATCTCGATCGCGCTGTCGATCGTAAACGACACGTCCTACGCCACCACCGGGCGCGACCAACTGACCGCGGGCGGCACCGCGGCGTTCCTGTCGAGCGCGATCTCGGGCAGCCAGTCGACCGCCAAGGCGAGCGTCTCGGGCGGCGAGCAGGACGGCGAGGAGAGCAAGAACGTCGACGGCAAGGTCGGCGACCAGAAGACCTTCGCCAACAACCAGTCGCAGGCCGAGGACAAGAACGCGAGCGGCACCAAGAACTCGGACTCGCCTTCCTCCGACACTTCGCAGGGCCCAGTGAGCGTCGCCGGCGCGGTGGCGGTGAACATCGAGCACGGCAACTCGAGCGCCTACATCGGCGACTCGCACAACGTCACCTCCACGGGCACGCTGACGGTCAAGTCGGCGGCCAACGTCGACGGCAGCGCGCTCGCCGACAGCAGCGCGGTGATCGGCCAAGTGACGTTCAATGCGAGCGATACGGGGAGCGGCGGGGACGTCAACACAACCAACAACACGATTCACCTCGGAGACTCGAGCGGCCTCAAGACCGGCGACAAGGTGACGTACTTCACCAACGGCGGCACCGCCATCAAGAACCTGAGCGACGATACCGACTACTACGTGCGGGACGCGGGCAGCGGCGACTTCAAGCTCTACAAGACCGCGAACGACGCGAGCAGCGACACCAATGCGATCCAGCTCAGCACTGCCGGGTCGGGCACGCAGGCGCTGCGCGGCGGGGGCGCGGGCGGCACCGGCGTTGGCGCGGCGGTTTCGGTGAACTACGCCAAGGACACCAATCTCGCCTACATCGGCCAGGCGACCATCAGCGCCGGCGGTCTCGACATCGAGGCGACGCAGGCCGAGCGCGATCTCTCATTCGATGCGGCAACGAAGGTCAGCGGCAACAAGATTGACGTGGGCCAGTCCGGCTTGCGCACCGGCGACGCCGTGACTTACGACGCGAACAAGGGCACGCCGATCACCGGCATTGATGACAAGAAGACCTACTACGTCAACGTGCAGTCCGATGGCACGCTCGAGCTTTACGACACGAAGGAGCACGCACTCGCGGGCGGCAGCACGGGGCTGAAAGCGTTGAGCGGAACGCCCTCCGGAACGCAGAACCTGGTCGACAAGACCGACGCCTACGGCGCCTGGGCGACCTCGGGCGCTGGGGGCGGCAAGACCGGCGTGGCCGGGTCGGTGGCGGTGAACATCGCCTTCACCGACAGCGAGGCGAACGTCGGCTACACCGACAGCGGCAATACGATCCACGCGCCGACCGTAACGGTCACCGGCGGCGGCGACGCCAAGATCGTCGCGGAGGCCGACGTCACGAACGTCGGGTCGGCGCAGCCGACCGAAGGCGGCGGGCAGGGCAGCAGCGTCGGCGTCGGCATCTCCGTGGCGGTCAACTACGGCCAGAACCAGACCTTCGCCAACATCGGCGCCAACACGGTGTTCAACGCGGGGGCGCACGACCTGACGATGAGCGCCTCGCTCGGCCAGGAAATGGACACCGAGGCGAAGACCGGCGCGAAGGGGTCGACCGCGGTCACGCCGGTGGTTGCGGTATCGATCACTGCCAACGACGTGCACGCGTCGATCGGCACCGGCGGCAAGCTTTCGATCTCCGACAAGCTCGACGCCGAGGCTTCGCTCACCGACCAGGTGAGCACCACCGCCGAGGGCGACACCGAGTCGAGCGACACCGGAGTCGGCATTTCGGTCGCGGTAGCGGTCGTAAACGACCACGTGCTCGCGAATGCCGACCGCGAGCTGTCCGCGACTGGAACTGTGACCTTCGGGGCGAGCGCGATCTCGGGCAGCGAGGCGATCGCCAAGGCGAGCGTCAAGGGCGGCAAGGAGGACGACGGCTCGGGCAAGCACTCCGACAACAAGACCGACCAGTCGGTCGACAACACCACCAATAACGAGACCAACGCAGCCGACGCAAAGTCGAAGCAAAACGACCCGAACGCCAAGGGCGCCGAGGGCTCCTCCAACAACAAGGGCTCCACCTCCGACGGCGGCGTGAGCGTGGCCGGCGGCGTCGCGGTCGCGATCGAGAACGTCAGCTCGATCGCCTATGTCAACAGCGTGACGGCCGGCGGCCTGCTCAAAGTGACCTCGGCGGCCAACGCGGATGGGCACGCCATCGCCGACGGCTCGGCGTCGACCAGTAAAGGCGGCACCGGCGTCGGGGTCGCGGTATCGGTTAACGTCGCTAACCTCACTAACCAGGCGTACATCGCGAACGGCGCGACGGTCAGCGCCGGCGGCCTGGATGTCGAGGCGACGGTGGCCGAGCGCACGATCAAGATGAGTGCGACCGCGGTGCCGGTCGTCGACACCACTAAGAACACGATCTTCCTCGGCCTCAATTCCGGCCTGAAGACCGGCGACGAGGTGCTTTATTCACCCTCGGATCCGATCAACGACAGCGCGATCGGCGGCGACATTTCCACCGGCAGCAGCTATTACGTCAACGTGCAGAAGGATGGCACGGTCAAGCTCTACGACACCAAGGCGAATGCCATCGCCGGCAAAGACACCGGGCTGAGGCACCTCGGCTCCGGAGCGACCGGGAGCGAGCACGATTTCTTCAAGTACGTTTCGATCTCAGGCACGGATGTTCCTGATCTGCTGAGTCCGATCAAATTCGACCCGACTGGCAATGTGACGCTGCTCAAGCTCGGCGGCGACACCGGCCTGCAGACCGGCGACGCGGTGCGTTACGACACGACCGGCACGGCGATCGGCAATCTGACCCCCGGCAATACCTACTACGTTATCGACCTCACCGGCGGCAACTTCCAGCTCGCGGCTTCGGTTTCCGATGCGCACAGCGGCAAGTGGATCGCGATGAGCGGCATCGGCGACAGCAACCAGAAGCTGGTCGACGCGACCGATTCCTTCATCGCCGACGCGACTTCGGGCGGCGGCGGCGGTAAGATCGGCGTGGCCGGCTCCGTCGCGGTAAACGTGGTGAACAACGACACGGAGGCGGTGGTCGGGCGCACGCCCGGCGTGACGGGCCCCGGAGAGAACATCACGATCACCGGCAGCGGCGACGTCACGATCGCTGCGGCGAGCAGCCAGACGACGTCGACGCGCGCGCTGCCGTCCGACGGCGGCGGCAAGGGTTCCAGCGTCGGTGTCGGCGCCTCGGTCGCGGTGAACGTCGTCGATAACACGGTCAACGCCGAGATCGCGGACGACACCGCCTGGTCGGGCACGGCCGGAAAGCTGTCGGTGACGGCGACTTCCAGCAGTTTGGCGTACACGCACGGCGAGAACGGTGCCTCCTCGCCCAACGTCGCCGTCGGGATCGGTGTCGCGGTGCTGGTCCAGCAGGACACGGTAACTGCCTACGTCGGAACCGGCAGCAGCGCGATCGATGCCTCCAAGGACGTGTCGATCAGCGCGACGCATACGGGCAACTTCCAGACTTCGACCAGCGCGCAAGCCGCGGCGAGCAGCGTGGGCGTCGGCGCGTCCGTGTCGGTAGGGGTGGTGATCGAAAATGTCAGCGCCGAGCTCGCGCGAGGCATCACGACGAGCGGCGGCGGCGTGACGATTTCGTCCGTCTCGAACGTGTCGAGCGACGCGGAGGCCACCGCGACGGTGAAAGGCGAAGACAAGAGCGACTCGCAGCAGAACAGCAAGAACAGCGGCAAGAGCGGCGCGGACGGCCAGGCTGATCACCAGGTTAACGACAATAGCAATACGAAAAACGCGGGCGGCTCCGACACGTCGCTATCCAACGCTTCGGCGAGCGACAGCGCCAGCAATGGCAACAGCAAGAGCTCGGGCGAGGGCGGCAATAATTCGAGCGGCGTGGGCGTGGCCGCCGCGGTGTCGGTCAACGTGCTCGAGTCGGACAACGCGGCCAGGGTGAGCCACGGCGCAGACATCACCGCGACGGGCGCGGTCAAGATTTCGGCCCAGGCCCAGGACGATGCCACCGCCAAGGGCGTGGGCGCCGCGCTGGCGATGGACAACGACGTCAACATCGGCGCGGCCGTGTCGGTGAACTACGTTAAGGCGACCAACACCGCGCAGGTCGAGAGCGGCGGCTCGAAGATCAAGGGCAGCGGCATCACGATCGAGGCCGTGACGCCTTCGGGCAAGACCGACGATTTCATCGCCTGGGGCGCGGCGGCGGCGGGCGGCAAGGGCTCCGTCGGCATCGCCGGCTCGGTGGGAATCAACATCGTCGACAAGTTCCATACCGAGGCCTCGACGGCCAGCGACTCGAGCCTCAACTCGAGCGCAGGCATCAACGTGACTGGGAAGGCGGCGCTCGACCCGCAGACTCTGGCCGCGGCGGGGGCCTTCTCCAAGGGAACCTCGATCGGCGCGACGATCGCGGTCACGGTGCTGAATGCCTCCACGTCGGCGCACATCGACGGCGCGGCCGACGCCGCGGGTGCGATTTCGATCGACGGCGAGAACCATCTCGATCCGACGAAGCTCAACCTGCCGTTCGTGCCGGACAGCCTCAAGCCCTCCGCCACCGTCGTGGCGGTCGCCGGCGCGGCGAGCCAGGGCGATGTAGCGATCGGCGGCTCGTTCATCGTGAACGTGTTCAACGTGGACGTCGACGCACACATCGGCGGCGGCGCGCAGATCAACCAGCTTTCGACGATCCAGGGCGGCTACAGCCACACCACGGGCCAGACGATCTCCATCCACGCGGTCAACGAGACGACGATCACCACAATTGCCGGCGCGCTGGGCGTGGCGACCGGCACCGCGGGTGTCGGCATCGGCCTGGACGTCGAGATCCTGACCAAGCACACGAACGCCTATATCGATACCGGCGCGCAAGTCAGCTCGGGCGACAACATCACCATTACGGCGGACTCATCCGAGAGCATGCTGTCGGTGGCCGCCACCGCGGGCGTGGCAAACGACGTCGGCATCGCCGCGTCGGTCTCGATCGCCGACATCCACACCTATACGAACGCGTACATCGCCGATCCGACGGCCGTGGAGTCCGGCGGCGGGATCGCCATTGCGGCAAACAGCACCTTCGGGACAGTGATGATCGCCGGCTCGATCGGCGGCGCCGGCAGCGCCGGCATCGGCGTGGCCAACACGGACCTGATCCACACCGCGCAGACGCAGGCCTACATCGGCGCGGGCGCGCAGATCAACGCGGCCGGCACCGTCTCGGTCGCCGCAACGGCGAGCGAAACCATCCTGACGCTCTCGGCGGGCGTCGCCATCGGCGGCGACGCCGGGGTTGCCGGCTCGGCCACCGTCAACGTGCTCGACGAAACAACGACTGCCTACGTCGGTAACGGCGCCAGCGTCACGACGACGAGCAGCGGCGACCTGCAGGTCTCCGCGAGCGACAGCACTGACGTCATCTCGGTGGCTGGCTCGCTCGCCGCCGGCGGCACGGCGGCGGTCGGCGTGGGCGCCGATGTCGGCGTGTACACCAAGCACACCAACGCCTATATCGGCGCGAACGTGAGCACCGACATCGCCGGCAACATTCTGGTCGACGCGGAATCCTCGGAGAGCCTCATCTCCATCTCGGCCGGCGTCGGCGCCTCGACCGTCGCGGTGGCGGCGAACGCCGGCGTGCACGTGTTCAACGTGCAGACGCGCGCCTTCATCGGCGACGACCCGCTCGCTCCGTCGGGCCTGACGATTACCAACGCCGTGCACGCGGACGGCAGCATCGGCGTGTCGGCGAACGACGCGACCGACATCAACGAGATCGTCGGCGTGCTGGCGGCCGGCGAGGTCGGCATCGGCGCCGCAGTCGGCGTCAACATCTTCAATCCGGACACCGAGGCGTTCATCGGCGCCGGCGCGAAGGTGAGCGCGGACGGCGGCGGCTCGGGCATCAGCGCCGACAACGGCACGGTCGTGCCGCCGACGGTGCCGCCGGCGGGCCCCTCGCCCTTCGATCCGAACAATCCGAGCGGCGTCGGCATCGAGACGAGCGATCCTGGCACGCTGAACAAGGCCACCCAGGGCGACCGGGCGGGGCTCAAGGCGGCTGGCAAGGTCGGCTCGCCCTCGCTCAACCAGATGCACCTGCACAACAAGAGCAGCGGCGAGAGCGTCCCGACCGACTTGTTCAGCCACGACACCGTGGTCGGCCAGGACAAGAGCTTCCACGGCATCGCGGTCGGCGCGACGAACCGCGACGAGATCCGCACCTTCACGCTCAGCCTCGCGGCCGGCATGGTCGGCATCGCCGTGTCCGCGGGCGTGGACGTGGTGGCCGCGACCACCCAAGCCTACGTCGGCAACGGCGCGACGGTGAACAGCGGCCAGGACGTGCTCGTCGGCGCGGGCGACGACTTCTACCACCTCGCCGTCGCCGGCTCGCTCGGCGCGGGCGTGGTCGGCGTGGCGCCGGCGGTCGGCGTGAACGTGATCGACAACCAGACGAGCGCGTTCATCGGCAGCTACGCGGACGTCACGGCGGGCGGCGACGTCACTGTCGAGGCGGGCGGCGAGGAAACGATCGCGATGATCGGCTTCGGCATCGCGGCCGGCTTCGTCGGCGTGGGCGGCGCCGTAGACGTGCTCAGTATCGACAACAGCACCATTGCGTCCATCGAAGACCACGCGACGGTGTACGCGCACGGCGACGTGTTCGTCTCCGCGAACGACGACACCAACGTGCTCGAGCTCTCCGGCGCGCTCGCCGGCGGCGCGGTCGGCATCGGCGGCTCGGTCGGCGTGATGCTGATCAACAAGGACACCGAGGCGACGATCGGCCATGACGCGCACGTCGACGCGCTCGGCGGCGGCGGGATTTCCGAGGTGATCGACGGTCAGATCGTCTCCGGCGCGTTCGACTCAACGACCGGGACCGGCCTGATCGTGCAGGCGGAGTCGAGCGAGAACGTGCTGCACATCGTAGCCGCGGGCGCGGGTGGCTTCGTCGGCGTGTCGGGCGCGGTCGGCGTGACGCTGATCAGCTCCAACACCGTGGCGGATGTCGGCGCGAACGCCGTCATCAACGGCGATACGGGCAACGCGCACGGCAACCAGAACGTCTTCATCAACGCGGCGAACGACGCGAGCGTGCAGACCTTCGTGCTCGGCATCGCGGGCGGCTTCGTCGGCGTCTCCGGCGCGGTCGACGTCGGCACGTTGAACAACAACACCTCGGCGAAGGTCGAGTCCGGCGCGACGCTGAACGCGGCGCACGACATCGAGGTGAACGCGGTCGGGCTGAAGAACATCAGCGGCTTCGACGCGAGCGGCGCGGGCGGCTTCGTCGGCGTGGGCGGCGCGGTGAGCGTGTGGTCGGTCGGCACGCAGATCCAGAAGAGCAGCAAGGACGACAAGGGCAACGACACCGGGAATGCGACCGACGGCAACGGCAAGTCGGCCGACAGCAACGCCGGCACGCAGGCGCAGAGCGCCACCGGCACCGTGACCGGGAGCGGCGGCGGGGGCTTGGGCAACGTGAGCGGCGACGGCAGCGGCAACGCGAACACGCCGCAGAACCGCCTGCAGGGGCACGTGCAGGACGCGGCGAACAAGATCGACGCCAAGGCGCCCACGGCGCAGAAGATCAGCGACACCGAGAGCGCCAAGTCGACGCCCGCGGGCACGTCCGCGATCATGGACGGCACGGCGATCGCCGGCCATTCGATTGCGGTCACGGCCAACGAGCAGTCCAGCTTCTCGATCATTGGCGGCCAGTTCGCGGGCGGCTTCGTCGGCGCCGGCGCCTCCGTGGCGATCTTCTCGGTTTCCGACAACGTTTCGGCGCTCGCCGACGGCACGCTAAGCGCGGGCAACACGATCACGGTCGGCGCGACTCTGAACGAGAGCGTGAGCCTCATCGATCTCGACGGCGCCGGGGGCTTCGTCGGGATCGGCGCCGCGGTCGCGGTGATCAACGACGAGAGCGTTGTTCAGGCGACGATCGGCAACGTGACGAAAGCGACCTCGGTCAGCGTGACGGCGATCTCGAACCGGACGCTGGACGAGACGACCGGCCAGTTCGGCACCGGCGCGGTGGCGGTCGGTGCGTCGTTCACGCGCGTCGACGTCGGCGGCGGCACGTACGCCTCCGTCGACGGCGGCGCGACGCTGTCGTCGATCTCCTCGCTCGACGTCTCGGCGCAGTCGACGATCACGCCGCATACCAACACCGTCGCGATCTCGGCCGGCATCGGCGTGACCAGCGTCAATTTCTCGTTCGTCGATGTCCATCCGCAGGTGCAGGCCTACATCGGACCGAACGCGCATGTCACCGCGAGCGGCGGCGTCGCGGTGACGGCGAGCAGCACGATTGCCGCGGAGGCCGACATGTTCGGCGTCGACGCCGGCGGCCTGGCGGTCGGCGCGTCGGTGACGCACGTAACGATGACCCCCGAGGTCGTCGCCGCGCTCGGCGATCCCGACAACTCTGGCTCGGGCGGCGTGCACGTCACGGCGGCGGCTCTGACGGTGGCGGCGATGACGCCGCTCCTGCACGGCAACGTCGCAACCGGCACGGTGAAGGCGACCGGCTCGGCGGGCGCCCTGATCGGCATCACCAGCACCGACGCGGAGGTCGAAAACGACGCCGTCGTCAAGAGCTATGTCGGCGACAATTCGGTGCTGTCGGTCGGCGGCCTGACGACGGTCAGCGCGGTAGGCACGTCCGAGCAGTTCGCCAGCGCCAACAGCAACGCCGGCGGCCTCGTCGCGGTCGGCATTGCCACGTCGCGCGCCAAGTCCAATACCGACACCGAGGCGTTCTTCGGCGCGAACGTCACCGAGGGCCACTCCTACAGCTACAACTCGGGCGGCGTCACGATCGGCGCGCGCAGCACCGACAACAACTTCGCCTACACCAACGCGGGCTCCGGCGGCGCGATCGCCGGCGCCTCGGCCTCGGCGAGCACGTTCGATCACGCCACGACGAACGCCTACATCGGCCGGGGGTCGCAGCTCTATCTGAACGGCGGCCTGTCGGTCGGCGCCGACCATACGGCGCAGTTCAACGCCCAGATCACCTCGGTCACGGGCGGCCTTCTCGCCGGCGCCGGCGCATCACTCGGCCACGACGTGCTGGCCAATACCGCGGCGTTCATCGACAGCAACAACGCGGCCAGGACGACCGTGATCGCGCAGAGCATATCGCTCACGGCGGCCGACCATGCAGACAAGCCGGCTCTCGACTTCAATTCGCCGGGCGGTACACCGCTAAACGTCAAGGGCACCACCGGCGGGCTGGTGAGTGGCGCCGGCGTCGACGAGACGACGACGATCGCCTTCCACACCGACGTCAGCATCGGCGACTACGCGACGGTCAGCACGCGGCTCAACGTGCCCGTCAGCAACAACCCGCTGTTCACGCTGTCGGCGCTCAACACCTTCAACATGTCCGACCAGCTCGCATTCACCACCGCCGGAGCGCTCTCCGGCGCTTCGGTCAATGCCAAGGTGCTGGCGAACGGACAAAACGGCACTGCCGACGAGGCGCACGTCTCGGTCGGCACCGGCGCCAACCTGTTCTCCACCGGCATGATCACGATGGCGGCGAACGGGCACGGCAGCATCGACGAGGAGGCCGATACCGACACGTACGGCGCCGGCACCGCCACGCTCGGCCAGCCGGTGGTCGACCTTCGGCCGGACAACAAGGTCGAGATCGGCGGCACGCTCACTCTGGGCGACCCGGGCGGCTCGACGAACGTCACCGGCTACGGCGACGTCAACCTGCTGGCCGCGAGCGACGCGAACTACAACTTCGACCACTACGCGATCACCGCGCGCTTCGACGGATTCGCCGGCAGCGCGATCCCGCTCAGCGACGTGCACGCCACCGCCTACCTGTTCTCGACCGATACGATCGCGGTCGATTCGGGCGCGCATGTGGCGACGGCGGGCACCGCGAACCTGCTGACGCCGACGCCCGGCCCCGACGGCAACCTGATGAAGGCGCAGGCCAAGGCCGAGAGCTGGGTCACCGACCTGCAGGAGGCGCTGCTCGGCTCGGGTGCGCTGCTCGACTTCCAGAACGCGAGCGCGCCGTCACTGACGGTCGGCATCATCCGCAACGACGGCATCGTCGAGACGGGCATCCACCGCAAGGTCGAGCTGATCCTCGGCAATCCCGATGCAAGCGGCGGTTTCGGCTCGGGCGGATTCGACGGCTTTACTTCGGGAAGCGCGTCGAGGGCGACGGGCCCGACCGCCCAGGTGGAGCGCACCTCGGTCACCGATCCGACCTTGCTCGAGACGGGCTACACCAGCGACGGCATCACCTACCAGACGGGCAGCGAATCGCTTTCCAGCGCGCTGGTCGATCAGATCGCCACGGACCAGGCGATCCTCGCGCAGTACGGCAGCACCAACGCCACTCTGAGTTCGTTCTATACGCACGAGATCGCCACGCTGACGGCGGAGCTGGCGGCCGACGGCCTGACCGACGGAAGCGGCAACGTGCTCAACGTCAACGTGATGACGGTCAATATCGACCCGATCGTCGCCGAGGCCGGCCGGATCTTCACCGAGGGCGTCCAGCTCCAAGGCAGCGGAGCGTGGATCGCGCCGAGCGACGCCGACGTCAAGATCATCAACTATACGCCGGCCTTCCTGCACATCTACGGCATCACCGTGCCGGACACCAACGGCGGACTGTTCTTCAACGGCGTCGAGGAGACTTCAAACGGGGACATCGGCGTCCACAACCACAGCAATCTCATTTACTACAACACGATCAACAGCGCCGCCGGAAATCCCGATCCACGAATCCCGGCGGAGGTGAACCCGCCGTCGTTCAGCCAGGTGCCGAACCCGACCGCGATCCAGCCGGTCGTGTTGGTCGAGAACGTGCTCAACGTCTTTGTGTTCAACGAGAACCACGTCAACGCCGACCTCACCACCCACGTGCAGTACCCGTGGCCCGACATCCGCATCATGAGCACCTCGGATATCAGCCCCAACGGGTCGAGGGGCGTGGGGATCAGCAACGACCAGGGCTACGTGATCCTGGCGACCGCGGCGAGCGGGCTCGACGGCCTCGATGTCGGCGGGCATGTCGTCGTCAACGGCGTGGATTTCGGCATCGCCCCTCCGGGAGGTAGCACCCCGGCGGGCAACATCCCGATCCTCGGGCCGATCAATGCGCTGCACCTCGTCATCAGCACCAACGGCACGGTACTGATCGACCTGCCGGGGCAGGATTTCGAGACCGCCGGCACCAACCACACGGTCGGCGTGTGGGACGGTCAGCCGGAGATCAATCCGAGCCCGAAGAGCCCGACCGAGGGGCCCTATCTCGATCCTTCTGACCCGAACTATTTAACCCAGCTCGGCGGCGGCGTCGTGAACGCGTCCACCATCACGAACAGCGATTCGCTCGGCCGGCCGACGATCAGCGACATCCTGGCGCAGCCGGCGCCGACGCCCGGCATCTTCGGCACCGAGGTGATCATCCGCGCCGCGGTCGTCAACCTGAACGGGCTGGTGCAGAGCGGCAAGGCGGATTACGCGGTCACGATCGACGATACGGCGCAGGTAGAGGCCGACATCGCCGGTATCGAGTCCGGCGGCAACACCGCGATCCAACCGCTGGCGCACCAGCTGAGCCCCGATTTCGAGATCGATTTCGACCCGGTCAAGCGGCGGCTGATCGTCGAGGACACCCGCGTCAACGGCGGCAACGTCCAGATCACCGGCGACGTGGTCAATACCGGCAACGGCCAGATCATTGTGCTGGGCGGCTACGGAAATCTGTCGGTCACCAACAACACCGCCTACGACCTCGAAGTGCACCGGCTGGACGTATCGACCCCGGGCGCCGGCACGCTGATCATCAACGACACCTCGGGCAATGACCCGGCGATCGCCGGCACACCCGTCGACAATCGCGCGGCCGGTCATACCTACACGACGCTATACCAGGAAACGAACGGCCAGCTGACCGTCAACACCGATAACGGCAACGGCTACACAAACACCACCACCGTCGACCAGGTCGGCGACAGCCCGATCGATCAGACCTACACCCCGATGAGCGACTGGCGCTACGGCTGGACCGTGGCAGTCGACCGGCAGGTGAAGATGTACTCGATCGAGACGTCGAGCAGCTGGATCGGACTGATCAGCACCGGCAGCAGCTACCACGGACCATTCACGTCGACCATTCCGATAGGTGTGCCGCAGCTCGAGGGGGCCGGGCCGTTCTACTACACCAACCCCAGTCCGGCCAACGACGCGTACAACTTCAGCACGCAGACGATCGCCCAGACGCAGACGCTCGACTTCGACCCGACGAGCGCAGTCAGTACGGCGGCCAGCACGATTACGCTGCCAGTGGGCTTGTTCACCGGCATGCAGGTCACCTACAGCGCAAACGGCAACACCGCGATCGGCGGCCTGAACGACGGCCAACAGTACTATGTTCACGTCGCGGACAACGGACAGACCACCCAGTTCTACACCAATCAGGACGACGCGGTTGCGGGCAACGGCAACTTCGTTCACCTGACCTCGATCGGCAGCGGCACGGACCAGAAGCTCACTGCGGCGGCGAACAATTTCGTCTCGAAACCGCTCGACACGACGACCACGTGGTACGGCACGACGACGATCACGGTCGAGCACGACAACATCCAGGGTCAGAAGGTCCTCTACAACCACGACATATCGGCGCACCGTCCGATCGACATCCAGTTCATCGGCCATCAGCAGGGCAGCATCACGGTCAATTCGCAGGGCAACGTGCTGATCGACGGGCCGATCCTGAACCCGACGGGCACGACGACGATCGACTCCGGCGGGTCGATCCTCCAGGACAGCCCTCTCGGCGTCATCGGCGGCAACCGCGTCGTCCTGTCGGCGGGGACCGGCATCGGCAACGCGGTCTACGGCGCCGATCAGAGCAACAACAACAATGTGACGCTGTTGTCCGGCACGCCGCTCTTGGTCAAGGTGGGCCCGATCGCAGCGCCGTTCGACCCCAGTACCGCGGTCAATACCTTCAACAACACAATCAAGGTCGGGATCGTGCCGGGGCTCGAGACCGGCAGCAAGCTGACCTACGACGCCCAGAGCGCCGGCGTGATCGGCGGTCTCGCGGACGGCAGCAGCTACTTCGCGCGCGTCATCGATCCGGTGAACGGCGTCATCACGCTCTTCGACACACAGCAGCACGCCTTCAATGCGGGCAACAACATCAATACGCTCTATTCCGGCCAGATCGATCTGAGCTCGAACGGCACCGGCCACCTGCAGCGCTTCACGATTTCCGGCCCGACCGCCACCGCCGCCAGCCTCGACGCGACGACGCTTACGGGCAACATCAGCATCATGCAGGCGCCGGGCTTCGACCTTCCGATCGACACGGTGCAGTCGGATACGCTGGGCGCCATCACGCTCGCCTCGTCAAACAGCATCAAGGTCGCCAACACATACCAGGGCCTGGTTTCGGGTGGCGCCATCGACCTGTTCGCAGGCGGTTCGGTCGGCAACGGCACCGGCACGCCGCTCACGGTCGATTCGCCGAATGCCACGGATTTCGCGACCGACAAGCTGACGGTCGCGCACTTCACAGCGGCGATCAATGGCGCGCCGGCGAACTACGGCGGGACGGTAAGCGGCGCTGTCTATTTGAAAGAGAAGACCGGCGATCTGCGCGTCAATTACATACAGGCGAGCGGCGACGTATGGCTGAACGTGCCGGGCGGCAGCCTGGTCGACGAGAACGTCAACGCGCAGGTCGACCAGCGCACCGAAGCGGAGTTGCTCTCGGGAGTGTGGAGCAACCTCGAGCTGACCGACGCCACGGGCTATCACCTGAAGGTCCAGGCGGCGCTCGACAGCTTCAGCCAGGCCAAGTCGCAGGAATATCAGACCTACTGGAGTTTCCGCAACGAGCAGCCCGACCCGTCGGTGTTCGACCCGAGCTTCCAGGTTGCGCTGTCGTCGAGCGAGCTCGCCTATTACCAGAGCATCGGCTACACGCCGTCAGAGATCCAGACGCTGGTCAACGCCCGCACGGCCGAATACCACGTGCTGAACGCGCAGTACGGCACCGGCAATCCCAACGGCGGGACGCTCAACATCGGCTACAACGACCCGATCGTCAATGTCGCCGGCAACTCTATCTTCCTCGGCGCGAACAACGGGCTGCAGACCGGCGACCAGGTGGCCTACAACGCCAACGGCAACACCGCGATCACCTTCAGCGCTGGCGGACCGTATTACGTGCGGCTGCTCGGCGACGGGTCGGTGCAGCTGTACAAGACCGAGGCGGACGCGACCGATCTCGCCCATAGCAACAACCTCGTGACCTTCACCTACAGCGACGAGGCGAAGGGCATAGCCGGCACGGAGCAGATGCTCAGCTACTCGCCGTCGCTGCATTTCAATCCGACCGGCAACGGAATCGTCGATCCGAAGCAGGAGACGATCAGTCTTCCCGCCAACAACGGGCTGCATACCGGCGACGCGATCGTCTACGACGCCGGGGGCAACACGCCGATCAGCGGCCTGACCGACGGAACGACCTATTACGTCAATGTGCTGCCCGACGGCAGCACCGTGCGGCTCTACGACAACCCGGCCGACGCGTTGCTGGGCCAGTTCCCGGGCCTCGTCAAGTTCAACCCGAGCTCTGCGAGCGCGGTCGACACCGCCTGGGACGCGATCCTGGTAGGCGCCGGCAGCGTCCTCACTACCGGCGACAAGGTGACCTACGACGCCGAAGGCAACACGGCAGTCGGCGGGCTGACGGCGTTGGGAAGCTATTACGTCAACGTCACGAACGAGGTCGATACCGCCAAGGACGCGATCTTCGTCGGCCTCAACAGCGGTCTCTCGACCGGCGACGCGGTCGTATACGACGCGGTGGGCAACACCGCGATCGGCGGGCTGAGCAGCGGCGGGCAGTATTTCGTCTACGTCGCGGGCAACGGCACGGTCCAGCTCTACGACAGCCAGGCCGACGCTGTTGCACATTCGGGTGCCGGCCTCCTCGATCTGACGACGACTGGCAGTGGCACCGACCAGCACCTGATGACGACGCAGGCGGCATCGGCCGGCTTCACCGCCGACACGAGCGTCGACACGGTCAACAGCACGATCAACATCGGCACCGGCACCGGCCTGCAGACCGGCTACCAGGTGACCTACGACGATGAAACGCACACCGCGATCGACGGGCTGACCAGCGGCAATGCCTATTTCGCACGAGTGATCGGCGGCTCCTTGTCGCTCTACGACACCGCTGCGCACGCGGTGTCCGGCGGCAGCACCGGGCTGGTGGTCCTCGGGCCGAACGCCGGCAGCGGCGCGCAGCAATTCACTTTCTTCAAGCCGAACGCGGCGTCGGCGAGCTTCACCGCAGACGTGACGCACGTCGATACCACCGGCTTCACGATCAACATTGGCACCGGCACGGGCCTGCAGACCGGCGACCAGGTCGCCTACGATGACGAGGGAAATACGCCGATTGGCGGGCTGACCCAGGGCAGCAGCTATTTCGCCCGGGTCGTCAACGGGCTGCTGTCGCTCTACGACACCCAGGCACATGCGCTCGCGGGCGGCAGTGCGGGGCTCGCCCAGCTGGGCTCGACTCCGGGCGGGGCGCAGCAGTTCACGTTCAATCCGTCGCTGCACTTCAACCCGACGATGGCGGCGGTGCGCTTCTACACCGGCGCGGACGCCACCAACGCCACGAATGGCGGCAGCACGGGGCTGGTCGACTTGACGTCGACCGGCAGCGGCAGCGAGAACCGCATCATCGAGGCCAATACCGGGCTCGTTCTGCTCGGCGGCACCAGCATTGCCAACGGAACCGACCAGAAGTTCGTCGTCTCGTCGCCGTCGGTGCACTTCATCCCGGCCGGAACCGCCGGCTTCAGCGCCGGCGCGAGCACCGTCGATACGACTCATAGCACGATCAACATCGGTACCGGCACCGGTCTGCAAACCGGCGACCCGGTGACCTACGACGACATGGGGAACGGCGCGATCGGCGGATTGACCCAGAGCGGTAGTTATTTCGCCAGGGTGCAGGGCGGCCTGCTGTCGCTCTACGACAGCTCGGCGCACGCGCTGGCCGGCGGCACCAACGGCCTCGTTGCCCTGACTTCGCCCGGCTCGGGCGCGCAGCAGTTCACTTTCTCGGCGGTCGATACGGTAAACGACCAGATCCGGCTGCCGAGCTTGCCGTGGCTGCAGACCGGCGACGCGCTGACCTATGACACCGAAACCAATGGCGCCGTCGGCGGACTGACCAATACCAACACCTATTTTGCGCGGGTGCTCGGCAACGGCTTCGTGCAGCTTTACGACACGCTGGCCGACGCCGTCGACCTCACCCATACCGCTGGGCTCGTCAACCTGACGACGACCGGATCCGGCGCAGACCAAAGGTTCACGGTCGCGTCGCAGTCGGTCTTCAATCCGACCGGCCAGGCGATCCACCGCGATCCGATCGTCAGCACCGCCAACGACACGATCTTCCTCGGCAGGTCGACCGGCCTGCAGACCGGCGACGCGGTGACGCTGAACACCGAGTCCAACAGCGCACCCACCGGGCTCAGCAACGGCGGCACCTACTATGTCGTCGACCAGGGCGACGGGACCTTCAAGCTCTTCGACACCGAAGCGGATGCCTACGCCAACGCGGCCAACGCGGCCGTCACCACCGGCCTCGTCGACCTGACCTCGACCGGCACCGGCGCGGAGCAGAAGTTCACCTTCCAGCCGTCGATCCATTTCAACCCAAACGGCGGCGCGGTCATCGACGCGACCAACACGAAGATCTTCCTCGGCAACGGGACTGGGCTCGTCACCGGCACTCAGGTGACCTACGATGCGGAGGGCAACACGGCGCTCGGCAGCCTCGTCGATGGTCAGAGCTACTTCGTGCGGGTGCTTGCCGACGGCACCGTCCAGCTCTTCGACAGCGCGGCGCACGCCGAAAACCTGGCATACACCAACGCGCAGACGCTGAATTTCTCGAACAGCAGCGGCCTCGACCAGAAGTTCATCGTTTCGCAATCGCCGTCGGTCCACTTCGCCCCGAACGCCGGCACGATCGTCGACACCGTCAACGACTCGATCTACGTCGGCTTCAACAGCGGGCTCGCGACCGGCGCCCAGGTGACGCTCGATTCCGAGGGCCACGCCGCGCCAGGTGGGCTGAGCAACGGCGGCGTCTACTACGTCCGCGTCCAGGCTGACGGCACGATCAAGCTGTACAACAGCAAGACAAACGCGCAGAACGACACCGGCCACATCAACCTCACGTCGACCGGCAACGGCAGCGATCAACGCCTCATCGTCACGCTGAACGCAGACGGCAGCGCGACGAACGTCGACACCATCGCCTTCAGCCCGCAGGGCACCACTGCCTTCGTCTACAAGCCGACGCCGCAGGAGAAGGCGGATCTGATCTCGAGCATCAAGGAATGGACGCCCGACCAGTTGCTCTACGCGCTCGGCGCGGGGCTGCTGAAACCGGTCACCGATACGCAGGTGCTCGACAAGGATGCCAACGTCGTCGGGGCCAGCGTCACGCTGCTGACCGGAGGAGACGTCGGCCAGAACGCCGGCAGCATGCTGATCAACCTCGCGACGCAGCCCTTTACGACCGACCAGCGCGTCGCCCTGTCGGCGGCGGAACGGAGCGATATCCAGTTCCTGTCGCAGGACCTGACGTCCGTCACGGTCAACTTCGACGCGGGCGCAAAGACGATCACTCGCAGCAGCGGCAACTGGACGACCGACGGCTTCAAAGTCGGCGACTCCATCACGATCGAGGGCAACACGCAGAACGCCACCGACGCGAGCGCGACCAACAAGCCGTTCCCGGTGATCACGGGGATCTCGCTTGACGACCTGACCCTGACGGTCGATCAGCTCACGGCGACCGAGAACAACGTCGCGCTCAGCATCGCGCCCGTCGTGCTCGACCCGTCCTTCGTGGCGCAGCAGCGCAACGGCACCCAGAACCCCAGCGAGACGGTACAGGCCTATTTCGTCGCCAACACGCTCGACCTCAACACGCTCCAGCCGATCGCCGGGCGCATCGAGCGCACCGACGGCGGCAGCTGGTCGGCGGACGGCTTCATAGCGAACGATCTATTGAGGATCAGCGGATCGCAGAACAACTCGACTGACGGCGGGCTGGTCGACACGATAGCCGCGATCACCGACAGCACCGTGCTCTCGTTCAACGGTAGCAGCGCGGTCGGCAACAACACGGTCAACCTCGGCGCCACGACGCTGCTGACCGGCGACATCGTGACCTACAACGGCGACGGCACGATCGGCCTGACGAACGGCAACAGCTACTTTGTCGCGGTGCAGGCGAACGGCTCGGTCAGGCTCTACGACAGCGCGGCGCATGCGGTTACCGACAACCCGAATGTGGGGATGTTGACTCTGACGGCCGGTACCAACACGCAGAGCTTCACCACCGCCAGCATCATGACGCTCAAGGCGAGCGACGTGATCTTCGCCGAGACGCCGGAGACCATTACCGTCACGCGCGGCGCGGCGCCGATCGTCAAGTTCATCAAGGTCGGCCAGATCAAGCCGTTTAACGTCTATGCGACCGGCACCGTCGACGTCACCGCCGGCAAGAGCGTGTTCCTCAGCACGGGGATGTCGAACGGGCAGTTCCACGACCTGAATCTCGGCCAAGTCATCGCCGGCAACGCCGATAGCTATCAGGACAACCTCCGCATCAAGAGCAAGCAGGGGCTGTTCGACGCGACCGGCGGCGCCAACGACCCCAGCAATTTCGGCCAGCCGAACATCATCGGCCAGGACATCATCCTCGAAGCGGCCGGCAGCACGATCGGCACGCACGACAACCTGGGCTACGGCAAAGGCGGCAATTACGGAGTGGACGGTTCGGCCGCGGGTCCCGACATGGGCGACCCGATCACGATCGACACGGTCAACAACGGGACGATCACGGCACGCGCGCAGGGGCTGGTCAACATCTACCAGGTCGCCGACAACGGCCCCGGCACGATGCAACTCGAGTCGGTGTTCTCGCAGGGCGGCAATGTCTACCTGACCGCCGACAACTCGATCCTCGACGGGCTGCACAACCCGTTCGTCAGGATCGAGACGCTAAGCTCCACCGGCCACATCTATCTCGACGCGATCGGCGGCTCGATCGGCAACGGCGTCGGCTCCGACTATGTCGGCATCCAGGCCGCGCAGATCGACGCCGGCTCGATCGACGCCACCGCGTACGGCGACATCGCGATCGCCGAGACCGATGACGCGTCCTTGCCGAACCTGTACGTCCACAACATCATCTCGCAGACCGGCGACGTCTACCTGAAGGCGCAGGAGTTCATCTACGACCCGGCGACCCTGCATCTGGCGGACATTCTCGGCAACAACATCTTCCTCGATGCCGTCAGCGGCGGCATCGGCCGGGCGGGATTCGAACTTGGCATCCACAGCCACTGGTCCGACGGCGGGGCCCTGCACCCCGGAACGCTGACGGCGCAGACCGAGAAGGACACCGCCAACATCTACATCAAGCAGGTCGACCCGTCGGATCCGGCGACGCCGGGCAAGGACGACCTCTACCTCGACACGGTAACGACCGGCTCGAGCCACGTCGCGTTCATCATCGCGCCCACGGGCAGCATCTTCAACAGCGACAAGCACCCGGAGAACGTGCTGGGCGGCAACACGTTGCTGTTCGCGCTAAACGATATCGGCGAGGACGGCAACCGGATCAAGACGCAGGTCGGCAATCTCGAGGCGCAATCGACGACCGGCAGCACCTGGATCGACAACAGCGGCGACCTGTCGGTCGGCGGCACGGCGATCAGCAGCGATCCGATCGGCGCATTCGCCGGCGGCAGCGTGACGATCACCGCGCTGAGCCCCGTGGTCGTCAACAAGAGCGTCGTAGCCGAGAGCTCGATCAACATCATCGCGGCGGACGACAGCAACGGCGGCGACAGCATCACCGTCGAGGCGCTCGACCTGTTCGGCAATGCGCTCTATCTCAAGTCGCTGACCGACATCAACCTGGAGGCCGGCAACGACATCACGATCGGCGGGCCGACCGCCGGCGCGCCCATCGGCGCGCTGCTCCAGGCGGGCGACAGGGTCACGATGAAGGGCGATTACGGCAGGCTCGACAGCGACCCGCTGGAGCTCGATCCGGGCGTCGGCAGCGTGATCACGGTCGGCGGGACGGTCGAGGCGCCCACGATCAGCATCGAGGGTGGCCCCAACGCCGACGTCATCAGGGTGACGACCGGCCAGCTGATCGCCGGCTTCCCGTGGGATGCGGGATCCTGGCCGTTCGCGACGGCGCCGGTGGCGCCTCCGCTCGCCGTGGTGCCGTTCCCGGTCAACCCGCCAGCGACGTCGCAGATCACGATCAAGGGCAACGACGACGCCACGGGCGAGGGCGACCAGATCCTGCTCTGGGGCAACATCAGCGCGAAGGAGATCGACGTCTACACCGGCACCGGCACGGACGCCGGCGCCACCGGCGGCCTCGTCGCGCTCAACCCGACCAACGGCGACGGCTACCAGCTGCAGATCGCCGGGCAGGTCAACCTGTGGGGCGACCAGGGCAACGACACCTTTGTCGTCAACAGGCTCAATACGCTCGACCTGGCGCACAAGTTCTTCAACACGTCCGGTTCGCCCACCGGCGTCGATCCGGGCGTCTCGACCCCAAGCTCGGTCAGCTTCACGGCCGCCGCGGGCATCGTCGACACGGTCAACAGCACAATCAACATCGGCATCGGCACCAACCTGTTCACCGGCGACCAGGTGACCTACGACGCCGAAGGCCAGACCCTGATCGGCGGACTGACCCAGGGCGCGCATTACTTCGCCAGGGTGCAGAACGGGCTGATGTCGCTTTACGACACGCAGGCGGATGCGCTCGGCAACGACACCACCGGCCTCGTGGCGCTCACCTCGACCGGCGCGGGGACGCAGCAATTCACCTTTGGCGGTGTCACCAGCGTGCGCAACACGGTGAACATCAACGGCGAGGACGGGTTCAACGCCTACGACGTCAATCTCACCGGAACGAACGATTCCATCGTCAACGTGCATCGCAGCGGCGACCCCGGATCGGGCGCCGATACGCTCACGATCAACGGCGTGCCCGGCACCGACACGTTCCTGCTGCGGCGCAATTTCGTCGCCCTGCTGCAGGGGACTCCGCCCAGCAGCTTCGGGCCCGATTACGAGCGCGTCAATTACGACACGACGATCAACGTGCTCGACGTCAACGGGCTCGAGCCGTACGACTTCGTCTACAACGACGGGACGGGCAAGGTGCAGCAGGAGTTCGCGGCCGCGCTCGATCCGTTCGCGGTCGCCGCGGACTTCGCGGGCTACGCGGATTATTCTGCGGCAAGCCACGCCAGCCACGACAACTTCTATGTCGACGACAACAGCGCGATAACCGTGCTGACCGGCGCCGACGGCGGCAACAACTTCCAGTTCGGCCAGATCTTCGGCACCGGCCGCGTCGGCGGCGGCAATGTCCAGTTCGGCGACGATATCTCGACGATCGAGGTCGCGCTCGGCCGCGATGTGGGAGGGAACATCGTCTCCGGCTATCTGAGCCGCGGCGTGAGCTTCTCGACGACGGGCTACGGCGGCGACGGCAACGACTTCTTCTACGTCTACAGCAACCAGGCGCCGCTGAAGCTATACGGCGAAGCCGGTAACGACAACTTCACCGTGCGCGCCTTTGCGCTGCTGGACTCCAAGCTCCTGTCGATGACCGACACGACGATCCACACCGGCAGCGGCAACAGCCATATCGACTACAACGTCAACGCACCGCTCGCCGTCGACGGCGGCAGCGGCGTCAACTCCGTCACCGTGATCGGCAGCGGCTTCGGCGACAGCTTCGTCATCACCCGGGACGGCGTGCAGGGCGCCGGCCTGAATGTGAGCATGACGAACATCCAGATCCTGGAGGTCGACGGGCTTGCCGGAAACAACAATTTCTACGTGCTGAGCACCGCGCCCGGCGAGGTGGTGACGCTGATCGGCGGCACCGGCAACGACACGTTCAATGTCGGCGGCGACGTGACGACCCCGATCATCGCGCGCAACGTCAACGGCACGAGCGCCTTCATCAACCACAGCGTGACGAGCGCCGATCTCCGCTACAACGGAAGCTTCGTCCCCGGCATCCCGGTCTCGGTGGCCAACGGCTCCGCCGGCACGGTCATCGTCGGCCCGCTGACCAAGGTCGGCGACCCGAACACGCCGATTCCGCAGCTGTTCGAGAACGGCGCGAGCGGTCCGAGCGAGGGCCAGTACCAGCTCAAGATGGCGGTGCTGTCCGCGAGCGTCACGCCGGGTACCATTGCCTACCTCACCGTCGCGGCGGCATTGCGGCCTTACGCCAGCTCGGCGCAGGGCAGCAAGACGCTCGAGGTGTCCACCGACGGCGTGCACTTCTACCAGTCGCTGGTGCTCACCTACGACCAGGCGCAATCTACCGGGCCGACCGCCTGGGACCGCACGCAGACGATCTACGTGCGCGCGGACAACGATGCCGTGCAGGAAGGCGAGCAGACGATCGTCATCGCCCACTCGATCCGCAGCACGAATCCGGCCTACAACGAGCAGCTGATCTCGAACCTCGAGGTCGACCTGGTCGACGACGACAAGCCAGACGTCGTGATCAACCAGGCGCACCCGGGCAACCTGAACGTCGTCGAAGGGCAACCGACTGATCCCAATCCGGCCCTGCTGACCGAGCAGACCGACTCGTTCAACGTGCAGCTGACTCGGGCACCGAACGCCGGCGAGACGGTGACGGTCACGCTCAATAGCGACGTCTACAGCCCGATCAACCATCTCCTCCTGTCTTCGGCCGACGCGCGCTTCAGCGCCACCGACCCGAACCATCCGACGGTCACGTTCGACAGCACGAACTGGAACACCCCGGTCAACGTCGCGGTCAAGTCGTACGACGGCTCTCAGGCCGAGAACACGCTCGAGTCCGACATCACCACGTCGCTGTCGAGCAGCGACCAGCTGAACGGCGTCTATGCGACGGCGAACCTGAACGACACCCACAAGGTCCGGGTGAACGTGATCGACGGCGACGTCCCGCAGGTGCTGGTGACGCCGGGCAGCAACCCGATGATCGTGTCGAACACGCCGGGCGGCTATGCCACCTACACGCTGGTGCTGACCGTGCAGCCGACGGCGTCAGTCACGGTCGCGCTGCTGGACGACGGCAACACGCTGGTGTCGGCCGACTCCGACCCGCTCAACCGCTTCAAGGCCAGCGACCCGCTCGTCCAGGGGCGGCCGAGCGTGACCTTCGACCAGTCGAACTGGAACGTGCCGTTCACCGTCAGGGTCTCGTTCAATCCGAACGCCAACCTCGACCAGGGCACCCAGCCGGTACAGGTCTACCCCGCGCAGCCGCATACGCTCACGGCGATCCAGGGACCGCTGATCATCGAGGGCGACAAGATCCCGAACAAGGACCGCTCGATCCGGCCGGCGGTCATGCTGCCGACCGAGATAGACACGGCGCCGCCGGCGGTTGTCTTCCCGGATCATCCGGAGAAGCAGACCAACACGCTCAACATCTACGACGACGGCAGCGTGTCGAACGACATTGGCACGCTCGGGCTCGCCAACGACGCGAGCGGGATTGCCGCGGAGTACGCCATTCCGAAGGACGGCAATGGCGGCTACAGCGGGGTCAACCTGAACGAGTTCGGCCTGATCAGCGGCCTCAACATGGTCAGCCAGAACCTGGTGCTCAATTACGGCACCAATTCCCAGCCGGACAATCGTACTTTCCTGGCCGGCATCACCTATCGCAACGTCCAGGTCGTCGACGTGATGCTGGGCCTGGGCGACGACCATTTCACGGTCAATGCCACGCCGGTGCAGCCGCAGACGATCTACGGACCGGACGTCGACGATTCGATAACCGTCGTCCAGGGCGGCGGCGGCAACAACACGCTGGTCGCCAACGGCGGCGGCGGACCGAACTCGGCGTTGATCCTCTTGGGCTCGACCAGCCAGGACGGCCGCTTCTACAACATCAACCCCGACCTGATCGCGTTCAGCGCCAATCCGTACGCGATCGACAGCTACGGCGATCCGTGGATGGCGCGCGCCTTCCTGCCCAACCACCTCGGCAACAACACGCTCGATGCCCACAATGACCCCAACCGGGTTGTGCTCTACGGCGGCGCCGGCGACGACATCATCTACGGCGGCGCGGCGGGCGACTGGATCGCGGGCGGGTCGGGCAACGACACGATCTACGGCAACGGCGGAGACGACAACATCTACGGCGACGACGGCTTCAACATCAACCTGTCGCAGCGGATGAGCCTCGCGACGCAGGCGATCGCTGCCGGCGACGATTCGGCCCAGGTGCTGACCGTCGTCAACTCGAGCAGCTCGAGCGAAATCGACGCCGACCCGCTCAACTTCGGCAACGACACAGTCTACGGCGGCGACAACAGCGACATCATCATCGGCGACCACGGTGTCATCAATCAGGTCGCGGGCACCAACCGCATCCTGACCACCGAGTCGGTAACCGAGGTCTACACGGTGATGCCGGGCGTGGGCGGCAACGACTCGCTAAACGGCGACGGCGGCAACGACGTCGTCCTCGGCGGCTTCGGCAGCGACACGATCCACGGGGGCGACAACAACGACGTCGCCGTGGGCGACAACGGGGACGTGCTGCTGTCGACCGGCGGCGTGGCGCCCGCGCGCACGGTGATGTACGTGACCACTACCAGCGACACCGTCGGCAGCGACGACACGATCTACGGCGACGCCGGCGACGACGTGCTGATCGGCGGCGTCGGCAACGACGCCATCGACGGCGGGATGGGCAAGGATCTGATCTTCGGCGACAACGTCGTGCTCGATCGCCGGAGCACGTTCGGGAACATGACCAACCCGCGCTTCCGCACGCTCACCGGCACGCAGATCTACAGCACCAGCACAGCGACCGCAGGCCAGGCGCTGGTCGACGGCACCTGGCAGCAGGACCCGAGTGGGCCGGCCGCCTGGACCGACTTCCGTATCACGCTGGTTAACGACGTGTCCGGCAACGATTACATCGCCGGCGGCGGTGGCGACGACCAGATCTTCGGCCAGCTCGGCGATGACGTCATCCAGGGCGACGGGTCGATCGACGTGTCGATGACCGGCGGCCAACGTGTGTTCGCCTATCGCGACGCGAACAACGCGCTGCAGATCAATCCGTCGTTCGACGCCTCGACCGACGGCAGCGATTACATCGAGGGTGGCAGCGGCAACGATACGATCTTCGGCAACCAGGGCCAGGACGACATCATCGGCGGCAATTCGGACCTGTTCAGCCTCGCCACGCCGGACCTGCGGCCCGACGGCAGCGACATGATCTTCGGCGGCTCCGGCACGGCCATATCGCGCAACGATGGCGGAAATACAAGCGCCGACGGCCATGCCCGAGACTCCGACACGATCGTCGGCGACAACGGGGACATCTTCCGCCTTGTGGGCGTGAACGGCACGGTCGGCGGCGCGGCGAGCGGCATCGCCTACAGCGCCGGGTTCCTCGCCTTCAACTACGACAACTACAACACCGGTGGGCTGAAGATCATCCCGCGCGCGGTCAAGCTGCTCGACTACACCCCGGGCGGACCGAGTTACAACCCGGCCGGCGCCGCGACCGACATCGGCGCGGCCGACGAGATTCACGGCGAGGCGGGCGACGACTTCATCTATGGCGGCAAGGGCAGCGACGTCCTGTTCGGCGACGGCCAGGACGACAACATCGTCGGCGGCTACGGCAATGACTGGATCTCCGGCGGGACCGGCGATGACGGCATCCTCGGCGACGACGGACAGATCTTCACCAGCCGCAATGGCATGGTCGAGCCGCTCAACGGCGTGAAAACGGTCACCGTGCAGAGCACGATCGCCACGGGGGGGAACGTTCAGCAGGCGACCATCAACGTCACCGGCCAGCTGGTCAAGGCGTTCGACCTTACTCCGTTCAGCACCGATCCGAACTGGAACCCGGCCGCCGACGAATTTGCGCTGCCGAACGGCGGCGGGGTCGGCGAGACGTCGCAGCACAACTCCGACGACATCATCTTTGGCGGTCTGGGCAACGACTTCCTGCATGGCGGGTCGGGTGACGACGCAATCAGCGGCGCCGAAGCGCTGCCGGTCTCCTACGCCTGGACTCTGGACGCCAACGGTGCGCCCACAAACGTCATCGAAACAGACTTCTACCACCCGCTCAACCCGGGCAACGTGCTGGCTTTCAATCCGGTGGACGTCAACGGGCAGCACGCGAACCGCACGCGGGCAGGCGAGTTCGCGCTGTACGACGAGTACAACCCGATGACGAAGATCGCGCTGCCGAACGGCGGCGAGTTCTTCCTCAATTTCAACGCCAGCGAAGGCCCAGCTTCGACGCTTGATGCGACCAAAATGACCGACGGCGACGACAAGATCTTCGGCGACCTAGGCAACGACTGGCTGGTGGGCGGCACAGGCCGCGACGACATGTACGGCGGCTTCGGCAACGATCTCATCAATGCCGACGACGACCTCGGCACGGCCGGCGGCCTCAACAACGCGCCTGACACGAGCGCGAGCTACGAGGATCGTGCGTTCGGCGGTGCAGGCCGCGACGTGCTGATCGCCAACACCGGCGGCGACCGACTGATCGACTGGACAGGTGAGTACAACAGCTATTTGGTGCCGTTCTCGCCGTTCGGCTTGGCCACCGTCAGCCGTACCTTGCAGCCCGGTTTGATGGACTTCCTGTATGCCCTGTCGGCCAGCGACGGCGCAGATCCGACGCGCGCCGCGGACACCGGATCTGATCCCGCGCGCAACGGCGAGCCCTATGGCGAGCTCGGGCTCGTGCTTCAGCACGACGCGGCCTGGCAAGATCAGCATGGCGGTCCGTCCGACCCGCAGGCGGGCAATACCTCCGGCGTGCAGCGCGACGTGCTGCGCTCGGCCAATTTCAACAACGGCACGGCGCAGGGCTTCTCGCCGCAGGTCGGTACGTTCTCGGTCGTCAACGGTCGCTATCAGGTGGGACCGACCGCCAACTCGGGTGACTCGATCAGCCTGTTCAACGAGTCTGACACGGTCATCCCGAGCTACTTCGAGATGCAGGCGACCATCAACGCGGTCAAGCCGACCGGCGGCGCCAAGGCAAACGCCTTCCTAATCTTTGATTGGCAGAGCAATACTAACTTCAAATTCGCGGGCATCGACATTTCAACCAACAAGATCGAGATCGGCCATCGCGATGCCAACGGCTGGGAGATCGATACTTGGACTAATGCCCAGTTGAAGGCGGGCAACGACTACGTCGTTATGCTCAAGGTGAACGGTACCGCGGTGACGCTGGTGCAGGGCGCCACCACTCTCAGCTTCACTTTCGCTGCCCGCACTGACGCGCTCGGGGTCGTCCACGCCATCAACGATGGCATGGTCGGCATCGGTGCAATGGGCGGTGCGGCCGCGCAGATCGACGACGTGGTGGTACAGGCGCCGCCGGGAACGATCACGCTCGACAAGACGGTCGATTTCGGGCCCACGAGCCCTGCCAGCGGGCTGTTCAACACCTCGACGGTCACCGGCACCTGGACGACCTCCAATGGCCGCTTCATCGGCACGGCGGGCGCAGCGCCCGCGGTCAATCTGATCGGTTATCCGATCACTCCGGGATCGATGATCAATATCGCTACCACCGTCGGTACGTCGGGCCAGGGCGGCATCGTGTTCGACTATCAGGGGCCGAACTACTTCAAGTTCGCTACGCTCTCCGTCGACAGCAACCAGATCCTCATCGGGCACGTCACCGACGCGGGCACGGTCATCGACAAGGCTTATGCCACCAAGCTGTCGAGCGGCACCGACTACAAGTTGGGCGTCAATTTGCGCGGCGGGCTGGTTAACGTGTCGCTCAACGGCGCGGTGGTGGTGAGCAACCTCTACAACGAAACCGTCACCACTTTTGGCGGCTACGGCGTCATCAGCATGAAGGGCGTCACGTCGGGCCAGACATCGTTCGACATCGTCGAGGTCAAGACGGACGATGCCGCATATGCTCCGACGCCGATCCTGCAGGTGGAAGCGGCGCCCGCGCCGGCGGGAACGCGCGGCGCAGTCACGATCACGGACAATCAACTGGCACCGATAGTGGTCGCCGCGAAGGAGTTGTGGACTTCGGCGCTCGGCACGAGCGACACTCGCCTGTCGGCTTTGAGCAACGTGAACGTCGAAGTAGGCGATCTTCCCGACGGCGTCCTCGGCGAAACTATCGGCCACACCATCATCGTTGATGGCAATGCAGCAGGATGGGGCTGGTTCGTCGATCCGACGCCACAGGACAGCAGCGAGTTCCAGCTACACCTCGCGAGCGGGGCGCTCGGCGCGGCGCCGGGCAGCCCGGCTAACGGGCACATGGACCTGCTCTCGACCGTGCTGCACGAGATGGGCAATGCCATGGGCTTCAGCGAGGACCTCGGCCAGGACGTGACCGGCGAGTTCCTTGCGGCAGGTGTGCGTACGCTGCCGGGTACTTCAGCTTCGGCGGGCGCGCAGACCTATGCTGGCCTTCAGACGGAGGTGATCGGCGCGGTGGCCGGCGCGGGTGGCGCGGGGGGCACGGCGCCGGTGATCGACTGGGGCGGGTCGTTATTCGGCGTGTCCGACGCGCGTAAGCCTGCGGCGCAGGGCGACGCCACCCCGCAATGGGTGAGCGACTTCCTGAACCACGCGGGTCGCAGCGAGGCGCAGCGCAATCCGAACCTCGGCATCCGGGTGCAGGTGGACGCTGAAAGTAAGATTTTGCCAACGCTAGGCGCGTTCTGAGAGGCTGCGGTATAGTCGAACGCGAGAGGAGAACTCCTAGCGATGACCACCCAACTTCTGATCTACGAGACCGCGGTTCCGGTATCGAGCGGGCGCCACGGCGATAGTTCGGTGGAGGTCGGTGCCAACTATTCCTTCGCCCGCAACGTGAACTCCGTGCCCCTGATGGCAGTCGAGTTCCCGACTGCGGCTGCGGAGTACGCCATCGTGTTCGCCGGCGCGAAGGACGCGCTGATGCCGGCGGTGATCCTCGGCGTGCGCGGCAACGAGAACCTGTACCTGTCGGAAGAGGGCTCGTGGCTCGGCAAGTACATTCCGGCCTTCGTGCGCCGCTATCCGTTCGTGTTCTCGACGGCGGACGACGGCAAGACCTTCATGCTGTGCGTCGACGAAGCGTTTCCCGGATTCAACCGCGAAGGGCGCGGACAGCGGCTTTTCGGCGAGGACAAGAAGCCCACGCCATACGTCGACAACGTGCTCAAGTTCCTGCAGGAGTACCAGGCCCAGTTCCACCGGACCCGCGCGTTCTGCCGCAAGGTCAGGGAACTCGACCTGCTCGAGCCAATGCAGGCGCAGATCTCCACCGGCAGCGGCGAGCGCCTGTCGTTGACCGGCTTCTGGGCAGTCAACCGAGCGAAGCTCAAGGGGCTTGGCGGGGAGAAGCTCGCGGATCTGGCGAAGACCGACGAGCTGGAGCTCCTTTACCTGCACCTGCAATCGATGCGCAACTTCAATGCCCTGAAGGACAGGTTGGCTCCGGTCAAGGGTGGCGGGACCGAGCAGGCGGCGCCCGCCGCGGGCGGCGCGGAGAGCGCTTCGAAGGCAAAGGCACCCGCGGGCAAGGCGGCCAAGCGCGCCGCGGCGGACTGACCTGCGCTGCTGAGCTGCGCGCGCGCAGCTAGCACGAGCGGTCGAGGCAGAACCGATGGCAGGCACTGCGCCGATCTATTCGCTGGCGACCGACGACCACGTCCGCGCGGAGGCGGCGGCGTGGGCGCGCTTCTCGAACGCGCGTGATACGTCCGAGTTCTGCAACAGCTGGCTCGCCGTCCTGTGCAGCCAGATCGAGCGCGTCGGCGGCGCGCTGCTGGTGCTCGGCCCCGACCCGGCCGGGGCGTTCACCGCTGCGGCCGTGTGGCCGGATCCGCAGCGCGACATGCAGTACTTGAGCTTGGCCGCGCAATCCGCCCTTAGGGAACGGCGCGGCATCGTAGTGGCGCAGGACGGCACGCCCGTTCCGGCGCGTGATCAGCCCGTATTCATAGGCTACCCGATCGAGGTTTCGGGCACGCTGCACGGCGCGGTGGTGCTCGACTTGGCCGCGGGTCCCGAGCAGGGCCTGCAGCGCGCGCTGAGGATGCTCCATTGGGCGAGCGCCTGGCTCGTCGACCATTTCCGCCAAAGACAGCTGCGAACCTACGAGGTGCGCCTGGAGCGAACCGGTACGGCCGCCGACCTGATCGCGACTGCGGTGCAGGACCGGCGCTTCACCCCTTCGGCGCTCGCGGTGGCCAACGAGCTCGCCGCGCGCATGAATTGCGATCGCGTGAGCGTCGGCTTGGAGCGGGACGGCAGCATCGAGGTGAAGGCGATCTCGCACACCGCGAGCTTCGACCCCAAGACCAACCTGGTGCGCCTGATCTGCGAGGCGATGGACGAGGTGCTCGACCTCGACACGGCGGTTGTCTATCCGCCGCGCGCGGACGACGAGATCGGCGCGATCGCTCACGCCGAGCTGGCGCGCGAGCTCAAGGACGCCGCGATCCTGTCCGTTCCCCTGATGCAGGACGGGCACGCCTGCGGCGTGATGACGCTGGAGCGCAGCCAGGGCGAGCCGTTCGACGCCGAGGCGGTCGAGCTGTGCAGGACCGCCGGCATGCTGCTCGGCCCGATTCTCGTCCTGAAGGAAGAGAACGAGCGCGGCGAGTGGCGGCGGCTGCGCGAGGCGCTGGGCGCGGGCGCGCGCGCGCTGTTCGGTCCGCGCCACCCGGGCGTGAAGCTGGTCGCGCTCGTCGCGGCAGTGATCGTGGTATTCCTGAGCCTGGCTAGCGGCGAGTACCGCGTCGGCGCCAAGACAGTGATCGAGGGCGCGGTGCAGCGCGCGCTGGTCGCGCCCTTCGACGGCTACATCGCGCAGAGCGCGGTGCGCGCAGGCGACAACGTGAAGAAAGGCCAGGTGCTGGCGGCGCTCGACCAGAAGGATCTCAAGCTCGAGCGCACGCGCCTTGCCTCCGAGCGCGAGCAGCTGCTGCGCAAGCACCGCCAGGCGCTCGCCGCCCAGGACCGCGCAGCGATGGCGGTGATCGCAGCGCAGGTGAGCCAGACCGAGGCGCAGCTCGCGCTGATCGAGGACCGGCTCGCGCGCGCCACCCTCGTCGCGCCGTTCGATGGCGTGGTGGTATCGGGTGACCTGAGCCAGCTGCTCGGCACGCCGGTCGAGCAGGGCAAGGTGCTGTTCCAGGTCGCCCCGCTCGACGCCTACCGCGTGATCCTCGAGGTCGACGAGCGCGACATCGCTTCGGTGCGTGTCGGCCAGCCGGGGGAGCTCGCGCTCTCCGGCATGCCCGCGCACCCGATGCACTTAATCGTGAAGCAGCTCACGCCCGTGTCGACCGCACAGGACGGCCGCAACTATTTCCGCGTCGAGGCGAAGCTCGACGATCCTTCCGCGCACCTGCGCCCGGGCATGGAAGGAGTTGGCAAGATCGAGACTGGCAGGCGCAGGCTGATCTGGATCTGGACCCATAGCCTGGTCGACTGGGCGCGGCTCCAGGTGTGGAAGTGGCTTCCCTGAAGCCGCGTAGCGCGGACCGGGCATGAGCGCACCGCTGCTTAGCAGCTCCTGGTACCGCGTCGCGGGCCTGCGGCCCAGGCTGCGCTCGCACGCCCGCCTCTACCGCCACCGCTACCGCGGCGAGCTGTGGTACCTGCTGCAGGATCCCGCTTCGGGCCGCGTGCACCGCTTCACGCCGGCGGCGCGCCTGATCATCGCGGCGATGGACGGCGAGCGCAGCGTCGCGGACCTCTGGCAGCTCGCCAACAAGCGCCTGGGCGATGCCTCGCCCACGCAGGACGAGATTATCCATCTGCTCGGCCAGCTGCACGCGGCCGACCTGCTGCAGAGCGACGTCTCGCCGGACACCGCCGAGCTGTTCTCGCGCGGAGAGCGCGACGTCAAGGCTCGCCGGGCACGTTCTTACGCGAACCCCATGGCCCTGCGAATTCCGCTCTGGGATCCCGAGGCCTTCCTCGAGCGTTTCCGCCCGGCGATCGGGTTCATCTGGAGCCGCTGGGGCGCGCTCATCTGGCTCGCCGTGGTGCTGCCCGCCCTGCTGCTGGTTCCCCCGCACTGGGCCGACCTGACCAACGACTTTACCGACCGCGTGCTGGCGGTCAACAACCTGCTGGTGCTCTACCTGCTCTTTCCGCTGATCAAGGCGCTGCACGAGCTGGGACACGCCTCGGCCACCAAGGCGGGCGGAGGGGAAGTGCACGACATGGGGATCATCCTGCTCGTGCTGCTGCCCGTACCTTACGTGGAAGCGTCCGCGGCGACCACGTTCCGCTCGAAGCGTCAGCGCGCGCTGGTCGGGGCCGCGGGTATGGCGGCGGAGCTGTTCCTCGCCGCGCTCGCGTTCTACGTCTGGCTGCTGATCGAGCCCGGCGTGGTGCGCGCGGTGCTGTTCAACGTGATGCTGATCGCGAGCGTTTCTACGGTACTGTTCAACGGCAACCCGCTGCTGCGCTACGACGCCTACTACATCCTGGCCGATCTGATCGAGATGCCGAACCTCGCGCTGCGCTCGCTGCGCTACTGGGGCTACCTGATCGAGCGCTACGCGCTCGGCGTGGAGGACGCCGAGGGGCCGGAGGCCTCGCGCTCGGAACGCGCCTGGTTCGTAGGCTATGGCATCGCCTCTTCGATCTACCGCGTCATCGTCACGGTGGTCATCGCGCTGTTCATCGCCAGCCGCTTCTTCGTGGTCGGGGTGCTGCTTGCCGGCTGGGCGCTGGTCGCCATGGCTGTGCTGCCGGTGTTGCGCGGCTTGCAGCATCTGACTGCCAGCCCGCGCCTGCGCAGGCACCGGCGCCGCGCCCTCGGTGTGACGCTCGGCTCCGCGGGCGCTCTGTTGGTGTTCGCGGTGGCGGTGCCGCTTCCATACCACTCGCAGGCCGAGGGCGTGATCTGGTTGTCCGAGGACGCGATGCTGCGCGCCGGCACGAACGGGTTCTTCGGCAGTTTTCTCGCGCGCCCGGGCACGCGCGTGTCGCGTGGCGACCCGCTGGTGCGCTGCGACGATCCCGCGCTCGAGGCCCAGCTGCGCCTGAGCGAGGCGAAGGTCGATCAGCTGAAGGCCGAATACGCGACCGAATTCGTCTCCGACCGTGCCCGGGCGGAGATCGTACGGGAAAGGCTGGAAAGCGAGCGCGCGTCGCTAGCGCTGGCCCAGGAGCGAGCCGCCGAGCTGACGGTACGCGCGCGCACCGACGGCGTATTCGTCGCGCCGGAAGCCTCCGACATGCCGGGACGCTTCTACCGCAAGGGTGAGCTGCTCGGCTACGTAATCGGCGCCTCGCAGCCGCTCGCGCGCGTGGTCGTGCCGCAAGACGCGATCGACCAGGTGCGCCTGGCGACCGACCGCGTCCGCGTGCGGCTCGCCGACCATCCCGGACTGGTCGCGCGCGGCACGATCGTGCGCCAGGTCCCCGCTGGTGAGGCCTATCTGCCGAGCCGCGCGCTCGCCACCGAAGGCGGCGGAGAGATCCCGACCGATCCGCGCGACACCAACGGCCCCAAGGCGCTCGAGCGCATGTTCCAGTTCGACGTGGCGCTCGCGGGCCTGCCGCAGGGCGAGCCGTTCGGCGAGCGCGTGTACGTCCGCTTCGACCACAAGATGGAGCCGCTCGCCGCCCGCTGGTATCGCAGCATCCGGCTGCTCTTCCTGTCGCGCTTCAATGTCTAGGGCAAGCATACTCGCCGACGCGCTCGAATTGGCCCCGGCGCGCCCCTATGCGGAGCGCTCCGAGGCCGAGCGCGGCTGGCACGACCGGATCGCCGAGTTCCTGCTGGCCGGAGCCTACCGTCCGCTGCGCAACCGGTTGCGCGACCCCGAGCACGCGCTGCGGCGCATCGTAGAGCTCGCCGCGCGCCACGAGCAGGCGCTGCGCAGTGCGGCGGATGATGCTCTGCTTAGCCGCGCCCGCGGCATGCGCGCCAGGCTGCGGCGCCGGGGATTTGCGCCCGAGCTGGTGGGCGAATGCTTCGCGCTGGTGCGCGAGGCTTCCACGCGCACGATCGGCAAGCGCCACTTCGAGCCGCAACTCATGGGGGGCTGGGCACTGCTGCAGGGCAAGCTGGCCGAGCTGGAAACCGGGGAGGGCAAGACGCTGACCGCGACGCTCCCGGCCTGCGCGGTGGCGCTCGCCGGATATCCGGTGCACGTGATCACGGTGAACGACTACCTCGCGCAGCGCGACGCCGAGGAGATGGGGCCGCTCTACCGTTTCCTCGGCCTCAGCGTCGGGGTGGTCGTGCAGGGTATGGGGCGCGCGGAACGGCGCGACGCCTACGCACGCGCGGTGACCTACTGCACCAACAAGGAGCTCGCGTTCGACTACTTGCGCGACCGCGTCGCGCTCGCGCGCCGCAGCAGCCGGCTGCACCTCGCGCTCGACAGGTTGCGCGGCGGCCCGGCGCGCGAGGAGGAGCTGGTGCTGAGGGGGCTGTACTTCGGCCTGGTCGATGAGGCCGACAGCGTGTTCATCGACGAGGCGCGCACGCCGCTGATCCTGTCCTCGACCAGCAGCGACGCCGACGAGCAGGAGCAATGCGAGCGCGCGCTCGAGATCGCCGAGCGGCTGGCCGCCGGCCAGGACTACACCGTGGACGCCGCCGAGCGCAGCGTCACGCTTACGGCCGCGGGCAAGTCGAGCGTGACCCGCTACGGCGCGGCGCTGGAGGGACTTTGGGCGTCGTCGCGCGCGCGCAACGAGCTCGTCACCCAGGCGCTCAGCGCGCTGATCCTCTTTCGCCGCGACCAGCACTACGTGGTCGCGGACGGCAAGGTGCAGATCGTCGACGAATCGACCGGCAGGGTGATGCCGGACCGCGCCTGGGAGCGCGGCCTGCACCAGCTGATCGAGGCGAAGGAAGGCTGTTCGATCACGGGGCGCCGCGAGACGCTCGCGCGCCTGACCTACCAGCGCTTGTTCCGGCGCTACGTCCGGCTGGCGGGCATGACCGGCACCGCACGCGAAGTCGCGCGCGAGATCGGAATCGTCTACGGGCTCGACGTGGTCAGGATCCCCCTGCACCGGCCGTCGCGGCGCGCCTATCATGGCGTGCGCGTCTGCGACACGCACGAGCAAAAGTGGAATGTCGTGGCCGAAAGCGTCGAGCTCATCGCACGCGGGCTAGGGCGCCCGGTGCTGATCGGCACGCGCTCGGTGAACGCCTCGGAGGAGCTGAGCGCCGTCCTGACGCGGCGCGGCATCGAGCACGCCCTGCTAAACGCGAAGCAGGACAAGGCTGAGGCGGACGTGATCGCCGTGGCTGGCGAGGCCGGGCGCGTGACGGTCGCGACCAACATGGCGGGGCGCGGCACCGACATCCGCCTGGGCTCCGGCGTCGCCGAGGCGGGCGGGCTGCACGTGATCCTCACCGAGTACCACGAGTCGCGCCGCATCGACCGGCAGCTGTTCGGCCGCTGCGGCCGGCAGGGCGATCCGGGAAGCTGCGAGGCTATCGTGTCGCTCGAGGACGAAACCTTCACCGTCTATGCGCCGGGGGCCACACGGCTGGTGCGGCGGCTGCGCGAGCGCAGGGGCGCACTCCCCGCCGCGGTCTACGCTGCGCTGCGCGCGCTGGCGCAGTTCTCCGCCGAGCGGCGCAACCTGTTCGTACGCGTGCAGAATCTGAAGCAGGACCGGCGGCTGGACCAAATACTCGCGTTTTCGGGAAGAGGAGAGTGACCGAGGTGGGAAGCGATCGCAGCTTGGGCATCATCGTAATGCGCGCGGCCGCGTTGGCCTGCCTGGCCGTGCCGTTCGGCGCGCGCGCGAAGACCTTCGAATGCCTGATCCAGCCGGTGCAGGTGATCGAGCTGCGAAGCCCTACCGAGGGCCTGATCGCGAAGGTGCGGGTACAACGCGGCGACCCGGTGAAGGCGGGGGAGGCGCTGGTCGAGCTGGAATCGAGCGCCGAGCGATCGGCGGTCGCGGCCGCCGAGTTCCGCTCCAAGATGACCGGCCGCATATCGGCAGCCCAGGAGCGCGTCGAATACGCAACCAAGAAGCTCGACCGTGCGCGCGAGCTGCAGAAGCAGCACTTCGTCGCGGCTCAGGCACACGACGACGCATTGGCCGAGAAGCGCGTGGCCGAGTCCGAGCTCGAGGACGCGCGCGAAAACCAGCAGCTCGCCAAGCTCGAGTACCGGCACGCGGTGGACCTGCTCAACCTGCGCATCCTGCGCAGCCCGTTCGACGGCGTGGTGATGGACCGCATGCTCAATCCCGGCGATCTCGCCCAGTCGGGCACGGACAGCAAGCCGATCCTCAAGTTGGCGGAGATCGATCCGCTACGGGTCGAGGTGGTGCTGCCGGTCGAGTACTTCGGCAAGCTGCACCTGGGTATGAACGGCGAGGTGATCCCGGAAGGCCTCGACGGACGCTATCGCGCGACCGTGAAGATCATCGACCGCGTGTTCGACGCGGCGAGCGGGACCTTCGGTGTGCGCCTGGAGCTGCCAAACCCGCACGGCGCCGTGCCGGGCGGGATCCGCTGCCAGGTGGATTTCCCGCAGCTCAAGGCGGCGGAGCAGAAGCCCGCCGCTACGCGCTAGGGGCGCGGCGGCGCAGGATGAACCACGTCGTCGCCGTCGCGGGACCCCCGGGCGGCGGCAAGACGTCGCTGGTGCAGGGCCTGGTGGCGCGGCTGGGCGACGCGTGCGCGATCCACATGGATAGCTACGAACGCATGACGCGCGAGCCGATCGGCAGGGTCGAACGCTGGGCGGAGCGCGGCGCGGACTTCGACGAGCTCGAGGTGCCGCTGCTGGGCGAGCACCTGCGCAGGCTGAAGGGCGGCGAGCCCGTAGTTGAGCCGGCGGGCGGCACGACGATCGCGCCGCGCAAGTACGTCGTGTTCGAGACCCAGTTCGGGCGCGCGCACGGGGCAACCGGCGCGCTCATCGATCTGCTGATCTGGGTCGACACGCCGCTCGACCTCGCGCTGGCGCGCAGGCTGAAGGCGCTTTGCGCCGAGGCGCTGCGCGAGGGGCGGGAGGGCGCCGCGCGAGAGCGGCTGGCTTGGATGGACGGCTTCCTGGCCAATTATGTTGCGCTCGTCCGTCGCCTGCTGCTCATGCAGCGCGCCCGCGTGCGCCCGCAGGCGGACATCGTCGTCGACGGCAGCGGCGAGCTTGAGGACATGGTGCGCCAAGCCTTTGCCCAGGTTCTGCAGCGCTTTCCCTGAGCGATGGACAACGGGCGAGCGCTCCCGCCGGCGCAAGCACTGCTGCTTGCAAGCGTCGCCGAACAGCGGCGCGGCGACGCGCAGCGGGCGCACGAGCTGGTGAGCCGCGCCCTCGAGCTCGATCCGAACTCCTTCGACGCGCTCGCTCACCGCGGCGTGCTGCTTAGTATGCTACGGCGGCCCGCGGAGGCACTCGTGAGCTACGACGCGGCGCTCGCGTTGCGGCCGGATTCCTTCGATGTGCTCTACAACCGCGGCACGGTCCTGCAGTCGCTCGGGCGCCATGCGGAGGCGCTCGCGTGCTACGAGCGCGTGCTGGCGCTCCATCCCGGCGACGTCGAGGCGCTGAACAACCTGGGCGTGTGCCTGCTCGAGGCCGAACGCCCGGCCGAGGCGCTCGCTGCCTTCGACCACGCGCTTACGGCGCGGCCGGAATACGCGGAAGCGCTGAACAACCGTGGCAACGCGCTCCAGGAGCTCGACCGGCACGCGGAGGCGCTCGCGAGCTACGGCAAGGCGCTCGCGTTGCGTCCGGACCATCCGGAGACGCTGAACAACCGGGGGAATGCCCTGTGCGCGCTGGCGCGTTACGAGGAGGCGGTGGCAAGCTTCGATCGCGCGCTCGCGCTCCGGCCCGCCTACCCGGAGGCGCTTCTAAACCGCAGCGGCGCGTTGCTCGCACTCGGGCGGTTCGCGGATGCGCTGGCGGGCTGCGACCGCGCGCTCGCGCTGCGCCCGGATTCCAGCGAAGCGCTCTACAATCGCGGCAGGGTGCTCGCCGCGATGGGGCGTGACGCGGAGGCGCTCGAATGCTACGAGCGGGCGCTCGCGCGGCAGCCAGGCGATGCGCGCCTGCTCGACGCGCGTGGGCGCGTTCTCGAAGCCCTCGGTCGCCACGACGAGGCGCTCGCGAGCTACAACGCCGCTCTCGAGGCGGGGCCTGCGGACGCGGAGACCCGCTCGCACCGGGACCTCGCGGCGCGCCGGCTGGCACTGCCCGAGGACGCTCGGCGCGCGCTCGCGGCGTGGAGCGAAGGAAGAGCCGACGAAGCCGAGCAGCTGTGCCGGGCTTTCCTCCAGTCCCAGCCGGATCACATCGATGCGCTTCTGCTTTTAGCGGCGCTGCGTCACGAGCGAGAGGACCTCGACGAGGCGCTAGCGGTCGTGACGCGCGCGCTTCAGATCAGCCCACAATGCCACGACGCGCTCATGCACCACGCGTCTCTGCTGCTCGCGCTGCGGCTTCCGGCCGAGGCGCTCGCCAGCTGCGAACGAGCGCTGGCGGGCCGGCCACGGGCGAGCGGCGCGCTGCAGCTGCGCGGCAGGGCGCTGCATGCGCTCGAGCGCTATGGCGAGGCGCTGGCGAGCTTCGAGAGCGCGCTCGCGATACGGCCGCAATTCGCGGAGGCGCTGAACTGCCGCGGGGATACATTGAGGGCGCTGCACCGCGACGGCGAGGCGCTGCAGAGCTACCGCGAGGCTTTGGCGCTGCGGCCGGATGATGCGCAGGCTCTGCACAGCCGCGCAGCTGCCGCGGATGGCGCGCTGCGCAATGCGTCGTCGGCGGAGGCACAATGCATACGCGGCCACGCGCTGGAGGAATTGGGACAGTACGAGGAGGCGTTGGCGAGCTACCGGCGCGCCCTTGCGATCCGGCCGCAGCACGCCGAAGCGCTGAACAACCTCGGCAACGTGCTGTGTCAGCAGGGACGCATCGACGAGGCGATCGCGGCCTACGAGCGCGTACAGAGCATCCGGCCCGGCGACGCGGAGGCGCACTTCAACTCCAGTTTTGCCTTCCTCCTGACAGGGAACTACGAGCGTGGCTGGCAGGAGTACGAATGGCGCTGGGAAGCGCTGCGTACCAAGCTGCCGACGCAGGCCACCGAAAAGCCCCTCTGGCTGGGGCAGGACAACGTCGCCGGCAAGACTCTGATCGTGTATTCGGAGCAGGGCTTCGGCGATGCGATTCAGATGGCGCGCTACGCTCCTCTGCTCGCGGCGCGCGGCGCACAGGTCGCGATCGCCTGCCACCCTGTGCTCGAGGCGCTTCTGCGCACGGTGGACGGCGTGCGCACGGTGTTTACGTCGGCCGAACCGCCGCTGGCGTTTGACTATTACGTTCCGGTCATGAGCCTGCCCAGGGCGTTCGGCACGACGCTCGCCAGCGTTCCCTCGCAGGTCCCCTACGTGCACGCGGCGCAAGCCGGAGTCGCGGCTTGGCGCCGCCGCCTCGAGCCGCTCGGCGCCCGGCGCAGGATCGGCCTGGTCTGGGCCGGAAATCCGAAGCACCGGCGCGACCGCGTGCGCTCGTTCCCGGTGGAGGTGCTCGCCCCGCTGCTGGCGTTGCCCGACTGCGCGTTCTTCAGCCTGCAGAAGGGCGAAGCCGCCGCGTCGCTGGCGCGGCTCGATCCGCGCGGCGAATCGGTCACGGACTACACCGCGGAGCTCGACACCTTCGCCGACACCGCCGCCCTGATCGATGCGCTCGACCTGGTGATCACGGCCGACACAGCGGTCGCCCACCTGGCCGGGGCGCTGGGCAAGCCGGTGTGGATCATGCTGCCGAGCGCGCCGGACTGGCGCTGGATGAGGGACCGCGAGGATAGCCCTTGGTACCCGAGCGCGCGGCTGTTCCGGCAGCCGGAGCGCGGCGACTGGAGCGGTGTCGTGCGGGCGGTCGCGGCCGCCCTCGCCGCCTTCGCCTCGGGCGCTATGCCGCCACCCCCCGCAGGTGCTCCTTGAGCGCCCAGACGTGCTTGGCGAGCTGGATACGCACGAAGCTGATGTAAGGCAGCGGAAAAGCGGCGCTGCGCGCCGCCTGGGGCGGTTCGAACACCATCGAAGTGTGCTTGTCGATCGCGCGCAGCAGCTCGCGCGCGCGCTCCTCGTCGAGCAGCCGGTCGAGCTGCGCCGACATCTCGCGCAGCGCGCGCAGCGTGTCGTCCTCGGAAGCGAGGCCGGAGAGGTAGCGGGTAACGGTCCTCTCGAACGTTTCGACGATCGGCAGGGCAGTCTGGATTTTCGAGCGTTCCATGTCTGTAGTCGTTTTGTACCGCGATGGCGCATCACACCACAGCGGCGGGCGGCGGCCGCGTGCACGCCGCCGCGCCGCTTGCAAAGCCTCACACTCGTTCTGCGCGGCGCCTGACTTTGACCTGAATCAGAACTCCGATCTTGAAAATATGTTCGAATTTGTCGACCCGAGAGGGAATGGCGGGGCGCCTCGCTGCCCCCGCAGCGGCGCTTCACCACGACATGTGGAGGACGCCATGAAGACAGTCATCAAAGCGCTGACGCTGTGCGCGGCGCTGCTCTGGGCAGCGTCTTTGCTTCCGGGCGCGCAGGCACGCGAGCTTTCAGCCACCCACCATATCGTCAACGGGATGGACGTGTACCTGGGCGTGATGCCGGCGGCGGCCGTGCAGGCGCTGCCCGCGCGCGAGCAGGCGGAAAAGGCGATGCACCACGGAGCTGCTGGCGCGGGTGCGTATCACGTCAACCTGTCGCTGTTCGACGCGGGCACCCACGCGGCGATCCGCGACGCGCAGGTGCGCGTCAGCGTCGAGCAGGTCGGCCTGGCTAGCGAGACGCGTCAGCTCGAGCCGATGTCGATTAACGGCTTCGTGAGCTACGGCAACTACTTCAGCATGAACGGCTCGCGGCCGTACGTGATCGACGTTCAGATCCAACGCCCCGGGCTGCCCGAGGCGCGCACGCGCTTCCAGTACCAGACCTTCTGACCCGAACGGGGTTGATCTAGGTCAAGCCGGAGGGCGAGTGCCCGACCAGACTTGGCGGGTCGGTCGGGCAGGGTCGGTGCATGTGTCTCGCCATTCCAATGCGCGTGGTTTCCGGAGAGGGGCTCGTCGCCTGGTGCGAAGGCCGCGGCGAGCGGCGCCGGCTCGACTTCGCCCTCGTCGGCGCGCAGCCCGCAGGCACCTGGGTGGTCGCGTTCCGCGAAGTGGCGCGCCAAGTGCTCACCGAAGACGAGGCCCGCTCGCTCAACCTGGCGCTTGACGGCCTGGAGGCTGCCTTGCGGGGCGAGACGGAGGGCCTAGACGCCTATTTTCCAGATCTCGTGCGGCGCGATGCCTGACCCCGGCCTGGAAGGCGTGCTCGCCATCTCGCTCAATTGGGACGGGCGGCGCGTCGGCGCGGCGCGCGTCGCCTTGATGCGCCCGGGGGGCATGGCGCGGGTGCTCGCCGGCAGGCTCCCTTCGGACGCGGTCGCGCTGGTGCCAAGGCTCTTTTCGGTGTGCGGCCGTTCGCAAGCGGTCGCGGCAGCGCTCGCCTGCGAGCGCGCGGCCGGCAGCGAGCCTGCGGATGCGATCGGGCGCGAACGGAGCACTCAGGTCGACGCAGAGATCGTCCACGAGCACTTCTGGCGCATGCTGCTCGACTGGCCGCGCGCC